>CAZTQN010000018.1:0-78686 GCA_964615765.1 uncultured Phycisphaeraceae bacterium
GGGGGGAGGGGGGTGACGGGGAGCGTCCGGCGGTGAACGATACCGGGAAGAGGGGGTGGGGGTTGGCGGGGCCGATGAAGGGGGGCGGGCGGGGTGCGGGGGATGGGGTTGGGATGGGGGCTCGGGGACGCGAGCGAGGTGCGCTATGCCGATGTATGAGTATGCGTGTGAGGCGGATGGTGAGCGGATCGAGTTGCTGCGGCCGATGAGCGCGAAGGACGACCCGGTCGAGGACCCGAAGGGCCTCGGGCGGGTGTTCAAGCGGGTGCATTCGGTGTTCGCCGCGGGCGGGACGGCGAGCGGTTCGGGCGGTGGGGGTGGTGGCGGTGGGGGCGGTGGGGGTTGCTGTCCGTGCGGGAAGGGGGCGGGGGCGTGCACGCGCGGGTGAGCGGATTGGGGCGGGATGCCGGAGACTTTGACCGGCCTGAACTGGATGTGGCCATGAGACCGCATGTCCGCGCATGGCTCTGTCTGAGTGGCAGTGTAGCTATTTGCACAGTTGTAGGGGTCGGTGTGTGGTGGCATTCAGAAACCTCGCCTACAACCGTTGATCTAGTCACGCGCCAGATCACACCGTTCAAGCGGTTACAGATGGCGTCGGAGACGACTGGAGCGATCGATGGGCCCAATGCCCTCCGCTTATCTCGAGGCACACAAGAGATAGTGACAGTTGACTCAGTCGGCGCGATTGTGCAGTGCAAAGACAATGTGCCGATAAGCATAACAGTGTTAACATCGGAGTGCACTCCCCATGCTGCAATACAGTACACACAAACGTTGGCTGGGGCGCTTGATGTTCACTTGCGATACTCCCCGGATGAACTTAAGCATCAACTAGGCTCACGGACGAGGGGGTTCGTGCTTGATGCCTTTCAAGTAGCGGTTGGCGGTGTTATTCCTCGGATCGAACTATGGCTAAAGCCAAGCTCCGACGGTGTGTCTTGGCATGTCAGAGTTCTGGTTTATTGGTAACCTCATACTAGAGTTTATACGTAAGCCTGTTTCAAGAGCATGATGGAGCGTTCGAGGTGGAGGAAGCCATGGGAGAGCGCGGCGGACTTCTCGCAGCGAATGCACAACCTGCGGAAGTTCTGGAACCACGCGATCGTACGTTCTACAGTCAGTCGGTTGGACACTGGGACTGTGCCTTGGTGGATTTCACGCTAGGAGACGGTTGCGTTGAAGTGTTGTTTGGCAATGCTCGCAAGGGGAGATGGCACTTTCAATTCACTGCGAATGATCGCTCATGGATACATAAGGCCAAGCCGATGACGCATAGCCATAACCGATTCCGCAAGGCGCGCCTCTTCATAATGGCAATGATCGCGATATCTATTCTGGTCATATTAGCTGCAGTTCGGTTGCTCGTTCCGCCTCAAAGACCCTTGTTTCATGACAACTTTGCATCAGGGCATACTTCGCTTTGGCCACAGTGGAAACCAAATATTCCGCTGCGCGAAGAAAGTGGTATCGAGTGTTGGTTTGACTTCGCAAACAATGTCGTTGTAATTGCCTATAACCAACCTTTGCGAATTCGACAGGACGGGCCGGTGCTCCCGCGTACGCTTAATCATGAAGTAGCCAAGTTTGCGTCGGATAGCAACTCAGTGACGTTCACGGTACTCAACACTCAGCACAATCAACTGATCACTTGGCTGCCAAAGGTTGGAGAGCGCAGATATACCATGCCGCCCGGCTTCGCCCGCCGAGCGTTTGATGCGCTTCGACAATGTCAAAGCGACTCAACAATGATTGAGTGTCTGGCTGGCAAGCAGCGTATGGCTGAGATTCCACAAGAATTTTCGATGTCGCTGCGAGATGCTCGTTGAACAGTAAGTTGCAAGCTCTCCGCAAACACCGTAAAATCACTTGAAAAACTGATCCGAAGCCCGCGTTTGCGGGTAACCAATACGCACAGAGATACTCAATCATCGTTGGCAAGTCTGTCTTCCCACTCGTAGACGAGACTTCGCCTGGGGCCCGGACCTCTCCGGCGCCGAGCAGGGCGCCGGCGGCGTCGTCGGCCTGGCCATCTGCCGCGACCACGGGAACGCGGACCCCAACCTCCCGGCCGCGACGTACGTACCCTTGTACGATGGGAACGGCAACGTGGTAAGCCTGCGCGACCCCAACACCGCCGACCTGCACGAGCTGGCCTCGTACTCGTACGGCCCGTTCGGCGAGACGGCCGCGGCCACCGGCCCCCGCTGGGCGAGCAACCCGTTCCGCTTCAGCACCAAGTTCACCGACGCCGACTGATCGACACCATTCGGCTGAGAGACCCTGTTCGAAAAGGTCCTGGCAACGGAGTTGGCGGGCGCGTGCGTGTCAGGCGGGGCGGGTGCGGCGTTCGGCGGTGTTTTTGACGCGGCTGAGGCCGTGCTTCCAGCCTTCGGGCATGCCGTCGCGGTGTTCGGGCGGGATGAGGCCCATGGCGCGGTGGATGAGGGCGAGGCGGGTGCCGGCGGCTTCGGGTTTGAGGCGGTACTGGACGTGGTTGTGTGCGGGGTAGGACATGGGCATGGGGCCGCTGAGTTCGAGGAGGGTGGGGGCTTTGATGACTTGCACGTGGCCCCAGAGGTGGCCGTAGGCGTGCCCGCCGGCGTGGCCCAGGTCGCGGTACCAGCGCCCGCCGGGCCAGGGTTCGATTGTCATGGGGAATGGCGTGCCATCGGGCATGACGCCGCCGGGGCCGAGTTCTTCCAGCAGGGCGGCGAAGACGACGTCGGGCGTCGCCGCGATGAGGATGTCCTGGCGGATGTCGAGGGTGATGACGGGTTCGGTGGTGAGCGCTTCGGCGGGCATGGTGAGCCTCGTGTGGGTGAGCGTGGCGGTCAGTTTTTGGAGATGCGCGGGGGCGGATCGGCGGCGGTGAGTTGCTGCTGAACGGCCTCGGCGCGGGCCTTGATTCGATTGAGCTGGTGATCCCAGTGGTGTTCGTACGTGCGGACCCAGTCGTACACGGGGCGGAGGGCGTCCGCGTTGAGCGTGTACACGCGCCGGCGGCCGACGCGGGTGACGCCGACAAGCCCGACGCGGCGGAGAACGGCGAGGTGCTTGGAGACCTGGGGCTGGGACCAGCGGAGACGGCGGACGAGGGTGGAGACGTCGGCGTGCGGCGTGTCGGGGTTGGCGAGGGCCGCGAGGAGCTCGCGCCGGCGCGGCTCGGCGATGGCGGCGAAGGCGTCGATGGTCGCGGAAGAGCGGGGCACGGTGGAATATATACCGATATCGGAATATGTCAACGCGCAGGGGTTGCGCGGGGAAGGTTGCGCTGCGCAGGGAGTGGGGCTCCCACGTTCGCTTAGGGCGGGAGAAACCCACCCCCCAACCCCCTCCCTCTGGGAGGGGGCTTCGGAGGGGTTGGGCGGGGCGCGGTGCGGGGAGAAACCCACCCCCAACCCCCTCCCTCTGGGAGGGGGCTTCGGAGTGGCGCCGGTGTGGCTGGGTGATTGGCGCTGAGGACGAGGCGGGAGGCAACCCACCCCCCAACCCCCTCCCTCTGGGAGGGGGCTTCGGAAGGCGTGGCACGCGGATTGTGGTGGTGCTGGTCTTGGGGTGTGTTGAGTGGGAGGAGACCGGCGTGCGTGCGAGTGATGCGGTGATGGGTGGGGCGGAGGTCGCGGCGGCGGTGGTGCGCGGGGTGCCGCGGGATCAGGCGCTGGGGCTGCGGCTGATGGCGCTGGCGCAGATGGCGGCGGCGGTGCACGCGATGGAGGCGGTGGTGGGGATGGGCGCGGGAGATGCGGGCGCGGAGCCGGTGGGCGGGGAGCCGGTGGGTGGGAATCAGGCGGAGGAGCTGGCGGCGATGGCGGATGCGGGGGCGTGGGATGGGGGGTGGGGCGGATGAACTACGGCTATGCGATCGGTGCGTCGAGTGTGCTGACGTCGATGTACCGGGCGGATGTGGCGTCGAACAACTTGGCGAACTTGGAGACGGTGGGGTTCAAGCCGGACTCGGCGTTTACGGTGCCGCGGGCGGCGGTGCGGGAAGAGGATGGGGTGTACAACCTGCCGAGTAACGCGCTGCTGGAGCGGCTGGGGGCGGGCGTGCTGTTGGGGCCGAACCGGACGTCGTTTCGGCAAGGGCCGCTGACGCCGACGGGCAACCCGCTGGATGTGGCGATCGAGGGGAGCGGGTTTCTGCAGGTGACCTCGCCGACGTACGGGCGTGGGGATCGGCTGCGGCTGACGCGGGACGGGCGGCTGACGCTGAATAAGGAAGGGCAACTGGTCACGGCGTCGAGCGGGATGCTGGTGACGGACGTGAACGATCGGCCGATCACGCTGGACCGGTCGCGGCCGGTGTCGATCGATGAGCGCGGGGTGATTCGCCAAGGCGGGGGTGCGGGCGGGGAGCCGGTGGCGGTGGCGGAACTGAAGTTCGTGGACGTGCCGGACCGGTCGAAACTGCGCAAGCTCGGCGACAACCTGTGGGGCATGTCGGCGGAGACGGTGTCGTCGCGCACGGCGGCGAGCGGGCGGATCATCGCCGGGTCGATCGAACGCAGCGCGGTGGACCCGGTGCGGGCGATGATGCAGGTGACCAGCGCGGCGAACGCCGTGGGGACGGCGGTGCGGGTGATGCAGATCCATGATGAACTGATGGGGCGGGCGATCAGCGGGCTGGGGTCGGTGAGGTCTTAAGGGAAGGGCCGAGGGGATAGGGCCGAGGGCCGAGGGGGGAGGAGCGGGTGCATTTGCGTTCCTCGCCTCTCGCCCTTGACCTCTCGCCTCTGCTCCGTCTTTTTCCCCTATCCCCTGACCTCTCGCCTCTCGCCCCTTCCGCCGTGGCATGCCGGTTGCGGGGGGACGGGCATGGCACTTGTTTCACTGCAATCGGCGGCGAGCGCGCTTTCGGCGATGAACACGGCGCTGGACGTAACGGCGAACAACCTGGCGAACGTGAACACGCCGGGGTACAAGTCCAGCCGCGCGAACTTTCAGGATTTGTTGTACGTCGAGCGGCAGCAGCCGGGGGTTCGCAACGCGAACAACGACCAGCGGCCGATCGGGCTGTATGTCGGGCTGGGGACGAAGGTCAGCGGGACGCAGAACGATTTTTCGCAGGGCCCGCCGATCAAGGGCAACGACCTGGACGTGATGATCGAGGGGAACGGGTTCTTTCGCGTGCAGGTGCAGGACTCGATCGCGCCGGGCGGGTTTGCGTACACGCGGGCGGGGCTGTTCACGCTGAATAGTGATGGGGAAGTGGTGCTGGCCAGCGACCAGGGGCGGCGGTTGGACCCGCCGATCACGGTCGATGGGGATGTGCTGAAGGTTTCGATCGACGGTTCCGGGCAGGTGTTTGTGACGCGGCCGGGGAACGCGGAGCCGGAGCAGGTGGGCACGATCACGCTGACGAACTTCGTGAACCCGACGGGGCTGAAGTCCGTCGGCGAGAACTTGTTTGTCGAGACGGGCTCGAGCGGGCCGCCGATCGAGGGCAACCCGGGCGAGAACGGGTTCGGGCAGTTGAAGCAGGGGTTCTACGAGAACTCGAACGTCGACCCGACGACGGAGCTGATCAACCTGATCCGCGTGCAGCGGGCGTTCGAGATGAACTCGAACACGATCCGTGCGGCGGACCAGGCGCTGCAGACGGTGGCGCAGCTTCGGCGGTAACGGGAGTAGGGGATAGGGGATAGAGGTCAGGGGTTAGGGGGCGGGGGGGGGGAGGGCAGGAGCGGTGCTGTGATGCGGCGTGTGTGGGGATGTCTGGTGATTGCGGCGGCCCTCGCGGTTGGGCCGGCGGGTGTGCATGCGCAGCAGGGTGGAGGGTCGGGGGGGTCGGGCGGGTCGGGGGGGGCGGTGTTTAGTTTCACGACCGTCATGCTTCATGAGCGGGCGGAGATGGATGGGGACGATGCGTCGGCGGCGGGTGGTGGGGCGCGGGACGTGCTGGTGGGGCGGGTGGCGAGCGTAAACGGGGCAGACGCCGAGCGGGTGCGGGCGGTGCGGGTGACGGTGCCGGCGACGCGGGCCGAGAGCGGCGGCGGGTGGACGGCGGTGGTGACGCCGGGGGATGTGGAGCGGGCGCTGGAGCGGGCGGGGATCGGGTTGGGGCGGGTGTCGATCTCGGGGCCGAGCTGCGCGGTGGTGTGGGGCGGCGCGGCGCCGGCGGCGCCGGCGCGGCTGGATACGCGGGCGGTTGAGACGGCGACGGTGCTGACGGCGGCGGAGATGATGACGCGCTCGCCGGGGACTTTTCGCGCGGTGGTGGCGGTGCGCCTGGCGGAGCTGGTGGGGGCGGACGCGGCGGACGTGCGGCTGGAGTTTGATCAGCGCGGCGGGGAGTGGCTGGATCGCCCGGTGGGGCAGGCGTCGGCGGGAGGCATGCGGCGGGTGGATGTGCAGCCCGGCGCGCTGAGCGGGTCGGGGCGTGTGCCGGTGCAGGTGTTTGTGTATGACGGCGACCGGCTGGTGGTGACGGAGCGGATTTCAGCCACGGTCACGGTGCGGCGGGTGGTGGTGACGGCGGTCGGGACGATCGAACGCGGCGAGGTGGTCGGCGCCGAGCGGGTGCGGGTAGAAGAGCGGTGGCAGAGCGCGGGCGTGAAGCCGGCGGCGGAGATCGAGCGGGTTGTTGGCGCGATCGCGGGCGTGCGGATCGGGGCGGGCCAGGTGATCGGGCGGACGGACGTGGAGTCGCCGGTGCAGGTGCGGCGGGGGCAGATCGTGGAAGTGCACACGATCTCGGGCGGGGTGACGGTGAAGGCCAAGGCGCGGGCGATGCAGAGCGGGCGCGATGGGGACGTGGTGCCGTTCAAACTCGAGGGCTCAAACCAGCCGTTTATGGCCCGGATCAGCGGGGTTGGGACGGCGGTGTTGGTGGTGGGGGAGTAGGGGACAGAGGTCAGAGGTCAGGGGAATAGGGGAGAAGAAGGACGGATGCAGAACCCACCCCCTGCCCCCTCCCTCTGGGAGGGGGTGAGGCGGGGAAGGGGGAGAGGTCAGAGGTCAGGGGATAGGGGAGAAGAAGAACGGATGCGGAACCCACCCCCTGCCCCCTCCCTCTGGGAGGGGGTGAGGCGGGGAAGGGGAGAGATGGGAGAGTGTCCACGCGGAGCGTGGCCCGGCTTGAGAGAAGTGTTCGAGCGCGAGTGAGAGAGAGCCCTGCGCGGAGCGTGGGGAGAGATCGGGAGCCCCGCGTGGAGCGTGGGGAGATGGCTGGCGGACGGTCACGCGGAGCGTGGCGGGAAGCGTGTGTGGTGTTTCGCCCAGCGCGGAGCGACGGGCGGCGGTGACGTGCGGACCTGGCGCGGAGCGTTCGGGTCGGGCGGCGGTGTCCGCGTGCGCGGTGTGTGCGGCTTTTTCGCGAGGTGGGCGATGCGTGCAGCGAAGATGTCGGCGTGGGTGAGCGCGATGGTGCGGGTGGTGGCGGCGGCGGTCGCCGTCGGCGCCGGGGCGGGGGCGGCGTGCGCGCAGAACTTGCTCGAGCAGGCGGTTCGGCCGGGCGAGGCGGAGGCGGGCGGGCGTGGCGGGTCGAGCGCGGGCCAGGCAGGGGGGGCGGGGGGCGCGGGGGGCCAGCCGACGATGGTGCCCGGGCCGGACGGGACGATGGTGCCGGCGCCGATGAACGCGGCGCCGATGGGTGGAGGGGGCGGTGGCGGCGGCGGGGGCGGTGGGGGCGGTGGGAGTGCGGCGGGAGCGGGGCCGGCGCCGGCGTTCAGTTTGTTTCAGGTGGTGGTGCCCACGCCGCGAACGTATCAGAAGCATGATCTGATCGAGATCATCATCAACGAGTCGACGCTGCAGAGCATCACGCAGACGAACGACCTGAAGAAGAACAGCTCGCTGCGGGCGGAGCTGGCGCGGTTTCCGTCGCTGCAGTCGTTGCTCAAGGACGCGACGCTGGCGGAGGGGATCGGCGAGATCAAGCCGGGCGTGGGCGTGACGAGCAGCAACAACTTCAAGGGCGAGGCGAAGGTGAACCGGCGCGACCAGTTGACGGCGCGGATCACAGCGACGGTGATCGACGTGAAGCCGAACGGGAACCTGGTGCTGGAGGCGCGGGAGACGATCACGAGCGATCGGGAACTGTCGAGCATGGTGCTGGCGGGCACGTGCCGCAGCGCGGATATCACGCGGAACAACACCGTGCAGTCGAGCCAGTTGGCCAACCTGAACCTGCGGATCGAGCGGGCGGGCGATGCGAAGGACACGGCGGAGAAGGGCGTGATTTCGCGGGTGTTGGATGGGGTGTTCAACTTCTAGAAGAGAGGCACTGGGCACTCGGCACTGGGCACTCGTGGGGGCGGGATTCGGGATTCGGGATTCGGGAAGCGGGAAGCGGGAAGCGGGAGGGGGCGTGGGGGCTTGGGGGCGTGGGGGGTGTTGGTGTGGCATGGGGGTTGCGAATGGGTTAGTTGTCATGATGGTCACGCGCAGCTTGGTCATGTTGATGGCGGTTCTTGCGCTGGGGGCGTCGGTGGTGGCGCAGGTTCAGCCGGGGCTGGGCCAGCCGGGGGCGGGGCAGGCGAGCGGCGAGCCGCCGGTGCGGGTGCGGCGTGACAACCCGGTGATGAGTCTGCAGGAGATCGTGCGGATTGACGGGTATGCGCGGACGCCGCTGCGTGGGATTGGGATCGTGGTGGGGCTGAAGGGGACGGGCGACGCGGGGTCGGAGTTGCTGCTGGCGAGGCCTCTGGCGAAGTGGTACGAGAACAACGGGAACCCGATCGGCGAGCTCAAGGACTTGGCGAAGGCCAAGAGCGCGGCGATTGTGACGATCTCGGTCGAAGTGCCCGAGGGCGGCGGGATGTCGGGCGACACGTTCGACGTGTTCGTGCAGGCGTCGCACTCGGCCCAGAGTTTGCGCGGCGGGACGCTGC
Source organism: uncultured Phycisphaeraceae bacterium (assembly GCA_964615765.1). Lineage (GTDB taxonomy): Bacteria > Planctomycetota > Phycisphaerae > Phycisphaerales > UBA1924 > CAZTQN01. The sequence continues at coordinate 8,835 of CAZTQN010000018.1, forward strand.
TGCTCAGCCCGCTGCTGGCGCCGGGCGCGGTGTCGGGAGATCGGCTGGCGGAGGCGGTGTATGGGTACGCGTCGGGGCCGCTGATTATCGAGGAGATCGATACGCCCACGAGCGGGCGGATTCGGCTTGGGGGGCAACTGGCGCGGGACATTCGTCCGCGGCCGATGGGGGATGTGTTTGATCTGGTGATCAAGCCGTATTACCGGAGTTTCGCGACGGCGCGGATGGTGGCGAACGAGGTGAACGGGCTGGTGGCGGATCTGGAGCGGCTGGAGGCGGCGCCGACGATCGCGACGGCGCTGGACGACACGACGGTGCGGGTGGTGATCCCGACGTATGAGCGTGCGAACGCGGCGGGGTTTGTGGCGAGCGTGCTGACCAAGCGGTTCAGCCCGTCGCTGCTCGACTTGCCGGCGATGGTGGTGGTGAACGAGCGGACGGGGTCGATCGTGGTGACGGGGGATGTGGAGATATCGGCGGTGACGGTGGGGAGCGACCGGCTGGTGGTGACGACGACGACCCCGCCGCCGGTGCCGACGCCGGCGGATCCGCTGGTGCGTCGGGACAACTGGGTGGAGTTTGGTTCGGCGGGGACGGTGGGGGAGCGGGCGCGGATCGGGGACTTGCTGGAGGCGTTCAAGCAGTTGAACGTGCCGGTGCGAGAGCAGATCGCGATTTTGTCGCAGATTGACCGGGCGGGGCGGCTGCACGGGCGGCTGGTGCGGGAGTGATTGCCGGGAGTCAGGCCATGCGGAGCATTGGCGAGACGGTGGGGATCGGCGGAGGTGCGGATGCGGGGTGGGCCGCCGCGCGGTTTGCGGGCGGGGCGACGGCGCGCGGCGCGGGGACGGGGGGCGCGAGCGACTTTGAGCAGGTGCTCGGTCGGTCGGTGTCGCGCGGCGTGGGGGCGGAGGAGAGCGCGGAAGACAAGGCGCGGCGAGCGGCGGAGAAACTGGTGGCGGTGGCGCTGATTCAGCCGGTGCTCAAGCAGCTTCGCGAGACGAACCAGGCGACCGGGCCGTTTGCGCCGACGCAGGGGGAGAAGCAGTTTCAATCGCTGGCGGACACGCAGACGGCGGAGCGGATCGCGGCGGCGGCGAACTTCCCGCTGGTGGACCGGATCGCGCAGCAGGTGCTGAGCAAGGTGAGCGCGGCGGGTGCGGGCGCCGGTGCGGCGGCGGGGGGTGAGCGATGAGCGCGAGCGGGTATGAGCGGCTGGAGCGTTTGTTGGACGAGCTGACGCGGGCCAACGAGCAGATGCTGGAGGCGGTGCGGAATCACCGCGCGGCGCTGGCGCGGGCGGACCTTGCGGGGATGTCGGCGGCGATCACAGTGCAGGGGGAGTTGGCACGGCGGATCGGGCTCTTGAATGAGGAGCGAGCCGCGGTGGTGGCGGAGATCAGCGGGGTGAGGGCGGGGGTTAGCACGAGCGCCGCGCGGCCCGGGGCGAAGGCGGCGGAGGCAGCGGAGCCGAAGTTGTCGCGGCTGATTGCGGGGGCGCCGGCGGCGCAGCGGACGCGGCTGGAGGGGATGCGGCTGCTCCTCAGGGACGTGCTGGAGCGGTTGACGGCGGAGCAGCGGGCGCTCAAGGACGCCGCGGGCGCGCTGGCGGGGCATATGGAGGGGGTGATGCGGCAGATCCACGACCGAGTGGCGCACGCGGGCACGTACGTGCGCACGGGGCGGATCGACACGAGCGTGCGCGTGGTGTCCGCGCTGGATATCCGCACCTGACCGGAGACGACCATGGGACTCAGCGCATCGCTCCAGATCGGGCGCTCCGCACTGTCCGCCAGCCAACTGGCGATCCAGGTGACGGGGAACAACTTCGCGAACGCGTCGACGGCGGGGTATTCGCGGCAACTGGTGGACCTGGCCGCGTTCCGCGATCAGCAGTTCGCGCGGTACAGCGTGGGGCGCGGGGTTGAGGTCGCGGGGATCCGGCGGCAGGGGGACCAGGCGCTGCAGAACCGGCTGTGGAGCAGCGCGTCGGATCGCGGGGCGACGCAGGTTGATCAGCAGGTGCTCGAGCAGATCGAGACCACGCTGGACGAACTGGGCGACGCGAGCCTGTCGGCCCGGTTCGAGCAGTTTTTCCGGGCCTGGAGCAACGTGGCGGATTCGCCGGCGCGGGAGAGCGTTGCGGCCCTGGCGGTGGGCGAGGGGCGGTCGCTCGCGGGGGCGATCCGGGCGCGGCGGGATGATCTTTTGAGCCTGCGGACGCAGACGGAATCGCAGCTGCGCTCGAGCGTGGAGCGGGCCCAGACGCTGCTGCAGGAGATCACGGACGTCAACGTGCAGATCGTGAACAGCGAGGCGGGGCGGCCGAGCGCGTTTGCGCTGCGCGACCAGCGGGACCGGCTGGTGAGCGAGCTGAGCGGGCTGATCGAGGTGAACGTCATCGAGCAGCCGTCGGGCGCGGTGAACGTGCTGGTGGGCTCGACGCCGGTGGTGCTGGAAGGGGTGAACCGGGGGATCCGTCTGCAGAGCCGGCAGGTGGACGGGGAGACGCAGCTCACGGTGAACGTGACGGCGGACGACACGCAGCTCAACCCGGTGTCGGGGTCGATCAGTGCGCTGTTGCGGAACCGGGACGGGGCGACGCAGGAGACGCTGGACGTTCTGGACCGCGTGGCGTCGCAGCTGATTTTCCAGGTCAACCGGGTGCACAGCGTGGGGTATGGGGCGCGGCCGCTGACGAGCGTGACGGGGACGCTGGCGGTGCAGGCGTCGGACCGGGGCCTGGCGTTCAACAACCCGAGCAATGTGACGTTCTCGAACCTGCCGTTTGCCCCGCGGAACGGGTCGTTCCAGGTGACGGTGACCAACACGGCGACCGGGGCGAGCCAGACGTCGCGGATCGAGGTCGATCTGGACGGGGTGGGCGCCGATTCGTCGCTGAACTCGGTGATGTCGTCGATCGACGGGCTGGCGAACCTGAGGGCGTCGCTGAACGCGGACGGGACGCTGAGCGTGAACGCCGACTCGGGGTACACCGTCTCGTTTGAAGAGGATTCGTCGGGCGTGCTCGCGGTGCTGGGGGTGAACGCGTATTTCACGGGGACGTCGGCGAGCGATATCGATGTGCGGGCGGACCTGGTAAGCAACCCGACGCGGCTGTCGACGGGGCTGCGGACGGGGGGGAACCGGGTGGACAACGGGGCGGCGCTGGCGATCAGCGGGCTGCGGACGCGCGGGCTGAGCGAGCTGAGCGGGCGGTCGCTGACGGAGGTGTGGTCGGCGCAGGCGGGGGCGATCGGTGCGGCGTCGAGCGCGGCGAGCACGCGGGCGGACGCGGCCCAACTGGTGTCGCAGAACCTGGAAGCGCAGCGGGCCGCGATCGCGGGGGTGGACCTGGATGAGGAGTCGATCAACCTCTTGAACTACCAGCGGATGTACCAGGGGGCGGCCCGGTTCATCACGGTGGTCGACGACTTGACGCAGACGCTGCTGGGACTTTTGGGCTGATGGTGAACGGGCTGAACGGTGAACGGGCTGAACGGTGAACAGGCGGACGAACGGGCAGAGTGAACCATGACGAGCATTCCGGCCAATCTCGGGCGCGTGCCGAACCTGCTGCGGTCGCAGTTCATGCTGGCGACGTTGTCGCGCACGAACGTGCAGCTGCTCGAGGTGCAGAACCAGATGGCGTCGGGGCGGGCGGTGTCGCGGTACAGCGATGATTCGATCGCGGCGTCGGCGCTGAGCGTGCTGCGGCAGCGGCAGAACATCGGGCAGCAGGTGCTGTCGAGCCTGGACAACGCCGAGAACTCGCTGAACTACCTGGATTCGAACGTCGCCGAGACGCTGAGTTTGGCGCAGGAGGCCAAGACGCTGGCGGCGAGCCAGATCGGTGGGACGTCGGACGCGGTGACGCGGAACAACCAGGCCGTGGTTGTGGATGGGATGATCGCGCAGTTGTTGCGCCTGGGGAATGCGCAGACCAACGGGCTGTACGTGTTCGGCGGGAGCACGGCGACGCGGCCGCCGATCGAGGAACTGCGGGGCGGGTTCCGGTATGTCGGCGAGGGGTCGGGGCTGTTTGCGCAGCTCGGGTCGGCGGCGGATGTGCCGATCACGATCGGGGGGAACAACGCGATCGGGGAGACGTCGACGCGGGTGCGGTCGGAGGTGGATCTCAACCCGGCGCTGACGGGCACGACGCTGGTGAACGAGGTGCGCGGGGCCCGCGGGCTGGGCGTGGCGCTCGGGGTGTTCAACTTCCAGTTCACGGGCGGGCCGATCGCGAGCGTGGATGTGGCGGCGGCGGACAGCATCGGGGATGTGGCGACGATTCTCGAGGATGCGATCCGGCAGTATGAGACGGACAACGGGGTGACGGTGCTGGGGCCGGGCGGGGTGAGCGTGAGCGGGGGGTCGCTGCGGTTTGATGTGCCGGCGGGTGGGGGTGGGGGTGGGCCGACGCCGACGCTGACGTTTACGGATGTTGGGACCGGGGTGACGGCGCAGGACCTTGGGCTGACGCAGGGGGGCGGGCTGACGAGCGCGGCGCCGTCGGGCGTGGACCTGGACGCGCGGCTGACGTGGCTGACGCCGCTGTCGGCGCTGAGCGGGGTGACGGTGCCGGCGGGGACGATCCGGTTCCGGTTCACGAGCGGGGGCGCGTCGAGCATTACGGACGTGGATTTGTCGGGGGCGGTGACGCTGGACGACTTCCGCAGCCGCATTGAGTCGAGCGTGCCTGGCGTGCGGGTGCAGATCAATGGGGCGGGGACGGGGATCGAGGTGGTGAGCGAGGTGGCGGGGCCGGCGCTGAGCATCGAGCCGACGGGGACGGGGCCGGACACGGCGACGCAGCTGGGGATCCGGACGCTCGCGCCGAGCACGCGGGTGAGCGTGTTCAACGACGGGCGCGGGGTGGACATCGTGAACAACCGGTCGGACCCGACGACGGGGACGGCGACGCGGGCGTTCAACACGGACTTCCGGGTGGTGTTGGGGAACGGTCAGGCGTTCGACGTGGACCTGCGTCCGGAGGACCTCCAGGACGTGGGGACGCTGCTGGGGCGGATCAACGCGGAGTTTGCGGCGGCGGTGGGGCAGCCGCCGGTGAACACGTCGGCGCCGCCGCTGGCGGCGGGGCAGTTCACGGCGCAGTTGATTCCCGGGCAGAACGGGATCGCGTTCACGCAGACGGGGATCACGGGGGCGATCCGGGTGGAGAAGCTGAACAACTCGGCGGCGGCGGAGGACCTGGGGCTGATGGCCGGCAGTTATGACGCCGGGAGCGCAACTTTGAGGGCGCAGGATCGAGCGTCGGTGCGCGTGAACAACCTGTTTGGGGCGTTGGTGCGGTTGCGGGACGCGCTGCGTGCCAACGACAGTGCTGGCATCGCTCTTGCTGGTGAGCAGATTGACACGTCGATCAATCGACTTGCGGAGACGCAGGCGTTGGTGGGTGTGTATGCGAACCGGGTGACCCGGGCGCAGGATCGTCAGGAGAACGAGAACATCATTTCGCAGAAGATGCGATCGGAGATTGAGGACGTGGACTTCGCGGAGGCCGCCATCAGGTTGAACACGCTGCAGACGCAGCTGACGGCGGCGTACCGGGTGGGCGGGGACATATCGAACCAATCGCTCCTGGACTTTCTCCGCTAGCGCGGAGGGGACCAGGCTTGGAAGGGCCGACCGGGGCTGGCTGGCCGCCCCCGGACAGGCAGACAGGACGTCGCCCGGCGAATGTCGCCGGGACCTGAAGGTGGAACGAAGGCCAGTGGACTGGAGTTCGCCCATGCAAGTGCGGACGACGCGCTTCGGGACGATCGAGATCGCGGACGAGCGGGTGATCACGTTCCCCAAGGGACTGCTCGGGTTTTCGGAGCATCGGCGGTACTGCCTGCTGGAACCTGCGGAAGATTCCGCGTTCTTCTGGCTGCAGTCGATCGATGATGCGAGCCTGGCGTTCGTGGTGACGGATCCGTCGTATTTCGTGCCGGACTACTCGGTGCCGATCCGGAGCGAGCAGATGGGCGATCTGGGCCTGTCGCGGCTCGAAGATGCGCAGGTGTTCATCATCGTGAACAAGGTCGAGCAGACCCTGACGGGGAACCTGCAAGGCCCGCTGGTGATCAACACGCTGACGCGGAGCGGAGAGCAGTTCGTCCTCGCTGAGAAGCGGTGGACGACGCGGCACCCGCTGCTGAACCTGGGCAAGGCCCAGCAGTCGCAACCGCGGGCGATGACGGCCTGAGGTTGAGACGGCGCCCGAGCGGTCGCGCGGCCTGGAAGGTCGGGCGGGCGGATGGGCGCGAGCGAAGCCAGCGCCGCGTGGCGAGAAGCCGGCGGCGTGCCAACCGAGTTTGAGTGGACACTGACCCACCTCACGCGCCGCGCCGGCGACAGACGCCGGACGGCCGCGACTGGTCTACCGCCCCGATCACGGAGGATCGGGCGCCCTACCGGCGATGCCATCGCCTGCCCGCTCAAGGGCGATCGAGGAAGGAGCCTCATTCATGCTGGTCCTCTCCCGACAGCGCGACGAAACCATCATGATCGGTGATGACATCGAGATCACCGTGGTGGATATCCGTGGAGACAAGGTGCGCCTGGGCATCACCGCCCCCACGCGCATCGCCGTGCACCGCAAGGAGGTGTACGAAGCCATCAAGGCGGAGAACCAGAAGGCATCGCAGATCAACGGCGCGGACCTGGCGGAACTGCCGGTTCCGGCGGCGCCGGGGAAGGTGCGACCGCGGATCCCGGGCCTGACGGCCGGGCCGCGGATCAAGCCGCCCTCGGGGAATCTGCGTCCGCTCGCCCCGCCCCCACCGGGCGGCGAGCAGGCCCGTCCGGACGCGCAGAGCGCGTAGCGGGCGGGCGTTGTCGACGACCCATCGACCACCGAACACCTTACTCAAGACCCTTCAGGACGTAGCTTGCAGATGCCCCTCCACCGCCCCAGTATGAATCTCGGCCGACGGATGTCGGCGCACTGACGCGGGCGGACGTTCCAGCCTCAATCACGGAGGATTGCCATGGCTCGGATCAACTCGAATGTTTCCAGCCTGATTGCCCGATCGAATCTGAGTCGCGCCAATGACGACCTCCAGCTCCGCCTGCAGCGGCTTAGCACGGGTCTGCGCATCAACCGCGGGGCGGACGACCCGGCGGGGCTGATCATCTCGGAGCGGTTGCGCTCGGAGATCAACGGGCTGAACCAGGCCGTGAGCAACTCCAGCCGCGCGTCGTCGGTGATTGCCACGACGGAAGGCTCGCTCTCGGAAGTCAGCGACCTCTTGAGCTCCATCAAGGGGCTGGTGGTCGAGGCGGCCAACACCGGGGCGCTGTCGGACGAGGAGCGACGGGCGAACCAGCTGCAGATCGACTCGGCGATCGAGACGATCACGCGCATCAGCAACGCGTCGAGCTTCGGCGGGCTGAAGCTGCTCAACGGGTCCTTGGACTATGTCCTCTCGGGCGTGAGCAGCACGGCGATCTCCAAGGCGTCGGTCTTCGGGGCCAACTTCGCCGGGCGGAGCAACATCCAGGTCGGCGTGCAGGTGCTGGCCTCGGCCCAGACGGGGGCGCTGTTCCTCTCGGCGCCGACGGGCAACCGGTTCCTCTCGACGACGCAGCTGGAAATCCAGGGCCCGACGGGGGTGCAGACGATCACGATCAACTCGGGCCAGGCGCTCGGGGCGGTGGTGACGGCGATCAACACGTTCACGGAAGTCACGGGGGTGTCGGCGTCGCTGATCAACGGCAACGTCGCCTCGGGCATCCAATTCAACTCCGTCGAGTACGGCTCGCGGTCGTTCGTGTCCGTCAAGCGGCTGAATGAGCCGTCGGGCGGCGGGTTCTTCCGCACATACGCCCTGCAGAACAACTTCTCCCTGCCGGCGACGTTCAACTGGTCGACTCTGGGCTCGAACCTCACGCAGGCCAACCGCGACACCGGGCGCGACGTCGATGCGATCGTCAACGGGAACCTCGCCACCGGCGACGGGCTGCGGGTGAGCCTGCAGAACTCGACGTCGATCGCGCTGGAACTGGAACTGTCGGCGTCGTTCGCGACGCAGCCGATCCCCTCCGGGACGCAGACGACGTTCTACATCACCGGCGGGGGCGCGACGTACCAGCTCGGCGGGACGATTAACTCGTCGCAGCAGTCGAACGTCGGGGTGCAGTCGGTCGCGGCCAGCCGCCTGGGCGGGACGCTGCTGAACGGGCAACTCCAGTTCCTGGAATCGCTGCGCTCGGGCGGCGGGAACGACCTCAGGTCGAACAACTTCCAGGACGCGAGCAAGATCCTGGACACGGCGATCGACGAGATCGCGACGCTCCGCGGGCGGCTTGGGGCGTTCGAACGCAACACGCTGCAGACGAACATCCGCTCGCTGCAAGCCGCGGTCGAGAACCTGACGGCCAGCGAGTCGCGTATCCGCGACGCGGACTTTGCCGCGGAGACCTCGGCCCTGACACGGGCCCAGGTGCTCACCAGCGCGGCGACGAGCGTGCTGCAGCTGGCGAACCAGCAGTCGCAGCAGGTGCTGCAGCTGCTCGGCGGCGGGTAAGCCGGGCGGCGGGTGCGGCCGATTCGTCGGATGCGGCGTGAGAAGTCACGCCGCGGCGATCAGGACCGCGACGCTCAGGCCATTGGGATGTCGGCCCCGCGTTCGCGGGCGCAGGCGCGGGCGTCGGCGTATCCGGCGTCGGCGTGGCGGAAAACGCCCATGGCGGGGTCGTTGGTGAGGACGCGTTCGAGGCGGCGGGCCGCGTCGGGCGTGCCGTCGGCGACGATGACTTGTCCGCAGTGCTGGCTGTAGCCGATGCCGACGCCCCCGCCGTGGTGCAGGCTGACCCACGAAGCGCCGCTGGCGACGTTGACCATGGCGTTGAGGAGTGGCCAGTCGCTGACGGCATCGGAGCCGTCGAGCATGGCTTCGGTCTCGCGGTTTGGGGAAGCGACGGAGCCGCAGTCGAGGTGGTCGCGCCCGATGACGATAGGGGCGGCGACTTTGCCGGTGCGGACGAGTTCGTTGAACATGAGCCCGGCGCGGTCGCGCTCGCGGTAGCCCAGCCAGCAGATGCGGGCGGGCAGGCCCTGGAAGCCGAAGCGCGGGGCGCAGCGGTCGAAGTCGCCCTTGAGCAGCGCGTCGGGGTTGGCGTGGCAGCCGAGGATCCAGTCGTGGAGTCGGACGGCGTAAACGCCGGAGGCACGGGGGAAGAGTTTGAGGATTTCGTGGTCGGTGACGTAGATGTCGCGCGGGTCGCCGCTGAGGGCGACCCAGCGGAACGGGCCGCGGCCCAGGCAGAACTGCGGGCGGATGTAGGCGGGGACGAAGCCGGGGAAGTCGAAGGCGTCGGGGACGCCGGCGTCGAGGGCGCGCTGGCGGAGGTTGTTGCCGTAGTCGAAGGTGATGGCGCCGCGGCGGCGGAGTTCGAGCATGGCGCGGACGTGGCGGGCCATGCAGGCGACGCTGAGTTCGCTGTAGCGCTTGGGCATGGCGACGCGGAGCTGTTCGGCCTCGCTGAGGGTCATCTCGACGGGGACGTAGCCGAGCAGCGGGTCGTGGGCGCTGGTCTGATCGGTGAGGACGTCGGGGGTGATGCCGCGGGCGAGGAGGTGTTCGAGGAGTTCGACGGCGTTGCAGTGGACGCCGATGGAGCGGGACTCGCCGCGGGCGGCGCAGTCGCGGGCGCGGTCGATGGCGGCGTCGATCTTGTCGATGGTGGTGCGGGTGCCGTTGAAGACTTCGTCGAGGTAGCGGTCTTTCACGCGGCGATTGAGGCGGGTGAGGTCGACGTCGGCGACGAGGCAAACGCCGCCGGCCATGGTGACGGCGAGGGGCTGAGCGCCGCCCATGCCGCCGCAGCCGGCGGTGACGCACAGGCGGCCCTTGAGCGTGCCGCCGAAGTGAACGCGGGCGCATTCGGCGAAGGTTTCGTAGGTGCCTTGCAGGATGCCCTGGGTGCCGATGTAGATCCAGGACCCGGCGGTCATCTGGCCGTACATGATGAGCCCGGCGCGGGCGAGGTGGTCGAAGTGTTCCTGGGTGGCCCACTTGGGGACGAGGTTGGAGTTGGCGATGAGGACGCGCGGGGAGTCGGCGGTGGTGCGGACGACGCCGACGGGCTTGCCGCTTTGGACGAGGAGGGTTTCGTCGGGCTCGAGACGTTCGAGGGCGGCGACGATGGCGTCGAAGCAGGCCCAGTTGCGGGCGGCCTGCCCGCGCCCGCCGTAGACGACGAGCGCGTCGGGATGCTCGGCGACCTCGGGGTCGAGGTTGTTCATGAGCATGCGGAGGGCGGCCTCGGCGGTCCAGGTTTTGCAGCGCTTGGTGGTTCCGCGCGGGGCGCGGACGGTGCGGGCGCCGACGGTGGAGAGCCCGGGGACGCCGGCGTGGGTGTGCGCGGTGGAGCGGGCGGGGTGAGGATCGGCGTGCGCGGGCGCGTGGGCGTGCGCGGTGGCGGGCGTGGTGGTCGAGGTCGTGGTCGTCGTCGTCGTCGTCGTCATGGGGCGATGCATCCCGCGGTCCCCGCCGCCCGGGTCGACTGATCAGCTATAGCCGAATGATCGACTTCGTACAAGAGCGGGTTGACGATTCTCGGCATGAAGCGTGCGTGGCGGGCGGAAACCACGGGCGGGGGTACGAACAGCGTGCGAAATGGGGGAAACTCGGGTGGAGGTTGCGGTGGGCGGGCGTGCGCGACGCGTGCTGCGGGCTGGGCCGCGGGGCCCGGGCTTGGAATGCGGGCTGTGGGGATGCGGGCGGTGGGGCGGCGGGGGAGTGACCGCTACGCTCCGGGTCTTCGAATATGGTCAAGATCCCGCTCATTACCTCCGCCGAAGCCGATCTCGCGCACGCTGCGGCCCAGTGTGTTGTGCAGGTGCACCAGCGGCTGGTGAACTTCGTAAAGGCGGGGCAGACGCTGGGGCAGATCGACACGTATGTCGGCACGCAGTTGGATGATCTGCGGTGCAAGTCGTGCTTTCGCGGGTATCGCGTGAAGGGCAAGCCGCCGTTCCCCTCGTTCGCGTGCCTGAGCGTCAACGAGTGCGTGGTGCACGGGACGGCGGGGTATTACACCAAGCCGCTGGTCGAGGGGGACGTGCTGAAGATCGATATCGGCGTGTGGCACCGCGGGTGGATCGGCGACGCGGCGTGGACGTACGCGATCAAGCGGCAATCGCCGGAAGCGAAGCGGCTGATGGACGTGGGGAAAGAGTCGCTGCGGCTGGGCGTCGCGGCGATGCAGCCGGGCGTGCCGCTGGTCGGGTTTGCGCACGCGGTGCAGGGGTATGTCGAGGGCAAGCACGGGCTGCATTTGGTCCGCGGGCTGGGCGGGCACGGGATCGGGAAGGCGCTGCACGGAGCGCCGTTTGTGAGCAATGTCGCGCCGACGGGCGACATGCCGTGGCCCGAGGCGCTGCAGTTGTGGCAGCCGGGGACGCTGGTGGCGGTCGAGCCGATGCTGGCGATCGGGACGGGGCGTGTGAAGGAAGTCTCGGCGGCGTGGCCGGTGTTCACGGCGGACGGCTCGCTGAGCGCGCACTACGAGCACGATGTGCTGGTGACGGAAAAGGGCCCGCGCGTGCTGAGCCACGGGCTGGACGATTTGCCGGACGTGATCGGCTGAGCGGTTGTCGGGTCTCGGCGGGCGTGCTCGCTCGCGGGCGGTGCGGCGTTCACATTCAAAACGCAAGCGGCGGACCCGTTAAGGCCCGCCGCCGCATGCAAGAGATGAAGGAGTGGGTCACACTCACAGAGGACTGAAGCGGCCGGGTCGTGTTCGAGGAGGGAGAGCCTCGAACACGACCGGCGTTGGGCTGTGCTCAGCAGCCCTGAGATTCAGCAGCCCTGGAACCAGACGGCCAGGAAGGTGAACAGGTCGTTCACGGTGGTGGCCTGGTCGCGGTTGAGGTCGCTGGCGGGGTGCTGGCTGAACCAGGCGTTCAGGAAGGTGTAGATGTCCTGGACGGTGGCGACGCCGTCGGAGTTGAAGTCGGCGGCGCAGGCGGAGGGAGCGCGGAGGGCGAAGAGGTTGACGTCCTCGACATTGAGCACGCCGTCACGGTTGAGGTCGGCCCGGGCCGTGTCCCAGAGGTCCTGGGCGACGAGGGTGGCGACGGAGACGGAGTAGACGGGCGCGCCGGGGTCGTTGCCGGCGATCAGCAGGTTGTTGCAGCAGTTGACTTCGCTGAAGACGAGGAAGTTGGAGGCGATGAAGGTGTAGTCCTCGATGCCGACGGTGCCGTTCCCGGAGATGTCGGCGTGGGGGAAGGGCGTGGCGCAGGTGGTGTTGGCGGAGCCGTAGTTGGTGCCGAACTGACCTGCGAAGGCGCCGAAGTCGAGGATGTCGACGTAGGTGTCGTCGTTGAGGTTGCCGCCGCGGAGGGCGTCGGCGCCGGTGAAGGCGGCGGCGTAGTTGTCGCCGACGGGGGTGAGGGCGGCGGTCTGGCGGAGGGTGTGGCGGCGGTCGCGGGCCGTCACGCAGGTGTAGTTGCCGCAGGGGATCTGGATGCTGGCGGTGCCGACGCCGCTGGTGAAGGTGACGACCGCGTCAACAGTGGCGGCCGGGGCGGGGCAGGTGGCGCCGAAGAACTCGAAGGAGATGCAGCGGGTGAAGGTGCCGGAAGAGACGCCGGCGAGTTCAACGCTGACGTCGAGGGTCGTCGTCGGGTTGACGGTGACGGTCTGGTTGCAGGAGGCGGCGTTGCCGGCGCAGTCGGTCGCGGTCCAGGTGATGGTGGTGGTGCCGGTGGGGAAGGGGTCGTTGAGCGTCAGGGAAGGGTTGTCGGAGCGGACGTAGGACGTGGTGAGGTCGCAGTTGTCGGTCGCGACCGGGCCCTGCGGGCCGAAGGTGAGGTTGTCCCAGAAGACGTTGTACGACTGCCCGAAGTTGTACGACTGGACGATGGTGCTCGCGAGGCGGACGCTGCCCGGGTTGGGGATGGAGGAGACGAGCGTGTTGTTGAGGTAGTAGTTGATCGTGGTGGGCGTCACGCCGATCTCGAGGCGGTTCCACGCGTTGTAGTTGACGGGATTGGCGAGGTCGATCCAGGCGTTGTTGTTGACGTCCCACACGCGCCAGCGCGGCTGGGCGGGCAGGGCGGGGGCGTTGACGTTGTCGGTCGGGTTGATGGAGGCGAAGCCGATGATCGGATAGGCGCTGATCGCGTCCTGCGCGTCGTGGGCGACGCCCCAAATGTCGGCGCGGCGGATGTCGGTAGCCCAGGAGGCGGGGACGTAGAGGTCGATGCCCAGGCGGAAGCCGGTGGGCAGGTCGATGTTGAAGGCGCGGCCCTGGGTGTTGTAGAAGGTGCCGCTGAACGAGGGCGGGCGATTGGCCGCCGAGTCGGCGGAGGAGATGCTGTGCACCAGGCCGGTGCCGCCGGGCACGGGCCCGGAGGCGAAGCCGGCGGGGGCGTAGCGGTCGGTGTACCACAAGCCGATGCCGGGGGTAGCGCTGAGGGGGACGGGGGCGGAGAAGTCGTTGGTGTAGTTGAGCGTGGCGCCGCAGAAGCCGGCGTCGGCGTTGACGGTGATGTTGGGGGGGCAGGTGATGACGGGGGCCTCGCCGTCCATCGTGAAGGGGGCGAGGTCGGTGGTGGTGGTGGGGATGGGCCCGCCGAAGGTGTCGGTGAGGCGCGTGGGCGGGGTGTTGGGGCGGAAGCTGACGAGGGTGAGCGCGTCGGCGGCGCAGACGTCGTCGAGCTTGGTGAAGGTCAGCGTGGCGAAGGAGGCCGGCGCGGAGACGGGCGTGCCGCCGAAGCCGATGCCGGTGGCGTAGCTGAGCGTGCCGGGCCCGGCGAGCTCGAGGATTTCCAGCGGGAACGCGGCGCTGGGCGTCGCGGAGACGAAGGCGAGCTTGGTGGCGTCGAAGTTCAGGAAGAACTGGCCGCCGGCGACGGGCTGGTTGGTGCCGGCGAGGTCGATGGTGACTTCGATGGTCGAGTCGTTGTCGCAGGCGTCGACGATGTTGAGTTCGGTGTCGACGGGGCCGAGGCTTTCGACGGTGATGTCGTCGATGTAGGCGACGTCGCCGGTGAAGACGGCGAAGGCGTCGTCGGCGGCGCGGGCCTGGAAGGCGACGCTGTCGATGCCGAAGACGCTGGTCGGGTAGAAGGCGCTGTAGCGGAAGCCGGACTCCCAGGTGGTGTCGACGCCGGTGCCGACGAGGGTGTTGGCGGAGTCGTAGAGGCGGGTGACGACGATGTCGTTGTCATCGCCGCCGTCGACGAAGGAGACGGTGACTTCGACGCGGTACCACGCGCCCCAGGTGAGGTTGGTGGCGACGACGGTGTCGTTGTCGGGGAAGAAGGCGGGGGTGTTGACGGTGCCGACGGAGAAGAGGCTGAGGGTGCCGGAGGCGTCGGCGTAGAAGCGGTGCCAGGTGTAGCGGTCGCTGCCGATCAGCGGCGAGGAGAGGGGACCCCAGGATTCGGCCCCGAAGCGGAGGAAGGGCGTGGGCGTGGTGGGGCCGGTGCGGAACCAGTAGGAGAAGCGGAAGCGGGTGTTGGCGGCGTTGACGGGGGCGGCGGACTCGCCGCCGATCTGCAGGAGGCGCGGTGTGGTGACGCCGGCGATGACGCCGTCGAGGTTCTGCGGGTCGCCGAAGGGAACGGGGTTGGTGCGGAGGATGGCCAGGCCTTGCGAGCCGGTGCGGGCGGCGCGGGGCGCGACTTCGCCGAAGGACGCGGCGTTGCCGGGGCTCCACCATCGGCGGGCGCCATCGGCGGCGCCGGGTAGGCGGCCGTCGGCGGCGTTATAGCCGGGGTTGGCGCCGGTGAGGGTGCCGGGCGTGTAGTCCTCGAACCCGATGGGGAGGACGTCCGCGGCGGCCGAGCCCGCGGACAGCGCGAGCCCCGAGATGACCAGGATGGCGGTGGGCAACACTCTCACGAGAAAGTCTCCTTACGGGGTGCAGGTGGACCGTGCGGTCCGAGGGGCGAGGGGTGAACACATGTGTTCGTGGGTCCGCCGCACGAGCGGCGGAGCGGGTGGCGGGCGGGGGGGCGGGCGGCTTATGGGCAGCCGGCGAAGTACGCCGCGAGAAAGTCGAAGATGTCCTGGACGGAGACCCCGGAGACGTTGTTGAAGTCCGCGCGACAGTCGCCGGCGAAGTAGAAGGCCAGGAAGTCGAAGATGTCCTGAACGCTGATGATGCCGTTGCCGCTGATGTCGGCGGGGCAAGGGTTCCACGGGTCGTCGGAGGTGAGCGGGAGGATGGAAAGGCCGGCGGCGTCTGAGAGGCGCGTGGGCGGGAACGCGGCGGCGCGGAAGCGGACGCGCGGCTCGCACCCGGTGCCCACGAAGTTGAACAGCAGGTACGCGACGTCCTGGTCGAAGTTGGTGGGTGGCTGGAAGATCGTCGGGTTGATGCCGGCGGCGAGGTTGAGCACGCCGGGCGCGACGGGCGTGATCGGGTTGATGACCGGCAGCCCGAACTGCGTGGTGACGTACGCGCCGGCGACGAAGGTCACGCGGGTGGTGTCATACTCGAGGAACGCCTGCCAGCCGGCGGCAGGGATGGGGCCGATGTCCGTCACGCGGAGCGCAAGCGAGAGGCTCGGCCCCGGCAGGCGCACGAGGGAGATGTCCGCGGCGTGGGCGGTACGCGAGAAGGGCGTCAGCGGGCCGAGGGGCAGGAGCGCGAGGCCTGCGAGCGCGGCGAGGCCGACGCGCGAGCGGCGGTCGGGAGCCGCATGGGCGGGCGGGATGGGTTGGTGATCAGGATCGTGAGTACACACCGGTCGTCTCCTCCCCGTGCACGGGCGATGTTGGCGGTTGATAGAACGAAACTCATCCGGCCCGCGCTTGCCCGCGCACACACGCGCTCACGTTTTTCTGCGATCACGCGTTTGCCGCACGTGCGAAGGAACATGCGTTCGCGACGCTGGCGTGAAACGGATAGCCCTTGTCAGCAGCGGGGCTGAACGCGGGCGCGAACTGTGTTGGTGCGATCACCGTCGCCGCCTTGGCGATGCGTGAGCGCTGCCGATGGACAGTGGCCGATCGATCTTGGGCGAAACACGCGTGCGGACGTGGCGCAAACCCGTCGGGTCGGCGCGGGCACACGAGTTCGGCCGATCAGCGCGTTTTCAGGAGCGAATCGCGGCTCCCCCTTGTCCGGCGGGTAAACTTACTGCACACTTGCGGGGCTGTCAAGGGCGTCTGTTTGGGTATCTCAGAATTCGTCTCTGTGCGGGGGCGCGAACGCTCAAGTGTGCGTGGGTGAAAAAGTGCTTATGTTATTACGCGGCAACGAGCTGCGTTTGGATTGTGCGGCCTTCGTGTGCCGCTGAGAGAAAGAGAGAGAGAAAGCCATGATTGGTCAGCGCGAGAAAGCGCGGCGTGGAAGTCGCGGGCGTGGTGCGGGGTGGCGCGGGTGGTGGAGCGCGGCCGCGGTGCTGGCGGCGGGCGGGGGGATGGTGAGCATGGCGCAGGGCGGCATCGACCTGCGGTTTGAGCCGGAAGTGCCGGTCGTGAATGTGGGCGAGACGGTGCGGGTGCGGCTCGTGGCGACGCCGACGGCGCCGGGCGTGACCGGGATTCAGGCGCTGCAGACCGTGTTCGCGTGGGATGTTGCGCGGCTGCGGCTCACGGGGTGGACGGACAGTGCGGCGGCGCCGTTCACGGCCCGCGGGTTCTTCGCCGATGGTTCGGGCGTGAACGAAGCCGCGGTGCCCGCGGATGGCTCGGCGATGTTCGTGCTGCTGGGCCCGCTCGGCCCGGCGGGGATCCCGCTGCCGACGAGCGGCGGGCTGCTGGTCACGACGCTGAACTTTCAGGCGCTGGCGCCGACGCTGCCGGGCACAACGGTGATCGATCTGCGGTCGTCGTTCGGGGAGACGGCGTTGGCGCGGACGGTGGTGTTTGGGGCGCCGGGGCCGAACAACGACGTCACGGGGCAACTGACGGGTGCCGCGGTCACGATCATCCCCGGGCCGGCGACGGCGGTGGTGGGGCTGTTGGCGGTGGGCGTGGCGGGGCGGCGTGGTCGGCGTGCGACGACGTGAGGCGCTGAGTTCTGGTTTGTGGCGCGGCGGGTCATACGGCCAAGCGCCGGAACGCGGGCGTGGAGCGATTGAATGCGTTGAGGTAGAAGCCTCACGCGGAGCGTGGGGGTACCCAAGAGGCCCGAGCTTCAGCGGCGATTCGTGTCAGGTGGTCGCCGCGGGCTGGCGCGAGGGGATGACGGGGTTGAAGCGTTTGACGGCGGCCCCGCCGAGTTTCTTGCCGACTTCCCACGCCGGGCCGGGGAAGGTGTGGCAGGCGCCGACGGTTTTGTCGAAGGCGCGGATGATGTCGTCGCAGTCGGCCTTGGAGAGCACGAGCGTCGGGATGAGTTTGATGACGTCCTGCTTGTGCCCGGCGACCTGGGCGAGGATGTGATGATCGCTGAACAGCGGCATGAGCACGGCCTGGCAGAAGAGGGATTGATCGAGGCGGTGCAGCAGTTCCCACCCGGCGCGGAGGGAGAGGGAGCGGGGCTGCTGGAACTCGACGGCGATCATGAGCCCGAGGCCGCGGACGTCCTTGACCATCTGGTAGCGGCCGACCATCAGGCGCAGGCCGTTCATGAGATATTCGCCCATCGCGGCGGCCCGCTCGATGATTTTCTCGTGCTTGAGCACGTGCAGCGTGGCGAGCCCGGCGGCCATGGCCATGTCGTTCATGCCGAAGGTCGTCTGGATGCGCGAGCAATGTTCCATCGAGGTGAAGACCTTGGCGTGGATGTCGCGGCGGGTGACGACGGCGGCGGAGGGGACGTAGCCGCCGGAGATGGCTTTGGCGCAGACGAGGATGTCGGGCAGCCAGGAGTCGCCGGCGCCGAAGTGCTGGCAGGCCCACATTTTGCCGGTGCGGCCGAAGCCGGTCTGGATTTCGTCGAGGATGAGCAGCGTGCCGTACTTCTTGCAGAGCTGTGCGGCGTCGCGGAGATAGGTGGGGCTGGGGAGGTGCACGCCCTTGCCCTGGATGGGCTCGACGATGAAGGCGGCGATGGTGCGTGTGGAGAGGGCTTTCTCGAGGGCGGCGATGTCGTTGAAGGGGATTTCGACGGTGCCGGAGAGGAGGGCGCCGAAGCCGTCGCGGAACTCGTGGTTGCCGCAGACGGAGAGGGCGCCGATGGAGAGGCCGTGGTAGGCCTTGGTGCAGTAGACGACGCCGTCGCGGTTGGTGGCGGCGCGGGCGTGCTTGATGGCGACTTCGATGGCTTCGGTGCCGGCGGAGGCGAAGAAGCAGGTGTCGAGGTCGCCGGGGGTTTCGTTGCGAGCGCCGGGCATGACCTTGACGAGTTCGCGCGCGAGCGTGCCGGCGAGGCGCCAGGCGCCGATGCCGAGCAGGTTGGGCAGGTCGAGGTTCATGGCCTGCTGCACGGCGTCGCGGACGACGGGGTGGTTGCGGCCGACGTTGAAGACGGCGTACCCGCCCAGACAGTCGATGTAGCGGTTGCCGCGATCGTCCCAGAGGTACGGGCCTTGGCCCTTGACGAAGGTGGCGTCGAAGCCGATGGTGCGGAGCACGGCGGCCATCGCGGGGTTGACGAACTGTTCGTGCAGCGCGAGGGTGTTGGGCTTGGCGGCGTCGAGCAGCGCGGCGACGTCCAAGCGCGGGGCCGCGGGGTACTGCGCGTGCAGGTCATCGAGCGAGCCGGTGTGGTGGAGCATCGCGCACAGTGTACGTGGCGGACGCCGGTGAGATCGCGGGCGCGGCCCGCGAGCAACGGACATGGGGGAGGGATTTCGGCTCGGGCGGGTTGGGCCGGCGGAGGGCCGCTCCGCGATGCTGGGGGGCCAATACTCCGCCACGATGGACGAGCGCAGTCGAGCGGCGGGGCGGTTTGACGCGGTGGTGTGCGACATCGACGGGTGTCTGGTGGACGAGGGGGGCGGGGCGTTCGATCTGGACGCTTTGGCGCAGATCGCGGCGCACAACCGGCGGGCGCGGGAGCGGGGCGATGTCCCGGTGGTGACGCTGTGCACGGGGCGGCCCCAGCCGTTCGCGGAGGCGATCAGTCGGCTGATCGGGAACGCCGGGGCGGGCGCGGTGCCGCTGGTGGCGGAAAACGGGGCCTGGGTGTACGACCCGTCGAAGAACGAGTACGCGCTGGATCCGGCGATCACGAAGGACGATCGGGCGATGGTGCGGGCGGCGGCGGCGTGGCTGGAGGATGAGTTCGGGCCGCTGGGCGTGAGCCAGCAGCCGGGGAAGGCGGCGAGCGTGTCGCTGTATCACCCGGAGCCGGAGGTGCTCAAGCGGATCTCGCCGACGATCGAGGGCGAGTTTGCGCGGCGGGGCTGGGGCATGCGCGTCAGCATGACGTGGTTCTACATCAACTGCGACCTCAAGCACATCAGCAAGGGCACGGGGCTGGAACGGCTGATGCAGCGGACCGGCTGGACGCGCGAGCGGCTCGCGGGCGTCGGCGACACCATGAGCGACCTGGCCATCCGCGAGCGGGTGGGATGGTTTGCCTGCCCGGCCAACGCGGCGGAGGGGTTGACGCAGCGGGCGGACTACGTGGCGCGGGCGAGCGAGGCGCGGGGGGTGGTGGAGATTCTGCGAGCCGCGTCGGCTACGGCAGGATGAGCATCGAGTTCAAATCACTGACTGAACAGTGGATGATGACTCTTGAGTCCGCGACAGATCACAAAATGGGAAGTCCACGCACATTCCAGTTATTTCCGATGAGCGTCGTAACTGGGTACCATGTCTTCGACAACTGATCAAAATAGAAATTGATGCGAATCTTAGTGGTTAGATCACTTTCACAGCGTATGTCGAGTCGAATCCACACGGACTGCTTGGTTTTGTTGAGACGTGCGCCATCAGACTGTGTAAGGCGGCCGGATTTGGGAGCGTATAGCGACATCTGCGAGTAGTATCCCGAGAACGGCCAAGCTTCGCTGTTTGACAGGGCAACAAGCCCCGTTCCCGAGGTTTGGGATTCAATGTTGACCGCGAGCCAGCGGAGACGTCGAGGCGAAGGCGTGTTCCAAACGTATCGCAGACGATCGACGATCGGTCGCGTGGATGCGAGCTCGGGTGCATTCGCGGGATACACGCCCCACTCAATAAGTTGCGCGATGTATCCATCCGCGATAACGACGTCGAGATCCGCGCCATTGGCGGTCATGAGCCGGTGATAGGCGTCAAAGTCCGGGATCATCAGTGAGCGGATCAGATCTGCGGTGGTTGTCTCGAGCTGGCCGAGGTGCTCAGATGGCACTTCGTGCTGTGCGAGTTGCTCGACAAATGTTCGAGCGATGCGTTGGGATGTCTTGTCAGGGGCAGTGTCCACGGGAAGCCAAGCGTCTTGCCGCCCGAAGCCACTGGACTGAGCATCGGCAGCACCATCGTGCGTGGCCAGCGAACGTCGATGGCATGAGCTTACTAGTCCGGCGATGGATGCGAAGGCGGACGCAGTGATCAGAAAGGCGGTGACTTTTGAGCTCATTCTGCCAGCCATCACGGACCTCCTGTATGTGGGCCAAGGGGAAGCAAGCCGTTTGTGCTGGTGTCAGACAGTGTAGTGCCGCAGAGTGGGGGCGAGAAACGCAGTCCACCTGATTGGAGGGGCTACGGCAGGATGATCATCGCATCGCCGAAGGAGTAGAAGCGGTAGCGCTCGCGGACGGCGTGGGCGTAGATGGCGCGGAGGCGTTCGACGCCGGCGCGGGGGTCGGTGTCGTCGTGGAGGAGGGCCGCGACCATCGCGAGCAGCGTGGTTTTGGGGAGGTGGAAGTTGGTGATGAGCGCGTCGACGCTGCGCCAGCGCCAGCCGGGGGTGATGAGCAGGCGCGTGTGCAGGCCGGTGGGCCCGCGGCGGGCGAGGTCGCGCGGGTCGTCGAACGATTCCAGCGTGCGAGCGGCGGTGGTGCCGACGGCGACGACGCGGCCGCCACCGTCTTTTCCGGCCGCTGCCTTGGCGTGATGGATCGCCTGGATGGCGGGCGGCGGGACGCAGCAGAACTCGGCGTGCATCGGGTGGTGTTCGACGAACTCGGTCTCGACGGGTTTGAAGGTGCCCATGCCGACGTCGAGGAGGACTTCGGTGCGGTTGACGCCGCGGGCTTCGAGGCGGTCGAGCAGCGCGGGCGTGAAGTGCAGGCCCGCCGTCGGCGCGGCGACGGAGTAGGAGGTGGCGGCGTGCGCGTACACCGTCTGGTAGTCGGCGGCGTCGCGGGCGTCCTCGGCTGATTGCTGGCGGGCCTTGCGGGCGGCGAGGATGTACGGCGGGATCGGCGTCAGGCCGACGCGGCTCAGCAGAGTCGGCGCGTCTTCGCCCAGCGGCTGGTCCGAGCCCGGGCGGCACGGGAGCGCGTGCCACACGCCGTCTTCGCTCAGGCGATCGAGCAGCAGCAGTTCGACGTCGGCGGGCTGGTCGTCGTGACGCAAAAGCGCGACGCGCACGCCCGGCTTGGCCCGGCGCATCTTGAACAGACACTGCCATCCGGCGGGGCGGGAGTCGGCGGCGGGGGCGGGGCCGAGGTAGAGGCCTTCGGCGTGCCCGCCGGTGTCGGCGCGCACGCCGCGGAAGCGCGCGGGCAGCACGCGCGTCGCGTTGACGACCAGCAAGTCGTTTGGTTCGAGCAGTTCGTCGAGGTCGCGGAAGACGCGGTCTTCCAACATGTCCGGGCGCGAGCGACGGATGACCAACAGGCGGGCCGCGTCGCGCGGCTCGACCGGATGGGTCGCGATCAGGTCCTCGGGGAGTGGGAAGTCGAGATCGCGAACGGCGAGCATGGGCGGTTGAGCGGTGGGCGGGACAGGACGGGCGGTGTGGTGATTTGGCAACGGTGATGCGGCGGGGCAACGTGCGACCGGCGGGGCCGATCGGGCCCGACGAGCGGCGCGGGCGGGGCGGGCGATGTTATCGGAGCGGACCCGCGGCGCACGGCTTGCCCCTGTCCCGGCGTGTCGATCGGTGCGGTGCAGACTGGGGTGAGCGGCGGCGCGGCGAGTCTCGCGCCGGTGGCTCGGTGCGCCGTGCCGGCGTTCCACGAACATCTGCACCCGGGGGCGCTGCCGTCGCGCGGGTTGGATGATCGGCGCGCGGGCGACGGGCTTGAGCCGCCGACGTTCGCGATGCACCTGCGCGCGGTGAACCTGGCCGAGCGCCGGGCCGAGGCGCGGGGGGAGGCGGGGCAGGTAATGCCGGCGGCGGCGGGAGCTGATCTGGCGCGGGCGAGCCGTCGCGACGTGTGCGCGTGCGGCGGCGCGGCGGCGGAGGTGCCGGTGATCGCGCCGGCGATTCGGTCAAATCACCCAGTGGTTTCTCTGGAAGGCGCGTACCCGGTTCGGATGACGGCGTGGCGGGAAGCGCCGGCGCGGCGGGGCGGGGTGCTGGACGTGCTGGGCTGAACGCGTGGGCGCATGAACGGCGCGAAGTGGTGGGGACGGCTCCGAGTTTGTGCCGCGCATCCCGCTTGGCTGTATAGTGGACGTGTTGCGGCGCGTGCGCGGCTGCCGCGGCCGACGGGTGCGTCGGCCGGTTGATGTGACGGCACCGGGACAGCGCAACGGACGGCGTTCTTGCCGGCGACCGCGACGTCTACGCCCTCAAAGGAGGGGCCAATCCGATGCCCACGATCAACCCGAGTGATATCCGGAACGTCTGCCTTGTCGGGCCGGCTGGGGCGGGGAAGACCACGCTGACCGAGCGGCTGCTCTTGGCGGGGGGCGTGATCAAGCGCATGGGCACGGTCGAGGAAGGCACGACCGTCAGCGACTGGTCCGACGCGGAGAAGCACCACAAGCACTCGCTGCAGCCGGGCGTGGTGCACGTGGAGTTCGACCAGCACCGCGTGAACATTGTGGATACGCCCGGGCTGGCGGACTTTTCGGGGCACGCGATCGCGTGTCTGCCGGCGGTCGAGACGGTGGCGGTGGTGATGGACGCGACGCGCGGGATCGACACGGTGACGCGGCGGATGATGCAGGTGGCGGCGGAGCGCGGGCTGCCGCGGATGATCATCATCAACAAGATCGATCATCCGGAGGCGGACCTGGAGATGCTCGTGGAGCAGATCCGCGACGCGTTCGGGCCCATGTGCCTGCCGATCAACCTGCCGGCGCCGGGGCGGGCGGACGTGATCAACGTCTTCGAGCACGACGGGATGGACGCGGCGGGGGACCAGACGGAGTTCTCCAGCGTGCACGACGCGCACAAGCGCATCGTCGAGCAGGTCATCGAGGTCGATGAAGACCTGACGATGCAGTACCTGGAGCGCGGGGAGGACGGCGGGTTCGACCCGGTGAAGCTGCACGCGGCCTTCGAGCGGGCGCTGGAGCAGGCCCACCTGGTGCCGATCTGCTTCGTGAGCGCCCGCACGGGGGCGGGTGCGCAGGACCTGCTGCATGTGCTGGCGAGCCTGTGCCCGGCGCCGACGGAAGTGGCGCCCGTGGAGTTTCTCAAGCGCGATGAGACGGGCGGGAACGAGCGCGACTATCACCCGGACCCGGAGCCGCACCGCCCGCTGGTGGCGCACGTGTTCAAGGTCGTGCAGGACCCGTTCGTGGGCAAGCTTGGGCTGTTCCGCGTGCACCAGGGGGTGATCCGGCAGAAGCAGGACGTGCTGCTGGATGATCAGAAGAAGGCCGTGCGCATCGGGCACATGTTCCGCCTGCAGGGCAAGGAGCACGTGGAGGTGCAGGAGCTCGGGCCGGGGGAGATCGGCGCGGTCGCGAAGATCGACGAGCTGCGGCTGAACACGGTGATTCATGAGAGTCACGACGCCGACGGCGTGCGGGTCAAGCCGCTGCCGATGCCGGTGCCGATGTTCGGGCTGGCGATCGAACTGAAGAACCACGCCGACGAGACCAAGTTCAGCGGGATCGTGCACAAGCTGATCGCGGAAGACCCGGGGCTGGTGATCGAGCGGATCGCGGCGACGAAGCAGACGGTGATGCGCGGGATGGGCGAGCTGCACCTGCGGATCGTGCTGGAGAAGCTTAAGAGCGCCGGGATCGAGATTCTGACCAGCCCGCCCAAGATCGCGTACAAGGAAACCATCCAGATCAAGGCCAACGGGCACCACCGGCACAAGAAGCAGACGGGCGGGGCGGGGCAGTTCGGCGAGGTGTACCTGACCGTCGAGCCGCTGCCGCCCGATCACCCGACGGGCTTCGAGTTCATCAACGAGACGGTGGGCGGGTCGATCCCGCGGCAGTTCATGCCGGCGATCGAGAAGGGCGTGCGCCAGGCGATGAGCGACGGGGCCATCGCGGGGTATCCGATCCGCGGGGTGTGCGTGCGCGTGTACGACGGGAAGTACCACGACGTTGACAGCAAGGAAATCGCGTTCGTGACGGCGGGCAAGCGGGCGTTTGTGGACGGCATCCGCAACGCGCGCCCGGCGCTGCTGGAGCCGTATGTCAGCGTTGAGATCACTGTGCCCAGCCGCTATATGGGCGACATCGCGGGCGACCTGTCCGGCAAGCGCGGGCGGGTGCAGAGCACGGAGATGGCCGGGAGCGACACGTGCGTCATCCGGGCGGTGGCGCCGGTGGCGGAGCTGCAGAACTACACCAACCAGCTCAAGAGCGTGACGGGCGGGACGGGGACGTTCACGATGGAGTACAGCCACGACGAGCAGACGCCGGCCCACATCCAGGCGGAAGTGATGGCGGCGTTCAAGCCGCACGAGGACGACTGAGTTTGGGTTGGGGTGGGGGGCGGGGCGATGGGGCGGGGCGTATCCGGGAGGCCGCATCATGGCGAACGGGAATACTGGGCGTCCGTACCCGCTCTTGGGGGCGATCGCGTATATGGCGCTTGGGGCGATGTTGACGCTGGGCGTGCAGACGGTGATGCAATCGTCGGCGCGAACGGGACCGCAGACGGCGCAGGCCGCCCCGGCGAACCTGGCGGCGTTTCATGAGTCGGTGGCGCGTGGGGACCTGGAGGCGATGCGTCGGCTGCTCGCGACGGGCCCGCCGGGGAGTTTGGACGTGAACGCGGTGATCCCCGGGGACCAGCCGCAGCGTCAGGGGTTCACGCCGCTGATTCTGGCGGTGTTTGAGGGGAACCTGGCGACGGTGAAGGCGCTGCTGGAAGCCAAGGCGCGGACGGAGATCCGTGCGGCGGACGGCCGAACGGCGCTGGTGTACGCGGCGGGCTGGGGCGACGCCGGGAAGGTGCGGGCGCTGCTGGACGCCGGGGCCCGGACGGACGCGCGGGCGAACGACGGGTGGACGGCGTTGATGTTCGCCGCGGCCCGCGGTGAGCCGGCCAGCGTCAAGGCCCTGCTCGACGCCGGCGCGGACGTGAACGCGACCAACAAGTGGCGTCAGACGGCGCTGATGACGGCGGCCCGCGCGGGGTCGCTTGAGAAGGTGCAGATGCTGCTGGACGCCGGGGCGACGGTGAACGTCACGGACATCGAGGGCAACACGGCCCTGTCGATCGCCGCGGCGAGCGAGGTCGACTCGCAGGTGCTCAGCGTGCTTGTCCGGGCGGGCGCGCCGGTTAATGAGGCGGACCGCGACGGCGTGACGGCGCTGATGAAGGCGGCGGAACGCGGGGATATTGAGCAGGTGAAGGTGCTGCTCGCCGCGGGCGCTGATCGGGCGGCGAAGGACCTGACGAACAAGTGGACGGCGAAGGAGTGGGCCGCGAAGCGCGACGACGATCGCGGGCGCGCGGTAGCGGCGTTGATGGAATAAACCGGGACTGAGCCGGGCCCGGGTGGGGGGGCGGAAGGTCTGGCGCCGGGCAAAAAAGAAAGCGCTCGCCCGTTGGCGGTGCGGGCGAGCGCTGAAGGTGTGAAACGCCTGATGCCTGGCGGTTTCGGGAGACGGGAAGCGTTGGTTGACCGGGGCGGCTGCGGTGCCGAGTCCATGGCGCCGTTGCGACGATCGCTCCACGTCCGTGTGGAGCGACCTGCCCCCGGCGATCAACGCCGAGTCTCGCCGAGCCCGGCGTCCATTGCCTGGGGCCGAGCGGGCGGTTCACGAGAAACACAGTCGGGTTGTCAACGCCGAGGCCCGCGTTTCGGCGGGCGGCGGCGCGAACATGGGATTCAATCGGTTCGACCCGGAGTAGCCGGGAAAGCAGCGGGGGGAGTCTGGGTCAGGCCGCGGCGGCGTGCTTCCACGCGGCGGGCGAGGTCGGGAAGGGCCTGGAAGCGGTCGGGGGTCGTGTCGGACCAGGTCTGACGCGGGCGGATTTCCAGCCGATCGCCGGCCCCGACGACGGTCACCTCGTCCGAAAGCCCGGTGAGCTTGCGGTGGTGGGCGGGGATGGTGATGCGGCCGGCGGTGTCCATTTCGAGTCGTTCGGCGAGGCCGAAGAGCGTGGCTTGCAGTTCGGCGAGGTCTTCGTCCGGGGTGAGGGACATTTCGGATTGACGGGCGAGGGCGGCGAAGGTCGATTCTGTGTAGAGGCGGAGCAGGCCGGTGGGCCAGGGGATGCAGACCCAGGCGCCGCCGTCTCGGACCGGATCCCACTGGTTGCGGTACTTGGCGGGGATCGCCAAGCGCTGCTTGCCGTCGATGGCGTGCTCGGATTGACCGGTGAAGAGCACGGTGGCGGCCGGGGGAGGGGTGCGGGACGGAGGCGTTTGGGACGGATGGGATTATCCTCCACTTTGCCCCACCTTGCAACACCCAATGGGCAACTTCTTGAAAAGTTGTGGTCATCCCCACGTTGTCCAGACGTTTTCCACCGGTCGTGAATATCGCGCAAAGACCGGGCATTTCGCGAGTTGCGAGGTACAGTCCCGGTGTGGGGCGGGGATCTCGTGGGTTTTCCAGATGCGTGGCGTGGGTCGGAATGGTGACGCAATGGGCCGGGCCCCCGACATCGGGCGGCTGTCGCGCGCCGGGGCGCCACGCGGCGCCGGCGCGGTCACGCCGCGGAACTGGGCGGTGGTGCGGCCGGAGTGGACGGCGGAGGTTGGCGGCGCGGTGTCCCTGGTTCCGGGCGTGGACGCGGTGCTGGCATCGGCGTTTGAGGGGAAGCGCGCGGGGGTGCTGGTGCACCGGGTGATGCGGTGCGGGGATGATCCGGTGTGCATCGCGGTGGCGATGCCCAAGGGGCAGCGGACGGCGACGCTGATCCGCGACAGTCACGCGTTTGCGATCAGCATGGTGGAGCGGGCGTCGCGGCTGATGCAGGAGCGGCTGGGGCCGGGGGGCGAGGGGGACGGGCTGGAGATCTTCCGGACCAGGACGCTGGCGACGGGGTCGCCGGTGCTGGTGGAGGCGGTGGCGGCGATGGACTGCGAGGTCGTGCGGCATTACGACCTGGACGGGGATCACGAGGTGTACGTGGGGCAGGTGATCGCGGGGGTGACGCGGCGGGAGCAGGCTCTGCCGGGGCGCGGGGCGGGTGTGGAGGCCGGGGAGCGCGGGGTGGCGGGGCGGCGCGAGAGCCCGCGGCGGATGCGGGCGGCGAGCGAGTGATGGGCGCTCAGGGCGGGGCGGCGGGCGCGGCGGGCGCGGCGGGGGCCGGGGGGTTCATACGCTCGGCGGTATGAACTTCTATCACATGTGGTTCAATCTGAAGAACACGCGGCCGCCTGCGAATGTTGAGTTTGCCGCGGCCGTGGACGCGTACCTGGGGCACTTGCAGAAGGCGGGGAAGATCGAGGGGTGGAGCCTGTCGCGGCGGAAGTTTGGGTTCGGGCCCGCGGGGCTGGGTGAGTTTCACTGCGTGGTGCGGTGCCGGGATTTGGCGCAGCTGGATGCGGCGTTCGGGGTGGTGGCGACGCGGGCGGGGGAGGTGGAGCAGCTGCACCACCCGGTGTATTCGGCGGTGACGGACTTCACGTCGGCGCTGTACCGCGATTTTCCGGATCCGGAGCGGGCGGCGTGAGGGCCGGGGCGGGACTACTCTCGAAGCGCTGAGCGGGTGTGCGCGTGTGCGGCGGGTCTCGACGCGCGCGGTGGTTCATGCAGATAGGTAGCCATCATGTTTGAACGGTTGAGCGAAGGGTTCGGGAACGCGTTCCGCAGGCTGTCCGGCAAGGGCGAGCTGACGGAGAAGAACATCGGCGAGGCGGTGGAGGACGTGCGTGCGGCGCTGCTGGAGGCGGACGTGCACGTGACGGTTGTGGACGGGTTCGTGGAAGCCGTCAAGCGGGACGCGATCGGGCGGGAGGTGACCAAGAGCCTGCAGCCCGGGCAGGAGATGATCGGGATCGTGCATGACCGGCTGGTGGAGGTGCTGGGGGGCACGCCGCGGTCGGAGCAGGATGAGGGCGCGGGCGGGCTGGGAGGGATGAGCGGCGCGAGTGGCGCGGACGCGGGCGGTGGGATTTTGCAGGTGTCGCCCGGGCCGACGGTGGTGATGATGTGCGGCCTGCAGGGGAGCGGGAAGACGACCACGTGCGGGAAGCTTGCGGGGTATCTGAAGAAGCGCGGGCGGAGCGTCTTGCTGGTGGCGGCGGACCTGCAGCGCCCGGCGGCGGTGGAGCAGCTCGGGACGGTGTGCGAGGGCGTGAACCGCGACATGCCGGGCGGGGCGCAGGCGCACTTCTATAGCGAGCCGGACAAGACGGCGGAGTATGGCAAGGCGGTGGGCGTGGCCGTCGGGGTGTGCCGGCGCGCGGTGGAGCACGCGCGGGCGAAGGGGATCGACACGGTCATTCTGGACACGGCGGGGCGGCTGCACGTCAACGACGCGCTGATGGACGAGCTGCAGCAGATCAACAAGATCGTGCAGCCGCACCAGATCTTTCTGGTGACCGACGCGATGACGGGGCAGGACGCGGTGAACAGCGCGAAGGCGTTTCACCAGCGGCTGGAGGTGGACGGGCTGATCCTGACGAAGTTCGACTCGGACACGCGTGGCGGGGCGGCGCTGAGCGTGAAGACGATCACGGGGGCGCCGATCCGGTTTATCGGGGTTGGGGAAAAGCTCGAGGCGCTGGAGGAGTTTCACGCCGAGCGGATCGCGGGGCGCATCCTGGGGATGGGCGACGTGGTCAGCCTGGTGGAGAAGGCGCGCGAGCAGGTCAGCGAGGAGGACGCCAAGAAGCTTGAAGACAAGATGGCCAAGGGGGAGATGACGATGGACGACTTTCTGTCGCAGCTTCGGACGCTGCGGCGGATGGGGCCGATGAAGCAGCTGCTGGGCCTGCTGCCGGGCGTGGGGAGCGCGCTGAAGGACGTGCACGTCGACGACGGTCAGCTGGACCGGGTGGAAGCGATCGTGTGCAGCATGACGCCTAGGGAGCGGAAGAAGCCGGACACGGTGGACATGTCGCGGCGGCGCCGCGTGGGCAAGGGGAGCGGGACCAGCGCGGACGAAGTGGGGCAGTTGGTCAAGCAGTTCGGGGCGGTGAGCGCCTTGGCGAAGGGGATGGCCAACATGAGCGCCATGCAGCGTGTGAAGGCGGTGAAGGAGATGCAGGGGAAAGAGGGCGGGCTGGGCGGCATGATGCCGGGCGTGAGCGGGCTGCCGGGGCTGATGGGGAAGAAGGGGTCGAGCTTCACGCCGAGCGTGAAGAGCCGGTTCAAGAAGCGGAAGTGAAGTGGGCGTGCGCGCTGATTCGCACGGCGCGGGCGAGCGCGGCGTGGGTTCGCATGGCGAGAGTCAGCAAGGCGAGAACCAGGCGGTCAGGAAGTCGAAGACGTCCTGGACGGTCGCCGCACCGGAGGCGTTGATGTCGGCGCGCGGGTCGCTGGCGAAGAAGTCGTGGAGGAAGGCGAAGAGGTCTTCGGGCTTGATGGCGCCGGAGCAGTCGTAGTCGCCGGCGCAGGCGGGGGGCCAGGGCGGCTGGCGCCAGATGGCGAAGTTGCGGGGCGCCCCGGGTTCGGACTGGCGCGTGAAGTGGCCGGCGACGGCGAGGTCGCCGCCGGTGCGGCTCGCGAAGGTGAGGCCCAGGCTGCTCCGGTCATCGATGCCGGGCATGGGGTACCAGGCGCGGCCGGACCACTGGGCGAGGGTTGATGCCGGGCGGCCGCCTGCGGTTGAGAAGAATCCGGCGGCGACGATGGTGCCGTCGGTCAGGCGGGCGAGCGACGCGATGTTGGTGGAGAGTGCGTCGGGGCCGATGCCCTGGCCGAGGGCGGTCCAAGTGGCGCCGTCCCAGCGTGCGATGCGGCTGGCGAAGGTGTTGCCGGACATGGTGAAGGTGCCGGCGGCGATGAGATCGGCGTTCGGGAGCGGGAGCAGCGCGTAGACGAGCCCGTTGAGGCCGGGCCCCAAGGGGTGCCAGGCGGAGCCATCGAAGCGGGCGATGCGTGAAGCGGGCACGCCGGCGAAGTCGTGGAACGCGCCGGCGACGATGAGGTCGCCGGAGGGCATGGTGGCGGCGGCGAAGATGGAGTAGAAGTTGGGGCTGGGGTTGAGGTTGGTCCAGGTGGCGCCGTCGAATCGGGCCACGCCGTTCATGGGGTTGGCGGGCGAGCCGGACCAGCGGAACTCGCCGACGGCGATGAGGCGGCCTTCGAGGTCGAGGGTGAGGTCGTAGACGGTGGCGTTGAGGCCATCGGCGAGGGGTTGCCAAGTTGTGCCCGTCCAGCGCGCGATGGACTCTGCCGGGACGCCGCCGGCGACGGAGAAGAGGCCGGCGACGACGATGGAGTTGTCGGGCATGACGACCACGGCCCGGACGGTTTCCCAGGTGCTGACGCCGACGCCGTCGCCGAGCGGGGACCACTCGGAGCCGCTGAAGAACGCGACGCGGCGGGCGGGGAGGTCGCCGAAGGCGGTGAAGATGCCGACGGCGACGAGGCCCTCGGGCTGTGGGCCGGCGCCGTCGGGGTCCCAGATCGCGAGGTCATCGATCGTCGAGTTGGGGGACGCGACGTCGGAGAGATCGAGCCAGCGGCCCGGGCACTGAGCCGGGGCGGCGGCGGCGAGCAGTGTGGTCGCGATGGTCGCGGCGATGGTGTGGGCGAGGCGTGCGGACGGGCGACGGTGAACGGTGGGATGAGCGGGCATGGCACGGCTCTTTCGATCGAGCCGATCGCGGCGCTGACGCGGCCGGGCGCCGCGGTTTGGAGCGGCGGAGCGACACGGCTCAATGGGTTCTACGTCGTGCGCTGCGTAGGGGCGTGCGGGGTTGCACCGGGACTGATGGATCACCCGCGCAGCCGCTGATCGTCGTCTGTTGGGGCGAGCGCGTAGACGGTTTGCACGGTTTCGAGCCCCCGGTTGAGTGGTTTTCCGGGTGGCTCGGATGGGGGGACGCGCATGGGCCTGCGCACCGGTCGATGGGTGAGGCGGCCCTGTAACGGGCACACACCTGTATGGGCGATGTCGCGCTGCCAACCCGGATGTTCGTACTGCTGGCCGGCGGGATGGCGCTGCTGGACGCGGCGTTTTTCCTTGTGACGCCGAGCGTGCTGACGGAGGTGGGGGGTGTGGGGCGGCTGATCGCGGCGGGGACGTTGGTGGCGTTATCGCTGCCGGTGATGTGGGCGCTGTTGCGCAGGCGGCTGGGCTCGGCGCTGGATCCGTCAATTCGGACCAGCGATCGGCTGGCGCTGATTGCGCAGAAGACGAGCAACGCCGTGGTGATCACGGACGCGGACCGGCGGATTCAGTGGGTCAACGAGGGCTTCACGCGGATCACCGGGTACACGCTGGACGAAGTGCGCGGGAAAGTGCCGGGGGCGCTGCTGCAGTACGAGGGGACCGACCCGGCGGCGGTGGAGCGGTTCCGGGAGATTCTGCGCTCGGGCGGGGCGGGGCGGGTGGAGATCCAGAACCGCGGCAAGTCCGGCAATGAGTACACGCTGGATGTTGAGTTGATGCCGCTGCACGAGGGGCGCGGCGGGCGGGTGACGGGGTTCATGGCGATCGAGACGGACATCACGGCGCGGCAGCGGGCGGAGAAGGCCACGCGCGATCTGCGGGACTTTCTGCGGCGGACGCTGGACGCGATCGACGCGCACACGGTGGTGCTCGGACCGGATGGGCGCGTGCGGCTGTGCAACCACGCGTGGCGCGAGTTTGCGCAGCGGAACGGGGCGGCGACGCAGATCGGCGAGGGGTTTGATTACCTGGGCGCGTGCGAGCGGGCCGGGAAGAGCAGCGCGGAAGCGGCGCGGGCGGCGGCGGCGATCCGGGCGGTTTTGAGCGGGCAGGCGAGCGCGGAGCAGATCGAGTACGAGTGTCACGGGCCGGACCACCGGCGGTGGTTCGTGTGCATGACGCGCGGGTTCGAGGCCAACGGCGAGCGGCTGGCGGTCGTGTCGCACACGAACGTGACGATGATCAAGGAAGCCGAGGCGCACGCGCTGGCGGCGAGCGCGGAGGCGGTGCGCCTTCGGGCGATGGCGGAATCGGCGCTGCGCGAGGCGGAGGGGCTGCGGCGGACGCTGGATCAGCACTCGATGATCTCGATCGCGGACCGGGACGGTCGGATCACGGATGTGAACGAGCTGTTCTGCCGGGCGAGCGGGTATGCGCGGGAGGAGCTGCTCGGGCAGGATCACCGGATCCTGCGGTCGGGCGTGCATGGTTCGGAGTTCTGGGAGGGCGTGTGGTCGTTGGTGCGCGAGGGGCGGGCGTGGCGGGGCGAGGTGTGCAACCGGGCCTGCGACGGGCGGCTGTACTGGGTGGACCTGATCATCACGCCGTTCTCGAGTTCGGACGGGGCGGTGGAGAAGTATGTGTCGATCGGGACGGACATCACGCAGCGGGTTGAGCAGCGGGCGCAGATCGATCAGCAGGCGACGCGGCTGGACCTGACGGTGCGGTCGGCGAATCTAGGCACGTGGGACTGGAACATCGCGACGGGGTCGGTGGCGTTCAACGACATCGCGCAGACGATGCTCGGGTATGCGCCCGGGGCGTGGACGCCGCATGTTTCGCAGTGGGAGGCGCTGGTGCACCCGGACGACATGCCGATGGTGCGGCGGGCGCTGACGGATCACCTGGAGGGTCGGACGGCGGAGTATCGGGCGGAGGGGCGGCTGCGGCGTGCGGACGGGACGTGGGCGTGGATCCTGGACACCGGTCGCGTGACGGAGCGCGCGGCGGACGGGCGGCCGCTGCGGGCGATGGGCGTGCACGTGGACGTGACCGAGCGGAAGCAGATGGAGGAGTCGCTGCGGTCGGCGAAGGCGGCGGCGGAGGCGGCGAGCCGGGCCAAGAGTGAGTTTCTGGCGAACGTGAGCCACGAGATCCGCACGCCGCTGACGGCGATCATCGGGTACACGGATCTATTGCAGGAGACGGACGGTCCGCTGGCGGACCCGCGGGAGCGGGCCCAGGTGGTGGGGACGATCCGGGCGGCGGGGGCGCACCTGCTGACGGTGATCAACGACGTGCTGGATTTGTCGAAGATCGAAGCCGACCGGATGACGGTGGAGCGGGTGGACACGCGGGTTGGGGGCGTTCTGGAAGAGGTGACGAGCCTGCTGCGGCCGCGGGCGATCGGGAAGGGGATCGAGCTGCGCGTGCGGGTGAGCGGTGCGGTGCCGGACCGGATCATGACGGACCCGACGCGGCTGCGGCAGATTCTGATGAACCTGGTGGGGAACGCGGTGAAGTTCACGGACGCAGGGTGGGTGGAGGTCACCTGCCGCGCTGAGCAGGCGACGGATGAAGGCGGGGCGGAGCGGTCGTGGCTGGTGGTGGAGGTGAACGACACCGGGGCGGGGATGAGCGCGGAGCAGACGGCGCGGCTGTTCCAGCCGTTTGCGCAGGCCGACAGCACGGTGACGCGCCGGCACGGCGGGACGGGGCTGGGGCTGGCGATTTGCCGGCGGTTGTCGGAGTTGATGGGAGGCGAGGTTCGGCTGGTGAGCACGGCGGAGGGCGCGGGGTCGCGGTTCCGGGTGCGGCTGCCGCTGGAGCCGGCGCCGGGGGCGCGCGTCATCGACGGGCTGGATGTGACGCGGAGCGAGCCGTCACGCGGCGGGCAGGGGGCGCCGACGGTGCGGCTGTCGGGTCGGGTGCTGTTGGCGGAGGACGGTCCGGACAACCAGCGGCTGATCGCGTATCACCTGCGGCGTGCGGGGGCGACGGTGGAGATCGCGGAGAACGGGCGCGTCGCGCTGGAGACGATTGTGCGGCGCGAGGAGGAGGGGCAGCCGTTCGACCTCTTGGTGACGGACATCCAGATGCCGGAGATGGACGGGTACACGCTGGTGCGATCGCTGCGAGCGCGCGGCGGGCAGGGCGTGCGGCTGCCGATCGTGGCGCTGACGGCGCACGCGATGGCGGAGGAGCGGGAGAAGTGTTTGAGCGCGGGGTGCGACGACTACCAGACCAAGCCGATCGACCGCGCGGCGCTGTTGGCGGCGTGCGCGCGGTGGATCGGGGTTGGGGCGGAGGCGGGGGCCGCAGCGCCGTGAGCGTGCGCGTTACTGCCCCTGCGCCAGGCTGAAGCCTTTGACCCCGTCGAAGGTGCGGAGCAGTTCGTACGAACAGATCGTGAACTTCTCGGCGACCTTGTCCATGAGGGCGACGGTGCGGGACTGGCCGATGGAGCCGGCGGGGACGTTCTCGCGCAGTTCGAAGCGGACGCGGTAGTAGTCGACGCATTCGGTGTAGACGCTGCCCGTCGGCCAGACCTGGGTGCCGCGGTTGGAGATGAGGGAGAGGCGGAAGGGCGTGTCCTCGGCGATGCGCTGCATCTCTTCGGCGACGGAGGAGGGGCTGAGCGGGGAGTCGAGGTAGATGTCGCACCCGACGACCTGCGTGACGAGGTTGCGGAAAGTGCGGATGACCTGCTGACCTTGCGGGCGCGGCGGGCGGTCGAGCGAGGGCGTGTCGCGATCGGGGACGGCGGTGGCCGGGACGGTTTTGGGGGCCTGGCCCAGGCGGTCCTTGATCGCCGCGGTGAACTGCTTGGTGTTGACCGGCGGAGTGGACTTTGAGCCGAAATCGCCGGTGTGGACGCCGGATTCGAGGGTGGCGAGGAGGGCGTTTTCGATGATGGCGGCGTGACGGGTGAGGCCGATGTGCCGGAGCATCATGATGCCGGAGAGGATGAGGGAGGTGGGGTTGGCGATGCCCTTGCCGGCGATGTCGGGGGCGGTGCCGTGGACGGCTTCGAAGATGGAGATGTGGTTGCCGATGTTGGCGGAGGGGGCGAAGCCGAGGCCGCCGACGAGCCCGGCGCAGAGGTCGGAGACGATGTCGCCCTGGAGGTTGGGGAGGACGATCATCTGATACTGGGTGGGCTTGACGACCAGGTTCATGCAGAGGGCGTCGACGATGACGTCGGCGATCTCGATCTCGGGGAAGTCTTTGGCGGTCTGTTTGAAGCGTTCGAGGAACAGGCCGTCGGTCATCTTCATGATGTTGGCTTTATGACCGCAGTGGACCTTCTTGATGCCGAGCTTCTGGGCGGCGTGGAAGGCGAAGCGGTGAACCTCATCGCAACCGGGGGCGGAGATGAGTCGCTTGCACTGGATCATGTCGTTGGAGAGGCGGTGCTCGACGCCGCCGTAGGTGTCCTCGATGTTCTCGCGGACGACGCACATGTCGATGTGGACGCCGGCCTTGGAGTAGACGGTCTCGACGCCGGGGAGGGTTTTGAAGGTTCGGAAGTTGGCGTAGGCGTTCCAGAGCTTGCGGGCGGTGACGTTGATGGACTTGCCCCCGCCGCCCTTGGGCGTTTCCATGGGGCCTTTGAAGAGGATGCCGCATTCTTCGACGGAGCGGACGGCGGCGTCGGTCATGCCCTTGGAGTTGCCCTGGGCGAAGACGGCGGCGCCCATGTCGACGGGGACGAAGTCGAGGAACTTGCCGTTGCCGAGACCGGCGGCGGCGAAGAGGTCGAGGGTTGCGGCCATGATTTCGGGGCCGATGCCGTCGCCTGGGGCGAGCGCGATCCGGAGGGTGCTCATAGGGGCGTGAGGGTAGGGGGGATGACGGGCGGGGGTTGGGCGTGCGCCCCGGGGTGATGGGGTTATCATCGCGGGCGTTGTCGGAGGGCTAGAGGCGCATGGCGAAGAAGACCAGCAAGAAACGGCTGCACAGCGGGAAGCGCGCGGTGCGGAAGGTCGTCCGTCGGACGGCGAGCAAAAAGCGGGGGGGCAAAATCGCCCGCGGTAAGGGCGGCGGCGGAGCGGCGGCGGACAACGCCGCCGAACTGTCGGCGGTGATCGCCAAGGCCCACGGCGTGGCCCTGGCCCATCACGCGCGCGAGGCCCTGGTGTGGACGCACCGCATGACCCTCGCGCTGCTGCGCGACTGGCCCGGCGAGCGGCTGACGTTCCAGACCACCCCGACCGACAACCACGCGCTGTGGACCGTCGGTCACTTGGCGACGGCGTACGCCTGGTTTGCCTCGCTGATCGACGGGCAGATGACCGAACTGCCCGACGGGTATCAGCAGATGTTCGGCTACGGGAGCAAGCCCGTGAGCGACCCGAACGCGTACCCGCCGATGAACGAGGTGCTGAGCGCACACGAGCGGGCCTTCGAGCGCGTGCTCAGCGCGTTCGACGGGCTGGCGCCGGATGAGGTTGTGGCCCCGGTCGCGAGCGACGCCCACGGCGTGTGCCAGACGCGGGTCGAGGTGATGTACCGGCTGGCCTGGCACGAAGGGTGGCACCAGGGCCAGTTGGCATCGCTGCGGAAGGCGCTCGGGCTGCCGAATGTGATGTGACGGCGGAGCGTTTGGTCAGCCGCCGGTGCTGGCCAGGCAGTGATCGATGCGTGCGAGGGTGCTCGGCTGTCCGAGGGCCGCGATGGTCTCGTTGATGCCGGGTGAGACGCCGGTGCCGGTGACGGCGATGCGCAGGGCCTGCCCGATCGGGCCGACGTGGGCGGCGTCGCCCAGGTGCTGGGCGGCGGTGGCGGCGAGGGCGTCGTGCACGGCGGCGGGCGTGAACCCGCCGGGGGCGATTGCGGCGAGCGCGGCCCGGGCCGGGGGCAGGAGCGAGCGCCCCGTCTTGCCCTCGTTCGGGGCCGCGAGCGGCTTGTTCAGGCCCTTCTCGATCGCCTTGGCGTCGTAGCGGATGGCGCGGTCGTCGAGCAGGATGAAGCCGGCGGCGGTGACGGCTTCGCGGAGCGTCTTGGCCCGGGCCCGCACTCCGGAGGCGAGGATGGCGAAGCGGTCGGGCCCGGTGGCGCCGGGCGTGCTGTCCTTGGTGCGGTCGAGGAGGGCGGGCTCATAGGTGGCGCACCAGGCGCGCCAGAGATCGGCGAAGGCCGCGTCGGTGAGGGGGCCGACGGGCGGCGGGGCGATGGCGTCCTGATTGAACGACGCGAGTTTGACGCGGTCGAACTTGGAGTTGGTCTTGCCGATGCGGTCGGTGTCGAAGTGCTGGGCGAGGAAGGCGCGGTCGAATTTTTCGAGGTCCTTGCCGTCAGGCGTTTTGAGGCCCGGGTTCCAGCCGAGCAGGGCGACGTAGTTGCACAGGACGTCGGGCAGATAGCCGGAGCGGCGGAAGTCGTCGACGTCGATCTCGGGGAGGGTGATGGCGGCGCGGGCGGCGACGCGGCGGAGCGTGTCGGCCGGGAGTTGGCGCGTCTTGTCGTCGAGCCACTGCGCGAACTGCTCGGGCGTGACATCGCCCAGCACGGCGCCGGTGAGCGCGGCGGCGGTGAGCGACTGCTTCTTCACGGCTTCGCGCGCGGCCTTGTCCTTGTCGCGCTTGGACATCTTGGTCGAGTCGGGGTTGAAGATCAGCGGCAGGTGCGCGAACTTGGGCACGCGGTAGCCGAGGGCGAGCTGCAGCGCGACGTGGCGCGGCGTGTTGTTCAGGTGTTCCTGCCCGCGCATGACGTGCGTCACGCCCATCTTCTCGTCGTCGACGACGACGGCGAAGTGGTACGTCGGGAAGCCGTCGGCCTTGCGGAGGACGAAGTCGTCGGTGTGCTCGGGCTCGAACTTGATGTCGCCGAGGACCTGATCGACGACGTTGACGACCTTGCCGGGGTTGTTGAAGCGGATGACGCAGGGCTCGCCGGCGCGGAAGCGGGCGAGGGCGGCGGGGCGGTCATAGTCGGGCGAGCGCTTGTAGCGGAAGGTGTCTTTCTTCTCGGCGGCGGCCTTGCGGCGGGCGTCGAGGTCGGCGGCGGAGTCGAAGGCCGGGTAGGCGAGGTCGCGCTCGATCATGTCGTCGATGACGGCGTTGTAGAGGGGGAGGCGTTTGGATTGGTAGAAGGAGCCGACGCCGCGGGGGTCGCGTTCGGCGGACTGGCCGGGGTATCCGGGGCCTTCGTCCCAGAGCAGGCCGCACCAGGCGAGGTCTTCGAGGATCCCCCGGGCGGAGGCTTCGGAGGAGCGGGCCTGGTCGGTGTCTTCGATGCGGAGGAGGAAGGTGCCGTGGTGCCTGCGGGCGTAGGCCCAGCAGAACAGGGCGGTGCGGACGCCGCCGATGTGGAGGTGGCCCGTGGGGCTCGGGGCGAAGCGGGTGACGACGTGGGACTGGTCGGCGGAAGAGGTCGGGGGGGGCATGGGGGAAGAGGGTAGAGGGGTCGAGTATGATCGCTGCGTTCGGAGCGGGGGTGTGGGCGCCGTCGGGGTGTGGGGCGTGGAGTGGACTCGCTGATGCTCAAGCCCGCGTTTTCAACGGTGGCGTGTCCGGAGTGGACGCTGGCGACGGTGGCCGAGCGTGCGCTGGAGATGGGGTTTGAGAGCGTCGAGTTGCGCACGTTCGCGACGCCGACGCGGCAGTTCGCGTGCGAGCCGGCGCTGACGAGCGAGCAGAAGGTGCGGCGGCTGTTCGGCGACCGCGGGATCGAGCTGGCGTGCCTGGCGACGTCGTGCCGGTTTGACGAGCCGGTGTTCCCGCCGGTGATCGGGCAGCTCAGCGCGGCGATCCACCGGGCGGTGCGGGAAGCGCAGTCGGCGATCGATCTGGCGGTGAGCATCGAGTGTCCGCTGGTGCGGGTGTTCGGGTTTGAACTGGTCGGGTCGGAGAGCCGCGCGAGCGGGCTGAAGCGGATCGCCGGGCGGCTGCGCGACACGGTGGATCACGCGGACAAGTCGGGCGTGAAGGTCGTGGTGGAGAACGGCGGGAGTTTCGCTTCGGCGGCGTTGCTGGCCGAACTGATCGAGCGCGTGGATCACCCGCTGCTGGGCGCGTGCTATGCGTTGGCGGCGGGGCAGGCGGCGGGGGACGACCCGGCGGCGGCGGTGAACGCGCTGGGCGATCGGCTCTTGGCGGTGCGGATCAAGGATTTGCGCGACGGTCGCCCGGTGGCGCTGGGCACGGGGGAACTGGCCTGCCGCACGACGGTGGAGGCGCTGATCAAGCGCGGGTTCAACGGGCCGGTGATCTTCGAGTGGGACCGGGCGTGGATGCCGGAACTGGAAGGGCCGGACACGGCGCTGCGGCGTGCGTCGGCGACGCTGTTTGAGTGGCTGGGCGGACGCACGGCGGCGGGCGGGTCGCCTGTTCCGGCCGCGGGCACGGGGCGGCGGTGAACGCGGGCCCCGGCGGCGGGCCCGGCCCGGCCCGCGAGCGCGACATCGTCGACGCGTGCCTGGCGATGGGCTTCGCCCTCGCCGGTGTGACGCCCGCGCGGGCGAGCGAGCGGGCGAGCGAGGTGCACGCCTGGCTGAAGGCTGGGAAGCACGGCGAGATGGCGTTCATGACCGAACTGCTCGACGAGCGGCTCGACATCACGCGGATGCTGCCCGGGGCGCGCAGTGTGATCATGGTCGCGGATCGGTACGCGAGCGGGCAGGTGGAGGCCTCGGCGAGCAGGAAGGGGGCAAGCGTCAGCCGGGTGGCTCGGTATGCGCGCGGGCGCGACTATCACACGGTGATCAAGCGGCGGCTGAAGCGGCTGTGCGATCGGCTGCGCGAGCTGCACCCGGGGGCGGAGTTTCGCAGCTTCGTCGACACCGGTCCGGTGCTGGAGCGCGAGCAGGCGGCCCGGGCGTTTGCGGGCCGTGGTGCGTTCATCGGCAAGCACACGCTGCTGATCGATCCGCACGCGGGGAGCTGGCTGCTGCTGGGCGGGGTGGCGAGCACGCTCGCCATCACGCCGGAACGCGCGGGCGAGGCGGGGGCGCTGCGGACCGACGCGTGCGGCGGGTGCACGCGGTGCATCGACGCGTGCCCGACGGGGGCGATCACGGCGTTCGAGGTCGATGCGCGGCGGTGCGTGTCGTATCTGACGCTCGAGCACGCCGGGCCGGTGGATCGTGCGCTGTTCGCCGGGCATGGCGACTGGCTGATCGGCTGCGATGTCTGCCAGGAGGTGTGCCCGTTCAATCGCGAGCGGGGCGGCGGGCCGGCGGTGCATCCGGCGTATGCGGATACGAGCGCGGCGCGGACGGAGCTGGACACGATGGCCGTGCTGCGGTGGTCGGAGGAGGATCGGCGGCGGGTGCTGAGCGGGTCGGCCGGCAAGCGGGCGAGTTTGGAGATGCTGCGGCGGAG
The DNA here is from genome assembly GCA_964615765.1 of uncultured Phycisphaeraceae bacterium. Taxonomy (GTDB): domain Bacteria; phylum Planctomycetota; class Phycisphaerae; order Phycisphaerales; family UBA1924; genus CAZTQN01. Next base: position 49,064 of record CAZTQN010000018.1, read on the forward strand.
CGCGGTGATCAACGCGGGCAACTTCGCGCGGCGGACGGGGGACGCGGACGCGATCGACGCGATCGCGCGGATCGCGGCGGATCCGGGTGAGTCGGAACTGATGCGGCGGACGGCGAGCGATGTGCTCGCGTGGGTGCGCGATGACGGCGCGTCACCCGTTATGCCTTGAGCGAGCGCAGCGTGCGGAGTGCTTCGGCGATGTGGGCCGTGGCGCGGAACTGGGTGTTGAAGACCTGGCGGACGATGCCGTGGGCGTCGATGACGAAGGTGACGCGGCCGGGGAGCAGGCCCAGCGTGCGCTCGACGCCGAAGAGGGCCCGCACGGCGCCGTCGCGGTCGGACAGGAGGCGGAAGGGGAGTTTGAACGTGCGTGCGAAGGCGGCCTGGGTGGATTCGCTGTTGCCGCTGATGCCGACGACCTCGGCCCCGTGCTGGCGGAAGACTTCGAACTGATCGCGGAACGAGCAGGCCTCGGCGGTGCAGCCGGGCGTGAAGGCGCCGGGGTAGAAGAACAGCACGACGGGCGAGCCGCGGAGTGTCGAGAGCGTCAGCGGCGCGCCGGTGTGATCGGGGAGCGTGAAGTCTGGCGCGGGGGAGCCGACGGCGGGCGGGCTTGGAGAGTCCGTGGTGGGCATCGGGCGTGGTGGATCAGGTGGCGGAGGGAGCGGCGGGGTGATGGTGCTGGGGCGTGAGCGTGCGCCCGCGCCAGCCGCGACGACCCGTGATGCTCAGCAGGAAACTGTGCCACTGGATCGCGGTCATCATGGCGACGCCGAGCGGGTGCAGCAGGGCGCCGACGGTGCTTTGGCGGAAGCGGGCGGCGAGGGTGAGGCGCTGCGCGAGCGTGACGGCGATCGCCGCGAGGCAGAGGACCGCGGGGAGGGAGATGGCTTGGCCGCCGAGCGCGAGCAGGGCGAGCATGACCCAGGGCCCGATGTGTCCGACGGCGTGGAGGAGGGTGAGGAAGATGAGCAGGACGGGGCTGCCGAGGCCTTCGTAAGCGTTCTTGGCGAAGCCGCGCCACGTCTCGCCGAGCCCGCGGTACATGCGGCAGGTGACGAGCGCGGTGCCGTCGAAGAGGTCGGTGGAGAAGCCGGCGCGGCGGACGGCGCGGGGCATGCGGATCCCGTCGTGCATGGAGTCCTTGAAGCCCGCGTGCGTGCCTGCGGCGAGGTAGGCGTCGCGCCGGACGACGAGGAACTGCCCGCAGCCGGCCGAGGCGTTGGGGTCGCGGGTTTTCTGCATGCGCCCGAAGGGAAGGTAGGAGAGGAGGATGAAGTGGATCAGCGGGACGACCAGCGCCTCGGCGAGCGAGCCGGTGATCTGACGCGGGAATGTCGAGACCATGCCGACCTGGCGTTCGAGCGCGAACGTGAGCGCGCCGCGCAAGGCGCTCGGAGCGACGCGGACGTCGGCGTCTACGAACATGAGCCAGTCGGCGGGCGTGTCGCCCGCGCCGGCGGCCCGGCCGAGCTGCTCGCAGGCCCACGGCTTGCCGACCCACCCGGGCGGGAGCGGGCGCGTCGCGACGCTGGCGACGCGGGCGTCTTTGGCGCAGAGGTCCGCGAGGATCTGCGGCGTGCGGTCGGTGCTCTGATCGTCGTACACCAGCACGCGCAGGTTGGGGACGTCGTTGGCGAGCACGGCGGCGACGCACTCGGCCAGGTTGTCCTGCTCGTTGCGGGCCGGGATGCACACGGCGACGCGCGGCGACTGCGGCGGGAGCGGCGCGTCCGCACGCGGCGGGCGGAACTTGCGCAGGTTCACGAGCGTCATCGCCAGCGCGCCCAGCGCGATCAGCACCGACACCAGCGGGAGCCACCACGGGATCGCCGCGGCGAGTTGTTGCAGCACGGTCATGAGCGGCCTCCGGCGCCGGCGGGCGTGGGCAGGTGAGACGGTTGGGTGCGTGCGTGCGGCGCGGCGCGATCGCCGGCGGAGGCGCGGCGGGCCGCGATCTCGCCCGAACGCCCGCGCATACGCAGGTACAGGTCGTACGCCGGGTTGATCGATGACCCGCCCTGTTCCAGCAGCGGCACGAACGGCGTCGGGTCGCGGGCGATGACCAGGCGGGCGAGCTCGTCGGCGCTGCGCTGCATGGTGGCCTCGATGGCGCGGTGCCACGACGCGGTGGACGGTGGTGTGGACGGGGTGCTCGACGCGGGCGGAGCGGCTTCGGCGAAGCGGAGGAAGATTTCCGGGCGCTGCGACTGCCAGAAGGCGTACTCGATAGTGAGCACGAGCACGCGGGCGGCGGGCCCGAGGCGTGCGGCGAGGGCCGCGGCGCCGGGGCGGATGCGGACCGGCTCGCGCACGTCGGCGAAGCGGCCTTGCGGGGTGATGGCGACGGTGGGGCGCGGCTGGGCTTTGCACCACGCGAGCGTGTAGTCCAGCATCGCGGGCATGGCGCCGGGGTGGTCGGGGTCGATGCCGAACAGGCCGAGTTTGCGGAAGAACTTGAAGCGGGCGAGCTGGTCGGCGTCGATGGGCGCGATGCCGGTGCGGCGCGGGAGGAGCGTGTGCCCGACGACCAGGGCCACCAGAGGGTCCCACCACGCGGCGTGGTTGAGTACGAGGACGACGGGCCCAGCGTGCGCGTCGAATGCGGCGGGGAGGTCGCGGGTGTCCTTGGCGACGTGGACGGCGTGGAACTTCTTGGCCAGCAGGCGGCGCGTGTACCACAGGAACACGCGGGCGAAGCGGGCGTCGTGCCGCGCGGGGATGACCTGCGCCGGCGCGGCGCTGGTCAGTGGGTCGACCCGGCCGGGGCCCATGCGGGTTCCTTTGCGCGCGGGGTGCGAGACGGGCCGGCGGCGGCGCCGCGCTGGGCGGCGGTGGGTGCGGCGGGGTCGATCCCGCGGTCTTCCAGCACCGCCGACGCCGCCGTCACGCCGGACATCAGCACCATCGGCACGCCCGGGCCCGGGTTGGCCGAGCCGCCGGCGAGGTACAGGTTCTTGAGGACCAGGCTGCGGTTGCGCGGCTTGAAGCCGCCGACGAGCTTGCCGTGCGACGCGAGACCGTAGATCGCGCCGCCCTCGGCGTTGTACATGCGGTCGATCTGCGTCGGCGTCAGGAAGCGTTCGACGACGATGCGGTCTTCCAGGTCCGGCATGTTGAACCGCTTGAGCTTGTCCAGGATCACGCGGCGATAGGACTTGAGCACCGGGCCCGGCGAGCCGTCGGCCTCGAGCCACTGGTGGTGCGGTCGCAGGTACGGCGTGTGGACCAGGATGTACAGCGCCTCGCACCCGGGCGGGGCCTGCGTGGGGTCGGTGCGGCTGGGGACGGCGAGGTAGAGCGATGGGTCCCGCGCCGGCTCGCCACGCTTGTAGATGTCGTCGAACTCCGCCGCGGAATCGCGGCTGAACATGAAGCAGTGGTGAGCCAGGTGCTCGTACTGGCGATCGAGCCCGAGGTAGAGCACCACGCCGGAGCACGCGGGCGTGTACGCGCGGGCGATGGCGGCGCGGCGGGACTCGGCGGCGGGCGTGCCCAGCAGGTTCGAGAGCGTGCGCTGCACGTCGCAGTTGGAGACGACCGACTGGGCCGCGAGCGAGCGCCGCTCGCCGCCCTGCACGTACTCGATGCCCGTGGCCCGGTCGCCCGAGGTGGTGATCTTCTCGACCGAAGCGCCGGTGATGACGGTGACGTTGAGTTCGGTCGCGAGGCGGGCGAGCGTGCGGGCGACCTGGCGTGTGCCGCCCATGGAGTACCAGCAGCCGTGGTCGACCTGGGCGGCGGCGATGAGCGAGAGGATCGCGGGCGCGAGGAAGGGGCTGGAGCCGACGTACTGCAGGAAGTGCTCGACGAGCTGGCGGACGTGCGGCTCGGTCACGTGCTTGTGGGCGGTCGCGGCCATCGTCGAGTGCATGCGCATCGCGAGGACATCGCCGAGGAGCTTCGGGTCGCCCAGCGGGGAACGGCGCATGAGGTCGGTCGCGGAGCCGACGTCCTTGTAGAAGAAGACCTTCTCGCTCAGGCCGTACATGCGGCGGGAATAGTCGACGAACGAGCGGAACCCGGCCCCGGCGTTGGCGCCGGGGAACTGCTTGTCGAGCGCGGCGGCCATGTCGTCGACGCGCTTGCGCAGATCGATGATCGTGCCGTCTTCGAAGAAGCAGCGCCACTGCGGGTCGAGCTCGACGAGGTCGATGTAGTCTTCCGTCGCGCGGCCGGCGCGGGCGATGATGCCCTTGAGCACCTGCGGCAGCGTGAGGATCGTCGGGCCCATGTCGAACGTGAACGTGCCGCGCGGGGTCTCGGCGGACAGCACGTTCATCTTGCCGCCCAGGTGGGTGTTGCGTTCGACGAGGGCGACGCTGAGCCCGCGCGAGGCGAGTTCGACGGCGGACGCGAGCCCGGCGAGCCCGCCCCCGATCACGACACTGTCGAAGGTCTGTGTGGTCTGTTGAGCAGTCATGGGATTCAGGAGTTCCACCAGCGCAGGATGCGTTCCAGCCGACGCGCGACCGGCGCGGGCGGGGGCTGCGGGGGCAGCCGAACGAGCGTCGATGTGCGGGAGACGTGCACCGCGCGCGTCAGGGCGAGGAGCCCGGCCTCGCCGCGACCCGGGCCCCAGCCCGAGGGGCCGACGCCCGTGAGGCTCGCCGCCGGGTGCACGGTCGGGATGATGAGGTCGTTGACGGTCACGGTCGCGCCGGAGGCGGAGATGACGCGCTGCACGTTCGCGCTGGAGCGTGTGAACACGCTGGTGGCCAGATGCTGGTCGCAGGCGCGGTGGATCGCGAGCGCTTCGTCGAGCGAGGACACCGGGATGATCGCGAGGGCCGGGCCGAAGTGCTCGCCCGCGGCGAGGGCGCTGCTGGCAGGGGCCTCGGCGACGGCGATCGGGCGCAGGCAGCGCGGGTCGGTCGAGAGCGGGCCTTCGAGCACGCCGCTGAGCGGGCGTCCGCCCGAGGCGACGGCGTCATGGGCAAGTTCAAACACGCGGGCGGCGGCGGCGGGGGAGATGAGGCGGCGCGGGCGAGCGCCGGCGGCGAGCGGGGAGAGTTCGGCGAGGAACTTGGCGTAGACGTCGCGGTGCACCAGGGCGCGGCGCGGGGCCATGCACGTCTGCCCGCCGTTCATGATCACCGCGTTCCAGATGCACTGGGCCGCGAGCTTGGGGTCGGCGTCGTCAAGCACGAAGGTGCTGTCGCGCCCCGAGAGTTCGAGCGTGGTGGGGATCAGGGCGCGAGCGCAGATGGCGGCGATCTCGCGACCGACGGCGGTCGAGCCCGTGAAGACGACGTGATCCAGCCCGCCGGCTTCGAGCATGGCGCGGCCGGCCTCACGCGTCGCGGGCAGGACGGTGAGCTGCCCGGCGGGCAGGCCGGCGCGGGCAGCGAGGTCGAGGAGGAGGGCCTGCGTGCGCGGGGCGTTCTCGCTGGGCTTGACGCTGACGCGGTTGCCCGCCGCGAGGGCTTGGATGAGCTGCACGCCCAAGAGCTGCACGGGGTAGTTCCACGTGGCGATGATGCCGACATGCCCGACGGGGACACGCTGGACGCGGTGCGCGATGCCGAGCATCCACGACGGCTTGCCGGGAAGGCGGCGCGGGGCCATCAGCGACGGCAGGCGACGACGGTGCCAGCGGATGGCGCTGAGCAGGGGCAGGATGTCGCCGGCGAAGGCCTCGAAGCGCGGCTTGCCGATCTCCTGCTCCATCACGCCGACGAGACTGTCGGTATGCTGGTCGATCAGCGTGCCCAGGCGCTTCAGCCACGCGAGGCGCTGGGCGAGCGGCCAAGCACCCGCGGCGTGGGCGTCGGTCGGTGCGGCGTGAGCGAGGTTGGCGGAGGTGATCGGACCCGCCGCCGGGTCGAGAGCGGATGGTGGGAGGGCGGATCCCTGAGTGTGAGCGGGGATCGACCCGCCCGGCCGCGATCGGGTCGGTTCGAGCGTCGGCGTTGGCAGGGAAGCGATGCTCATGCAAGAGAAACGGAAAAGGCCCGAGATCCCCGTCGAATCGAATCTTACGACCGTACATGTCGAACGAATCCAAGGTCTGGATTCAGGCGGGCTGAACCCCCCGGTCGGTTGACGGTACGCGCCACGCGCGGGCCGACAGGCCGCCAGACCGAGGCCGCCCGGAAAATCCTTCCGGTATACGGTGAGCGTGCGTTTGGGAGTTTTCATGGTGCGAGCGGTGCGGTCGTACGGTCAATCGAGCCAACACGCCGGGCAGAGCGTGGGCGTCATCGGCGCGGGCCCGGGCGGGCTGGCGACGGCGATGCTGCTCGCGGCGAGCGGGCTGCGCGTCACGGTGTATGAGGCCGGCGCGGAAGTGGGGGGGCGGACCAGCCGCATCACGGTCGACTCGGAGGCGGGCCCGTTCCGCTTCGATCGGGGGCCGACGTTCTTCCTCATGCCGTACGTGCTCGAGGAGATCTTCGCCGCAACGGGGCGGAGCCTGAGCCGGTACGCGGACATGACGCGGCTGGACCCGATGTACCGACTGATCCTCGGGCGTCCGGGGGATCGACCGCTGAACATCGACGCGACGCAGGACGTTGACGAGATGGCCCGGCGGATCGCGGCGGTCGAGCCGCGCGACGGGCCCGCGTTCCACCGGTTCATCGAGGACAACCGGGCCAAACTGCGCCTGATGGAACCGATCCTGCGGTCGCCGATCCGCGGGCCGCTGGACCTGGCCAGCGTGGGCTCGGCCCGCTTCCTGCCGCACCTCAACGCGCACCTGAGCGTCGCGGGGCTGCTGAAGAAGTACTTCACCAACCCGTACGTGCGCCTGGCCGTGAGCTTTCAGAGCAAGTACCTCGGCATGTCGCCCAACGACTGCCCGAGCCTGTTCACGATCCTGCCGTTTATCGAGTACGAGTACGGCATCTGGCACCCGCGCGGCGGGTGTGCGGCTCTGATGCATGCGATGACGGACGTGTGCGCCGAGATGGGCGTCGAGATCCGCACGGCGTCGCGCGTCGAAGCCCTTGAGTTCGATGGGCACGATGTCACGGGCCTGCGCCTCGCTGGCGAAACCGCCGCGCGTCGGCATGACCACGTCGTCGTCAACGCCGACGCGACGTGGGCGCTCAAGCACCTGGTGCCGCAGCGGTTCCGGGGTTCGATGACCGATGAGCGGATCGACGCGAAGCGGTACTCGTGCAGCACGTACATGCTGTACCTGGGCATCGACGGGCGCGTCGACCTGCCGCACCACACGATCTACGTCAGCAGCAAGTACCAGGAGAACCTGGAGGACATCACGCTCAACGGCACGCTGAGCGAGGACCCGTCGGTGTACGTGTGCAACCCGACGCCGCTGGATCCGGAGCTTGCGCCCCAGGGGCACAGCGCGCTGTACGTGCTGATGCCGACGCCGAACTGCCGCGCGTCGGACGGCAAGGTCGACTGGACGGGCCGATCGCCGGAGATCCGGCGCGTGGTGCTGGGGCAACTGGAAGCCCGCTTCGGCATCACCGACATCGAGCGGCGCATCCGGGCGGAGCATGTCATCACGCCCGACGACTGGAAGCGCGGGGCCGACGGCATCGGCGCGATCACGCACGGGGCCACGTTCAACCTGGCGCACAATCTCGGGCAGATGCTGCACCGGCGCGTGCCGCACCGGTTCCCGGGCGTCAACGGCCTGTGGTTCGTCGGCGGCGGGACGCACCCGGGCTCGGGCCTGCCCGTGATCTTCCTCTCGGCCCAGATCGCGGCCCGCTGGCTGTGCCGCGAGGCGGGCGTTGACTACGCGGGCGACCGCGCACCCGAGCCGGCGCTCGCCGCGACGTGAACGTCGCGTGCACGGTTACGGCAGAGGTTCTTGCCACCGCGTCGGCAGGTCGCGCCCGCTGCGGGCCGCACCGTCGAACGCGACCCACTGGAACGCCTGCCTGGCGTGCGGGCGACCGACGCGGCGCGTGCGGTGGCCTTCGATGCGGAAGTCGATGACGCTCGCGGTCCGCGTGGGCGGCGGGCCGTCGGTGGTCTGCTGGTCAAAGTCCGAGTCGATCAGCAGCAGACTCTCCGAAGGCGTCGGCACCAAGTCGAAGTTCAGCCGAACGAGCGTGACGGTCGCGCCGGCGGCGATGGCGGCTTCACTGGGAAGCGGCGTGTCGTAGTTGCCGGGGTCGACCGTGCCGGCGCCGTCGCGTGTCAGCCCGCCGTGCCCGGTGCCGTTCATCGCGTACGTGCGCACCATGTCCGGGCGGTACTTGGCGGCGGTTGACCCGCAGACCAGCACCGACTGCCGAATGTACAGCTCGTTCGCGGTGCTCCCGTCGCGCCCGGCGGATTGCTGCACGAGCAAGGCCCAGTTGGGCATTGCGCCGTAGGGCTGGCCGATGGCGGGGCCCAGCCCGCGGTGCTGGTCGGCGTAGGCCCGGGTGATGATGAACATCTGCCGCAGGTTGGAGAGGCAGACCGCCGAGCGGGCCGCCTCCCGCGCGCCGGAGAGCGCCGGGAGCAGGATGGCGATGAGGAGCGCGACGACGGCGATGACGACGAGGAGTTCGATGAGCGTGAAGCCGAGGGGTGATCGCCGCCCCCCGCGCACCGGTGGCGCGGCCTTCGCACTCGCCCCCAGCCCTTCGCCGCACCGACGCACACGCATCGACGTATCGTACGGCCTCGGGGGTGCAGACTGTCCGTCCGAAAAGGACGCGCCGACGATGATGACGCGACCGTTGTCTTGTTCCCGATCCGTACGCGGCAGTTTCCCCCGGGTGCGTCGTGGGCTTGCCGCGTCCGCCGCGGTGCTGGGTGTGATCAGCACCGTCGGGCCGGCGATCGCGCAGCCCGCGCCGACATCAACGCCGACATCGACGCCGGCAGCGGCCCCCGCGCCCGCATCGCCCGCCGCCACGCCGGATCGTCCGAAAGAACTGCTCCCCGTGGCGCTCGAGCCGCAGGTGCCGCCGGAGATCGCCGGGTTTACGGTGCGCGAGGGCTACGTCGTCACGCCCGCCGTGACGCGCTTCCAGGGCATGCGCTTCCTCGCCATCGGTCCGCGTGGCGAGCTGTACGTCTCGCGCCCCGGGTTTCGCGATGTCCTCCGCTTCACCGACCCGGACGAGACCGGCTTCTTCCGTACCGTCACTACGTTCGTGCGCGATGAGCCCAACGTGCACGGCTTGTGCGTGCACGACGGACGCCTGTACATCGCCACCAGCGGCGATATCCGCGTCGCCATCGATGCCGACGACGACGGCCTGGCGGAGAGCGTCGCCAGCATCATTCCCGACGGCGTCCTGCCGCGTGGCGGCGTGCACTGGTGGCGCTCGCTGCTGGTCACCGACGACGCCATCTACACCTCCATCGGCGACTCCGGCAACGTCACCGATCAGTCCGAGACCGACCGCCAGAAGATCTGGCGCTTCTCGCGCGACGGCGCGACCCGCACCCTCTTCGCATCCGGCATCCGCAACACCGAGAAGCTGCTCTTCCGCCCGGGCACGAAGGAACTGTGGGGCTTCGATCACGGTTCGGACTGGTTCGGCAAGGAGTGGGGCGACACCGAGGGCAACCAGCCGATCACCGACCTCAACCCGCCCGACGAACTGAACCTGTACGTCGAGGGCGCGTTCTACGGGCACCCGTTCGTCACCGGCAACCGGCTGCCCCGGCCGGAGTATCTCTCGCGCACGGACATCCACGCCCTGGCCGGGCGCACGACGCCGCCGGCGTGGTCGATGCCGGCCCACGCCGCGAGCAACGGGTTCACGTTCCTGCAGCCGGACCTGTGCGGCCCGGACAAGGGCTTGCCCGCCGACCACGCGGGCGACATCTTCGTCGCCTGCCGCGGGTCGTGGAACGCGACGCAGAAGGTCGGCTACAGCGTCGAGCGCGTGCTGTTCGATGCGGGCAAGCCGTACGGCATGCTGACGATTGTGCGCACGCTCAAGCCCGACGGCACGGTGCTGGCCCGCCCGGTGGACTGTGTGCAAGCGCCCGACGGTTCGGTGCTCTTCTCCAGCGACGCCCCCGGGCGCGTGTACAGGATTCGGCATGTCTCGCCCGGCAAGTAGCCTGCGCCGCGCCGTCGCCGGGGCGATCACGCCCGCGCTCGCGGTGCTGATCATGTCGCTGCCCGCGTGCGGGCCCAGTTCGCCGGCCGGCGTGCTCTCGCCGCAGCAGATCGGTACCGTGCCCGGGCCTGTCGCGCTCTTCGAGCGCTCCTGCGCCGCGTGCCACGGCGCCTTCGGCGAGTTCTTCGACCCGCTCCGGCGGGAGTGGACCGACCAGGAGCGCCGCGAGATGGTGCAGACGATGCTGCGCACGCGCACGGCGGAGACCGCGACCGATGCGCAGATCGATGCGCTGACCGCCTATGTGCGCAGCGTGCGCGAGCAGCGCGTCTTTCTGGCCGTTACGGATGCGGGCGAAGACCGTCTCGCGGGCGAAGTTACGCCGGGCGCGGTCGTCGCCGTGCAGGTCGGCGGGCAGACGCTCGCCGCAGCCGTGACGGACTACCGCTGGTCGGTCAGCGTGCCCAAGGGGGCGCTGGTCGAGTCGATCACGGCGAGAAAGGAAGCGGGCGGGTCTGGCGGGGCCACATGGACCCCGGGCGACCCGCCCTTCGTGCTGTCGGCCCCGTGATGCGGGCGATCAGTGCCCGGCGTTGTCGCCGTGTTCGCCGGCGCCGGCGGTCGCGTTCCCGCGCGAGGCGGCCCGGGCGTTCATCGCTTCGATGAGCTCGCTCTGCCAGGGGTGCTCGCCCAGGAACTCGACCTTGCCGGTGGCGATGTCGTACACCGCGCCGACGACGCGCAGCTCGCCCGCCGAGGTCTTCTCGCGGATCTCGGCGCTCGAGCGGTACAGGTCGAAGATGGACTGCCAGACATTCTCACGCACGGCGAGCGGCACGAGTTCTTCGCTCGAGGCGGTGGGGTTGTTCCGCTTGGCCCGTTCGACGGCGGGCGTGATGCTCGACACCAGTTCCCCGACCTTGCCGTGCATTTCCGCCCCGGAGGCCGCGGCGGCGACCGCGCCGCACTTGGTGTGACCCATCACCACCAGCAAAGGCGTCTTGAGGTGCCCGACGCCGTACTCGATCGTGCCGGCCTCGGACGTTCCCGCGACATTGCCCGCGACGCGGATGACGAACAGATCGCCGACGCCGCGATCGAAGACGCGTTCGACGGGGATGCGCGAGTCGGCGCAGGTGAGGATCGTGACCTGCGGCTTCTGCCCGGCGTCGGCCAGTCGAGACCGCCGCGCCGGTTCGGTGTTCGGGTTCTTCTCCTGATCGGCGACCCAGCGGGCGTTGCCGTCGGCGAGCATCTTGAGCGCGTCGTCGGCGGTCATGGCGCGGTCGGGCTCGCCGGCCGGCTTGGTCTCGGTCGTCGCCGCGGGGCGCGCCGTGGCCGGGGCGTGCACGCCAGCCTTGCCGGCCGGAGCGTCGTCATGATCGCCCGCGGCGTGCTTGCTTTCGGGCTTGCCAGCGGGCTTGCTCTCGGTCTTGGTGTCCGGCGTGTTGTCGTGCTTGGTGTTGTGCTGGGCGTCCGGCGTGCCGGCCTTGCCCGCGTCGGGCTTGCTCGGCTTGGCCGTCGTCTTCGGCTCGGGCGCGTGCCCGTGACCGTGATCATCGCCCTCGCCCGCCTGAACGGGGAACGCGGCAGCCGCGATCAGACCAAGAACCACCGCGGGAAGAGCAGATCGGCGCATCGGAAGCCTCCAACACCGGCCGGTTGCCGGGTGAACGGAGGCATCGGTCCGCTGGAGCGCCCTCCCCAGCCGGGTGTGGATTTCTTGCGGGTTATCAGATCTCGCCGCGCCGAATCAACCGCGCGTTCCGGCGGAACCGTCGCCCGTCTCGCCCGCCAGCGACCCCTCGATCCATCCCCCGCCGATCACCCAGTCCGGCTCGTCGGCGTCGTACAGCACCACCGCCTGCCCGGGGGCCACGGCGAACTGAGGCTCATCGAACCGCGCTTCCAGCCGCCCGCGCCGGCTCGAGGGAGTGTCCGCCGCGCCGTCTTCCAGCACGCGCACAAATCCCGGCACCGGCGGCGAGTTGTACCGGTGCTTGATGAGCACGCGGCGCGACGCGCCGATCGGCGGCGCTTCGGCGAGCCAGTTGGCTTCGCCCGCCGTGCACCCGGCGCTCATCAGCGCCTCGCGCGGGCCGACGGTGACGCTGTTGCGTGCGGGGTCGCGCCCGGTGACGAAGATGGGATAGCCGAGCGCGACGCCCACGCCGCGCCGCTGCCCGATGGTGAAGTGATGCTGCCCGCGGTGCTCGCCGACGACGCGCCCGCTGGTGTCGACGACCTCGCCCGCGCGGGCCAGCTCCGGACGCCGGCGCTCGACGAGCCCGGCGTAGTCGTTGTCCGGCACGAAGCAGATTTCCTGCGAGTCCGGCTTGTCGAACGTCGGCAGGCCCAAGCGCTCCGCCATTGCCCGCACCGACGGCTTGTCGAACCCGCCGATCGGGAGCAGCGTGCGCTCGAGCTGCCCGCGCGGCATGCCGAACAGCACGTACGACTGGTCCTTGGAATGATCGAGCCCACGCAGCAGTCGCGGCCCGCCGGGCCCGGCGCCGATCCGCGCGTAGTGTCCGCTGGCGACGAAGTCCGCGCCGATCTGCCCCGCGTACTCGTGCAGCTTGCCGAACTTCAGCCAGTCGTTGCAGCGCACGCACGGGTTGGGCGTGCGACCCGCGGCGTACTCATCAACGAAGTAGTCGATGATGCGCCCGAAGTCCTTCTTGAAGTTGACGACGTAGAACGGCACGCCCAGTTCCGCGGCGACCAGGCGAGCGTCGGCCGCGTCGTTGATCGAGCAGCACCCCTGGTGCCCGATGCGGATCTTCTTGGGGTCGCAGGCGAGCTGGCGATCGTCGAAGGGCTGCAGGCTGTCGAGCGTCTCGCCGGGCGAGCCCAGGCGCATGAACACGCCGACGACGTCGTACCCGTCGCGCTTCAGAAGCGCCGCCGCGACGGAGGAATCGACCCCGCCGCTCATCGCGACCAGGACCTTGCCCTTGCCGGCGGCGGGCGTGTGCCCGTCCCGCTGGTTCATCACGGGATTCTAGGAATCACGATCCCGCCGGCGTGGACACGCGTCCGCCCGTCGGCGTCAGGTTGAAGGCGACCTCGCCGCCGACGATCGTGGTGACGGCCCGCCCGCGCAGGGTCCACCCGTCGAAGGGCGTGTTGCGCGACAGGCTGCGGAACGCGCCCGCGTCGACCGTCCATTCCAGGTTCGGGTCGATGATGGTCGCGTCGCCGGCGCTGCCCACGTGCAGTCGCCCGAGGCCCAGGCCCATGGAGCGGCGGGCCGGTCCGTACACCGCGCCCCACCCGCCGCGGTCGGCGGCCTCGAGCCGGTCGAGCCCGCACAGGCGGGCCGGCTCGATGGTGAGCAGCGCGATGAGGCGCGGCCAGTCGATCACGCCCGGCTCGATCAGCGCGCGGATGTACAGCGCCAGCGCCGTCTCAAGCCCGACGATCCCGAACGGGGCCGCCTCGAACTCCAGCGCCTTGCGCTCCGGCGTGTGCGGCGCGTGGTCCGTCGCGAGCACCGTGATCGTCCCGTCCGCGACGCCTTCGATGATCGCGTTGATGTCGCTGCGCTCGCGCAGCGGCGGGTTCATCTTGGCGCTGGTCCAGTACGCCGGCCCGCGCCCCGGCTCGCCCCCCGCGGGGCCGCGCTCGACCAGGTCGTGCGTCAGCAGCAGGTGGTGCGGGGAGGCCTCCGCCGAGACCGGCTGCCCCGCTCGGCGCGCCCGCCGAACGATCTCCACCGAGCCCCCGCTCGACAGGTGCTGAACGTGATAGCGGCACCCGATGTTCGCGTTCAGACGCACGTCGCGTTCGATGATGCACTCTTCCGCCACGCGCGGCCAGCCCGTGAGCCCGAGGCGCGTCGACACGCTGCCCGCGTGCATGCTCGCGCCGCGCGTCAGCGTTGCTTCCTGGCAGTGCTGCATCAGGGCCAGGCCCGTCGGCTTGATGTACTGCAGCGCCCGCGCCATCAGCCCTGCCGAGGCGACGCAGTCGCCGTCGTCGCTGAAGCCGACGGCCCCGCTGCGGCACATCAGCCCGATCTCGGCGAGTTCCTCGCCACGCCGCGCTTTGCTGACGGCGCCGACGGGGAAGACGCGGCAGGCGCCCTCGCGCTCGGCGGTGGTGTACACGAACTCGACCATCGCGTCGTCGTCGATGGCGGGCGTGGTGTTGGGCATGCAGACGACGCTGGTGAACCCGCCCGCCGCCGCCGCGAGCGACCCGCTCCGGATCGTCTCGGCTTCCTCCATCCCCGGCTCGCGCAGGTGCACGTGCGGGTCGATCAGCCCGGGCGTGACGATGCACCCGTCGGCGTCGATAATCTTCTGGGCGTGGGTCCGGCTCAGGCGCTCGCCGACAGCCGCGACGATCCCGTCGGCGATCGCCACGTCGGCCACACGGTCGTACCCCGTCGCCGGATCGATCACCCGCCCGCCCACGATCAGCACGTTCGACATGTCCGATCCAAGCACCGGCGCGGGGCCCGCGTCAACCCGCCCGGGCCGGCCAACTCCCCCGCGCGCTTGACACGGGCTTTCTCCATCACCTTACATCCCGCCCATGGCCCGCATCCCCGCCATCTTCGCAGAACACCGTCGACTGGGCCGCAAGGCCATCATGCCGTTCATCTGCGGCGGGCACCCGGGGCCCGGCGACACCGCCCGCCTTCTGCCCGCCATGCAGGAGGCCGGGGCCGCGATCGTCGAAGTGGGCTTCCCATTCTCCGACCCGATCGCCGACGGCCCCGTCATCGCCGCCGCCATGCACGAGGCTCTGCAGCGCGGCGCCACCCCGCGCACGGTGCTCGACGAGATCGCGAACGTCCGCAGCCGCATCACGCTCGGCGTGGTCGCGATGGTCAGCGTCTCGATCGTGCAGCGCATCGGCTCCGGTCGGTTCGTCGCGGACGCGAAGGCCGCCGGCATCGACGGCTTCATTTTCCCCGATTGTCCGGTGGAAGAGTCTGAGGCGCTGCTGGGCCTGGTGCGCGATGCCGGACTGACGGCGGCCCTGCTCGTCGCGCCGACATCGACCCCGAAGCGCACCGAGCGCATCGTCCGGGCCAGCAGCGGGTTTGTGTACCTGCTCGCTCGCGTCGGTATCACTGGAACCGGGGATACGATCCCGGATATTGCCCCGCGCGTCCAAGAACTGCGGCAGATGACCGACCTGCCGATCGCGTGCGGGTTCGGCGTGTCCACGCCGGAGCATGTCCGGGCAGTCACCCATACGGGCGGTGCTGACGCGGCCATTGTCGGGAGTGCTTTGGTGAAGCACATCGCGCAAACTCATGCGACTGCGGGTGATGCGATCAAGGCCGCTGGCCAGTTCGTCCGCGTTCTCCATGCCGGGCTCCAAGAAAACTCTCCGAATGGGCTGGCGAACGCATGATTGTCCCCTAACATGGTCATCACCCTGGGCAATGCTCTCTGCCTGGCTGGCTCTTTGGCCGTGTTGCGGGCATGCTCGGACTGGGACAACATGTGATGACTGCGAGCAGCACGAACGATCATGCGGCGAGCACCCCCGGAAGCGGCGGGACGTGCCGCATTCTGATCGCGGACGACGAGTTGTTCATCGCGACCGGTTTGTCGGCGATGGTGACGCAGTTGGGCTATCACGTCGCCGGGATCGCCGCCGACGGCGAGCAGGCCATCACCCTGGCGCAGGACCACCTCCCCGACCTGGCGTTGCTCGATATCCGCATGCCGAAGGTCAACGGGATCGAGGCGGCGGCGGCGATCTTCGAAAAGTTTGCCATCCCGACGATCATCGTCTCGGCGTATTCCGACGAGGAACATCTGCAGCGGATCGTCGACTATCCCGAGGGCGCGGGCGTGTACGGCTATCTGCTCAAGCCCGTGAGCGCCGACGATCTGCGCGTGACGATCGGCGTCGTGCGTCGGCGGGCCGAGGTTGACGCCGAACGGCGCAAACGCCTTAAGCAGCTCAACGAGAACATCGCGAACCGCCGCCTGGTGGAGCAGGCCAAGTGGATCCTGGTGGACAAGCTCAAACTCTCCGAGCCGCAGGCCCACGACAAGTTGCAGAAGACCGCGCGGGACCGGCGCAAGCCCCTGTGCGAGATCGCGCAGATCGTCGTCGATACCGGCAACCTGCCCGTGTGATGCCGACGCCGATGTCGATGCCGACACCGACGCCGACAACGACCACCACGCTCGCTCACAGTTCGTAGGTCTGCCCGTAGACGGGTAGCTCGGCCTTGAGGCCCAGCGGCACGACCGCGTCGGCAAGAGCGCGGCGGGGTTTGTCTTCGCCGTGCGTCAGGAACAAGCGCGGGCGTGACGGCGCCACCGACGCGGCCCACTGCACCAACTGCGTCCGCCCCGCGTGCGCCGAGAACCCGCCCAGCGTGTGGATCGCCGCCCGCACGGGGACTTCCTCGCCGTGGATGCGCACCAGCGGCTGGCGCTCGACCAGGCGCCGCCCGAGCGTGCCCTGACCCTGGAAGCCGACGAAGACGACCTGGGTTTCGGGCTTGGGCAGGCCGTATTTGAGGTGGTGGAGCACGCGCCCGCCGGTGCACATCCCGCTGGCGGCGATGACGATCAGCCCGTGGTCGCGGTTGTTGAGGGCTTTGCTCTCCTCGACGGTGCGCACGTAGTGCAGACCGGGGAACTTCAGCGGGTTCTGCCCGGCGTTGAGCAGCGTGCGGGCCTCGCAGTCGTACAGGTTCACGTGCTGGCGGTACAGGTCGCTGGCGTCGGTGGCCATGGGGCTGTCGACGTAGACGTCCAGCGAGCGGAGAGACCCTTCGCGCAGGAACGAGCCGAGGTGGTAGATGATGTCCTGCGTGCGTCCGATCGCGAAGGCGGGGATGATGATCTTGCCCCCGCCGCTCTGGGCCCGTCGGATGACGTCGAGCAGTTCGCGGCGCGTGTCGAGCAGCGGGCGGTGGTCGCGGTCGCCGTAGGTCGATTCCATGATGACGACGTTGGCGGCTTTGAAGAGCGTGGGATCACGCAGGATGGGCGAGCCGGGCACGCCGATGTCGCCGGAAAAGAGCACGCGCGTGGTTTCCAGACGCGGGCCCTGGGCGTGCTCGACGGCGAGCGCGGCGCTGGCGGAGCCGAGGATGTGCCCGGCGTCCTCGAACTCAAGCGTGAAGCCGGGGGCGACGGGCGTGGGCCGCCCGTAGTCGACGGCCGCGAAGCGGCGCAGCACCGCTTCGACTTCCTGCTCGGTATACAGGGGCGTGACGGGCTTGCCGCCTTGGGCGAGGCTGCGCCGCGTGTCGCGGTCGGCGTCGTCCTGCTGCAGCGAGGCGGAGTCTCGAAGGATGATCGCGGCGAGTTGGATCGTTGCGGGGGTTGCGAAGATGGACCCGCGGAAACCGTGCTTGAGCAGCATGGGCAGGCGGCCGCAGTGGTCCAGGTGGGCGTGCGTGAGCACGACCGCGTCGAGGCGGTCGATCTCCGGGGGCATGCGGCGGTTGTGCTCGTCGGCCTCGCGCTCGCCCTGGTGCAGACCCATGTCGACCATGACGCGGGCCCGCTCGCTGCGCACGATGGTGCACGAGCCGGTGACCTCGCCCGCGGCACCGAAAAAACCGATCGACAGCATGGCGTCTCCTCGTCGAACCGACGTCTCCCCCGGCCGAGGGCCGCAGTTTATCAGCACACACGCTCGCCCGCGTCGTAGACTCTTCCGCACGCCGTCCGATCCCTTTGGTCACGCCCGCCTATGAGCGACCCGAACGTTCCCGGCGTCCCGCCAGCCCCCGTGCTCACCAACGCAGCGCCGACGCTGAGCGACACCGTGCGCCGCCTGGCCCTGGGGACACAGTCCGGCATTCAGCGGTACTCGCGGCACCTGCTGAGCACCGTTCGCGGCGATCCGGAGCACCCGCCCGCGGCTCCGCTGGACCTGTCGAGGCTGCTGGCCGCCCCGCTGGGGGTCGCGGCCCTCGGGCACGCGACGGTGCTGCTGCGCATCAACGGGCGGACGATCCTGACCGACCCGGTCTTCTCGCACCGCATCGGGATGACCGTGGCGGGGACGACCTTCGGGCTGGCCCGGCTGGCGCCGCCGGCGGTGGATGTTGAGCGCCTGCCGCGGATTGACGCCGTGCTCATCTCGCACGCCCACTTCGATCATCTCGATCGTCCGTCCTTAGCGCGGCTGGCGGCGGGCCCGGCCCGCGGGGCCACGGTGATCACCGCGCTCAACACGCGCCGGCTGATTCCGGAAGGTTTCGGGCAGATCGTCGAGCTGCCCTGGGGGGCCGACCACGCCGACATCGGGCTCAGCGTGCGGGCCCTCAAGCCGCAGCACTGGGGGGCCCGGGCAGCGATCGATCATCACCGGCGCTTCAACGCGTACGTGCTGGAATCTGACCAAGGCGGCGGGCGACGCGTGTTCTTCGCCGGCGACACGGGCGACACGCACGCGTTCGATCGTGTCGGGCCGGTGGACCTCTCGATCTTCGGCATCGGGGCGTACGACCCGTGGGAACAGGCCCACGCCACGCCGGAGCAGGTGTGGCGGATGTTTCTCAGGCAGTGCGACGCGGGGGAGAGTGCGCGTTGCGACCAGCGCCTGCCGCGGCTTTTGCCGATGCACCATTCGACCTTCGAACTCGGTCGCGAGCCGATCGACGAACCGCTGCGGCGGCTGCGCGCCATCGCGGGCGAGAGCGGACGGTTGGTCGCCGAGACGCCGGGGTCGCTGTGGGTCATGCCCGAGCACGCGCGGCCCGACCCGGCTGCGAACGACGGCGCCGCCGGCGCTCGGGATCAGCCCAGAACATGAGCCCGGGTCGCGCGACCCATCACCCGAGGTCGTCACCCGGTTCGTAGTTTGGGTATGAGCACCACCGACGCGTTCAATCCGATCTCCAGGATCATGGTCGCGGTGGACGAAAGCCCGCACGCCACCCGAGCACTCGATGTCGCGGGCCGCATGGCGCAGGCGCTCACGGCACGCCTGTGCGTCGTGCACGGCGTGGATATTCGGGCCGCCATCCTGCCCGAGGTGGGTATCGCCTCCGAGCAGATTCTCGACGGGCTGCGCGGGGCGGGACGCTCGATCGTCAACGACGCGCGCGATCGCCTGCAGATGGTCGCCCCCGGCGTCGAGGCTGAGTTCACGTGCGTCGAGGGCGTTGTGCCGGATGAGATCATCGCGCACGCACGCTCGTGGCAGGCCGACCTGCTGGTCGTGGGCACGCACGGGCGGCGCGGGCTGTCGCGCCTGCTGATGGGTTCGACCGCCGAGCACATCATCCGGCACGCGGGCACGCCAGTGCTGGTGGTCCCGATGCCGCCGGCGGAAGCGGCGCCATGAACAGGCGGCGGCGCTAGAGCGAGAACAGCGCGTCGACGAATGCTTCAGGGTCGAAGACCTCGAGGTCGGCGGGCGTCTCGCCGACGCCGACGAACTTGACGGGGACGCTGGTCGCCGCGCGGATGGCGACGACGATGCCGCCCTTGGCTGTGCCGTCGAGCTTGGTGAGCACGAGCCCGGTGATGCCGTGGGCCGGGGCGGGTTCGGCGCCCACCGCGGGGCTTGCCGGGGGGCTTGACGCGGGGCTGGGCGCGGGTTCGGCGATCTTGGCGAACTCTTCGACCTGCCGCAGCGCGTTCTGCCCGCTGGTGGCGTCCAGCACCAGCAGCGATTCGTGCGGAGCGCCGGGGATCTGCTTGCTGATGACGGCCCGGATCTTCGCGAGCTGACGCATCAGCGGGTCCTGCGTGTGCAGGCGCCCGGCGGTGTCGACGATGAGCACGTCGGCCTTGCGCGATATCGCGGCTTTGCACGCATCAAACGCGACCGCGGCCGGGTCGCCGCCCTGCTGGCCCTTGATCACTTCGACGCCCAGGCGCTCGCCCCAGATTTCCAGTTGCCGCACGGCCCCTGCGCGGAAGGTGTCGCACGCCGCGAGCAGCACCGTTCGCCCCTGGCTCTTGAAGCGGTACGCGAGTTTCGCGATGCTCGTGGTCTTGCCCGCGCCGTTGATGCCCGTGACGAGGATGACCAGCGGCGTGCCCGGCGGCGGCGTGGCCAGACTCCGCCCCTCGGCGGGCCACATGGCCTTCATCTCGCGCTTGAGGTAGTCGATGACGTCCTCGCCGCGCGACATCTTGCCCGCGTTGAAGTCGGCGCGGATTCCGTTGATCAGCCGGGCCGTGCCCGCCGGCCCGACGTCGGCCTGGATCAGCGCGGCTTCGAGCTCGCCGATGAGCTGCTCGTCCAGGCGTCGCCCGGTGAGCAGATTGCGCAGCCCGCTGGTCCCGGAGATCAGCGCCTCGCGCGTCTTCTCCAGCCCTTGCTTGAGCTTCGAGATGACCTTATCGAAGAGTCCCATGCGCTGCGTCGTGAAGCCTTGCGAAAACCGGCAGGTGAATCAGGCGTCGGCGGCGACCGTCGGCGCCGGCGCATCGCCGGTCGTCGCGCTCTCGCTCGAGCCCGCCGCGGCGACATCGCCGGGCAGGCTCTTGAGCAGCCGATCCAGCA
Organism: uncultured Phycisphaeraceae bacterium; assembly: GCA_964615765.1. Classification (GTDB taxonomy): domain Bacteria; phylum Planctomycetota; class Phycisphaerae; order Phycisphaerales; family UBA1924; genus CAZTQN01. The sequence goes on from CAZTQN010000018.1 coordinate 69,514, forward strand.
GCCCGTTGATGAACGCGGGCGACTTCTCGGTGCTGAAGGTCTTGGCGAGTTCGACGGCTTCGGAGATCGCGGCCTTGGGCGGCGTCAACCCGGCCGTCATCTCGTGGTGCGCCAAACGCAGGATGGCCCGGTCCACCGCGGCCTGGCGGTGGGGGGGCCAATCGGGGGCCGCCGCGAGCATGAACGCGTCCGACTTGCCGCGGCCTTCGAACGCGCTGCGGGCCAGTTCCAGGGCCCGGCGACGTTCTGATGAACTGAGCGAGCCTGCGCCCTCATCATCCTCGGCGACGGTGTCGAGCACCGCTTCGGGGGCTTCGTCCTGCCGCGCGTCGAGCTGGTACAGCGCCTGCAGCGCCAGCCGGCGCACTTCACGCGTCTGGGCCATGTCAGCGGCTCTCCTTGCGGCGCGGCTTGAAGCGCGGCGCCGGCGGAGGCTCGGGCTCGTCATCGGCGTCATCGAACCCGTCGGCATACGCGTCGGGCGGGCCGAGTTCCTGCGCGATCTTTTCCTGGGCTTCCAGGGTGTCGAGCACCGCGTTCATCGCGTCGGCGCCTTTATTGCCTTGGGCCCCGCCGGCCCGCTCGCGGGCCTGTTCGAGCGTGTCGACGGTCAGTACGCCGAGGCCGACGGGCACCTCGACGGAGAGTTGGCACAGCGACGTCGTGACCGCGTCGCTCAGGATGCGGTCGTGCGACGTCTCGCCGCGGACGATGCACCCGAGCGCGACGACGGCCTGATGGCGGGAATAAGCCATCATGAAACTGCACATCTGCGGCAGTTCGAAGGCGCCGGCGACTTCGACCACGCGCGGGCCCGCGTCGCCCGGTCGCTTGGCCGGGCCGGACCCGCCGTAACGGGCGGCGTAGGCCTTCAGCGCGCCGTCAAGCAGGGAACGGGTGATCTCGCCGTGGTACTTTGCGACCACGATGGCAACGCCCGGCGCTTCCAGCCGACCGGGATGGCGAACGACGAATGGGGCCGGACCGCTCATGTGGGTCGATGGTAGACGCAGGCGGGCGGCGTGTGGAGAAGAGCGTGGGGGCGAATGCGCGGCGAGGGGGTTAGCATGCCGCCCGCGTCACCCGGCGCGGGCACCCCGCATGCGAAGCCTGCTGGCCCGACTCACCCCCGCGCTGCACCTGACGCGTCTGACGACCGCGTTCAGCGCCGTCGCGAACGTGTGGTTCGTAGTGCTGTGGACGCACTCGAGCCCGCAGGAGCCGCGCACGCCCAACTTTGTCGAGCTCCCGCTCTGGCTGCTGCTGGTCGGGGCCGCCGTCAACGCGCTCGGGCTGTACGCGTTCACGACGGCGCTCAACGACGTGCTGGATCGCCGCCGGGACCAGATCCTCAACCCGCAGCGCCCGATTCCCTCCGGGCGCATGTCGCTCGAAGCGGGCGTGTCGCTGGTCGTGCTCACGCTCGTCACGGCGGTGCTCGGCGCGACGGTGCTGGGGACGCTGGCGGTGGTGCTGACGATCACGGTCGCGGCCGCCGCGCTGGTGTACAACGCCGCCGGCAAGTTTGTGCCGGGCGTCGGGCTGCTCTTGCTCGGGCTGATCTACGCGGGGCAGATGGTGACGCCGAACCTGCAGATCCGCTTCGTGCTGCCGGTGTGGCTGGTGATGACGCACGCGCTGCTGGTCGCGGGGGCGGCCCACGTGTTCGGGCGCAAGGCGCCGAATCTCTCGACGCGGGCGGCGTTGTTCGCCGTGATCGGCTGGGTGTTCTGGTCGGGCGTGATGCTGGGTGTGGGGTGGTATCGCAACCGCGGGAGTGGGGGGCTGACGCCGGAGTGGGTGCGTCCGGAGGCGTACGCCGCGCCCGCCGCGCTCGCCGTCGGGTTCATCGTGCTGGTCTGGCTGCGCGTGCGGGCGCTGGGCAAGGGCCCGCGCGTGGGCGAGAAGATCGCGCGGTACGGGGCGCTGTGGCTGTCGCTCTATTCCGCGGCGTGGTTGTTCGGGCAGGGGCACACGTCCGCCGGGTGGATCCTCGCGATCCTCGCGGGCGTCGGGGCGCTCGGGATGTCGCTTCTGCGCGAGGCGCTGGCGATGGCCGAGCACGCGATGGACTACCGGCGCTGAGGGCGGGGTCAGACCCAGCTCGGTCAGACCCAGCTCGGTCAGACCCAGCTCGGTCAGACCCAGCTCGGTCAGACCCAGCTCAGTCAGACCCAGCCGAGCTGGTAGAACGCGAACGTGAAGATGAGGTCCGCGACGACGATCGCGACGATCGACTGCACGACGGTGTTGGTGGTGGCGTTGCCGACGCCGGCGGCCCCGCCCGTGACGCGCAGCCCGTTGTTGCAGGCGATGAGCCCGATGAGCATCCCGAAGATCGTGCCCTTCAGGATCCCCGTCCACACGTCGACGAACTTGACCTGGTCCAGCGTGTTCTGGATGTATCGCTCGCTGGGGATGTCGAGCGCCAGCACACCGACGGCCCAGCCCGCCGTCACCGCGACCAAGTTGGCGATGATCGCGAGGCACGTCATGCTGACGACCGCCGCGACCAAACGCGGCACGACGAGGAAGCGCACCGGGTTGAGCGCGTGGGCCTCCAGGGCCTCGATCTCTTCGCCGACGACCATGGTCCCGATCTCGGCGGCGATCGCCGCGCCGGCGAAGCCGGTGAGGACGATGGCGGCGATGAGCGGCCCGAGCTCGCGGAAGATGGCGACGCCGGTGATGTTGGCGACCAGTTCGCGGGAGCCGTAGCGGTCGAGCGTCGGGGCCATCTGGAACGCGAGGATGAAACCGACGCACGCGGAGACGAGCGTGATGATCCCGACCGAGCGCACGCCGACACGCACGATCTGCGACACGATCGCGGGCTTGCCGATGCGGGTCTTTTTGTTGGTGAGCCCGCGCCAGAGCCACTTCATGGCGTCGGTGAAGAGGTACCACGACGAGCCGACATGGTCGAGCACGCCGAGCACGCGTTCGCCGAGGAACCCCACCGCGCGAACGACCGGGTTGTCCGTGGACCGCTCGGGCATGGGCTGAGCGTATCCGCAACACCGCCCGCGCGAAGGGGCGCGCGGCGATCACGCCGAGTTGATCGCTTACTTCATCGCCGCGTCGAGCGTCGGCTCGATCCGGAACACCGAGTGCAGGCGGGCGATCTCGAAGATCGAGCGCACGCGCGGCTGCATGTTGCACAGCACCAGGGCCGTGCTGTTCCGACGCGTGATCTGCATCGCTTCCACCAGCGTGGCCACGCCCGACGAATCCATGTAGCCGACGTCGGCGAGGTCGATCACCAGTCGCTGCGGCTTCTCGCCCGCGGCCCGGCGCAGTTCCACGCGGAGCGTCGGCGAGCCGGTCAGGTCGATGTCGCCCATCGGACGGATGACCACGCCGCCGTCCCTCGTGGACGATTCGACGCGCAAGCCCGTGTTGGTCTGGTCAGGATTAGGCATGGGCGGCAGAGGAGGATGCTAGCGGTCCCGTTCGCGACGCGGCGCGGCGTTTGAGCATGACCAGGCGCATCCCGGTGTGCTCACGCTTTTCGAACCGCGCTTCGTCCATGACCGACTGGATGATGTGCACGCCCAGCCCTCCCGGGCGAATGTCGTCCAGGCTCCGGCTGCGGATCGCGCTCGGATCCACCTGCGGGGCCTCGTCTTCAATGATGATCCGCAGCGCGTCGGGCAGCGAGCACTCGCACCCGGCCCCGCCCGATCCACTTGAGCCGCCTGCGCCTGCCGACCCAGCCGAACTCCCGCCCGCGGCCGACCAGGCGCCGCCCTCGGGCCACAGGCTGAGCCAGATCGGGCGGTCCGGTGCACGCCCGTACCCGTGGCGGATCACGTTGCACAGGGCCTCATCCACCGCGAGCGACATGTGCCCCGCGGCTTCTTCGGTAAAGCCCAGCCGCCGGGCCACGCTCCCGACCAGTTCGCGCACGCCCGCGAGGTACAGCGGGTTGCTGCGGATCTCCAGGCGGATCTGCGGGCCGCCGTGCACGGCGGGTCCGGTCCCCGTCCCGGGGGAGTCGCTGCAGGCGCTCATGGCGTCACCTCGCCCGCGGCGCTCACGGCGTGCTGGCGGGCCCACTGGTTCCAGCGGTCGATGGCGGCCTGTCGCTGATCCGGCGGAGCGGCGTGCTGGTAGCCCATCGTTGTTCCCGTGAGTCGTTCCAGCGCGCTGTTGGCCAGCAGGCGCTCGGCCGGGTCGTCGCTCGACAGCCGCGCGATCAGCGCGGGCACGGCGGACTGATCCCCGCTCGCCGCCGCGGCCCGGACCGCTCGCAGCCGAGCCGCGTTGTCATATTCGGTGAACCCCACCGTCTGTTCCGGATTGGCGCAGCCGCCCACCGTCGCGGCTATCGCCACAACGACCATCCCACGGCACTGACCCGCCGGGATTCCCATTCCTGCATGATACATCGGTTCCCGCCGCGCGGATTCGTCACGGCGCGGGTACCGTTCGGGCTCCGCACGGCGTCGTCCGACCGCCGCGCGACCCCATAACCCCGCTTGAGCCCTCCTGCGCAGGCCGACATGCCCAGCACGACCCCCGTGTCTTCCGTCAAACTCCCCCGGCGCGACCAGCTCCCGCACGCCGAGGTCATCCCCATCCTCGACTTCGGCAGCCAGACGGCCCAGCTCATCGCCCGGCGCGTCCGTGAGGCCGGCGCCTTCAGCCTCCTGGTCTCGCCCAAGGTCACGGCGGCCCAACTGCGCGAACTCGCGCCCAAGGGCATCATCCTCTCCGGCGGGCCCGCCAGCGTGTACGAGCCCGGCACGCCCACCTGCGACCCTGAGATCTTCAAACTTGGCGTCCCCGTCCTGGGCATCTGCTACGGCATGCAGCTCGCCTGCCAGACCATGGGCATGCGCGTCGAACGCGCCCGCGCCCGCGAGTTCGGCCGCGCCAGCCTCCATATCTCCGATCGCTCCGACCTGCTCGGCGCCATCCCCGAACGCACCGCCGTCTGGATGTCCCACGGCGATCAGGTCGTCGCCGATCCCGCCGCCAACATCCACGTCCTCGCCGGCACCGAGACCTGCCCCCTCGCCGCCATCCGCGTCGATCGGCCCGGCGTCCGCTTCTTCGGCGTGCAGTTCCACCCGGAAGTCACGCACACGCCGCACGGCGTCGACATCCTCCGCAACTTCCTCTACGACATCTGCAAGTGCCAGGGCTCCTGGCGCATGTCCGATTTCCTCGAGACCGAAGTCGCCCGCGTCCGGCGCGTCGTCGGCAAGCGCCCGGTCATCTGCGGGCTCTCCGGCGGGGTCGATTCCTCCGTGTGCGCCGCCCTCCTGCACCGCGCCATCGGCGATCAACTCCGGTGCATCTTCGTTGACACGGGTCTGCTCCGCAAAAGCGAGCGCGACCTCGTCGAGACCACCTTCCGCGATCACTTCCACATCAAGCTCAAAGTTGTCGACGCGGGCGACCAGTTCCTCGCCGACCTCGCAGGCGTCACCGACCCGCAGGAAAAGCGCAAGCGCATCGGCGCCCGCTTCATCCGCGTCTTCGAAGACGCCGCCTCCGAGATCTTCGGCGACGCGCCCCTCCCCGATGGCGCGCCCCTGCTGGCGCAGGGCACGCTCTACCCCGACGTGATCGAATCCGGCGGCGGGCACGCCGGCACCAGCGCCAGCATCAAGCTCCACCACAACGTGGGCGGCTTGCCCGAAGACCTCTCCTTCGACCTGCTCGAACCCCTGCGCGACCTGTTCAAGGACGAGGTCCGCAAGCTGGGCGAAGTGCTGGGCCTGCCCGACCAGATCATCTGGCGACACCCTTTCCCCGGCCCGGGGCTCGCCGTGCGCGTGCTGGGCGAAGTCACCCGCCCCAAGCTCGACGTGCTGCGCGACGCCGACGAGATCCTGCTCGAAGAGATCGTCGCAAGCAACCTGTACCGGAGCACGAGCCAGGTGTTCGCGGTGCTGCTCCCGGTCAAGAGCGTGGGCGTGATGGGCGACGGGCGGACCTACGAGAGCACCATCGCCGTCCGCGCGGTGGAAACGCAGGACTTCATGACCGCCGATTGGGCCCGCATCCCGTTCGCGGTGCTGGCGACGATCTCCAACCGGATCATCAACGAAGTCCGCGGCGTGAACCGCGTGGTCTACGACATCTCCAGCAAGCCGCCCGCGACGATCGAGTGGGAGTGAGTGTTCCGTACCCCGTGCGCGTGTTCGCATTTCGTGCGGACAATGTCACGGTTTGCCCGGACATTCCGCGATCCGTCTTGATTTCTGGATCAACTTGTCTAGAAATACGGTGCCGCACCATCGCAGGCCCCGCGTGGGCCGGAAGGGGGCTCCGTGGATCGCACGCCCATCACAACTGACGCCTTTCCTCCCGTGACGGTCGAGCAGTGGCGGGCCGCCGTCGATGCCGACCTCAAGGGTGCGCCCTTCGAGCGCAAACTGGTCACGCACACGTACGAAGGTCTGTACGTCCGCCCGCTGTACACCGCGGCGGACCTGCCCCCGAACCCCGACGCCGCCGGGTTCAGCGGTCTTCCGCCCATGACCCGCGGCGGGTCGGCGCTCAACTCAAGCCAGACGGGCTGGGACATCCGCCAGGAGCGGGCCGAGCCCTCTCCGGAAGATCTCAACGCCGCGCTGCTCGATGACCTGGCCCACGGCGTGACGTCGACGATCATCCGCTTCGACTCCGCCGCCCGGCTCGGGCTCGACCCCGACAATCCCGCCGCCGGCTCGCTCGTGGGAACCGACGGCGTGAGCATCGCACGCCTCGAAGACCTGAAGCGGGCCTTCGCGGGCGTGCACCTGGGCATGATCCATGTTGGGCTGGAAGCGGGCGGCGCGTTCATGCCGGCCGCCGCCACGCTCGCCGCGCTGTGGGACGACGCGGCCCTTCCGCCCGATCGCGCCCGCGGCGCGTTCAACGCCGACCCGCTCGCCGTACTGGCCCGCGACGGGGCGCTCCCGATGACGCTCGACGAATCGCTCGCGCAGATGAGCGAACTGGCCGCGTGGACCAGCGCGCGGTACCCGCACGTGACCGCCGTGCGCGTCGGCACGGCTGCCTATCACCACGCCGGCGCCACCGCCGCCCAGGACCTCGCCTTCGCCCTCGCGACCGGCGTCGACTATCTCCGCGCGATGGACGCCCGCGGGCTGAGTGTCAGCCGCGCCGCCGGGCAGATGCTCTTCTCGCTCTCCGTCGGCTGCTCGATGTTCTTGGCCATCGCCAAGCTTCGGGCCGCGCGCATGCTGTGGGCCCGCGTGGTCCGCGCGTCGGGCGGCGACGGCGCGGCCCAGCGCATGCGCATGCACGTCCGCACCAGCAAGCGCGTTCTGACGACGCGCGACCCGTGGGTCAATCTCCTCCGCAACACCGTGTGCGCCTTCGCCGCCGGTGTCGCCGGCGCCGACGCCGTGGGCGTCGCCCCGATGGACGCCGCGCTCGGCTTGCCCAGCGAACTGGCCCGGCGTCTGGCCCGCAACACCCACCTCATCCTGCAGGACGAGTGCCACCTGCACCGCGTGAGCGACCCGGCCGGCGGAAGCTACTACCTCGAAACCCTGACGACCCAGCTCGCCGAACGCGCGTGGGTGATCTTCCAGGCCATCGAAGGTCGCGGCGGGATGGCCGCCTGCCTGCAATCCGGCTTCATTCACGAGCAGATCGACTCCGCCGTCCAGCCCCGCCTGAAGAACCTGGCCACGCGGCGCGACGCGATCACCGGCGTCAGCGAGTTCGCCGACCCCGCCGAGCGCCCGCTCCCGCGTCCGACGTTCGACCTGGCGATGATCCGCCAGCGAGCCCGAACCACCGCGACGGCCGCGAAATCCGGCCCGGCGCTGTCCGCTGCAAAGGCCGCGCTGGCCCAGGCCCGGGCCGCGAGCGCCGCAACATCGCCGAGCATGTCGACGGACCGCGCCGCCGCACTCTTCGCCGCGGCCCGCGCAGGGGCGACGATCGGGCAGATGAGCGCGGCCCTCGCGCCACGCGGCGAGACGCACCTGGCTTCGCCCATCGCGCCGCACCCCTTCGCCGAACCCTTCGAACGTCTCCGCGCCGCCGCCGACGACCTCGCCGCCGCCACCGGGGCCCGCCCGAGCGTCTTCCTCGCGAGCATCGGCCCGATCGCGGCCCACGTCGCACGCACGACCTACGCCGCCAACTTCTTCCAGGCCGGCGGCTTCACGGTGTTCTCAAGCGACGGCTACGCGTCGGCGTCCGACGCGGTCGCCGCATTCCAATCGTCCGGCGCGGGCGTCGCCGTCATCTGCGCCGGCGACGACGCGTATCCAACATTGGTGCCCGAACTGGCGCCCGCCCTGCACGCGGCGGGCGCCCGCACCGTCATCCTCGCCGGCAACCCGGGCGATCGCGAGCCCGAGTACCTCGCCGCCGGCGTCGACCGCTTCATCTTCATCAAGTGCGACGTGGTCGCGATCCTTAGCGAGCTGCTCGCGGAAGAAGGGGCTGTGGCATGAGCACGACCACCGGCATGAGCACGATCCCGAACTTCGCCGACCTCCCGCTCGTCGACGGCGCGATCTCCGACCCGCCCGGCGCCGACGCCTGGCAGCGCCTCGTGCGCGAGCGTCATCACCGCTCGCCCGACGAACTGGCCTGGACGACGCCCGAGGCGATCGCCATTTCGCCCGAGTATCACGCGAGTGATCTCGCGCCCGTCGAGCACTTGGGCACGATGCCCGGCCTGCCGCCCTACGTCCGCGGGCCATACCCGACGATGTACGTCCTGAAGCCCTGGACCGTGCGCCAGTACGCCGGCTTCTCGACCGCTGAGGCCTCCAACGCGTTCTACCGGCGCAACCTCGCCGCCGGGCAGAAGGGCCTGTCGATCGCCTTCGATCTCCCGACGCACCGCGGCTACGACAGCGACCACCCGCGCGTGACGGGCGACGTCGGCATGGCCGGCGTCGCGGTCGATTCCATCCTCGACATGCAGCGCCTCTTCGAGGGCATCCCCCTCGGGCAGGTCAGCGTCTCGATGACGATGAACGGCGCCGTGCTCCCGATCATGGCGATGTACATCGTCGCCGCCGAACTCCAGGGCGTCACGCCGGCCCAGCTCGCCGGCACCATCCAGAACGACATCCTGAAGGAGTTCATGGTCCGCAACACCTACATCTACCCGCCGATCCCCTCGATGCGGATCATCGCCGACATCTTCGCCTACACGTCGAAGGAGATGCCGCGGTTCAACTCGA
>CAZTQN010000019.1:0-74565 GCA_964615765.1 uncultured Phycisphaeraceae bacterium
GCGGCCCGGCGGTAAGGGGGATTGGGGCGCCGCCAGCGCGGGGGGCGCGCGATTCGGTCGTGCGAGGAGTGCGCGTCAGGCGCGCGCGGCCTCCATCCGAGCCCGCAGGTCGGCGAGTTGCGCCGTCACGGCGGCGGGAACGCGTCCGTCGAAGGTTTCGAAGAACGCCGCAGCGTCGTCGGCCTCGGTGAGGTGGGCGGCGGGGTCGATCGCGAAGAGTTCGGCCCAGTCGGCATCCGTGACGCCGGCCGCGGCGTAGTCGATCGTGCCGGGGGCCGGGACCCAACCCACCGGGCTCTCAATCGCGGGGGCCGTGCCCTCGACGCGTTCGAGGATCCAGGCGAGCACGCGACCGTTCTCGCCGAATCCCGGCCACAGCCAGCGCCCGTCGTCGCCCTTCCGGAACCAGTTCACCTGGAAGACGCGCGGCACTCCGCCCGTCGCCCGCAGGCGCTCCCCGACGTTCAGCCAGTGCTGCCAGTGATCGGCCATGTTGTAGCCGCAGAAGGGCAGCATCGCGAACGGGTCGCGACGCAGCTCCCCGACCGTGCCCTCGGCGGCCGCCGTGCGTTCGGAGGAGATCGTGGCGCCCATGAAGACGCCGTGTTCCCATCCGCGTGCCTCCGCCACCAGTGGCACGTTGGTCGCACGTCGGCCGCCGAAGATGATCGCGTCGATGACGACGCCCCGTGGGTCGTCCCAGTCGTCCGAGATGCTCGGGCACTGGGCGGCCGCCACGGTGAAACGGGAGTTCGGGTGTGCGGCGGGCACTCCCGACTTGGGGGACCAGTGTCGACCGGTCCAGTCGACGAGCCCATCGGGCGGGGTGTCGGTCAGACCCTCCCACCAGACGTCGCCGTCGTCGCGGAGCGCGACATTGGTGAAGATCGTGTTGCCCCAGATGGTGTCGACCGCCGTGGCGTTGGTCGAGGGGCCGGTGCCGGGCGCGACGCCGAAGAAGCCGGCCTCGGGGTTGATCGCCCGCAGCTTTCCGTCGGGGCCAGGGGCGAGCCAGGCGATGTCGTCGCCGATCGTCTCGACGGTCCAGCCGGGGATGGTGGGCTTGAGCATCGCGAAGTTGGTCTTGCCGCACGCGCTCGGGAACGCCGCCGCGACGTGGAAGACGCGGCCCGCGGGGTTGGTGACCTTGAGCAACAGCATGTGCTCGGCGAGCCAGCCCTCGTCGCGGGCCATGACCGAAGCGATGCGCAGCGCGAGGCACTTCTTGCCGAGCAGCGCGTTGCCGCCGTAGCCGGAGCCGTAGGACCAGATCTCGTACGTCTGGGGAAAGTGGACGATGTACTTCTTGGCGATGTCGGGCTCGCAGGGCCAGGCGACGTCCTTCTGGCCTGGCGCGAGGGGGGCGCCGACGGAGTGGATGCAGGGGATGAACGGCCCGTCGCTGAGGGCTTCGAGCACCTTGCTGCCCATGCGCGTCATGATGCGCATGTTGGTGACGACGTAGGGGCTGTCGGTGATCTGGACGCCGATCTTGGCGATGGGCGAGCCGATGGGGCCCATGGAGAAGGGGACGACGTACATGGTGCGCCCGCGCATGCACCCGGTGAAGAGCGTGCGGAGGGTGGACCGCATCTGCTCGGGCGGGGCCCAGTTGTTCGTCGGGCCGGCCTCGACGCGCGTGGCGGAGCAGACGAACGTGCGCTCTTCGACGCGGGCGACGTCCGACGGGTGAGACCGGGCCAGGTAGCAGTTGGGCCGCTTGGCCGGGTTGAGGCGAACGAACGTGCCGCTCTGGACCATCTGCTCGCACAGGCGGTCATACTCGGCCTGCGAACCGTCGCACCAGACGACGCGCTCGGGCCCGCACAGGGCGGCGAGGTCGTTGACCCAGGCGATCAGCGCGGCGTTGGACGTGGGTGCGCCGGCGTGGGTGTGGGCGTGGTGATGGTGGGCGTGATTCGCGGGGTGCGCGTGCGACCCGCCGGCGTGGGCCGGGTGCTGAACGGCGGAGCTGGTCATGGGGGCCTCCTGTGCGGTCAGGCCGGAGAAGCGGCGTGCGTCCGCCCCGCCGGTGGGGCCCGGAGCGCCGCGTGCCAAAGGGCGAAGACGCCTCTGGCACGGGGTAGCGGGTCCTGAGGCACGATATCGCAGCGGGGGCCGGAGTCCAGCGGACGACCATCGCCTCGGGTAGGGAAGCGTTCGTCGCTTCATCGCGTGTTCTGCTCGCCGCCGCGGCCGAGCGCGGCGCTGCACAATCACCAAAGCGGACGATCCCGCCGTATCTGAAACATCCAACTCGTTCAGCGATGAACGGCTCGACCTTTTTGTCGCTCTGGCGCGGCCCGCCTCGGCGCGGTTCGCCGCGGTCACTCTCATGTTGAGAAACATCATGTTCGACATGCGTTTTCGCACGAACGAACGAACCACACATTACGGAGCATCTTATGCGATTTACGATCGCGAAAAAACTGTGGCTGGGCTTCGGTCTGATGATCGCCCTGGTGGTGGTCATCGGCGGGCTGAGCTACACGACCAGCCGCACGCTCCAGAGCACCGTCAACCAGATGGCGGACCGCATGAACGATCTGAAGGCCGCCAACGAGCTGAGCGTCCGCTCGCGCGAGGCGCTGCGGGCGGCGGTCACGTACCTCGTGAGCCCGTCGGCCGACGGCGAACGGGCGATCGCGACCACGCTCGAGGCGGCCCGGAGCGCGCTGAAGAAGGCCGAGTCCGAGATCGCTGACAAGGCCATGCAGGCCAAGCTTGATGAGATGCACAAGAACCTGGACCAGTTCTCGGGCGCGACCGCGGACCTGGTCGCGGCGAACAAGAGCAAACTCGAACTGTTCTACGGCGAGTGCGGGCCCGCGGGGATTCGGCTGCAGACCGACCTGGAGCAACTTGTCGCGACGGCAGAGGCCGGGAGTGACCACGCCGCGGCGCGGCAGGCGTCCGAGGCGCTGGCCAAGGCGAACCTCGCCCGCCTGGGCGTGGCGCGGTATCTGGTGACCACCGACATGAAAGAGTTCGACGCGGGCGCGGCGGCGGCGACCGAGTGCGCCCGCCTGCTCGAGACGCTGGTGTCCGGCGCGGGCAAGAGCGATCTCAAGTCGCAGGCACGCGAGGCGCAGGCGGCGCTCAAGGCCTATACGGACATCGGCGGGCGGGTGGTGGCCCTCAGCGGGTCCATCGCCGAGGCGCGCGATCAACGGCTGATCCCGACGGCGGAGACGATCGCGACTTCCAAGGAAGGTCTGGACGAGTTCCTGGTGAAGGAAGCCGCGGGGGCGCGCGACGCGGCGATCCGAACGATCGCCGTCGCGCTCGTGGAGACGGCGGCTTGTGTGGCGATCGCGCTGGCGATCGGCGTGATCGCGTCGTTCGCGATCGCGCGGTCGGTGGCGGGGGCGTCTCGGGCGCTGGCCGTCAGGATGCGCGACATCGCCGAGGGCGAGGGTGATCTGACGCAGCGCGTGGACGACAAGCGGAGCGATGAGCTGGGCGAAGTCGGCCGGTGGTTCAACGCGTTCGTGGGCAAGGTGCAGGGGATCGTCAGCGAGTTCGCCGCCGCGTCGCAGCAGGTGGCCGCCGCGGCGACCGAGATCGCCGCCTCCAGCGAGGAGATGTCCGCGGCGACGGGCGAGGTTGCGCGGCAGGCGGAGAGCGTGACGACGGTGGCCCAGCAGAGCCGCGAACTGGCCGAGAAGGGCGGCGAGGTCATCCGCGACGCAGTCAGCGGGATGCGGAGCATCGAGACGTCGGTGTCGCGCTCCGCGGAGAGCGTGAGCGCCCTGGAAGACCGCAGCGCCCAGATCGGGCAGATCATCGCGGTCATCAACGAGATCGCGGACCAGACCAACCTGCTTGCCCTCAACGCGGCGATCGAGGCCGCCCGGGCCGGGGAGCACGGGCGCGGCTTCGCGGTGGTGGCGGACGAGGTGCGCAAACTCGCCGAGCGCACCACGAAGGCGACCGAGCAAGTCTCGAGCACCATCCAGGCCATCCAGGGTGAGACGCGCTCGAGCGTTGAACGGATGCACGAGGGCTCGTCGTACGTGGAAGCGGGCGTTCGGAGCGCCACGCTCGCGGGCGAGAGCCTGTCGGAGATCATCGGCAAGTCGAAGTCGGTCGCGGACATGATCCGCTCGGTCGCGGCGGCCGCGATGCAGGCCGGGGCCGGGAGCGAGCAGGCCGCCGGCGCGGCGACGCAGTTGTCCACCAAGGCCGAGCAGTTGCAGCAGATGGTCCGCCGGTTCAAGGTCTGAACCGGATCGGCGCGGACACACGCCGCGTGCGCGCCTGGCGCGCACGCGGCCGCCGGGTCAGACCGTCACGGCGACCCGGTGCGGCTTCGGGCGGAGCGTCTCGGGCAGGTACAGCGGGTGCACCGGCGTGCCGTCACGCGCGAGGCGCAGGTGACGCAGGGCCGGGTGGCTCGCCAGCAGTGCTTCGACCGCCGCGCCCCGATCGCGCAGAGACTTGGGCGGCTGGCCGTAGGCGAGCACGACGGTTTTTGCCTGGGCGGCCATGCGGACGATGGCGTCGTCGTTGTCCGGCCCGACAGGGTCGGGCACGCGGAGCAGCGCGGCTTTGTCGGTAGCGCGATAGGCGTGCACGTTGGCGACGAGTTGCCCGCCGAAGCCCCAGGCGCGGGCGAATTTGCCCGTTTTGCGCAGCGTCGGGTCGCTGTACTCGATGCAGGCGACGCTCGGGTTCATGAGCACCCACATCACCAGCGGCTTGCCGGGCGCCCAGACCTCGCGCAGCTCGTAGCGGTACCGCTGACAGGGCGAGAAGACGGCGGAGACAACGGAATCCGCCGGCCACGGCGGGCGGACCTTGCCGCCGGGGTCGTGATGGGCGGTTGGGGTGGGCACGGGGGTGTTGTAGCCGAAATCCACGCGAGGAGGTGCCGCGTTCGGCGAGTAGCATGCACCATGGGACTGGACGCCGTCGAACTCGTGATGGAGGTCGAGGAACGGTTCAACGTCACCCTGCCGGACGCCGAGTGCTGGCGGGTGCGGACGGTCGCCGATCTGGCGGCGTTGGTGTTGTCGCGCCTGCCCAGGGCGTCCGGCGTGTGCCCGACGGCCCGCGCGTTCTTTGCACTGCGTCGGGAGATCGTTGCTTCGGCGGGCGTTGAGCGTCGGCTGATTCGACCGACGACGCGACTCGACACGGTGTTTGCGTCGGGGCTCCGCGGGCACTGGCGGCGAATGCGCGCGGCCAATCCGAGGCTGCCGCGGCTGGTCGCGTCGCCGGCGGTAGATCAGGCGTTCTTGTGGACGACGGCCATCGTCGTGCTCGCCTGCGTGCCGCTCGTCGGTGTGACATGGGGGCGATACGGCGCAGGCTCCGGGGCGGCCGCGTTCGCCGTCGCGGCGGGCGCGATTGTGCTTGTCGCCTGGGCCTCAACCGCGGCAGGTTGGCGACCGCCGCCGGGCCTGGAAACGGTGGGCGACATGGCCCGCGCGATCGCGCCGATCGAGCCCGCCGGCGCGACGCCGGGCGCGCGACTGATCGCTCAGCAACAGGTGCTGGAAGAGGTTCGGAGGATCACGTCAAAGCAGCTTGGCGTGCCGCTGGAACAGGTGCGGGCGGAGTCTGAGTTTGTGAGGGATTTGCGGTTGGGGTAGACACGGGAGGGTATTGTCGCCGCGCGGGGGGACCGCCGCGGGGATTCTGAACAAGAGCCCGTAGGCCGAGGAGCGGATTCTTTCGCGGAGGAGGCCGGTGGCCTGGTCGATGAGGCCGACGACATCGCCACCTTGCCCGACAGTTCTGGAAATAGACGAGGGTTCGCCAGTTGAAGGCGCAACGCCCTTCAGCGTGGATCAGAAAACTGACACCGCCGAAGAGCACGAGCCACCTCTTCGTCTGCCTGCCATCGCTTCAACGCGAGCGAAACGTCCTCGCGATGTGTTGCTATAAGTGCCCGACAACCAGCTACAAGTCCAGCGGCACGTATCACTATCCGTCGATCTGATGATGCCAGAAACTGCCTCACCGTTGTTGCCACTCGGTCGTCGTAGGTCAAGAGCTCACAGAGAATAAGCTCAGCGTCTTGAACCGCTGCGCTGTCAGAACCCCTCTGCTCAACGGCGTGGAGCCCCCACTGTACCAAATCACGAATGGTCTTCGAGTAGAGTGTTGGATCCGACTTCACAGTAGTGAGCATCGCAGAAAGCTGCTCTAGTCGGTATCTCTGCCGACCCTCCGCTGGCAAGTGTACTTGCTGCCACTGATACGCCGAGTCGTTGCGACTAATGCTGGCGACTATCGCAAACACACATACGCCCACACAGAACCCGGCTATCGCCCATAAGGAGTTCGCCCTAGTCATCGAGTTACCCTGTCGGCGTCGTTGGGATCTCTGCACCAGAGCTTACACGTTGAATACGTCTTGCCTCCCCGCCGCGCCATCAACATTGTAGTCCGCCGCGGGGATGCTGAACGGGCGCCCGTAGGCCAAGGAGCGGATTCTCCTGCGGAGAGGCCGCACCATTCACATCCTGCAACGCGGCTATGAATCAAAGTAAATAAAATCAGACAATATAACTCCAATTCGCATATCGCCTCGGAGACTCCCAAGCGACAAATCGTGTTGGGAATATTTTTCAATAGCGGTTTTGAGAAAGTCCGGCTCCCTTGGCCAGTCTTCTCTCAAACGAGCGTTGAAAAAAATGCGAGACCACATCATCATGATTCCTGGCTTACCTTGGAATCTGGCGAGCTCGGCAAGTGATCGAAAGCAGCATGACAGAGGCTGCAGATCTAGACTCCGTGAGTGCAAAAGTGCTCCTGCGACAAGAGCATCAATAGCCCAGGAGGACCGCACGTGGCTATACTTCTGAAGCGTCACCGCAAGATCTAAAAAGTAAGTAATCACGAAATAGCAAATAAAAGAGCTACGAACATCTAGCCCGCAGCCGGCAAAGTAATCGATTACCTCGAAGCAATCATCGCTTAAAGGCAGTGTCACTACTCCGTTGCCTTCAAAAAATCCAGCGAGCTCGGCGATCAACGCCTCTACAACTGGCATGTCATCGCGAGTCGCCTCTGCCAACGCCAGAGTTAAGTCGTTGCGAGATGGACGAGGCACTGTGGCGAGGAACTCTGTAAAGTGCTCGCCAACTCGCTCAAACTGTTTTACCCATTCAGGATCCAGACGTTCTACGAAGTCCTCGGCAATCACATATCGCATTTAGTACTCCATCAGGAATAATTACTATTTAATGGAAACGCAGCGCCGTGATCGAATCGTTTGTATCACCAACGACGTTGCCGGAACCATTGTAGTCCGCCGCGGGGATGCTGAGCGGGCGCCCATAGGCCGAGTAGCGGATGCTCTCACGGAGGAGGCCGGTGGCCTGGTCGATGAGGCCGACCACGTCGCCGCGCCAGTTCTGGAGATAGACCAGGGTTCGCCAGCTGAAGGTGCCGTCGCCGTTCTCGGCCGGGAGGTCGTCGCGGGCGATGACCGAGTCGATGTACGAAGACCCGCCCATGCCGTCTGCAATGAAAGGCACTGGGTGAACCACGCCGAGCAATGTTACTTCATGCTTCAGCGTTGTTCCTACTCAGTGCTCTTACAAACATGGTTGCGGAAATAGCATGAGCATTTGCAGCATCGTTGTCGCCACTTGCCGCAGATGCCCACTCCAGAGAAGTTAGCAGCAGCCACCGCTGAACTTCAATTGGCCTAACCGCATCGGCATTGCGCAAAACCATCTGGGCTATTGCATCGGAGTATAGTCGGCACCTTTGTGAACGATGCTTTAGCCAGTAGGTGTTCAAGATCGCGGTCGTGGCAAATGCGCCTGCACGGGTGAGTATGCCTTCGTTCAAGTCGAAAAGGTCACATGCGTAGGACTCGGCTTCAACCTCGTAGCATGATGAAAGGCCGCGATCAATTACATATGCTATAGACGCGAGCACTTTATTGTGGTCAATGTTCTGACTTGCGAGTACGGAATCAAAACCTTTGTGCCACAGCCGGAACCCGGATAAAGCAACAATAGAATCCCACTGTAAACGAGCGAGTTGGTCCAAGATTGTGCTTTCGTTACTAATCAACGTCGCATCCCAACTTTTGGAACACCGCTTCACATCCGCGATGTTTTGGAACTTGCGCGCCTCTTCCCCCGCGGGCTGCGACTACAAAGCCGCGCGAGTCAATCGCTTACTACGTCGGTGCACCAACCACGAATTGCGGGACGCTCAAAGAGCGCCGGCATTAAGAAATGGAGCCGGGGGGAGTCGAACCCCCGTGCCGGGACGGTGCGCTCGGCGCCTCTACGCGTGTGTTCGATCATTTGCTTTCGCCCGCACGGTCGAGGATCGACACCCTCCCGTGCGGCCAATCCCCCAGCTGATCCTCGCCCACGCGCCCGGGGGCGCCACTTGTGAGCCAGCCCGATGTTTTCGACCCCCACCCTATCGGGCGTGGAGCGGGGGTCGTGCAGCCTTATTTAGGCCGCGAGAGCGTAGTTGTTATTAGCAACTATTGTTTTGCATGCTTTTTACCTGGCCTGCATGCTCCAGGACGCGCTAGCACCGGACGTTCTCCGCCCGGTCGATAGCCAGATCGGCCCCGTGTTGTCAATGAGCCGGATTGTACGCCAAGAAAAACGCCCCGTCCGCACGGACGGGGCGCTCGTGGATGTGCGTCAATCGACCCAGGCCCGCCGAGAGCTGATCTCAACCAACCCCCGGTGCCTGGTGCCCGGTGCCTGACACCCGGTGCCTGGCCCTAGTGCCCAGTGCCTAGTGCCCAGTGCCTCTCTTCCTCAGCACCCGCCGGCGAAGTACGCCGTCAGGTAGTCGAAG
This sequence comes from uncultured Phycisphaeraceae bacterium, assembly GCA_964615765.1. Classification (GTDB taxonomy): domain Bacteria; phylum Planctomycetota; class Phycisphaerae; order Phycisphaerales; family UBA1924; genus CAZTQN01. Next base: position 8,791 of record CAZTQN010000019.1, read on the forward strand.
ATGTCCTGCACGGTGGGCGCCGCGGTGCCGTCGCCGGAGACGTTGGCGTTGACCGAGCCGCTGAAGTAATCGGTGAGGAAGTCGAAGATGTCCTGCACGGTGATGCCGGACTGTTTGTTGTAGTCGGCGAAGCAGCAGGGCGTGCTGAGCGAGCCGCCGGTGTTGCAGTCGGTGGCGGCGGCCGTGAAGACGGCGCCGGCCGAGCCGGCGGGGTCGCAGTTGGCCTGCGCGGTGACGATGGCGCACCGGGCCCCGATGCAGCAGCGTCCGCCGGCGGGCGCGACGGGGAGCAGGACGCGGACGAACGCCTCACGCGAGCCGGCGGCGTTGGAGCAGATGTCGGCGGCCGTGCGGTACTGCACGCTGAAGTAGAGCACGTTGTCGGCAGTGATGAAGCCGTGGTCGTTGCGGAAGGTCTCGATGTAGGCGTCGTCGTCGGCGAGGCCGTTGCCGTTGATGTCGATCGGGTCGCCCTGGCGGGCGACGACGGTGGTGCCGTTGAGGACGAGGACGGCGTCGCGGACGGTGTCGGTCTCGCTGGTCGTCCCGCCGACGACGGTGGTGCCGGCGGCGTTGCTGGTGACGAGGAAGAAGTTGGACGAGAACGTCGCGTCGCTCCAGGTTTCGGTGTTGCCCGTGGTGATGGGCTGGTCGGTCTCGGCGAGGAGGACGCCGTTGCGGGCGGCCCAGTCGATGTCGCCGTTGTAGTCGCCGTACGCGAGCCAGACGCCCGCGGGCGTGAGGTAGTTGAAGCCGACGGGGCTCAGGTCGTCGGCCGTCTGCGTGGAGAAGGACGGGGCGATGTTCTCCTGCACGACGACGGCGTTGTTCTGAACCAGGACGATGTCGACGCCGGAGGTCGCGGGGACGGTGACCGAGGCGTTGATGGAGCCGAGCGAGTTCCACGATGCGCCGTCGGCGGAGAGGAACGAGCCGGTGGCGTCGGAGGTGCCGGTACCGAGGGCCTTGTAGGTGAACGTCGTCGGGGCGTTGCTGCCGTCGACCTGGTTGGTCGGGACGCCGACGCCTTCCTGGGCGAGCAGGTTCGAGCCGTCGGCGGACAGGAACGCGGTGTCCGTGGCGGCGGTGAGACCCACGAGGGTTGTGTGGAAGGCCGCCTGACCGCCCGCGGTGATGCTGACGGAGCCCATGGTGGTGCCGTAGGTCGCGCCGGCGATGGCGGGGACGGAGTCGCCTTCACGCGCGACGGTGAGGAGCCCGCCGCCCGAGGCGAGTTGCTTGAGCACGACCTCGTCGGTGGTGGTCGCGCCGTCGGTGTCGGCGTCGAAGGCGAGATCGCCGGCGTTGTTGACGGCCTGGTAGAGCCCGAAGGCGGAGATGAGGTCGCCCTGGGCGGTCGGGGTGACGCCTTCGCGGGCGACGACGGACCACGTCGAGCCGGAGCCGACGATGAGGGCCTCGTCGGTGGTGCCGGTGCCGGCGTCGGTGTCGACTTTCATGATCCAGCGGGAGCCGTCGGCGCTGGCGTACGGGCGGGAGAGGTCGCCGCCGGAGATGTTGATGCCCGGCAGGTTGACCGCGTCGAGGGCCGACTTGCGCCCGAGTTCGTTGGTGAACACGGCGGTGGCGAGGGGGTTGGAGAACTGGTACACGCGAACGGGGGCGGCCGCGGCGGAGTTGTTGATGGTCGCGGCGTCCGCGGCGCTCGAGGCCGCGGCGACGGAGGCGACCAGCACGCCCGGCGAGGCAAGCGTGACGGTCACGCTCCCGTTGAACGTCCCGCCGACGCCCAGCGCGCCGACGGGGAACGTCACGGTGTTGCCCGACGAGGTCGCGGCGGGCACGCTGGAAACAAACGTCGAGCCGGCGGGGAGCGTGAACACGACCGACGCGTCGGCCGTCGCGTCCGGGCCCCAGTTGGTCGCCGAGAACGTGTACGTCGCTGAGGCGCCCGGGGCCTGCAGGCAAGAGGACGGGCCGGCGATGGTCACGGACAGGTCGGCCCCGCCGGGCGTGCACGGCGTGGCGTTGGCGGGCGAGGCGGAGCTGCGCGGGGCGGCGGCGCCGGCGGCGAAGTCCGTCGAGTTGGCGTCGGTGTCGGTGCACCCGCCCGCGCCGCGGAAGACGGCGTTGGCGACGCTCGGAGCCGGCGCGGGCCCGGCGCCCTCGAAGCAGTTGGTCCCCGTGCCGTAGCCCACGAAGTCAATCAGCCCCGTCGGGCACGAGCCCGTCAGCGCGGTGGTGCCCTGGACCAGCGCGACCTTGCCGGCGGTGGCGGAAATGGCGAGGGTCGTGGTCTGCACGTCCGGCGCGACGGGCAGTTCGGGCGCGCCGGTCGGGGCGAGGGTCGAGGTCAGCGAGATCAGGAAGTACTTCCCGGGCTGGATGGTGCCGCTCAGGGGGCGGGCGCTCCACGACGTGCCGGTGGTGGCGGCGTACTGGATGGAGAAGCCCGTGAGATCGATGGGCGAAGCGCCGAAGTTGTACAGCTCGACATAGTCGCGCCCGAACGCGGTGCCGGTGCTGGACCCGCCGCCGAAGACCTGGCTGATCCGGACCGGAACGGTCTGGGCACATACAGAGGAAGCGGCCAGGGCGAGCCCGGCGAGGGCGACACAGTGACGAGCGGTTCGACGCGTCATAAAGGTCCTTCTGAGTTGGCAGGCACAGATACCCCGCGAGCGAGCGTTCGCGAGCGCACCAAGACCGAGATCGGTGTGAAACCTACCTCAAGAAACCTCACCGGCCACTGGGTGTAGCCCGGTTTTGCCGGTTCACTTTGTTGGGCTGGTCGGGGGTTGCCCAGCTTCCCGCGCTTGTCTGGCGAGGCCGCGGATATTGCTAGGGGCAACCCGCAAACCAGAGGGCGAGATAGTCGAAAAGGTCCTGCACGGTGATGCCGCCGGCGGTGTTGACGTCGGCGCGCGGGTCGTTCACGAACCAGGCGGCCAGGAAGTCGAACAGGTCCTGCACGGTGACCTGCCCGCCGGCGTTGAAATCGGCGATGCAGGAGGTCGCGGCTTGCAGGGTGCCGGTGATGTTGACGCTGAAGGTCACGCCGCCCCAGGACTGGGAGGTCGACGTAAGCGGGGCGAAAGTGCTGACGGTGAGCGTGCACGGGCCGGAGCCCGAGAGCGGGACAGCGCCGCTGACGCGGACGGGTTGGAGCCCGGCGGCGGCGAAATCGAACGGGCCGCTGCAGACGCCGCCCTGGGATTGCAGGATGGCGCACGCGACTCCGCCGGCCTGGTGGTTGGCCGTGCCGAGGACCTGCGCCAGCGCGATGGCGTCGGAGAACGTGACGACGCCGACCTCGACGACGCCCTGCTTGGCGGGGGCGGGGTCGCCGGCGGTGCGGAGGAGGCGGATGTTCTGAATGCTGACGGGCACGACGGACTGGGAGATGCTGAGCATCGAGGCCCAGGTCGGCACGCCGCGGATGTCGAGCGTGATCACGCGGACCAGGCCGGCGGGCGTGATCTCAAGTTCGAGGGCGGCCTGCGCGGGCTCGGTGGTCTGAGTCGAGCGGCCGACCAGGGTGTAGCTCATCGAGCCGGCGTTGGTCGGCGTGTTGGGCAGGCTCGCGCGGACCTGCGCGAGGGCGCCGGCGTTGAGCGCACCGGCCGCGACCAGCGCAGCCGCCATCGCACGGACAGCCCGGAGGGCCGGGAGGTCCGTGCGGCGAACAGCGTTGAGGGCTCGACGCGTCATGCGGGACGCAGTGTAATCGACGCGCCCGTACAAACCCAGAGAAAACCGGGCAAATCCGGGGTTCGGGTGTTAGTCGGCGGCGGGGGCGGGCTCCGGACGCGGCGCCGGGGGGCGGGCGGCCCCGTCGGGCCCGTCGCGGGACGCGTCGGGCTTGGCGGTGCCGGCCGGCGGGATCGCGCCCATCTGCCGATACCGCTCGCGGTACTTCTCCGCGAGGACCTTGTGCTTGTCGGTCATGTCGGCGGCCCGCCCGTCGATGAACGCGGCGGAGACGTTGGTGGTGATCTCGAGGATGTCGCCGTCGGCGATGAAGAGGGTGGCGCTCTTGCCGGGCTCGATGGACCCGAAGCGGTCGGCGACGCCCAGGATCTTCGCCGGGCGGATGGTGATGGCTTCGAGCGCGGTGCGCCGGTCGAGACCGTGGGCGACGGCGAGGCCCGCCGCGTAGGGCAGGTTGCGCTCGTTGGCCGCCTCTTCGCCGCTGGCGAGGCACCAGGCGATCCCCGCTTCTTCGAGGGCCGCGGGCAGGGCGAAGGCCTCGTCGTACGGCGAGTCGTCGCGGCGCGGGAAGCTGTACGTGCCCAGCACGATCACCGGGACGTTGTGACGCTTGAGCAGATCGGCGCACAGCAGCGCGTCGCGCCCGCCCACGATCACGATGCGGAGCCCATGCTTGTCCGCCATCGCGACGGCCTGGTGAATCGCGTCGAAGTCGTTGGCTTCGACGAAGATCGGGTTGGCCGGGGGCGAACCTTCCTTGCCGGGGAACAGCCGCCGCATCGACTCGAAGCGGACGTCGGCGGGCTGATTGGCCGGGCCGGCGGCGTAGGCCCGGGCCTGCGCGAGCGTGTCGTCGATGGCGCGGAGGGCGCGGTCGACATCGGCCTGCTGCTCCTCGCGGGACTTGTCCATCCACCACGCGTCGACCGGGCGCGGGAAGGGCCAGTTGATGACCACGCCCGCGTCGTCGCGGATGGTCATTTCCTCCCACGTCCAGCCGTCGAGCCGAACCACGCCGGGGCGGCCCGGGAACAGCCCGCCGGGGCCGGAGAAGTAGGCGAGCATGCTGGCGAAGTTGGTGCGCGGGAAGACGCCGGCGATGAGCACGCCGTTGGAGCGCGTGACGGGGATGAGCGTCGAGTCCGGGTTGACGGCGATGACGGCGCGGGCCTCGGGCGTGCCCCCGCCGACTTCGGCCATGTCGAGCGTGGCCCGCACGGCGGCGATCTCGATGAGCCCGATCTGCGAGTACGCGGCGATCAGCCCGGGGTACACGTGCTTGCCGGTGCCGTCGATGATCTTGACCGGCCCGTCGAAGCGCGGGAGGGGGAGCGGGCCGACGGCCTTGATCTCGCCGCCCGCGAAGTAGACGTAGCCCGCAGGGATCGGATCGCCGGAGACCGTGTGCACGACGGCGTTCTCGATCACGACCGGCTCGGCCTGCGTCGGAGGGACCTTGCGGCCGAGGTCTTGAGCGCCGGCGGAGCCGGCGGCGAGCAGGCCCGCGAGGACGGTGGCGACGGTGTTGGTGATCGCGTTCATCGGGCGGCCTCCGCCTGGGACAGGTCATCGCACCCGCAGTCGCCCGTGCGAGCGAACCGCACGTCGACGCCGCGCTTGAGGAAACTCAGGAACAGTTCGCGCCGGGCCGCCTGGGCCTGGCGCAGCGAATCCAGCAGGAGCAGGCGCCGGCCGGCCCGCCCGGAGGCGAGGTCCGCCGCGTCGGCCCAGAGTTCCGGCGGGGTCGAGCCGGGCTGGGCCGAGTCGGGTGGTGTCGACTGACCCGGGGCCGGAGCCGCGGCGGGCGCGTCGTCGCTGACGGTCCGCGTCGGGTTGCCCGCACCCTTCTCGCGCCGTTCGGCCCGGAGGATCTTTTGCAAGATCCGCTGGCGTTCGTCGCGGGCGGTCTTGCGCAGTTCGCGGTCGCGCTCGAGCGAGAACAGTTCCCGCCCGTCAACCCACGTGCGTTCGGCCCGCGTCGTCGGGCTCATCGGCATGCCGGACCACAGCACCAGGTCCGCGTCCTTGCCGACTTCCAACGAGCCGACGCGGTCGTCGACCTTCAACTGCTTAGCGGGGTTGAGCGTGACGAACTTGAATGCGTCGGCGGGCGTCATGCCCGGCCCGCCGTACTTGAGCGCCTTGCCCGCCTCGACGTTCATGCGCCGGGCCAGTTCGTCGGAGTCGGAGTTGAACGAGACGACCACGCCGACCTCGTGCATGATCGCGCCGGCGTAGGGGATGGCGTCCTGCACTTCCATCTTGAACGCCCACCAGTCGCTGAAGGCGGAGGCGCCGATCGCCGAATCGCGCACGGCGTCGGCGACCTTGTACCCCTCGAGGATGTGCTGGTACGTCCCAAGGCGGAAGCCGAACTCGCGCGACAGCCGCGCGAGCATGAGGATCTCGTCCTGCCGATAGCTGTGGCAGTGCACCAGCCGCTCGCCCGCGAGGATCTCGGCCAGCGCGTCGAGCTCGAGATCGCGACGAACCTTGCCCTCCTTGCGGAGCGCGGCGTACTGGCGGGCGGCGAGGAAGCGGTCGCGCAGGATGCCCTCGACGCCCATGCGCGTCTGCGGGTAGCGTGAGGTGTTGCGGTCGCCCCAGTTGCTCTGCTTGACGTTCTCGCCCAGCGCGAACTTGATCCCCGGGATGGCGCCTTCGAAGTGCATGTCGCTGGGCGCGACGCAGCCCCAGCGGACTTTGTTGACCTGGTTCTGCCCGCCGATCGGATTCGCCGAGCCGTGCAGGCTGTTCACCGCCGTCACACCCCCGGCGAGCTGGCGGTACCAGGAGATGGAGTCGGGGTCGGTGACATCGCCGATGCGAACCTCGGCGGTGACGGCCTGCGCGGACTCATTGACGCCGCGGGAAATGCCGGTGTGGCTGTGGCAGTCGATGATGCCGGGCGTGAGGTGCTTGCCGTCGGCGTCGATGGTGATCCACTCGCCCTGCAGGCTCGGGACGGCGTCGCCGACGTGCGTGATCTTGCCGTTCTGGATCGCGACAAAGCCCTTGTCGATCACGCCGGCCGGGCCGGAGGTCCACACCGTCGCGTTCGAGATGAGCACCGACGGCTGCTCGGGCAGTTCGGCCAGGGCGTACGGCCCGACGGGCAGGCCCAGGCGGTCGGGGATCTCGCCCAGGTCGTCGGCCTCGGGCGTGTCGCGCCGGCGCACCAGGCGGGCCGGCTGGTCGTTGATGGTCGCCTCCAGCACGTCGGCGTCGGGCGTCGGTGTGAGCACGACCTGGGCGGCGGGCGCGTCCGCGGCGCTCAGGCCGTCGGCGGTGAAGCGGATCTTGGTCACCACGCGCTGCGACCCGCCGGCGGGGTCGTCCGCGAGGTCATACGTGACCGCGGTCACGGTGCGGTCCTGCTGCGAGCGCTTCACGCTGACGGTGCGCTCGCGCGTGAGCGTGATGACCGGGGCCGCCGGGTCGCGCTTGGCCCCGTCGGGCTTGCCGCCAGCTTCGGGCTTCTGCTCGCCCTTGGCGATCAGCCAGTCGCCGGCGAGGGCGCGGGGCGTCGGGCGGAAGCGGTCGCCCGCGGCTTTGGCGCCCTCGGGCTTGAAGCGGGCCGTCCACCGGCGCACGGCCCCGGTGTCGTCGGCCTGCTGGGCGTGCATGACCAGCGCCGCCCCGTCGCGTTCGATGACGCCCGAGACGACGCTCGCGCGGGCCTGGTCGGCCCCGGCCGGGCCGGTCAGGCGGTCGAAGACGAACGAGAAGCGCCCGTCGGGCGCGAGCGACCAGTCGCGGGCCCGGGCGGTGGTCCGGGCCGTCTTGTCGCCCTCGCGGGACTGTTCGATCACAGTGACGACATCGTCGGCGTCAATCTCGATGGTGACGGCGGGCGCGCCCTCGGGGACGTCGACGGCCCAGGTGCCGGCGACGTCGAGGCGCGACTCGTTCTTGACGGGGTACTTGCGCCCGTCGATCCAGACTTCGATGATCGTGCCGGGCTTGATGTACCCCGGCTCGCCGCGGCGCGGCGCGTCGGGGCGGTCGGTGAACAGCGGGCCGTCGGCGATGACGAGGTTGGCGGCCTTGCCGGGCTCGATGGTGCCGAGGGTCTTGTCGACGCCGAGGATCTGCGCCGGGTTGGTGGTGAGCATCGCCAGGGCCCGCGCGGGCGGGAGCCCGTGGCGGAGCGCCGACGCCAGCCGCTCGCGGAACGCGCCGCGCCCGCCCAGCTTGTCGGGGATCTTGCTCGAGGTCAGCGCGACGGTGAGCCCGGCGGCGTCCAGCCGGCGCGGGTTGGTCGGGGCCTGCTCCCACGCGATGAGCTCGCCCAGCCCGACGCTCTCGGCCTCGCCGATCGTGCCGACACGCGGGCGCTTGGGATAGTTCAGCGGGATGATCACCGGGGCCTTGAAAGCCGCCAGCGCCTCAAGGCGGCGGTACTCGCGCCCGGAGCCGAGGATGATCGACGGACGCTTGAACTCGCGCCCGATGGTCAGGGCGCGGAAGGCTTCCAGTTCGTCGGCGACGTCCCACAGGATCGGCGTCGCGGGGCCGCTCGCCGGGGGGAGCAGCGGCGTGAGCGCGTCGACCGGCTGATCGCCCGGCCCGGCGGGGTTCTCGGCGAGCCAGTCGGCGTCGGAGAAAGTCTGGCGGATGAGGGCGATGGCGCCCATCTGCGAGTCGGGGTAGCGCGTCCAGCGGGCGTCGTCGCCGGCCCCGCCGCGGGCGGAACTGAACTCGTCGCCATCTTCAAAGCCCGCGGCCTGGAAGGCGGAGCGGGCGTAGATCGTCGGCGCCCGATCGGACGGGTCCGGGCTCTTGGGGCTCAGCGCGACGACGGCCCCTTGCCCGCGGATCAGCCCGCCCTTTGGGGCAAGCCCCGCCGCCGTGAACCCGAGCGATCGCAGCGACTGCCCGAGTTTGTCATCGATGCCGGCGCTGCCGCGGTCGAGGACGTCGCGCTGCGGCGTGATGCGGGGGTTCCAGTGCGCGCCCGGAGACGAGGTATCCGCCCGCGGGACGGCGACCTCGATGAACGGCTCGATGAAGCCCGCGTACACGTGCAAGCCGCGACCGTCGATCACCTGACCGGGCGGGGGCATGTCGGCCTTCGGGGCCTCGCCGACGGGCTGGCCATCCGGACCGGGTGCGGCGCCGTCGCCCGCCTGGGGCAGCACGGCCTGGACGCGCCCGTCACGAAGCACCAGCGTCGCCGCGGCGATCGTCGTGCCCGGCTTGACGTGCACCGTGACGTTGGTCAGCGCGACCCAGCCCTGCAGGGGCTCGGTGCGGCGCGGGCCGTTGGGCGGCGGGGCCAGCGGGGCGTCGGACGTCGGCAGCGGGGCCGGCTGGGCCAGCGCCGGGAAGCCGGCGACCAGCACACACAGCCCGCTCGCCAGCCCGCCGACCAGAAGGGCCCGTACCCATCGCGCGGACCGAGCCGCCAGGACAACGCGTCGGACGCCGGATCGGCCCGACCCGCAGAGCGCAGGAAGATTCATCCGCCCAGCGTACCGCGCCGCGTGCGGCAAAGCGCGGCAGGCGGGCGCACCAGCACGATGGTGTCATGCCGGTGCCGGCGGAAGCGCCGCCCCGGGGTCGATTCTCGCCGCCAGCACGCTAGCGTTTTTACGGCCCGCCCAGTGGGGGGCGGCGGGCCGGGTGCGGGGTGCGGTGGAATGCGTCCGGGATGCGATATTCCGGGCCAGGAGAGGTGACTCATGCCCGCGCTCGTGCTCCCCAAAGGCAACGCCGCGATCGGTCAATCCGGTGGTCCGACCGCCGTCATCAATCAGTCGCTCGTCGGAGCGGTCGAACAGCTCAAAGCGTTCAAATCCGTCAAGAAGATCTTCGGGATGCGTCACGGCGTGAGCGGGCTGACGAAGGACCAGCTCGTCGACATGCGCAAGCTGTCGACGGCGGCGCTGAACCAGATCGCCGCGACGCCCTCCGCCGCGCTCGGCTCCTCGCGCGACAAGCCCGACGCCGAGTATTGCAAGCGGATCGTCGAATCCTGCAAGAAGAACGACATCCGCTACTTCTTCTACATCGGCGGGAACGACTCGTCGGACACGTGCCGCATCGTCAACGAACTCGCGAACGGCTCGGGCTACGAGCTGCGCTGCTTCCACATCCCCAAGACCGTCGACAACGACCTGATGCAGAGCGACCACACGCCGGGGTTCCCGTCGGCGGCCCGGTTCGTCGCGACGGCGTTCCTCGCCGACGGGCTCGACAACGCGTCGCTCCCCGGCGTGAAGATCAACGTCGTGATGGGGCGGCACGCGGGGTTCCTCACGGCGGCTAGCGCGCTGGCCCGCGGCGAGGGCAAGGGCAGCGAGAACAACGGCCCGCACCTGGTCTATCTCCCCGAAGTTCCCTTCGACACCCAGCGCTTCGTCGCCGACGTGCAGAAGGTGTACGACAAGCTCGGGCGCTGCCAGATCGCCGTCAGCGAGGGCATCCAGGACAAGGACGGCAAGCCGATCACCACGCTGCTGGTCGAAGGCCTTGAGAAGGACGCGCACGGCAACGTGCAGCTCTCAGGCGTCGGCGGGTTGGGCGACGGACTGAGCGACCTGGTGAAGAAGCACGTCAAGACCGCCAGCGGCAAGGCCCCGCGCGTGCGGGCCGACACGTTCGGCTACCTGCAGCGGTGCTGGCCCGACGCCTCGCCGGTGGACGCGAAGGAAGCCCGCGGGGCGGCGAAGTTCGCCGTCAAACTGGCCCAGCAGGGCGTGACGTCGGCGTCGGTCGCGATCGTGCGGAAGAGCAGCAAGCCGTACAAGTCCGAGTTCAAGCGGATCGAACTGACGGACGTCGCCGCCAAGACGCGGCACATGCCGCCGGAGTTCATCGACGGCACGAACAACGTCAGCAAGAAGTTCATCGAGTACATCAAGCCGCTGGTCGGGGCGATTCCGAAGGTCGGGCGGATTGGCTAAGCTTCACCGAGGGCAGCTGCATGGCTAAAGAGCAGGCTACTAACACGACTGGGGCAAATGCCGTAAGGCCCGGCGGTCAGATCCAACCCGGCGAGGTAATTCCGTTCATTCGACGAAAGGACTACGAGTTCGTTAGGGAGCTCGGACAAGGCGCCTGTGGGAAAACGGTGTTGTTGCGCGATCCGCTGATCGATCAACTCTATGTCTGCAAAAAGTACCATCCTTTCTCGGAGGATGAACGCACGGATCTCTTCCACAAGTTTGTCCAAGAAGTGAAGCTGCTTTACCTTCTTAATCATCGGAACATTGTTCGCATCCATCATCACTTCTTGTTTCCCGACAGCTGCACTGGCTATATCCTGATGGAGTACGTCAACGGAGCAACCCTCGATGAGTACTTAAAACAGCATCCCGAGCATATTGCAAACGCCTTTGAACAAGCAATCGGAGCGTTTGCGCACCTGAACAGAGTGAGCATTCTCCACCGAGATATTCGGCCGAGCAATTTGATGGTTACAACCGACGGCACTGTGAAAGTAATTGACTTTGGCTTTGGGAAAAGCGTGCGCACATCGCACGACTTTGAAAAGAGTGTCAGTCTTAACTGGGTAGCTCCTCCTCCAAAGGAGTTCGGGCAACATCGATACGATTTCTCGACCGAAGTGTACTTTGTCGGCACGATTTTTCTCAAAGCACTTCCCGAGCAGAATCGCGCAGGCTTCAAGCACGCGAGAGTTCTGGAAAGGATGTGCCAGGCAGATCCCGAAAAGCGATACAAGACGTTCGCAGCCGTAGAAGCGGACCTTGCAAAGGTTGACGATGCTGACGAGTTTTCGAATGCCCAGAGAGAGATTTACGCGTCCTTTGCGCAGTGTCTTTCAGGGGCTCTTCAGAAAATTGAGAGAGCCGGGAAGTATCGGCGCGATACTGATGTCGTGATGCAGCTGCTTGCAAACGCGTGCGAGAAGTGCTCCCTTGAGGCTTTTGTACCTGACAGCCTAACCGTCATCGATTGCTTTATCGAAGGCCAGTATTATAGAAAGGTCATGGGATTTGATGCGAATGTCCTTCGTGCCTTTACGAAGCTAATGCAATCGTTGTCGCCGGAGAAGCGGCGTGTAGTCTTGTTGAATCTACACGGGAGACTCGATGTGCTGCCGCGATATGACGATGACATTCCGTTCTAGCTTTACACGCTGTGACACTTCTGGTGCGACAGACGCCCTCACGGTGTATTCCGCTTCGCACCTTGCACCTGGCACAACGCCGAGCAGCCCCGCTGACGACGATCGACCGCTCGCGAAAGCGACCGAAGCGGCCGCCGCCGCGGCATTCGCGCCGCGATTAGCGCGGTTAACCTGTGTCCATGGATCCACGACTGACGTTCTTTCTCGCCGCCGCCGGCGGTGTGCTCGCGCTGGCGGGCGCTTTGCACCTGATCGCACGGCTGGGCGCGACGGGGCGCGCGATCTGCGACGTGCTGGCCCGCGCGCCGGCGCTCGACGTGGTCGTGTTCGCCTTCACGCACGGGCCCTGGGTCGCCGCGGGCGTGGTGTGGGCCGGCAGGTGGGGGCGGGTCGACGGCGCACCCGCGTGGTCGACCAGCCTTCTGGCGTACCTGCTGATCGCGATCCTCGGGCAGTGTGCGGCGATGTTCCTCTGGTCGTGGGGGCACGAACTGGCCCGGCGCGGCCTGCGCCCCGGGCCGCGCCCGCCGCGGATCGTCAGCACGCTCAACCGGCGCGTCGGCTGGTTCCGCAACCATGTCGCCGTGTGGATCACGGCCCTGGCGGTGCCGGTGTTCACGCTTGTGCGCGTGGCGGAGTATGTCGTGTACCCGCCGCTGCACTGGCTGATCCGCCTGCCCAAGTACAAGCACGGCGACTGGGTCAACGTCAGCCGCCAGAAGTTCGAGGGGCTGGTCGGCTACGACCTGATCTGGTGCCTGTACTGCGACTGGATGACGGGCGTGTGGTCGCTGGGCAGCGAGATGCTGCGGAACGTCGAGAGCTTCTGGTGCCCGATCCGCTTCGGCTCGCCGGAAAAGTGCGCCAACTGCGCGATCGACTTCCCCGACGTCGCGGGCGATTGGGTGCGCCCGGACGGCACGATGCAGGAAGTCACGCAGCTCCTCGAACGCAAGTACCCCGGGCCAAAGGGCGACAACGCGTGGTTCGGGCACCCGGTGCGGCTGACGGTCAAGGGGAACGCCGCGGAGACGGGGCGGGCGAAGACGTGACGCCCCGCGGACGGTGACAATTCCGCCGCCAACGGGCGGCGGACGGATCCGACGGGGCGCGAGGCACGTTCAGACTCTCGGGGCCCGGCGACGCCGGAGACAACCGAGGGACGCGGACCGAAGGAGGTCCAACATGGCACGCGCGTGGATGCGGGCGGCGGTCGCGATGAGCGTGGTCGGCGGGTGTGTCGCGGCGACGGGCGGCGTGACCCGCGCGGCGGAGCCGTTGCCCGGCGCGCCCGCCGCGCCGGCCGCCCCGGCGCCGGTGGTGTGCACCGCCAATCTGCGCCTGCCGGGGGTGATGGCGGACATCGTGTCGAACGTACTGCTGCGGGCCGAGAGGCAGCCCGACGAGCGCGTTCGCGTGTTCCGGGAGAAGGCCCGCAAGCTGGCAAACGGGGACGAGGTGGTGAAAGCCGCGGCGGCCGAGTTCGCCATCGATCACGACCGGCTCGCGAAACTCGTAGAGCACTTCCGGCACGTGAACTGCCGGCACGCGCCCGTGCCCGGGTACTTCCCGCCCGACAGCGCGCACGCCGCGGGCCCGGACGATCTGGACAACCCGGCGATGCGGCCCGCGTGGGACTTTGCGCGGGGCGTCGTGCTGCACGTGGTTCTGCACGAGCTCGGGCACGCGGTCATCCGCGAGTTCGACGTACCGGTCCTGGGCAACGAGGAAACCATGGCCGACGCGTTCGCGACGCACGCGCTCATCGAGTTTCTGCCCGAGAACGCGGCGGCGACGATCGAGGCCCGCGTGCGCTCGCTCATCTTCGAGGCCGACGAGATTCCCCGCGAGAAGTGGTCGTACCGGGGCGAGCACGATCACGACGCGCGGCGTGCGTACCAGATCGCGGCGCTCGCCGTCGCCGCCGACGCGGACAAGTACGCCGAGGCCGGACGCCTCGTGGGCATGTCCCCACGCGAGATCGCCCAAGCGAAGGACTACGGCGCCGACATTCACCGGGCCTGGCGGCGGACGCTCGCGCCGCTCCGCATGCCCGAAGGTCGCAACTCCAGAGAAGTGCGGCTCCGTGTCGACGACGAATCGAGCGCGTTTGTCGAGTCCGGCGAGCCGGGCACGGGCGAGCTGATCCGGCGCGTGCTCGGCGCGATCGACTGGCACTCGATGGTGACCGTCGAGTTCAAGTGGGAGAGCACCGGCACGGGCGGGGCCCGGTGGAACCGTTCGACGCGGACGGTGCTGGTCGACGGCGCGTACGTGCGCCGGTTCGTGCTGCAGGCGCAAGGGATCGCCGCGGCACCGCCCGCCGAGCTTCCCAAGACGCTCACACCGATAGAGCCCGCGACGCCGCGGGGCGAGTGATCAGCCGAGCTTCATGGCCTTCATCATCGCCTGGCCCATGTCGGCGGGGCTCATGGCGACGGTGATGCCGGCGGCCTGAAGGGCGGCGATCTTCGCGTCCGCCGTGTCGTCGGCGCCGCCGATGATCGCGCCCGCGTGGCCCATGCGCTTGCCCGGCGGGGCGGCCCGCCCGGCGATGAACGCCGCGACCGGCTTCTTCACGTTCGCCTTGACGTACTGGGCCGCGGCGATCTCGTCGGTCCCGCCGATCTCGCCGATCATCAGGATCCCGTGCGTGTCCGGGTCGTTCTCGAACAGGCGGATGCAGTCGATGTGGTTCAGCCCGCGGATCGGGTCCCCGCCGATGCCGATGCACGTCGACTGCGCCAGGCCCAGGCGCGAGGTCTGCCACACGGCTTCGTACGTGAGCGTGCCGGAGCGGCTGACGATCGCGACCGACTTGCCGAGCTTGGCCTCGCTGATGTGCGTGTGGATGTAGCCGGGCATGATCCCGATCTTGCACCCGCCGCCGCCTTTGCCCGCGCTCGTGTACGGGTCGGCGGGCGAATCGCCCGTGCCGGTCTTGCGCCCGGGGGTGATGATGCCGGGGCAGTTGGGCCCGATGAGGGTGATGCGGCGTTTCTCGGCGGGGACGTCCGGCCCGCCGTTGTGCTCGTCGATCACGGCGCGGGCCTTGACCATGTCATTGACGGGCACGCCCTCGGTGATGCAGCAGATGAGGGTGATGCCAGCGTCGGCGGCTTCGAGGATCGCGTCCGCCGCCCCCGCGGGGGGGACGAAGATCATGGTCGCGCTGGCGCCGGTAGCGCGGACGGCCTGATGCACGGTGTCGAAGATGGGCAGCCCGTTGGGGTCTTTCCCGCCGCCCTTCCCGGGCGTGACGCCGCCGACCAGGCGCGTGCCGTAGTGCAGACAGCCTTTGGTGTGCACCGCTCCGAACGAGCCGGTGATGCCTTGACAGATGACCTTGGTATCGGCGTTGACGAGCACGGGCATAGGGCCCGAGTGTACGCCCCACACGGACGCGTTCGGGCCCGCACAGGCCGGGCTTTGCCCGGGGCGCGGCGCGGGGCTCACGGCGTGCCGGGGGAAGGGGGAACGGCGGGCTGAGCCGCGGCCCGGGCCCGGGACACAACCTCCTTCAGTCGCGCAAACCGGGTCGCGAACTCCGCACCGCCCAGGGCCGGGTCGATGATCTCCAGCCGGGCCAAATGCACGCCGAGCGCCTCCGCGTCGACCGGGCCGGATGTATCAAGGGCGAACAGTTCCAGCATGCGGGCCCAGGCGGCCCAGTACGGCGGGTCTCGCCCCACAGCGCCGGCCGGCTTCTCGAACTGATCCGCCAAGCCCCGCAGCGTTGCGAACGCGTCATCTGTCCGTGCCAGCGCGGCCTGAGCCTCGGCGAGGTTCAGACGCAGGCGGGCCGCCTCACCGGTGCCGGGGCGATCGATGGTCGAACCGAGCAGCGCCAGCAGGCGTCGCTCTGCGCTGGCATGGGCGCCGGCGCGGACTTCGAGTTCGCCGACGTCCAGCCCCGCGCGGCCCGCGACGCCGGGGGCCGTCGGGGTCAATCGCGAGAGCAGGTCGTCGGCGACGCCGGAGCGTGTGGCGGCGGGCATCTGCTCCCACTGTTCGACCAGCGCGGCCGCGGCTTTGGCCAGTTCGCCCGCCGCGGCGTCGCGCCGGGGGCCATCGAGCCCGTCGAACACGCGCACGGCGGCGGCGATCCGGGCCGCTTCGTCCAGCGCCGAATCCGTCCGCTCGACCGCGACGGCGACCTGGCCCCAGCGCGGCTCGCTGGTGCGTTCCAGCAGCACGCGCACGGCGTCGCGCCGCGCCGCGGCGTTCGCGGCCCCGTCATCCGCCAGCAGTCTGGCCGCGTCGACCACGCGCTCCGACGCCGGCGCTTCCCGCACCAGTCGCCCGAGCGCGCGGGCCGAGCCCGCCGGGTCCGAATCGCGCGTGGCAGCGGCCAGTTCCCACAGGGCGTCGGCGCGGAGGGCGGGCGGCGCGTCGGCACGCTGCGCGACATGATCGAGCAGCAGCGCCGCGTCGCGGTGGGCCGTCGCACGGTCGCGCAGCATCGTGATCGCGCGGGCCAGCAGCAGTTCGGGCGCGACGGCGTCCCGGGCGGCCCGCGGGTCGACCTGCGGCGCGAGCTTGGCGTACACGCGGACACGCCGCGCGTCGGCGGCGGGCCGATCCTCGTCCGGACGCGGCGCCGATTGCTGCTTGAGCAGTTCCGCCACGGGCCCGGCGAGCGTCGTCAAACGCCCGAGGCGACCGTCGCGCAGCAGGTGCCCGCGGGCCTGGGCTTCGAGCAGCAGCGGGTCCGGCCCGCTCGGCGCGGCGTTCTCGGCCGGGTCGACGGGCTGCCCGATCACGGCGAGCCCGAGCGCGGCCCGGCGGCGCGTCGCCGGCTCGGCGGCCGGATGCTCCAGCGCGCGGCGCAGGCGATCCCGCGCCACGCCGAACGCCCGATCGCTCGGCGTGTTCGAAGCGTTGATCAGCGCCAGCGCGATGATGGCGTCGCGCGCGGGCTCGATCGCCGCCGACCGCACCGAGACGGCTTCGAGCGACTTGACGGCGCTGGTCGCCGCGGCGGTCCGTTCGGGCTCCGTCGCCGCCGCCCCGGCCAGAAGACCGTGCGCCAGCCCTGTGAAAAAAGGGATCCGCTGGGCCTGTTCGACTTCGATCAGGCGGGCCAGTTGCCGGTCGGCCGCCTCGGCGGTGCCGGGGCGGGACAGCGCGTCGGACTCGAGCGCGGCGATCGCCGTGCCCGACACGCGCGTGGCCCGCTGCAACAACTCCAGCGCCTTCGCCGCCGCGACGCGCACACTCGTGCGCTCCCGCTCGCTCGCCAGCCCGACGAGCACCGTCAGGTCGAGGTCCTCCCGCGAGAGTTCGGCGAGTGCGGTCGCGGCTCGGTCGACCATCCACGTCGGGGCCCGGTCATCGCTCGGGGCCCGCTCGATCAGCCCGGCCCGCAGCGCGTCGGCCTCGCGCACGAGGGCCGCACGGCGCTCGTCCGTCAGGTCGGCCACGCGCAGGTCGGCCTCGATGACGTCGAGGCGGGCGATGTCTTCGCTCAAGGGGCGCTCGCCGGCTTCAGCACGAGCAACGTCGGCCGACGCGACGGGCGGGCACGGGTGCGACGCGACCGCCGCCAGGCACAGGGCCAGCACGCGCAGCGGCGATGGCGAGGTCCGCGGGGTCACGATCGGAGCGTACGTCGGCGCGCCGCGGCGAGATCGGCGCGATGGACGCGATCAGGGCCCGAGCTGCCCGGGCGTCGCGACCACGCGGTACCCCGACGGCCCGCCGCCGTGCCGGGCGCCGATCGCGCGGAGCACGCCGACGGGGTCCTCGTCAAGAAACTGAATGGTCTGGATGAGGACGGGGCGTTGCCCGGCGTCGCCGGCGGGGTTGAGTTGATCGAGCCGGGCGAGGATGGTGGTGAGGTTCTGCTCGTCGCTCACGCCGCCGGAACGTTCGATCGCCCGCGAGAGCAGGAAGACGGCGTCGGGCTGGAACGCCAGCGCGGCTTCAGCGCCGGCGAGCGGGGCCGAGCGTCCGGCGGGGACCGCTTCGGCGAGCCACTCGGACAGCCGGGCCCGGGCCGTCGGCGTGGCGCGGACCAGCACCGGCGCGAACGAGCGGACCTGATCGCGCTGGCCCGAGCGGGCGAAGAGCACGACGCCGAACTTTTGCGTCGGCGCCAGCCGCGCGACCGAGCGGCGGACTTCTTCGAGCACCAGCGGCAGGCTGGTGACCATCGAGCCGGAACAGTCGATCGCGTACACGACCGAGCGCGCGGTGGACGCGCCCAGGCCGGCGAACGTCACGCCGCGTGGCGCGTCGACACCCTCGGGAAAGGCCTCGGCGTCAGCAGGGTCGACGAACGCGCCGCTCCCGCCGGCGAGCACGCCGCCGGTCGCCCACGAACGCTCGGCGCCGGGATGGGCTTCGACGACGCTGGCCAACCCGCGAAGTTCGGTGATCGCGGGCGGCGGCGTCAGCGTCGCACCCTCGGAGCCCTCGCCCATCGCAGCGCCGGAAACTTCGCCGACGATCGCGGCGGCGGCGCCGGCGGCGGGCATCGCGTCGACCGTCGTGCCGGGGGCGGCGAAGTCGATGGTGATGCGTTCGGCGGGGTCGCGCGCCGGGGCGGCGCTGCGATAGACCAGGAAGCCCGCCAGCACGAGCGTCGCCGCGTGCGCCAGCACCGAGACCGCCGCGGGCACGCCCCTGCTCGCCAGCCGGGCACGCCGCGGGCGACCGCTCGGGGCGGCGGAGTTGGCGGCCAGTGCGCTCATGCGCCCGGGCTCCGTCCCACGGGGGAGGCGGCGGGGGCAACGGACGCGGCCGCTGCGGGCGGGGCCGTCCGAACGACCACCACCCGGCGCGCCGTCATGGCCCAATCCAGCGACAGCCGCCCGGGCCCGAGCAGCACGAGCGTCAGGCACCCGGCCAGCACGGCGCTCTGCCACATCAGCGGCATCCACGCGCGCACGTCCCAACGGTCATAGGCCGGCAGGATGCCGAGCACCGTCGAGCTCGACTGTACCGCCGGCCCGAGTTGATCGAGCCAGATGGCCCCGAGCATGACGCCCGCGAGAGCGAAGCTGGACAGACGCGTCATGAACCCGACCAGCAGGAACACGCCGCACAGGATCTCGACGGTCATGACCGACTGCGCCTGGAACCGCGCGGGCAGGCCATCGGACAGGAACGCGGGCCACACGGCGGGTCGCGGCGTGCCGGTCGCATCGACCCCGGGCTGCCCGGCCTTGCTGACACGCAGCGCGATGCCCCACAACCGCTTGACGCGGATGTCCTCAGGAAAGTCGACGGCGCTGTACCGCACGCCGACGGGGGCCGCGTTCTGCGCCAGCAATATCTGAACCGGCACCACCTGAACCGGCGTCTCGCGCCCGTCCGGCCCGCGCGTGCCGGGCTGGCCCGGGGTGGGCAGCGGGGCCGTCGGCGAGCCGGGCGAGGCGCCCGGCGCCCGCGCGACCGGGCGGATGACGCCGATGTTCGCCAGTCGGGCGGCGTCATCGCCCTTGACGGGCATGGTGGCCTCGATCTTGCCCCACCCGGCCCAGATGAACGTCAACGCCAGCACCAGCCGAAGCGGGAGCGGCGCAAGCAGTGTGGATTCCGATCGGGCGCTGGGCATCTGTAGACAGGACGGGGTCGGCTCGGGCCGTCGCGACCCTTCAGTATAAGAACCGCGTCCGTGCCGGGCATGCAGATCCCGTGAAGACCGGCCCCGGCCCCGGCGAGCATGCCCGATATGCTCACCCGCTCACCCCGCGGGCGTGGCGAAACTGGCAGACGCACGGGATTTAGGTTCCCGTGGCCGCAAGGCCGTGCAGGTTCAAGTCCTGTCGCCCGCATTCCCCTACAGCCCCCGGCCGACGCCCGTTCCCAGCACGGGCCGGTCGAGCGGGCGACCGCTCAGTCGTCGGCGCTGATCGACCGCGGCCCGGCCTTGCCCGCCGTCCGCTCCATGTACCCCTTGCCCTTGCGCTCGTACTTGGTAAACCCGAGCCGCTCGAGGTTCGAGTTGCTCAGCACGCTCTTGGTCTTCAGGGGCGAGAGCTTGCCGGCGATGGCGGGGGCGACGATCGCGCGGCGGACGGGCCGCCCGGTCGTCGGGTGCTTCTTCAGCGGCGCGTCTTTCATCGATTGCACGTGCTCGAACGTCTCGCCGGTCGGCTCACCCTTGGCGTCGAGCACCTCGTACACGTACGTCGGCATGCCCGATCATAAGCCCGGCGGATCGGTCGCCGTACGCCCGGCGCCGGTCAGTCGTCGAGCTTGTCGAGCGCGTCGGCGGTCGCCCGGTCGTTGGTCAGACGCTGGGCCCGGATGACCACGTCCCGCGGCGAGAGCCCGGTGATGCGGCGCAGGCGGACCAGCCCGATCACCTCGCCCGCGTCCTCCACCAGCCCTTCACGCCGCAGGCACAGGTTCAGCAGCCGCACGCCCTCGGCTCCGAGCGTCTGCCGCGCGGGCCACACGGCGTGCCACACCATCGCGCGGACCTCGGCGAGCATCGCCGCGTCCTGCGCCGGGTCCTGCGGCGCTTCCCCCTCGGGCACGATCTTCGGGGCCAGGGCCATGAGGGTGGGCAGATCGCCGGAGAAGTACACGCTCGCGAACGCGGCCTGAGCCACGGCCCGGTTGACATCGCCCGGACGCTCGCGCAGCAGCGCCGCCGCCAGCCGCGCGACGTCGCGATCGCGCCCGAGGCGCGCCATCGACGCTGCGGCGGCCGCGAAGTCCTTGGCTTTGAGCAGCTCCGGCACCTGCTCGCTCACGTCCGCCGCGCCCGCGAGCGGGACGGCTTCATCAACACGCTTCGCCGGCGGGTGGGCCGTCATCAGCGGATCACCCAGCACCGCCACCTTCCACACTTCCCCATCATCAATGCGGGCCGCCACGCCCCACGGCAGCCCGGCCCCGAGACGCTGCACCAAGAGCGGCGTGGGCACAAACGCCTGCAGGAACGGCTCGTGCACGCTCCCGACGTACAGGCTTGCGCCGCGCTCCAGCCACGCGCCGCCGACCGTCATCCCGTCGCGCGGGTTGTTGGCCGACCACGAGTGCACAAAGTGCACCGCGGCGGGCGTGCGCAAACCGGGCACATCGCCGGGCCGCGCGTTGCCGGGCTTGAGCTCGAAGAACCCCGGATTGCCGCTGGTGTTGACGCCGATCAGATCGGCGCTGACTCCGAACGCCTCGCCCGGCTTCCCGCCCGCGCGGGCGCGCCACATCGTCAGCGACCCGCCGCTGGGGGCGTCGTCGACCTCGACGCTCACGCCCAGGTCCTTGGCCTTGTCGCCGGCCTGCGTCGCGTCGAAGGCGTTCCACGGGCGCGTCGCGTCGTAGCCATCGAAGAACCACGCCCGCGCCGGCCGCGTCAGGAACAGCGAGCACATCGCCACATACGCCGCCTGCGCACTGTCACCCTCGATCTGCCCGGCCCATGCGAACCGCTTGCCCGCGGCGTCACGCCCAATGAAGTCCGTCGTCGCCAGCATCTGCCGCTTGTCGCCCGCGGGCAGCAGGATCTTGACCGCGAGCGACTGCGCGAACGTAACGGCGTCGATCGCGTCGCCCTGAGCCTCGAACGCGTAACCGACGCCCTTGAGCTGCTGGTTCAGTTCCGCCGCCAGCGCGCGGGCTTCTTCAAGCGCAATCAGATTGCCCGGCCCGCCGCCCCGCGGCGCCAGCCAGATCAGCGGCTGCCCACGCCCCGCCGCCAGCGCCAGCGCCGCCGTCCACGCCGGATCATCGCCCCACGACACCACCACGCCCGGCGGGATGAACCCGAACTTGGTCCACCGCTCTCGGAGCGCCTCGGGCGTGTTGCCCTCGGCCCCCCACGCCGCGTTGACGGCCGCCTGAATCTCGCGCTGCTTGGCGGCCCGGTCCGTCGGCTCCTGAGCCGCCGGCGCCGTCCACCGGACGACCTTGCCGGGCTGGAACGCGCGGACGAAGCGGGCGATGCGCTGCTGGTCGGCGTAGGTGCCGCGGTCGATGAGCACCGGGAATCGGCGCGCCCCCTGCTCCGTCGTCGTCCACGCCCTGATCGCCGCGCGGTACGAGCGTTCATCCGGCACCAGCACCAGCGTCGGGATCACGTGCAGCCGCTGCTGAACCAGCGCCGTCCGCGCCCCGAGCCGCAGCGGCGGGGGGATCTGATCCAGCGGGACCGGCGCGCCCGTCGCGCCGGGCGTGCCGGCGTCTTTGGGCTCGCTCCCGCCCGTCGCCTGCCCGAGGGCCAGCAGCCCGCCGCCCCCGAAGACCAGCACGAGTCCGGAAACCAGGCCGACCGCCGCGACCACGCCGGGTCGGCGGCGGGCGCCACGCACGCCGCCCGTGGTTCTAGACTCCGCCCGCACGCGCATCGAAGCCCTCCGTGGACCCGTGTTCGGGCTCCGACGCCGCCCGCGACTGGCTGAGCCCCGATGCCCTATCCAACCGCGCAAGAGTGTATTGACCTCGTTCACGCGGCCCGGGCCCAGGCCCCGGGCGACCGCCGCACCATCGTCCTGCCCGTCTGGGCGACGATGCTCGACGACCAGCTCACGCCGGTGCTCGCCTACCGCCGCCTGGTCGCGCCCGACGAGCGCACCGCCCCCAGTTTCCTGTTCGAATCCGTCGAAGGCGGCGAGCGCCAGGGCCGCTTCTCCATCCTCGGGGCCCAGCCCGCGCTGGAGGTCATCGCGCGCGGGAATGAGGTCCGCCTGCGCGACCATCGTGCCAGCCCTCGCCGCACCGCCGCCCGCGAGCCGGGCGAGGCCCCCGCGATCCACGGCGAGACCGTCAGCATCGAGACCGACCCGCTCGACGTCCCCCGGCGCATCGCCCGCGACCTGCGCCTGGTCATCCCGCCCAAGGCCCCCCACCGCCCCGCGCCGCCGGCCTGCTTCCTGGGCGGGTGGGTCGGGTACGCCGCGTACGACAGCGTCCGCTACGCCGAGCCCGACAAACTGCCCTGGACCGCCGCCCCGCGCGACGACCGCGGCCTGCCGGACTTGCAGTTCCAGTTCTATGACGGCGTGGTCATCTTCGACCATGTCACCAAGAGCGTGCACGCCGTCCGCCTCATCCAGATCGCCCCCGAGGACACCGACGCCCGCATCCGCGAGAAGTTCCAGGACGGGCACCTGGCCATCGAGCGGCGCGTGCAGGACCTGCAATCGGCCCGCACCATGCGCAGCGGCCGCACCGACCGCTCCCCCGATACCAGCGCCGCCCCCGGCGCCACGCCGGATCCCGGGCGTTCCAACATGTCGCGCCCGCAGCACGCGGCGATGCTGGGCAAGGCGCTCGAGTACATCCGCGCCGGGGACATCTTCCAGGTCGTGCTGGGCCAGCGCTTCGAGCGGCGCAGCCACGCCGACCCGTTCGATGTCTACCGCGCCCTGCGGGCCGTCAACCCCAGCCCGTACATGGTCTATCTGCAGGCCGAATCCTGCCTGCTGATCGCCTCGAGCCCCGAGATTCTCTGCCGCGTGCGTCACGAGCCCGGGGCCGCCCGGCCCGTCGTCACCAACCGCCCGCTCGCGGGCACGCGCCGCCGCGGGGGCACGGCGGAAGAAGACGCCGCCCTCGAGAAGGACCTGCTCAGCGACCCAAAAGAACTCGCCGAGCACATCATGCTCGTCGACCTGGGCCGCAACGACGTGGGCCAGGTGGCCCGTCCGGGCTCCATCCGCCTGCCCGCCGTGCTGCAGATCGAACGCTACAGCCACGTCATGCACATCAGTTCGACCGTCACGGGCGAACTGCGGGAGGGGCTGGACTGCTGGGACGCGCTGCGGGCGGCCCTTCCCGTCGGCACCATCTCCGGCGCCCCCAAGATCCGGGCCATGCAGATCATCGACGAGCTCGAGCCCGTCCGCCGCGGGCCTTATGGCGGGGGCATGGGCGCCGTCGGGCTCGACGGGCAGATGGACATCGCCCTGGCCCTCCGCACCATCGTCGTCCCCGTCCGCCTCCGCTCGCCCGACGGGCAGTGGACGTATCACCTGCAAGCCTCCGGCGGGATCGTCGCCGACTCGCAGGTCGAAGCCGAATATCAGGAAACCGTGAACAAGGCGGCGGCCTTGTCCAAGGCCATCGAAACCGCCGAACGCGCCTTCGAATCTTGACCTCGTTTGGTGTCTAGCCGGTCCCTAAGCAGGGCAAAGACGGCGAATCTCGGTGCCGCGGAGGTGCGAATCCGATATAGTTCTCCAGCAGCGAAGCAACCCGCGCGTGTTCCGAGGGGTGTGACCGATGTCAGCCGAGACGCCCAACGTGCCCGCTCTTCAGCCCGCTTCGCCCAAGACCGCGACGGCGGTCGCCGAGCGGACCGAGAGCAAGCAGCTTCCACCGTGGAACGTCGTGCTGCTCAACGACGAAGAGCACACCTACGAGTACGTCATCCGCATGGTGCAGCAGCTGTTCAGCAAGTCGCTGGATGACGCGTTCCAGGTCGCCCTGAAGGTTGATACCGACGGGCGGGCTATCTGCACGACGACCCACCGCGAGCACGCCGAGCTCAAGCGCGACCAGATCCACGCCTTCGGGCGCGACCCGCTGATGGCCGTCAGCAAGGGCTCCATGTCCGCCATCATCGAGCCGGCCGAGTTCGACGGCGACGCCGACGGCTCCGGCAATCAGGACTCGGGCGGCCAGGGCGCGGGCGGCGCCGGCAAGTCCGGCAAGTCGTAACACGCCGGTCAGATCCGCCGCTCGCCCACGCGGGGCACTTCACCGGGCAACACTTCCCGGCATGCCCCGACCGATCGTCATTCAAACCGAGCATCTCGACTCCGCCGCCGGCAAGTGGCTCGCCGAACGCTGCGACCTGCGCGTCTGCCCGTGGGAGAACCGGGCCCAGCTCGACCCGATGCTCGCCGACGCCGACGCCCTGCTCATCCGCACCTACACGCGCGTCGATGACGCGCTGCTCAACCTCGCCCCGCGCCTCCGCTGCGTCGCCCGCGCCGGCGTCGGGCTCGACAACGTCGACGTGCCCGCCTGCACCCGTCGCGGCGTGACCGTCGTCTCAACCCCGGGCGCCAACACCCGCGCCGTCGTCGAACTCGTCACCGCGTTCATGCTCGACGCGCTCCGCCCGCGCGTGCTGCTCGATCGCGCCCTTTCCAGCGCCGAGTGGAACACCGCACGCAAGGACCTCATCGCCCCGCGCCAGCTCGCCGACCTCACACTCGGCGTCATCGGCCTGGGTCGCGTCGGCACCGGCGTCGCGCGCGTCGGGGCCGCGCTCGACATGCGCGTGCTCTATCACGACCTGCTCGAGATCCCCGCGTCTCACCCAGCCCGCGCCGCCGGGGCCACGCCCGCGAGCTTCGAACAGGTCCTGCGCGAGGCCGACGTGCTCACGCTGCACCCCGACGGCCGCCCCAGCAACCGCCACCTCCTGAACGCCCGCGCGCTGACCCTGTGCAAGCCCGACGTCGTGCTCATCAACACCTCACGCGGCTTCATCGTCGACGCAGCCGCACTCGCCGACTTCCTCATCGCCAATAAAGCCGCCCAGGCCCTTCTCGACGTCCACGAGCCCGAGCCCTTCCCGCCGACCTACCCGCTGCTCGATCTGCCCAACGCCCATCTCTCCCCGCACATCGCCGCGGCGACCGCCACCGCGCACGCCAACATGTCCTGGGTCGTGCGCGACCTCTGGCGCGTGCTCTCGGGCGAACCGCCGCAGAACCCGGCCTGACATTCACCCACGCGCCTCCGCGCCGCCAACGCCCATCCCGTCCTCGATCACCCGCGTCGCCGCCGCGGCCCCGTCCTCCTCGCGCAGCGCCACGCCCAGCGTGTCGCAGCGTTCCAGCATGCTCCGATCGCCCAGCACCTGCCCGATTGCGCGCACAAGCCGCGCCGCCCCGGCCCGCCGACGCGCCACCACCACCGCCGCCCCGAGCTGGACCACGCGGTCGGCGTTGTCGAACTCGTCGTTGACAAACGGCACGATCACCGCGGCTTTCCCCGCACGCAGCCCGCCCGCCGTCGTCCCGATGCCCGCGTGATGCACCACGCACGCCGCCCGGGGCATGCCGATGGAATACGGCAGATAGTCCACCGCGCGCACGCCCTCCGGCCACCTTCGCTGCTCCCCCTCCGGGCCCGTCAGCATCAGCGCCCGCCGCCCAAGCCGCGCGCACGCCTCCGCCGCCGCGATGTACAGATCCTCGCCGTGGTGCGACACGCTCGAGCCCAGCGTCACCAGCACCGGCGCCGGCCCATCCTCCATCCACGCGGCGATCTCGGCGTACCGCTCGCGCAGCTCCGGCGTCGGCGCCGGTCGATCCCACACGGCGAACCCGCAGATCCGCCCCTCCGACGGGTCGTCGCGCCGCGCCGGCCGAAACCGCTCCGACCACAGCCCCAGCGGCGTCGCGCGCCACCTGCCGCGCTCCGGCCCGCGCCCGTTCAGGTCCTCCCCGCCGCGCGCCGCCATGACCAGCCCGCCGCACATCGGCCCAAGCCCGACCTCGCGCCGCAGCGCCGTCACCCCGCGGTCGTACAGCCACCGGCTCACCGGCGCCAGCCCGCGCCGCACGATGAGCTGCGTCCGCAGCGGCAAGCGCCCGACGATGCGCATCGGCAACCTGAGCCGCTCCTGCCGCGATAGCCAGAACATCGGCGCCAGCACCAGCGTGTACGTCCGAAGCCCGAGCGACTCCCCCGCCGCCAGCGCGCCCAGCGCGATGTGATGCGTCACCAGCACTTCGGCCCGTGTCACCTTCGCCGCCTCGACAACGCCCGCGTACTGCTCTCGAAACGGCCCGAGCATCAGGGCTCGGTACACGAACGCGGTGCTTTTGCCGGGCGTGACCAGGTCCGGGTCGGTCACCATGGCGCGGTACGCCTCGGCGCTCCCGACGGGCCAGAAGCCCAGCCCCGCCGCGTTCACCCGGTCCTTGAAGTGCGGGCTGGCGACCAGCACCACCTCGTGCCCGCGGGCCCGCAGGGCGAGCCCGACGGCGATGAACGGGTGCACGTCCCCCGCCGTGCCGATCGTCGCCATGAGCACCCGCATCGCCAACTCCTCAGTCGTCCGCGGCTCACGCCCGCAAATCGCGGCAGATCCGCCATACGCTCAGGCCATGCTCCAACTGGGCGTGAACATCGACCACGTCGCGTCACTCCGTCAGGCACGATACCGCGGTTCGCCGGCGACCTCGACCGCCGCCGCCATCACCGACCCGAACTTCCCGGACCCCGGCGAGCCCGACCCCGTCGTCTCGGCCCACGAGGCCGAACTCGGCGGGGCCGACATCATCACCATGCACCTCCGCGAGGACCGCCGCCACGTCAACGACCGCGACGTGGAACTGGTCCGCCGCCTCTCGCGCCTGCGCCTGAACCTCGAGATGGCCGCGACCGAAGAGATGAGCACCATCGCGCTCCGCCTGCGCGTACCGATGTGCACGCTCGTGCCCGAAGGCCGGACGGAAGTCACCACCGAGGGCGGGCTGAACGTCGCCGCCGACCTGCCCCGCCTAACCGCCTACACCCGCCGCCTGCACGACGCCGGCATCAGCGTCTCGGCGTTCATCGACCCCGACAAGCAGCAGATCGACGCCGCCCGCGCCGCCGGGTTCGACGCCTGCGAACTGCACACCGGCCCCTACGCCGCGGCGTTCCTCCGCACCGGCGGGCTCATCGCCGACCCGCGCCGCAAGGACCGCGCCGGCGGCGGGACCGAGCTCGACCGCCTCCGCGCCGCCGTTGAGCACGTCCGCGCCTCCGGCATGCGCTGCAACGCCGGGCACGCGCTGAACTACGCCAACGTCGGCCCCGTCGCCGCGCTCATGGGCATCGCCGAACTGCACATCGGGCACGCGCTCGTCAGCCGCGCCATCTTCATCGGCCTCCGCGCCGCCGTCCGCGAGATGAAGCAGGCCATCACCGACGCCGCCGTGCTGAGCCGCTGAGCCCGCCGCGCTCACCGCCCGTCCATCGCGTCCACCGCGTCCAGCACCGCCCCCGGCGTTAGCCACGCCATGCCCGTCGCCGCCGACGGCGCCACCACGCGCACCCGCGGCCCCACCGGCCCCCACACGCGCGGATCCGTCGGCCCGAACAGCGCCACCGTCGCCACGCCGAGCTGCGCCGCCAGGTGCGTCGGCCCGGTATCCGCCCCGATCATCCGCGCCGCCTTGGCGAGCGTGCGCGCAAGCTCGTCAAGCGTCTCAATCACCCGCCCGCCGATTTCGTCGAACACCCGCCGCTCGGCACTCGACAGCGTCTCGCGCTCCACCTCGCCCGCGATGACGTCAACACGCTCCCCGCGCCCGCGCAGCACCCGCACCACCTCCGCCCACCGCTCGATCGCCCACCGCTTCCCGCCGCCCCCGGCCCCGACGTGCACCACCATGCCCGCCCCGCCCTCGCGCACCGAGACGCCTCCGAGCCGCGCGACATCAAACCGCTCCCACACCGCCCGCCGCGACGCACACCCCGGCGGCCCGACGCACACCACCTCCCGCGCCCCGAGCGCCATCGCGGCGTTCGCGCACCACGCCTCCCGCCCCGCGTCATCCGCCCCGTGCAGAAAACTCACGACCACGTCCGCGCTCGCTCGCGCTTCGACCGGCCCCGCGCTGAACAAGTCCGTGATCCAGCGCTGCTCGATATCGACGGGCACGATCGGCTCGCCCATCCACTCCGCCGCCAGCCGCGCCTTCGCGCCCGCGCTCGCGAGCGTCACCCGCCACCCGCCGCGCACCATCGCGCGCAGCAGCGGCCAGATCAGCACGCTGTCGCCCAGCGCGCCCGCGTGAAACACCCACGCCGCTCCGGGCGCAGCCCTCACCACCGCACCCCCGACCGCCGCCGGGCCGTCCGCTCGATCGAGCGGGCCTTCTGCACCGACACCCCGGCCGCCGCCGCCGCCGCGTCGATCGTCACGGGCGGCGCACCATCCAGCCCCAGCCGCGCGATCACCAGCGCCCGCGCCGGCTCGTCGAGCAGCCTCAGCCGCTCCGCGCCAACAGCGTCGACATCGACCGCCGCGTGCCACGCCCCGGCGAACCCGTCCCACGCCGGCGCGCCCAGGTCGACACTCGCCGATCGCGCCAGCGCCCGCCCGCGCGTCTCGCCCGCGATGACCGCGCCCGGCGTGCCCGTCGCCGCCTCGCCGCGCATCACCGCGCCCACCGCCCGACCGACCGCGAGCGACGCCGGTGCCGCCAGCCGCCCGCCCTTGAACGGATCGAACACCGACGTCGCCCCGACGAGCGCGCGCACGCCGGCGATGCTCGCCGCCAGCGCCAGCCGCGGCGGGAGCCCACGCGGATCCACCCCGACCCCGTCCCCCGCCCCGCGCAGCGTCCGCGCCACCAGCCCGAGCTGAGCCCGGATCAACACCGCCCGCAAGCGCCCCGCCCACCGCAGATCCGTCTCCGCCACATCCAGCAGCGCCGCGCTCGGGTGCAGGCGATCGATCCGAGTGATCGTCTCCCGGGCCCGGTGCAGCAGCGCCGCCGCCGCCGCCGCCAGGGCCCGCTCCTCCCGCGCCGCCATCGCCGTCACGTCGGCCTCCGCGAGAATCTGCCCGAGCGTCGCGGGGGACGCCGGCGCAAGCCCGCGCCGTACGCCCTCCGGCGCCAGCACCGCGACGACCGCCTCCGCGCTTGCGAGCGCTGCGCCCCCCGGTGCCTCCAGATCAAGCCCGCGCAATCGCGCTAGCCGCTGCAGCCGCTCGCGCCGCGCCTTCGCCGCCGTAGTTCCGTTGGCCTGCCCATCACGCCCGGCGCTCGCGCCGCTCAGGTGCTTCTCGAGCACGCGTCGCACGCCCTGGCGTGAGCGTCCAAGGCGCTGGGCGATCCGCCCCGCCGCGGCGTCCAGCGACCACCCCAGCCGCCGCGCATACCCCCGCGCCCACCGCACCGCCCGCTCCGCCTCCTGCTCGGACATCCGCGGGCCGGTCGATTCCGGCCGCCCGAAGGCCCGCTCGAACGCCTCAACCACCGCCCGCGAGAACGCCAGCCTCTCTCGTCCACCCCGACCGCCGCGCGACGGCGCCGCCCCGCCCGCCGACTCGATGCGCACGCGCCGCGCCGCCAGCCCGCGCGACATCGCCCGTTCAACGCTCTTGTCCGAGACCGTCCACCGCGTCCGCACCTCCGCCGCGCTCAGCCACTCCGGCGGCGGGCACGCCTCCGCCCGCACCTCGCCGCGCTTGCTCAGGCGCTGACACAGCGCCGACAGATCGCCCAGCAGCGTCTCCAGCGGCACGCCCTCGCCCGGAGTGGGCGGCCCCTTGCCCGATCCGCCCGGCGCGTCGCGCTCGCTCCGCACGCGCAGGCCCGTCACGCGGAACTCGATCCACGCTTCCGGGTACACCGGCTGGGCTCGCTTGCCCGCCGCGTCGTCCAGCAGCTCGATCACCAGGGCCTCGACACGCTGCAACTGCCGCCGCGCCGCCTCCGGCGGTTCAAACCGCAGGTGCTCGTCCAGCCGCGCCAGCGTTCTGCTGTTGAGCGCCCTCAGCCGCGGCATCGCGCATCGCTCCGCCCTCTTCCCGCTCCCTCCGCCCTCCCCGCGATCAGAACAGCCGCAGCACGCCCGTCAGCAGCCCGAACACCATCGCCAGCACGACCAACAGCACCGTGACCACCACCCACAGCGGCGTCTTGGTCGATCCTTCCGTCGTGCGCTCGAACGCGTGCCCGCAGTGATAACACACCGCCGAGTCGTCGAACACGTCCTTCTTGCACGCCGGGCACCGGCGCGTCACGCCGCTGAACCGCTCGATATCCGCGGCTTGCGGGCCTTCGTCGAAGGCCTCGTCGTCGTCCTCGCGCCGCACCCGCCGGGCGTCGATCACCTCGCCGCTCGCCGGCGCGCGGCGGAGGCCACGCCCCGGGTCCCGATCGCCCGGCCCGCCCCGCCCGGATTGTCCGCCGCTGCCTGTCATGCCGCATCGTACCGCCGGCCGCTCCGCCCGCCCGCCGCCAGCCACCTGCCAACCCCCCGCCAACCCCCCGCCCGACTTGGACCGATCCCCCGACCGCTCTACTCTCGCCCATGCCCACGCACCCGGCCGCCCTGCTCGCGCTCACCGCCGCCGCAACCCTGCTGACCGCCTGCGGCCAGCACCGCGCCCACCGCCCGCCCGCCTCCGACGCCGCCGCGGCATCCGCCGCCGGTAATGAGCCCGGCACCATCATCGCCGCCACGCCAACCGCGCCGATCACCGAGGTCTTCCGCTCCGACGGCTACCAGTTCACCGGCGTCGCCATCAGCTCCGCAGGGCGCCTGTTCGTCAACTTCCCGCGCTGGGGCGGGCCATACCGCATGGCCGTCGCCGAGATCCGCCGCGACGGCACGCCCGTCCCCTTCCCCAACGACGGCTGGAACCGCACCGACCCCACCCCCACCATCCCCGGCGGGCCGCCCGACCTCCGCTTCATCTGCGTCCAGTCCGTCACCGTCGACGATCAGGACCACCTCTGGGTCCTCGACCCCGCGTCGCCCAACCTTGCCGGCGTCGTCCGCGTCGGCGGCGGGCCCAAGCTCGTCCGCTTCAACCTCAACGACAAAGACCCCGCCTCCTCCGCCAAGGTCTTCTACTTCGACCCCGTCATCGCCCCCGACAACTCCTACCTCAACGACCTCCGCGTCGACACGCGCCGTGGCTTCGCGTACATCACCGACTCGGGCCGCGGCGGGCTCGTCGTCCTTGACCTCAACACCGGCCTCGCCCGCCGCCTGCTCGACAACCACCCCAGCGTCCTCTCCGACGCCAACCTCGTCCCCGTCATCGAAGGTCGCGATCTCCGCAACCGCCAGTCCGGCCAAGTGCCGCAGATCCACTCCGACGGCCTCGCCCTGAGCCCCGACGCCGAGTATGTCTACTACCAGGCCCTGACCGCCAAGCGCCTGTTCCGCATCCCGACCGCCGCCCTCCGCGACGCCGCCCTCTCGCCCGACCAGGTCGCCGCCGCCGTCGAAGACCTCGGCGAGACCGTCGTCACCGACGGCATGCAGATGGACGCCGACGGCAACCTCTACTTCAGCGCCTTGGAGATGGACGCCATCGTCGTCCGCACGCCGGATGGTCGCCTCGTCACCCACGCCCGCGACATCCGCCTCGCCTGGCCCGACTCATTCGCCATCGGCCCCGTGCGCGGCCCGAACCTCGAACCACGCCGCCGCCCCGCCCGCACGCCCGCCCCGCAATACCTCTACGTCACCACCGCCCAGATCCACCGCACCAGCAACTTCAGCCCCGACGGCTCCTCCCCCAACCAGCCCTACCGCATCTTCCGCATGCCCCTCCACCGTGCGGACTGAAACAACACCTATCACCACGCCCCGCGTGGGACCTCTCTTCCCTCTGACCTCTCACCTCTGACCTCTCGCCCCTTCCCCCGGGTACCCCCACGCTCCGCGTGGGACCTCTCTCCCCCCTGGCCTCTCACCTCTGACCTCTCACCCCTTCCCCAACGCACAAATACAGCGCCGCCATCCGCACACTCAGCCCGTTGGTGACCTGCCGGAAGATCACGCTCCGGGCTCCGTCCGCAACATCGCCCGCGATCTCGATGCCGCGGTTCATCGGGCCCGGGTGCATCACGATCGCGCCCGCCTTCATGCGCTGGGCCCGCTCGAGCGTCAGCCCGTAGCCCAGCGTGTACTCCCGCAAACTCGGGAACGCCGGCGTGGCCTTCTTCGACCCTTCGTCCTTGCGCTCCGAGCCGCCCTCGCCATGCCGCTCGAACTGGATGCGCAGCATGTTCACCGCGTCCACGCTCGGGAGCACGTCGTCAAAGTCGTGCTCCACGCGGCAGCCGAGCGCCTCCAGCGACCGCGGCGCCAGCGTCGGCGGGCCGACACACACCACCTCCGCGCCGAGTTTCGTCAGACACGCGATGTTCGACCGCGCCACGCGGGAACTGACAATGTCCCCCACGATCGCGACCTTCACGCCGCTCAGGTCCGTCCCGCCCGCCCCGGCCCCGGCGCCAACCCCCGCGCTCACGCCGCCCCGCGCCTCGATCAGCGTGTACGCGTCGAGCAGCCCCTGCGTCGGGTGCTCGTGCTTGCCATCGCCGGCGTTGATGACCGCGCAGCCCACGGCTTGCCCCGCCACGCCCGCCGCCCCCGCCGCCCGATGCCGAATCACCAGCGCGTCCACCCCCATCGCCTCAACATTCCGCGCCGTGTCGGCGATCGTCTCGCCCTTGCTCACGCTCGAGCCCGTCTCCGTCAGATCGATCACGTCCGCGCTCAGCCGCTGAGCCGCGAGCGTGAAACTCAGCCGCGTCCGCGTGGAATCCTCGAAGAACAGATTGGCGACGACCTTCCCGCGCAGCGCCGGCACCTTCTTGACCGAGCGGCTCGAGACATCCGCGAACGTCCGCGCCGTCTCGAGAATGTGCCGCACCTCCGCCGCGCTCAGTTCATCGAGCCCCAGCAGACACCGGCGCGTCCACGCAGGCCCGCCACTGCCGCCACCACCACCGCCAACGGGCCCCGCGGCATCCTTCACGGCTGCGGTCACCGGCGTTCTTCGCGGGCTGGTCTGGCTCTCGGCGGACATCGCAACCAGCGTATCCGCCCCCGCCCGCTCCCGGCGCTCCGGGCCCGGTTAGCCCGCCTTCTTGGCCCACTTCGCGCGGTCGCGCCCGCGCTTGCCATCCTCCGTCATCTCCACCGACACCCCGCCCACCACGCGCACGCACCCCTCACCCAGCGCCGCCGCCAGCAGCCCCGCCAGTTCCGGCGTCGGCTTGACGCGCAGGTTCGCCGCCGCCTCCAGCCGCACGCGGGCCTCGGCGGTGTCGATCACGATGTCGACCGGGAACGTCGTCGCGCGGTCCGGCATCGTGCCGTTGACGCCCTCGCCCGTCGGCACCGCCGCCCGCATCGCCTGGGCCACGCTCGCGATCGCCGCGGCCCCGCTCCCGTTCAACCGTTCGCCGTCCACACGGATCCACAGCCTCCCGGGCATCAGCGGCACGCCGTCGATCGGCACCACGCGGTCGACAATGACCTGCACGCCGTCGCTCCCGCCGCCCCGACCGCCCGCGGCGTCCTCCTCACCCCCGCCCGCCCCACCGCCCCCACCGCGCGCGCCGCCGCCGGCCATCCCCGCGCGCGAGCGATCAACACGACCGAGCATGAACACGCACTGATCCGGCTGGATGAGGTGCCCGAAGCTCGCGTACGGGTCGGCGAACAGCACCGTCTCGATCGCGCCCGTCGCGTCCTCCACCGTCACGATCGCCATCTTCTGCCCGGCGCTCCGCCCGTTCTTGCAGATGATCGTCCGCACGTTCTGCACCAGCCCCGGGATCACTACCCGCTGGTCATGCCCCGCCTGCTTGGCCGACTCGCACGTCGCCGTCGCGAACATCCCGGCCCACCGCTTCCACCGTTCCAGCGGGTGGCTTGAGACGTAGAACCCGAGCGCGTCCTTCTCGTGCTTGAGCGTCTCGCCCTCGTTCCACGCCGGCACCTTCACCAGCCCGCCCGCGAGGTCCGCCGCCGGCTTGCCCTTCGCAGCGCCCGCACCGCCCGCCGCCTTGCCGCCGACGCTCGGCCCCGGGCCCATGAACAGCCCGCCCTGACCGGCGGCCTTGTCCGCCGCGGCCTTCGCCGCCGCGCTCATCGCCGGCTCGATGCTCGCCAGCATCGCCGCCCGCGCCTCCCGCCCGTGCAGCGAGTCCATCGCGCCGCACTTGATCAGCGCTTCCAGCGTCGTCTTGTTCAGCACGTTCCCGCCCGAGCCCGTGCCCGCAGCGCTCGCGACGCGCTCGCAGAAGTCGTGCAGAGACGAGAACGCAGTGCTCTTCCTCTCCCCGTCCGCCTTCGCGCCCTCCCCGTTTCGCTCCCGCAAAATCGCTTCGATCGCCTTGTCGCCCACGCCCTTGATCGCCCCCAGCCCGAAGCGCACGTGCCCGCCCAGCGCCGTCCGCGCCTCGCCCGGCTCGAACACCACCGTGAAGTCCGCCCCCGACAGGTTCACATCCGGCGGGCGCACCTCCACGCCCACCTTCCCGTTCACAAACCGCGTCTTCTTGCAGTCCTCAACGTACTGGATCCAGTCGCTGACCTTCTGCGCCCCGCTCTCATACGTCAGGAACGCCGCCATGTACTGGTTCGGGAAGTACGTCTTCAGATACGCCGTCTGATACGCCACGATCGCGTACCCCGTCGAGTGGCTCTTGTTGAAGCCGTACCCGGCGAACTTCAGGATCAGCTCGAAGAGCTCCTCGGCGCCCTGCTTCGAGAGGCCCTGCTTCTGGGCGCCGTCGACGAACTTCGGCCGCTCCTTCTCGATCTTGTCGTGCTTCTTCTTGCTGATGTTCTTGATGAGCGTGTAGGCGTCGCGCAGCTTGATCCCGCCCAGGCCGTGCACGATCTGCATGACCTGCTCCTGGTACACCATCACGCCGTACGTCTCGCGCGTGAAGTGATCCACGATCGCGTGCACGCTCGGCACCGGCGCCTGCCCGTGCTTGCGCCGGTTGTAATCCGGGATCAGGTCCATCGGCCCCGGCCGGAACAGCGCGTTGGCCGCGATGAGATCCTCCAGCCGGTCCGGCCGCATCTCCGTGAGCAGCCGCCGCATCCCGCCCGATTCAAACTGGAACACCCCCGTCGTCTCCGCGCGTTGAAACAGCGCAAAGACGCGCGGATCGTCATAAGTCAGTCGGTCGAGATCGAGCGGGTGTGCGGGGGGAAGTGGCGAAGTGGCGGAGTGGCGAAGTGGCAAAGTGCTCGCCGCGTCGCCTGCTACTTCTTGGTCGCGCGCTTGGTGAGCGCCCCGCGCTCTGGTCCCTTGGCTTCCAGCTTCCGGATGAGTGAGCTGATCATCCGATCCTCCTCCTCCATCAGCTCGAGCACGCGCTCCCTTCGAGGAATCATCGCGAGCGAGACCGCGATCTCGTACGCCGTCATGAGTTCCATCAGCGAGCCCGCGGCTAGACGCAGCCCGTGCAGGAGTTCCGCGCGCGTGTGCTGCCCGAACCCCTCCGCGATGTTCATCGGTATCGATGTCGCCGCCCGGCGCATCTGGCTGGTGAGCCCGAACATCTCGGCCTTCGGCATCCCGGCCGTCGCGGGGTAGATCTCCCGCACCAGGTCCATGCCCCGCTGCCACACCAGCATGTCGCGAAATGTCTTGACCTTCACTTTGCCACTCCGCCACTCCGCCACTTCGCCACTTCTGATAATCCCCCTCCCTCCCCACCGCCCTCCAAATCTCCTCCTCCCCCAACGTCTCCCGGATCAGCCGCTTGGCCCGCTCGATCACGCTGATCGTGCGCAGACCCAGAAAGTCCATCTTCAGCAGACCGACCTTCTCGCACGTCGGCCCGTCCCACTGCGTGACGATTTCGTGGTCCGCCGCGCCGCTCTGCTTGTACAGCGGCACGATCTCGTACAGCGGCCTGGTCGCCACGATCACGCCCGCCGCGTGCACGCTCGCGTGCCGCGCCTGCCCCTCGATCGTCCGCGCATTGTCGATCAGCGCCCGGGCCGTGTCCGGGTCGACCGCCTGCCCCGGCCCGAGGTCCTTGTTGACCTTGTCCAGCCCCGCCGACTGGCCCTCGTACACCGACTTGAGATCCGGCTCCTGCTCCAGCGCGTCATCGATCGTGATGTTCAACTGCTCGGGGATCAGCTTCGCCAGCCGATCCGCCGCCGGCAGCGACACGCCCAGCACCCGGGCCACATCGCGCACCGCCGCTCGCGCCTTGAGCGTCCCGAACGTGATGATCTGGGCCACGTGCCCGTACTTGCGCCGCACATAGTCAATCACGCGCCCGCGCCCGTCCTGGCACAGGTCGATATCGATATCGGGATACTCGCTGCGGTCCGGGTCGGTGAAGCGTTCGAACAGCAGCGAGTACCGCACCGGGCACGCGTTCGACAGCCCCAGCACATACCCCACCATCGTCCCGACGCCCGAACCACGGGCCAGCGCCGGAATGCCCTGCTGCCGCCCCCAGTTGACGAAGTCCCAAACGATCAGGAAGTACGCCGTGATGTTCTTCTCGCCCAGAATCTTGAGCTCACGCCGCAGCCGCGCCACCTTCTCGGCGTGATCCGACGCTCCCTCCTGGGTACCCCCACGCTCCGCGTGGGGCATCTCTCCCTCGCCTCTCGCCCCTAACCCCTCGCCCCTCTCCTCCCTATCCCCTGTTCCGCGCCCATACCGCCAGATAAACCCACCCTCGCTCAAAAGCGTCAGCGCCTCGTCGCACTCGGCCTTCGCCTCCGCGCGAATCCGCGCCTGCTCCTCCGCGCTGACCCCGTCCGGCAGCGCGAACGGCACGACCTCGAACGCCGCGCAGTACGCCGCGTACCACGCGCTCAGATCGCCCCCGAACCGCGCCTCGTCCCGCTTTGGCAGCGCGCTGCTCTTCCGCACGCGCACCATCGGCGCGTGGTTGGCCCCGATCGGCAGCTTCACCGCCCCCGCGCACCGCTCCGCGATCCGCACCGTGTTCTCGCACGCCTCCAGCCCGACCGCGCCGTACTCCTTCTCGAACAACTCGCGCATCTCGCGCGGGTCCTTCACGTACAGCTCCGTCGGATACCGCAGCCGATCCGGATCGCTCTTCACCTTCCCCATCGAGATGCAGATCAGCGTGTCGTGCCCGTCGTGATCCTCCGCCTTCAGAAAGTGCGCGTCGTTGTCGCACACCAGCGGCAGGCCCATCTCCCCCGCCAGCCGAATCAGGTGCTTGTTGATCGCGATCTGCTCATCCACATGATGCTGCAGCTCGACATAAAACCCCGGCCCGCCGCTCCCTTCCCCATCGCCTCGGCCCTCGGCCCCCGGCCCTCGGCCCTTGAATGTCCGCGCATGCCACTGCGCACTCTCCACCGCCCGCTCCCAATGCTTCTGCTCCCCGCTCCGCTCATACGCCAGCAGGTGCTCGCCGATCTCGCTCCCCAGGTGCCCGTTGATCGCGATCAGCCCCGCGCTGTGCTTCTCCAGCAGCTCTCGATCCACCCGCGGCTTGAAGTAAAACCCCGTCAGATACGCCTCGCTGCACAACCGCAGCAGGTTCTGCCACCCCTCGTCACTCTCCGCCAGAAGCACCAGGTGATACCCGCCGTCCGACGCGCCGGTGAACGTCCGGTCCGTCCGCGCCCGCCCCGGCGGGCACACATACGCCTCAACCCCCAAGATCGGCAGGACCCCCTGCTCCTTGCACTCGAGATAAAACGCCGCCGCGCCGAACAGGTTCCCGTGATCCGTCACGGCGACCGCGTTCATCCCCAGCTCTTTCACCCGCGCCACCAGCTTGTCCAGCCGGTTCCCGCCGTCAAGCAGCGAGTACTCGCTGTGCAGGTGCAGGTGCACAAACCCGCCCGTGATCTTGCCCGCGGCTACCGCGCCCGCCCCAGCCGAGGTTCCCGTACTCGCAATGTGCTCCGCCATGCGCGCAATCCTGTCCGTCGTCCCGCCCACCACCCACCCGTGCCAACGCCCGCCCCGGCTGAATCGTAAACGATCCAACCCCAGCGCGAAACCGACACCTTGTCCCGATCACTTCCCCCCAAGCCGCCGACTCACCCCGCCGTCCGCCCAAACCACACACTCACCGCCATCGACCGCGCCCACGCGACTGCGCGGTTCACCACCACGATGCTCATCACAAACAGCACCACCCACCCCGCCACGCGCTGAGCCGGGTTGAACCACGCAAACAGCACGAGCGCGAGCGCCACGCTCAGCACCGCCTCAACACCCGCCGCGCCAACCTGCACCGCCCACAGCGCCCGCATCCGCCCATCCACCCACCGCGCCACGCGGACGCCGCTGTCCTCATCACTGATGACATCGCGCAGATCACGCCACGTCCGCTCCCGAACCCACTCCGCGGCTCGCTGCTTCCAAAGATCAGCCGTTCTCGCGATCATCCTCGCCTCACCGCTCGCTCGGGGACACGCGTTCAACCAGCACCGCTCGCGGCCGCCCTCCATCCGACGCCGGCGGCCACATCAAAACTCGGCGCCAGAATGATACGAGGTGCAGCCCCTCAACACACGCCCCACACTCCGAACACGGCCGCCTCCACCGCCCGCCCTCGTCAATCGTCCCGGACAAGTCGTACCAACACCGCGGGCAGCAGACACCCTGACATGCACGGAGCCGATCGATCGCATGCCGTAGTCGAAACTGCGCGAACAGCGCTATGACCACCGCTGCCCCGGTCATGGCCGATCCCAAGCCGCCGGCACGCACGCCCGCCGAGATCATCCACGCCGCGCCCCATGCCCCGATCGCCGCCACCGTCGCGATCCGCCGCAGCATCACCGAGCGCAGCACACGATGATCAACCATCACGCGCAGATCCGCCCGGCTCGGCCACTCGAGAACCCACCACCGGCCAGCATCCCGCCGAACTGCCGCGGCAGGTCCGTAGATCGCCACCGCAAGCACCCCGACCGCGAAAAGCGTGACGATCAGGAACAGCATCGCTCACATCCTCGATCAAGCCACACACCTTGGAGACCACCGCCGCCGAATCGACATGGATGGACTGTTGAGGCCTTCATCGCGCGCCCGCGGCGTGCGTTTATCAGAGTGATGATCCCGGATCCCACTGTCGCCAATATGCACGGTAAGCTTTCGACCAAGGCTCGCCAAACAGCACGTCCTGCTCGGCAGCGTGGCTGACAATCATCAGACGAATAAACCGTGCCACCGCGCAAAGCTGCCGATCATCAAAAAGACTCACTTTCTTCTGCTTGAACGCGCCGTCGACAAGCAACGCGTACGCGATGAGCTCTCCGCCACGATCGCGAATGCACCGAATCATGGCAGGCGCGAGATAGTACCGGAATCCGACGGGATCCAGAAAGTTGAACCCACCGATGCCGACTTCGTGATTCCAGTTGGCATCGTCGACGAGATCTTCCCATCTCATCTCAGTATCGAGAGCACGGGCTTCGCCGCGCGTTCTCCCGCTCGCATCCCCGTCAATGACGATCGATTCGTTCCATGACACACCGCCTTCGCGAGTCACGCTCGCGAAGGCGTCGCGGATTTCAGCCTCTACCGACCGCCGCTCTCGCTTGAGGCGATCGTCTGAACTGGCCATGCTGAACCATACAAGAGTCGGCCATCAAACACCGACTCTTACCCCGCACTCCCCACCAACCCCCCATTGCTCGGAAACCGCTGCAGCGCCGCCAAAAGCTGCTCCACCTGCACCGGCGGCGGCATCGCCATCAGCCGCCGGCGCAGCGCCGCGATCGTCTTGTGCTCGTTCTCCGGCTGAAGCAGGTGCTCTTTCCGCGTCCCGCTCTGCGCCAGGTTGATCGCCGGGTACAGCCGTCGTTCGCTGATCTTGCGATCCAGGATCAGCTCCATGTTCCCCGTGCCCTTGAACTCTTCGAAGATGACCTGGTCGCCCGCGCTCCCGGTATCGACCAGGCACGACGCGATGATCGTCAGGCTCCCGGCCTCTTCCGTGTTGCGGGCCGCGCCGAAGATCTGCTTGGGCACTTCCAGCGCCTTGCTGTCGATCCCGCCGGTCATCGTCCGCCCGCCCGACGCGTACTTGCGCGAGTTGTTGAACGCCCGCCCAAGCCGCGTCAGCGAGTCCATCACCACGACCACGTGCTTGCCCGCCTCGACCATCCGCTTGCACCGGTCCATCGCCAGCAGCGCGACCTGAATGTGCAGGTCCGGCTCCGAGTCGTTGGACGACCCGATCACGCGGCACCGCGCCCGCCCCCCACCCCCCCCACTGCCTGCACCAACCCCACTCACAACCCCGCCCGGCGCACCCGCAGCGCCCGCACCCTGCCCGCTGTACGCCGCGAACGTCCGACGGAAGTCCGTCACTTCCTCCGGCCGCTCGTCGATCAGCACCACCCACACCTCGACATCCGGGTGGTTGTGCAGCACCGCCGTCGCGATGTCCTTCAGCAGCGTCGTCTTCCCGGCCTTCGGCGGGCTCACGATCAACCCCCGCTGCCCACGCCCGATCGGGCAGAACAAGTCAATCAACCGGCACGACGCCGGACATCCCGGATACTCCAGCGTCAGCCGCGGCTGCGGATCGATGCTCGTCAGTTCCTCGAACGGCTTCCGCTGCGCATACGCCGCCGGATCCAGCCCCTCGATCGCCACAATCGCATCCACCACCGCCCGCCCACCACCACGCGGCCCACCGCCCGGTCCATAGCCCGACCCACCGCCCGGCCCACCGCCCGCCCCAGGCCCATTCTGCCTCGCCCGATGCCCAAAGCCCCGCGGCCCACCGCCGCGAGGTGGCCCACCACCACCAGCCGCGCCCGAACTCCCCGCGCCCGACCCCACCCGCACCGTCACTTCCATTCCGCTGCGCAGGCGGAACCGCTCCCCCAGCGCCTGCGGCACCAGCGGGTCGTCGTCCCGCTTCACCAGCGCCGCACCGTTGAGTTGCCGCACGCGACCGTCCGATCGGGCCGGCCAGTCCAGAATCCCCGTAACTTCCATGCTGTTCCTGCCGCGCTTCTAAGCGCGCTCAAACCAACCCACACCGTCTCGCGGCGGGCGGCATCAGGCATGAACATGCCCCGCCATGCCCACCTTCCCGGCCCACGCCGAGTGTGTACATGCACACGCCCCGCGCCAGCGCCCCCACGCGCTCCAGGGCGACATCCATCAATCGTTCACGACGGCCACCTTCGGCTGTTCGGCCAACTGCGGCCCGCCACCGTCCAACCCCGTTCCGTTCACCACCGCCCCCTCCCATCCTGCACTATCGGCGTTCTCCCGCCCATCTAATAAGAGCATCCGCTCCGCCCGCTGTCAAGGTTCCACGGGGTTTTCAGCCCCCGCCGTCCGATTCCAATCCCGCTTCCGCCTACCATCGGCCCCGTTTCGCCCGTTCACACCACCCACCTTCCCACCGCACCCGCTTACGACGCGTCGCCCCTCCGGATGGACACCCTGAAAGGCATCCCCGTCTCGCCGGGCATCGCCATCGGGCGGGTCTTCACCGTTGACGACGGCC
This sequence comes from uncultured Phycisphaeraceae bacterium, assembly GCA_964615765.1. GTDB lineage: Bacteria > Planctomycetota > Phycisphaerae > Phycisphaerales > UBA1924 > CAZTQN01. The sequence goes on from CAZTQN010000019.1 coordinate 50,455, forward strand.
GACGCCGCATCCCCAAGCGCAACGTCCGCCCAGATCAGCTCCCCATCGAGCACGACCGCCTCTGGAAAGCTCTGGGCGCCTCCATCCACGAGCTCGGCGCCCTCCGCGAAAGCACCCGCGTCCGCCTGGGCGAAGAAGCCGCCAAGATCTTCGCCTTCCACGTCGGCATGCTCTCCGACGCCAGCCTGACGCGCCCGATGCACGACCTCATCGACGCGGACAACGTCACGGCCGAGTACGCCGTCTACGCCCGCATGGAAGAACTCGTCCGCACCTTCGAGTCCATGGCGGACGACTCGTTCCAGACCAAGGTCGACGACCTCCGCGACCTGGGCGGGCGCGTCATCAAGCACCTCATCGGCGAGCACTCCAGCCGCCTCGCCAGCGTCCACGCCAATGCCGTCGTCGTCGCCCGCGATCTGACGCCCAGCCAGACCGCCGCCTTCGACCGCCGCCGCGTCATCGCCTTCGCCACCGACCTCGGCGGGCGCACCAGCCACACCGCCATCGTCGCCCGCGCGCTCGGCATCCCCGCCGTCGTCGGCGTCACCGGGCTCTCCGCCGCCTCCAACGACGACGTCGCCATCATCATCGACGGCGACCGCGGCACCGTCGTCCTCGACCCCGACGAGCCCACCCTCGCCTACTACCGCGCTCAGGCCGAAAGCCGACGCACCGTCCAGGTCCTCCTCGAAGAGTCCGCCCGCCTCCCCGCCGTCACCACCTGCGGCACGCCCATCCAGCTCCTCGGCAACATCGAGTTCCCCAGCGAGATTCCCCAGATCACCCGCGTTGGCGGCGACGGCGTGGGCCTGTACCGCACCGAGTTCCTTTATCTCACCGGTCAGGTCGAGCCCAGCGAAGAAGACCACTTCAACGCCTACCAGGAAGCCGTCACCCTCTCCGCCGGCCGCCCGCTGGTCATCCGCACCATGGACCTCGGCGCCGACAAGTACACGCAGGAACGCGAGGACGAGCCCGAGCGCAACCCCTTCCTCGGGCTCCGCAGCATCCGCTACTGCCTGCAGCGCCTCCCGATGTTCAAGACCCAGCTCCGCGCCATCCTCCGGGCCAGCGCGCTGGGACCCATCAAGATCATGTTCCCCCTGGTCACCAACATCCAGGAACTGCGCCAGGGCAAGTACTTGCTCAACGACGTCATGGAGGACCTCGCCGAAGAAGGCATCAAGTTTGACCCCCACATTCAGGTGGGCATCATGGTCGAAGTGCCCGCCGCCGCCCTGATGGCGGGGGTCTTCGCGCGGGAGGCGGCGTTTTTCTCCATCGGGACCAACGATCTTGTTCAGTACACCGTCGCCGTGGACCGAACCAACGAGAGGGTCGCGAACCTCTATAACCCGTTCCACCCGGCGGTGCTGTCGCTGGTGAAACTGGTGTCGCGAGCCGGAGCCAGGGCCAACATCCCGGTCTCGTGCTGCGGGGAGTCCGCGGGCGATCCCGAGTACGCCCTGTTGTTGCTGGGCGTCGGACTGCGTACGCTGTCCGCGACGGCCTCGAGCCTGCCGATGCTCAAACGCGTCATCCGGCAAGTCTCGATCCATCAATGCGAGCGCATCGCCAAGAAGGCGTTGACGCTGGATTCCGATGCCGCGGTCACGGCGTACGTCCGTGACCAGGCTCGAAAGATCATCCCCGAGGCGTTCGACGGACGGTCCGCCGAACTCTGAGGGAGCCAGTTGTCCGTGCGGCCGCGCCGAGATGGCGGCGGCGCACACCGAGCGTTCGGCAGCCGGTCCGGCGTGACACCCCAGCCAGAGGCGGGGCACGCAGGACAAGCGGCGTGGACGCCGGGTCGATTGAGCCGGTCGACGCCGCGGTGCGCTCTCTCGCGCCCGCCCCGACCCTGCCGACCCGGTCCACCTCCCGCCTCGGAGCCGAGTCCCGCTCTCCCGCGCCGCGCCCCTGTTCGGGCCGGGCGTGAGAGTCCAGGCGCTGCCCGGGCGTTCCTCGCCCGCGTGCCGCCCGTCGCTTGGGTGATGCGCCCCCGTTCACTCCCGACCCGGCCTTCGCGGAAATGCGCGGGGCGGCGCAGTGTCCGATTCCATGTCCATCTTCACCGAGCGCAACTCAACCGACCGGCCGGCACGCACTTCGCGCCCGGCCCCGTCGATGCCGGTGTGACGGATCGCCCGGAAAGGTTTCCATGTCCAAGCGTCAGATGCTCATCAACTACGTCCCCGGCGAAGAGTGCCGGGTCGCCGTCGTCGAGGGGGGCCAGCTCGAAGAGTTCCACGCCGAACGGATGGACGGCCCGTCCAACCACGTCGGCAACATTTACGTCGGCAAGGTCGCCAACGTCGAGCCCGGCATCCAGGCCGCCTTCGTCGACTTCGGCCTCGAACAGAACGGGTTCCTGCACACCTCCGACGTGCACCCGCAGTACTTCCCCGGCGAGGAGAGCGACAAGACCGAACGCGTCGGCCGCAAGACCCCGCGCCGCGAACGCCCGCCCATCCAGGACTGCCTCCGCCGCGGCGACGAGATCGCCGTCCAGGTCCTCAAGGAAGGCGTCGGCACCAAGGGCCCGACCGTCACCAGCTATCTCAGCATCCCCGGGCGCTTCCTGGTCATGATGCCGCAGATGGACAAGGTCGGCGTCAGCCGCAAGGTCGAGGACGAGGAGCAGCGCCGCAAGATGCGCGAGATCCTTGACCAGCTCGACCTGCCCGACGGGTTCGGGTTCATCCTCCGCACCGCCGGCTTCGACCGCACCAAGGCCGAGCTCAAGCGCGACCTGGCATACCTCATGCGTCTCTGGAAGGACATGGAGCGCCGCTGGCGCTCCGGCGCGGGCAAGCCGCGCCTGCTCTATTCCGAGAGCGACCTGCTCGTCCGCGCCCTGCGCGACATCCTGACGGGCGACATCGAGGAAATCGTCGTCGACAACGAGGCCGCGCTGCAGCGGGCGGCCCGCTTCCTCCGCATCGTCAGCCCGCGCACGACCACGCGCTTGGTGCACTACACCGGCAAGGCCCCGATCTTCCACACCCTGGGGGTCGAGCCGCAGATCCAGATGATCCACGCCCGCGAGGTCCCGCTGCCCTCGGGCGGACGCCTGGTGATCGACGAGGCCGAGGCCGTCGTCGCCATCGACGTCAACTCCGGCAAGATGCGCGACGCCCGCGACGCCGAGGCGACCGCGTACAAGACCAACATGGAAGCCGCCGACGAGATCTGTCGGCAGCTCCGCCTGCGCGACATCGGCGGCGTCGTCGTCAATGACTTCATCGACATGCGTCAGATGAAGCACCGGCGCGACCTCGAAAACCAGATGCGCGAAAACCTCAAGAAGGACCGCGCCCGCTGGACGCTCGCCCCCGTCAGCGAGTTCGGCATCATCGAGATGACCCGCCAGCGCATGCGGGCCAGCCACGAAAGCCAGCACTTTGCCGACTGCCCGACGTGTCGCGGCCGCGGCCTGGTGCAGCGCCCGGACTCCGTCGCCGGCTCCAGCCTGCGCGACCTCACGGCCCTGCTCGACCAGCCGCGCGTCGCCCGCGTCGAGATGGTCGTGCACCCGCGCGTCGCGGGCGAACTGCTCAGCACCAAGCGGCGCTCACTCTCGCGCATCGAGCGGACGCTGGGCAAGCGCGTCGACGTCCGCGTCAGCGACGCCATCGCCGTCGACCGCGTCACGTTCTACGCCTACGACGACCGCGGGGCCGACCTGGACCTCGCCGCCATCTCGCCGCGCCAAGCCGGCGCCGACGTGATGAAGGTCTACGAGATCAAGGCCGACGCGGCCGACCTCGCCGACGTGTGGAGCGAGGCCGACAACGCCATGCCGCCCGAGCCGGAGTTCGACGACGAACCCGCCGAGGAAGTCGCCGAACTCCACCCCATCGAGATCGAGCCGACCGACCTCTCGGAATACCTCGAGCCCGCTCGCCCCTACGACCAGCCCCGCGGCCGGGGGGGCCACCATCAAGGCCAGCATCACGGTCAACATCAGGGTCATCACGGCCAGCACGGCCACCAGCACGGGCACGACGACGCCGGGTCGTACGGACCGGGCGGCGGTCAGGGTGGCGGGCCGGGTGGTGAACAGGGCGAGGGCGGGCGCCGTCGCCGGCGTCGTCGCCGGGGTCGCGGTCGCGGCGGTCAGGACTTCCCCGCCGGTCAGCCCGGATACGCCAACGGCGCCGGCAATCAGCCCGGCTACGACAACACCCAGGGCTACGGCCCCGCCGGCGATGACTTCGCCGACGACCGCAACCAGTACGCCCAGCCCGGCTACGACCAGCCCCAAGGCTACAACCAGCCCGGATACGGCCAGCAGGACTACGCCCAGCCCGCCTACGGCCAGCCCGGCTTCGATCAGCCCGGCTACGACAACGCCCAGGGCTACGGCCCCGCCGGCGATGACTTTGCCGACGACCGCAACCAGTACGCCCAGCCCGGCGGCTATGCACAGCCCGGCTATGCCCAGTCAGGCCACGCCCAGCCGGGATACGACCAGCCGTACAACGGCGACGGACCCGACGGGCACGGCGGTCCGGATGGCCCCGATGGTCCGGGCGGACCGGGGGAACACGATGGACCGGGCGACCCGGGTGAACAGGGCGAAGGCGGTCGCCGCCGCCGGCGTCGTCGTCGCGGTCGTCGCGGCCGCGGCGGCGCAGGCTCCGGCCCCGCCGGACCCGATGGCTACGCCAACGGTCCCCAGCACGGCCACGCCGACGGCGGGTACGACCAGCCGTATCCGAATCAGCCCTATCCGAACCAGCCGCACGACCGCCAGTACGGCCAGCCGGGCTACGGCTACGCCGACAACGGCGGCAACGGGGACAGCCCGGCGTACCCGCCGACGGACGGTCCGTTCGACCCCGCCGAGCAGCCCGGCGGCTACCAGGGTGAGCCGGTCATCGAAGACGACGCGCCGCTCGCCGACGCCGCCCCCGCGCCGATCGCTCAAGACGCCGACGCCGAAGTCGCGCCCGACTCCGGCCCGGGCGGCGACGAAGGCGGTGATGGCACCGGCCGTCGCCGTCGGCGCCGTCGCGGCGGGCGCGGTCGCGGACGCGACCGTGACGGTGCTCCGTCCGACGACGCGCCGAACGGCGCCCCCAACCAGCCCGGACCCGACGGTCTGACGCCGGCCCAGGCCGACGTCGGGTCGCAGCCGGACGCCGAGTCCGAGCCGGCCGAGCCCGCGCCGCAGCCGGAAGTGAAGGTCCGCAGCAGCGAGCCCCCGCTGGCGGCGGTTGGGTCGTCAACGCCCAAGCCGCGGACGCTGTACTCTTTCCGGCGCAAGCTGGGCCCCGGCGAGACCAAGGGACCCCGCACCAAGCCGCGCGAGGAGTAACCGATGTCGACAGACGGTCGCGGGCGGACAGGCGCACAGACGCGCCGCATCATCCTGCTCGGGTCGACCGGGTCGATCGGCTCGCAGACGCTCGACGTGGTCGAGCATCTCAACGCCCTGGCGGACCGGGACCAGAGCCCGGTCCGCTATCAGGTCGTCGGGCTCGCCGCCGGTCGCAACGCCGCCGCCCTCGAACAGCAGTCGCGCCGCTTCCCGCACGCGCGCCTGGCGATGGCCGGCGCGCCGGCGTCGCCCGTCCACGGCGCATCCACGCCGTCGATCATCCACGGGCCCGACGCCGCCGAGCGCCTGGTCCGCGAGGTCGAGTGCGACATCGTGCTCAACGCGATGGTCGGCTCGGCCGGGCTCCCGGCGACGCTCGCCGCCATCGACCTTCGGCGCGACATCGCCATCGCCAACAAGGAAACGCTCGTCGCCGCCGGGGCGCTGGTCGTCCCGCGGGCCCGGGCCAAGGGAGTCGCGCTGCTCCCGGTCGATAGCGAGCACGCCGGCGTGTGGCAGTGCCTCACCGGTCCCTCCGCCGGCGCCCCGCCGGTGGACCTGGGCCGCGAGGTCGCCCGCGTCATCCTCACCGCCAGCGGCGGCCCGTTCCGCACGCGCTCGCGCGACGAGGTCTACCACGCCGCCCCGGAAGACGCCCTCAAGCACCCCACCTGGCAGATGGGCGCCAAGATCACCGTCGACTGCGCCAGCCTCACGAACAAAGCCCTCGAAGTCGTCGAGGCCCACTGGCTCTTCGGCTTGCCGCCCGAGAAGCTCAGCGTGCTGGTGCACCCGCAGTCGATCGTGCACGCGATCGTCGAGTACGCCGACGGGTCCGCCGTGGCCCAGCTCGGCGCCAGCGACATGCGCGGGCCGATCCTGCACGCGCTGACGCACCCGCACCGCCTGCCCGCGGCGGGTCGCACGCTCGACTGGGCCGCGCTCCGCGCGCTCGAGTTCGCCCCGCCGGATCTGGAACGCTTCCCCGCGCTTGGCCTGGCGTGGGACGTCATGGAGCAGGGCGGGACGTCCGGCGCGGTCATGAACGCCGCCAATGAAGCCGCCGTCGCCGCCTTCCTCGACCGGCGCATCCCCTTCGGCCGAATCCCCGAGATCACCCGGGCGGCGATGGTCGAGGTGGGCGTCTCACCCGTCCGCGGGCTTGACGACGTCGTGTTAGCGGACGCCGAGGGCCGCCGCTACGTTGAAAAATCGCTGAACGCGGCGATGGCCCGCGCCTGATTTTCGGGCCTTGGCGTTACCATGGCCCCCCATGCCGGCGGCCGACTATCAGACCATCGCGGTGATGATCAACTCCGGGCGCGTCGCGCAGGCCCGGACGCAGCTCGCCCGCCTGCTCGCCAAGACGCCCGGCGATCGCAACGCCAACGTGCTCATGCGGCACACGCTCCGCCGCCTGGGCGAACACCGCCAGGCGCTCTACTACGCCGAGCGCGCCCTCGCTCAGGCCCCCGACGACGCGGACCTGCTGTCGATCACCGGCCAATCACAGGCGGACTGCGGCCAGATCGCGAACGCCGAGGCCACCCTCCGCCGCGCGCTCGAGCGCCGCCCCGATCATCCGCTCAGCCTGCTCGCCCTCGCGAACATCGTCGGGCTGGCCGGGCGGTTTGTCGAAACGCTCGACCTGTGCGAACGGGCGCTCAAGGGGATGCCGGGCGAGCCGACGGCCCTTGGCCTGTACACCAGCGCACTGGTGCACCTCGGGCGGGCCGACGACGCCGTGCTCACGCTCAAGCGGGCCATGCTCGGCCAGCCCGGCAACCTGGCCCTGCTCTCGCTCTTGTGCGGCTCGTTGAACTACGCGACCTCAACCACCGGCGAGGACCTGATCGCGGCCCACCGCCTGTTCGGGCGCTCGCTGGAGCAGCAGTTCGGCCCGCCGGGCCCCGCGCCCTCGCGCCCGAAAGACGCCGAGCGTCGCCTGCGCATCGGCGCCATCTCCGCCGACTTCCGCCGGCACGCGATCATGTGCTTTTTCGAGCCGTTCGTGGACCGCTTCGACCGGGCCCGGTTCGACCTGTTCCTCTATCACAACGCCGGCACGGAGGACGACGTCTCGGCCCGCATCAAGGCGGCCCCGGGCGTGACGTGGCGCACCGTCGCCGGCCAGCCCGCCGCCCAGACGGCCCAGCGCGTCCGCGACGACCAGATCGACATCCTGCTCGACCTCTCCGGGCACACGGGCGGCGGGTCGCCGATGGTCATGCACATGAAGCCCGCGCCGGTGCAGGCCTGCTGGGTCGGGTACCAGTGCACCACGGGCCTCCGCGCGATCGACTACCGCCTGGTTGATTCCGACACCGACCCGCCGGGCTTCGAAGCCCTCAGCACCGAGACGCTGTGGCGCATGGACCCGTGCCATTTCTGCTATCGCCCGCCGCTGCCGGTGAGCGAACTGCCCGACCCGGGCCCGCCGCCGATGACGCGCGCCGGGTCGGACGGGCGGCCCACGCTGGCCTGCTTCGCGAACATGCCGAAGCTCAACGACCGCGTCGTGCGCGTGTGGGCCCGGGTGCTGCAGCGCGTGCCGGGCGCGGTGCTGCTCCTGAAAAACCGTGGGCTGACGCAGGAATCCTCGCGGGCGGCGATGGTGGAGCGCTTCCGGGCCGCCGGCGTCAACCCCGACCGCCTGCGCATCGAAGGCCCGACCGACGGCCCGCGCCAGACCATCGCCGAGTACGCGCGCGTCGACGTCGCGCTCGACACGTTCCCGTTCCAGGGCATGACCACAATCTGCGAAGCCGTGCTGATGGGCGTGCCGCCGATCACGCTCGCCGGCGCGACCAGCGGCGGCCGCCAGGGCGTCCCCATCATGCGGGCCGTCGGGCTCGACTCGCTGGTGTGCGACGACGAGGACGCGTACGTGAACGCGGCCGCCGCGCTGCTCAATGACCCCGCGCGCCTCACCGACCTGCGGGCCTCGCTCCGGGCCCGCCTCTTGGCCAGCCCGATCTGCGACGAAGTCGCCTGGGTGCGGCGCCTCGAAGTCGCCCTGCGCCAGATGTGGCGGGCCCATGTCGCCGGACCGGCCGATTCTGGGACCCGGGGCTGATCGCCGTCCCCGCGCCCTTCCGATGCAGCAATAGCCAGCGTCCAACCGCGTTGGGCTGTGGCGACGGCCCGCCCTCGTGGACGCGCCCCCGCACGACTCTTCCGAGGTTCACCATGCTCACGCACCGCTCCCCCGCCCGTCCGCACGCCGCCCTCGCCCGACTGCTCGCCTGCGTCGCCGGGCTCGCCGTATCTTCCGCCACCCTCGCCCAGTCCGAGATGGCGCCCCCGCCCGCACGCGGCCTGGGCGGTCCGGAAGTGACCGAGCAGCGCGGGCCCAAGGGCGAAGGCGACTTCGGCGGCGGCGGGCCCGAGTTCCGCCGCGGGAAGGAAGGCGGACAACGCGGCATGGCCATGGTCTACCGCGAAGCCCTCAGCGTGGTCCTCAAGGACGACGCCCCCGACAACATCCGCGCCTCCGACACGCAGCGTGAGCAGCTCACCACCATCATGCGCGAACACGGCGAACAGGTCCGCGCGTACATGGACCAGCACAAAGACGAACTCGCGCAGCTTCGCGGCAAGGGCGCCGGCGCCGACGAAGACGCCCGCCGCGCCAACCGCCAGAAGGCCGAGGAAATCATGCGCGGCGCCCCGAACGCCAAAGACGCGTACAACCGCGCCTGGCAACTACTGACGCCCGCGCAGCAGACCGCCGTCACCGAGCGCTTGGCCCAGGTCGAAGCCCGCATGTCCGAGCGTCGCCAGGACGAGTACGTCCGCCGCCGGGTCGGTCCGGATGCCGGTCGCGAGCGCGGCCCGCAGGCCGACGGTCCCCGCCGCCGCGGGCCCGATGCCGGTCCCGGTGATGGTCGCCCCGGTGACGGCCCGCGCTCCGGCCCGGACGGAGATCGGCGTGAACGCCTGATGAAAATCTTTGAACGCATGTCGCCCGAGCAGCAGGAGCAGCTCCTCCGCCGGCTCGAAGAGCGCATGGGCGGCCGCGGCGATGGCGAGCGCCGCGAACGCCGCGCCGGCCCCCGAAACAGGGACGAAGCCCGCACGCCGCCCGCCGACATGCCGCCCGCCACCGAGTAAAGCTGGGCAACTTTCGGCGTTTGTCCGGACATTGCAAGGTGCCACCCGACGGGCTGATAACTCCGAAGGCTGTGCCGTGCGCGCCGTGTACCTCGTCCGGAGGAACAGCAAGGCCCAGATTCACGTAATTTCAGAGCGGCGCATGCGGAAACTCCATCCGCCATGCGATAAGGTGTTTCAAGGACGCGCCACGGCGGCGCCTCCTGCGGAGCACCATCTCCGCACCGAACCCCGTCGCGGGGTGCGGGTATCGGCCCGGACGAGCGGGAAATCCACGTAGTTTCCCCGCCGCCTGCGCCGATACCTGTTGACAACCTCCCTTTGATCTCTCTCTCCTCCAGCGGGGCGCTGTCTTACGATGGCGCCCTGCTTCTTTGCGCGCCCGCTCGATACGCTTGGGCGTGAGTGTGCTTTCCCCCGCCGACGCACCGTCCGCCGCGCCCGTTTCCGACCGCCCCGTCCTCGTCACCGGGGCCGCGGGGTTCATTGGCTCCCACGTGGTCGAGGCGCTGCTCGACCAGGGGCGGCGGGTCGTCGGGGTGGACAACTTCGACCCGTTCTACGACCCCGCGATCAAGCGTCGCCACCTCGCCGCCATCCAGAAGCACCGCGCCGCCGACCGCTTCGAGTTTGTCGAAGGCGACATCTGCCAGAGCGAGCAGTGCGGCGGGCTGATGCTCCGCACACGCCCCGAGAGCGTGATCCACCTGGCCGCCAAGGCCGGCGTCCGCCCGAGCATCGCCGACCCCTCGGGCTATGTCCGCGCCAACGTGCTCGGGACGCAGCAGGTGCTGGACTCGGCGCGGCAGGCGGGCGTCACCCGCGTCGTGCTCGCCTCCAGTTCGAGCGTGTACGGCAACAACACCAAGGTCCCCTTCAGCGAGGACGACGACGTCTCGGCCCCCATCTCGCCGTACGCCGCCACCAAGCGGGCCTGCGAACTCATCGCCTTCACACATTGGCGCCTCACCGGGATGCCGACGGCGTGCCTGCGGTTCTTCACGGTGTACGGCCCGCGGCAGCGCCCGGACCTGGCCATCGGTTCGTTCCTGCGCAAGGCCGCCGGCGGGGAAGACATCGCGATGTTCGGCGACGGATCGACCAGCCGCGATTACACGTTCGTCAGCGACACCGTCGCGGGCGTGCTCGCCGCGCTGAAGGCGATCGACCAGCACGGCTACCGCGTGTGGAACCTGGGCGGGAGCCAGCCGGTGATGCTGCGCGACCTGATCGCGGCGGTCGGGCGCGTCGTCGGGCGCGAGGCCCGCGTGCGTTCTCTGCCCAACCAGCCGGGCGATGTCGAGCGCACCTGGGCCGACCCGACGCGCAGCCGCACCGAACTCGGCTATCACCCGCGTGTCAGCCTGGAAGACGGCCTTGCGCGGCAGTGGGCGTGGATGCGCGAGCAGCCATGACCGGGTACGGCTCGTACGAGGCGTCGCCGGGCCCGGTGCGAACGCGCCGGCGACCACGCCGCTCGATCACCGTCGCCTGCTGGGTCATCGCGCTCGGCGTGCTGATCCCCGCGCCGGCGTGGCTGGTGAGCGGGTGGGGCTGGACGATCGACCTGGTCGCGAACCTCAACGCGCAGCTCGCCATCGCCGGGACCGTCGCGGCCTTGGTGTGCCTCGCCCTCCGCCGGCGCGGGCCCGCCGCCTGCGCCGCGCTGGCCACGCTGCTCATGCTCCTCCCGCTCGCGCTGGACCGGGCCGCGTGGTGGCCGCGTGCGGCGGCGGTGCCGCGTCCCGCCCAGGGCGACGAGGTGGTCCGCGTGCTGCACTACAACGCTCGCTCGCGCGGGACGCACGAGCAGAACCTCGCCCTCATCGCCGCCACCAACCCCGACATCGTCAGCCTCGTCGGCCCCGGGCTCGACGGGCAGGTCCGCGTGATTTACGGCGACGGGCTGACGGACCGGTTTCCCGGCAAGCTCGTCCGCCCGTGGTCGCCCGGACACGCCGAGGACGGGGCCCAGATGGTCAGCGCCGCGTACCTCGTGTCGCGCTGGCCGATCGAACCGCTGGACCTGGCCGACCAGGGCGAGGCGGGCCAGCAGGTGATGGCCGGCGTGGTGCAACGCCCGGGCCCGGCGGGGTGGTTCGGCGTGGTGGCGCTGCACCCGCGCTCGCCGCGAACCGCGTACCGGTGGGAACGCGGCAATCTGACCGTCGACGCGGCCGTCGCCGCGACCGACCGCCTCCGCCAACGTGGGCTCCCCGTCCTGGTGATATCGGACCTGAACTCCACCCCGTCGGGGTATCGCTGCCGCGTGCTGGCGGCGGCCGGGCTGCGGCGGGGCAAACCGGTCTTCGACCCTTCCGGAACCTACCCGGAAGAGGCCCCCATCGGGCTCAGCCTCAAGAACGCGTGGAGCGTGCGCGTGATGTGGCCCTTGAAGATCGCGATCGACGATGTCTGGTGCACGCCGGGCGTGCGCGTGGAGGCGTGGTCGGTGCTCCCCGCGACCGGCTCGGGATCCGAACATCGACCGATCTTGGTGGATCTGCGCGTCTCGGGGCCCGCGGAGAGCGCCGGGAGCGAAAAACAGCCGACGAAAGACCCGTAGTCATCGCCGCGCGGCGTGCGGAGGACGTAGACACTCTTCATTCCTCGCCCGCATCGTGCACCGTGCCCCGTCCCCCATCGCCAATGACATCGCCCCTAACCGCGTGACGCCCCCCCCCACCCCCCACCCCACCGATGATCTTCGACCTGCTCGCCCAGCGCTCGTACGGCTTTGAAGGCACCACGGCGCTGCTCATTTTCACGGTCTGCTTCATCGCGGTCGTCGGGCTAACGCTCGCGTTCGTCCGCCTCCCGCTGGTGACCTGGCTGGTCATCGGGGTGCTGATGATGGCGGCTTTGTCAGCCCCCACGAACCAGGACAGAACGGCATTTCTGCCGACATGGCTTCTGCCCGTTCAACGGTACCGGGCCGAACTGCAGCTGGGCATTTGCGGTCTTCTGGGGCTGATTCTCTTCGCGACGGGTCGGCTGAACTTCGCCAACATGCCCGCGCAGGCGTTCCTGCTTCTGATGCTCGGGCTGTTCATGGGAACGATGCAGTTCATCCATGACACGGCGTTGAACGCGGCCCAGTCGATGGTGTTCGCCGCGGTCACGATTCCGGCGACGGCGCTCGGCGCGGTCATGGCGGTGAACACGCGGGACGGCCCGTTGCGGCTGGTCCGCGGGATGCTCACCGTCGCCGCGTTCTGGGCGGGCGCGTGCTGCGTGCAGTTTGTCATCAACCCCGAGTACCTTGTCAACGCCAATGGGCGGTTCTGGGGCATGCTTTCGAACCCGCAGCTCGCGGGCATGTTCATCGCGCCGGTGCTGACCATGGCCATGTGGGCCGCGCTGAACGACCCGAACAAGCGGCTCCGCATCCTCTGGTTCGGGCTGATGGGGATTTACGTCCTGTTCGCCGGGTGGACGGGCTCGCGCATGTGCGCCGTGCTCACCATTCTGGGGTGGATGTTTGTGCTCGGGCGCCGCCTGGGCGGTTTCGTGTTGCTCGCCCCGTTCATCGGCGGGCTGGTCGTGCTGCTGGGCGTGCTGGCGCAGGAACTCCAGATCGGCGCCAACCTCGAGCGTCTGACCTCGACAGAGAACACGCGCGACGCCGCCTGGGCGCGCCAGATCGACGACATCATGACCAACCCGTTCATCGGCGTCGGCTGGAACGACGTCGGCGCGACGGAGAACAGTTACCTGGGCATCTTCGCCGGCTACGGCATCATCGGGTTCCTGTTCGCGGTCACGCTGCTGCTGTACTCGATGTGGCTGTGCCTGCGCCTGCTGATCAAGCGCAAGGTGCTGCCGCCCTTGGAGCGCAGCATCGCCGACCTCACCATCGCCGTCAACGCGGTCTATTTCGCAGGGGCCAACTTCGAGGGCTACATGCTGGCCCGCTCGTCCTCGATGCTGACGTTCATCCTGATCTACTCGGCGCTGGCGGCGTTCCTGCTGCAGCGCGCCGGCGAGATCGAACGGGGCGAGCACCTCTCCCTCGAGAGCGACGACCTGATCGATGAGGAAGCGGCCCGGGATTACGGTCCGGCCCCATTGCCGCCCGCGTCCATCCCGCCCAGCCGCGGGACCGGCTCGTACGCCTGATCCGAATCTGTCCGCACCGACATCGCGCCGCCCGATCACGGGTTCGGGGCGGCGCTCGCGCTCTGCGAGGCAACCGGCGCACCCGCCGCACGCCCCGCCGCCATGTCCTGCACCATGCGCACCCAGCGCTCGGCCCATACCTCGGCGCTGTACGCCGCGGCGAGTTGGACGCTGCGGGCGCCGAACTCGGGCAAACGCTCGGCCTGCTCGTGCAGTCGGATCATCGCCTGGGCCAGGCTGTCGACGTTCTCCGGCGCGCACGTCAGCCCGTTGAAGTACGGGCGGACGAGCTCGACGGCGGACCCGCACGCCTCGGTGCACAAGACCGGCAAGCCCGCCGCGCACGACTCGACCACCACCAGCGGCCACGGGTCATACCGGCTGGAGAGGACGAACACGCCGTGGTTCAGCATGACCTCGGGCTGGTCGGCGGGCTGCACGAAGCCGCGATCGTCGATCCCCGTCTCGCCGGTGAGCATCGGCTTGAGCTCGCCCGAGCCGAGCGTGGTCAGCGGCCAGGGGTCGGGCACGCCGGTGCGATACTTCGCGTACGCCGGCACGAGGATGTCGACGCCCTTGTCGGTGTGATACCGCCCCATGAACAGCCAGCGCCGGGGCCACCCGCCGGGCAGCGCGGCACGCTTCGCCGCCAGCGGCGACAGGCCCGCGTGATCCACGCCGTAAAGCCCGCGCACGATCTTGGCGTCAGGAAACCCGAGTTCTCGCGCGAGCATGAAGGCCCGCTCGCCCGGGACCATGACGCGGTCCATGCGGGCGAAGAACGACCGGTTCAGCACGCCGCCCAACCGCTGGCGCAGCGTACCGCGACGAGGCGTGTCCATGCACATGACAAACGGCGTCGATGTGAACTCCGGGCGCGTGGGCAACGCTGTCAGGCCCTTGAGGAACCACCCGCTGACGGAAATCACGTCCGGGCGGCGCTCGCGCACCAGGGCCGTCATGACGTCGGGATTGTGCAGGTCCGACTCGGGCACCATCAGCACGTTCAGCCCGCGCACGACCTCGTCGTTGAAGTTCGGGTTGGCCCGTCCCGCGATGACGTGCAGGTCGATCTCCGGCCGGGCGCTGAGCGCACGCCAGCACGCGGCCATGTAGCCCGAAACCGAATGCCAGCAAACCACGAGTCGCAGCGCCATGATGATGTGATGAAGAAGTGAGGGTGAGGGCGGGGAAAACGGTGTGGGCCGATGCTAGTGCGGGCGGGCGATGCCCTGATAGAGCCCGGCCAGGCGGACGCCGATCGCGCTCGGGGCCAGGTGTTCATCGACCCACGCCCGCCCCCGGTTCAGCACCGCCTCCGGCTGCTGACGCGCCCGCGCGATGGCCCGCTGCCACGCCTTGCCCAGGTCGGCCGGCTGCGGCTCGGAGATCTCAGCCAGCCCGGCCTCGTGCAGCTCGCCCGCGATCGCCAGGTTCCGCGTCAGGACCGGCACCGAGCCGACGCACAGCGCCTCGACGGCGACATAGCCGAAGTTCTCGTGGAGCGAGTTGAGCGTCAGCACGTCGCCCGCGGCGAGCGCGGCCCACTTGTCGTCGCCACGAACCCAGCCCGAGAACACGCACCACTCGGCGACGTTCAGCGCCGCGGCCAGTTCGCGCAGCGTGCGCTCGTACGCCTCTTCCCCACCACCGACGAGGATCAGTCGCGGGCGCTGTTCGGGGGTGATTGTCGCCAACGCGCGGATCGCGATCTCGACGCGTTTCACGGGGTGCAGTCGCCCGAGGAAGACCACGACCGGCTCGCCGGGCCTCGCGCCGAAGCGGGTGCGGGCCGCGGCGCGGAACGCCGCGTCGATCGGGAACGTTGGCGGCTCGACCGGCAGCGGGATCGCGTGCAGGCGCTCGCGCGGGTACCCGGCGGGGATGAGGCTGTGGTCGCGCTCCTCGGGCGTGACGAACACCATCGCCGCGGCGGCCTTCAGCGTCGCGCGAAGGCCCATCGCCATGAACACTTCCTTCTTCAGTCGCTTCTGGTTGTACGCCTCGCGCACGAGCATGCCGTGCGGCTCCCACACGTACGGGATGCCCGCGCGCCGGCACGCGGCTCCGGCGGCGAGCAGGTCGGGCGACCACAGCCCGTGCATGTGCAGCAGATCGAACGAGCGCGCCCGCGCAGCGTCCACCACCGCGCGCCCCAAAGGGCCTGGACGGATCGACCGCCCGTACGGCGCGAGCGTGAACCGCGCGGGAGCCGCGTTGACCACCGGCCACGCCGGGTCGCCGTCCGCCGGGCGGGCGCAGAAGGCCTGCACCGAGAGCTCCGCCCGCGTTCGGAGCGCGGCGAGCGTGCCGAGAAACGCCGTCGACGTGCCCCCCGCCGTCGCGTCGATGGTCTGGATGAACTGGGCGATGCGCACGATTATGTGGGCTTCTGCCAAGTAGCGAGCAGCCGCTCGCACAGGAGTTCATCGTCCCGATACTCGGCGAGCTCGCCGGCGGCGCGCAGGTCCGCGAGCGCGGTCCGGAGCACGCTCTCATCCGGGCGCCCGGAAAGCTCGACGATCGCTCCCGGGTGTTCGCTTGCGAAGATCTCGCGCCATTGGTCGACCCGCACGCCATTCAGATACGCGCTTGCCACCACGGACGTCGAGTGTTTCGGGCGAAGGTGGGCCCACAGCGGGATCCCCTCCCGCTCGCCCGCGATGATGCGGAGGTCGTGGAAGCCGTCTTCCGTCGTGATCGGGTGCAGAGAAGTGAAGCTCACACCTCCCGGCTTGAGGACGCGGCGTACCTCACGGAGGACGGCGGCGGGGTCTGGAAAATGTTCGAAGACGTCAAAGGAGTACACGAAGTCGAACGTCGCGTCCGCGTAGGTGAGACGGGTCGCGTCCATCTGCTCGACCCTGAACGACGCCAGACGCCCAGCTCCGAGTTGCCGGGCCAGCTCATCGCGGAACGCCCGGTCGAAACCGATGAACTTGCGCGCCACCGTCTTCACGACGCGCTTGACGCCGTTGGTTCGTAGCATGGACACGTAGGCCGGCAGGTCAAACCCGCTCGGAATGACGTCGAGGTCGATGCCGACCACGTCGTTCCTGAGGGCAAACACGCCCAACTGACGGGGCAACTGACCCACCCCGAGTTCGAGCATTTTGAGCCGCTCAAGCTTCACGCCCGTGTGCTTGGCAACAACATCCTCAGCCTGCCGCACCGCCGCGATCGTCCGGGCGACGTGCGGGCCGATCTCACGCTTGGACCGCATCGTGCCGCGGGCAAGGCGGACAAAGTCCTGAGCCCAGCCGGAGCGTTCGTTGACCGAGGTGTACGAGCGGATTTGCTCAGGCACGCCGCAGGGTACCCGGCGTTCATTCCTGCTTCAAGACGGGACATCGTAGTGCATCTCTGGGGAATGCTTGGTCGAGCGCCGACTACTGGCCACAGTTGGCCCACAGCCCTCCCGCTGCCAGATATGCGGCTTCGAAGGCCGTCTGATCAGAGGCATCGACCACCCCGTTACAGTTAAAATCCGCGAGCGCCGACGTGCTGGGGAGATTGCGGAACCAGCACAAATCGTCTAGGTCAACACTTCCATCCCTGTCAACATCGGCATCAGAGAAGTTGCCGTACCAGGTATTGAATAACGTAAGGTCTTGTGCATTGACTGACCCGTCACAGTTGACATCTGCAGCGACATCTGCGGCGCTGTACCGCGTCGTAAACAGCTTGTGATCACACGGAGAGATCACGCCATCGTGGTTGAAGTCCGCCGGAACGAGGTCATCTTTCGGGCATCTCTCCCCCAAGGTTTGTGCGAGATCAAACCAAGCAACGAAGGGCTGTGAAGACTCGAGCTCAGAGATTGCCAAGACGTATTGATTGTTGCCGAGCCATGTAGTACCAGTGACAACAACCGACGGTGAAACCCGACGTGGTCCCGACCCGGTCGGTACGGTTCCCGACACCAAAACATCTTGCACGCCTGATCCAGGCCGTACCCCGCGCAGTACGTACTCGATGGACTGCGGACCGTTGGCGGCAACACCAAACTCGGCGTTCAGCATAAGTCGAGCTTTGCTCGCAGCATTGTCCTGTCGGACACACAACCACGCCAGCTGCGCGGTGTAGACGCCGTTGTTCAGCTCAGCATCAACCACGACCCGATTAAACTCAGCATAATGGAGCTGGTTCCAGAGATTCATCTGCCCGGCCGGAGTCACCGTTCCAACAGCATCAACGATCCTCGCGTTCCCACCCCTCTGTACAAATGCGTTGGCAATATTCCATCCGTATGCGTCGGTCAGGGCTTGCATGTATTGTTGCCAATGCGACGGAGGCAGCGTGGAAATGTCGAGGCCTCCAAAATGGTTCCAGAACAGAAAATCGTTGGCCCCTCGCGAGCGGCATAGTCCGAACAACCGCGTGATGTACTGCCTGATCGGCATCGGAGACAGGCCCTGATCCCATCCCTGGAATGCGGGCGATGGGTATTGAGGGCCATCGAACATTAGTGATCCGATCCAAGGCACAATACTGCCCAGCTGGACGCCGGGAGACTGGAGAATGCTATCAAGTTGGTCCCTATATTCACGCAGAGATGCCTCGGCCGTAGTTTCTGTGCCGAGTCGATGAGAAGGGCGGACGTAGGAGAACACCGGCGCATGATCGGAGAACGCGTTGGCAAACGAGTAGGTGAGCGGTGAAATCCCCCCCTGGTTATCTGCGCCAACGTCAAACGGGTCCCTCCACTCCCGCCTTGCAAAGGGCGGCAAGGCCAGAGCTGTTGCAGATGTGCCAAAGTTGCATATGTCGTCATTGATGGTAGAGACGTAGTACCAATTGGACATGTTGAAGTTGACCGTCGTCTGCCATTGCGGCCGTGCTGGATTTGTTGCGTCGCTTACGGCGGCGGCGGCGGCCTGCTGCCAAGCGCTCACAAATGCAGCCGCCTGAGCTTGGTAGCACACCGAATCATACCATCTACGAAAGTGCGCCTGACTCGACGGCAAAACGCCGCCGGGGAGGCAGTTTACATAGTCGGAGTAGAGTTGGCTCAACGTCTTGCTCCCGAATCCCTCCACGGGTACCGTTGCAAATCGCGGATCATTCACAAGAAAGTTCATGAAAAACGTGTAGCTGTTGGGATTTCCAACGTCACGAAGCAGTTTCTCGACATCGAAGTCCAAACGGTCCGGCACAGCCCGTCGAGGAGTAATCTTGTCGTACTCAATGATGAAGTCCCGGATCCAATTGACCGCGGCAGCTTTCCCGACCTGGAACCACGGAGTTCGCCTCATCTGCGGATCGTTCGGGTTGACAGGATTTCCGCTGGCATCACGAACCTGGTCGCTAGGGTGGAAGAAGAGCTGCACTGAGTTGTTCAGGTCCGACGCACAGACGCTCTCAAGGTTTGCCGAACCTTCACCAAACGCTTCCAACATCAAGCAGAACTTGCTGGAAGGAAGATTCGCGGCCGCCGCGTACGCCACCGCGGCGGCCTGTGCCGGGGTTCTTTGCACATACCGGTACATGCACGAAGGGTCCTGAAGACCGTAGTAGTCAACAGTGTACATGCGAGTGATCTTGTTGAACCGTGGGTCAAACCCACCGTTCACATCGGTCCAATAGAAGACCCTGGGCTGGGCGTGCAGCGTGTGAGCGAGGAGAACGGCAACGAGAACAGTTAGTGCAGTTCGCATGTGAGCTCCAATGAGCTGACAAAGGCACGGCAGCTCTTTTGGACGCCCAAGCTAACGCTTCAGAGAGCTTGACGCAATCCCCAGAAGTGGTATTTCAGCCACTAAACTCGAGATCCGATGCGTCTCGCTGGATTCCCGCCGACAATTTCGCCTTCTAAAACGTTCGAAACAACCACCGACCGCGCCGCAACAACGCAGTTATGCCCGACGCGCACATCCGGGCCGATGAACGCGTCCGCGCAGATCCACGTGCCGCTCCCGATCGTGATTGTTGATCGGAGCAGGGGCAGCGTCGGGTCGCGATGGTCGTGACTCCCGGCACACAAGTGAACATTCTGCGAGATCGTCGTGTGCGCCCCGATCACCACCGGACCGAGGTTGTACACGTGCACCCGGTCGCCCAGGCTCGACCATTCGCCCGTTCGGAGCAGCCACGGGTGGTGGACCTTTACGCTCCCGCGGATGTTGGTTGTCGGGTGTACGTCGCCGCCGAACAGGCGGAGCAGGCGGGCCCGCCCGCGCGAGCCGACGACGGGCCACAGCGTCGCCTGCACCAGCCGCCAGACCAGCTTCCGCGCGTATTCCGAGCGGGAATACGGGGCCCCGCGGCTGAGGTCCAGGCGGAGGAAGATCCGTTCCGGCGGTGGCTCGGGCGGCGGGAGCGTCGGGGGCGTCGGTCGGTGTGTGCCGGGTGCCGTGGACATGTGCTCGGATTATCGACCCGCAGCCCCCACGGAGATTGCTCGCCCTTCGGGCGACCAGGCAACGTTGGCCGATCGACGGTGGTCTTCACGCCGATCCTGTTTATCCCGCCCATCACCCGTACAACCTTCCACCCCGGCGGCAACCCGGAGACCCCTCAGGCACGAATACCCTGACGGCCGCGAACTTGGCCGAACTCGCCAACCGCCCGGCTCCGGCCGGTCGATGATCCGTCTCCCGGGACCCGACGTGCACGCACCGACACCTGCCAACACCCCCTCGCGCTCCGCACTGCCCACGCCCAACGCCGCGCGCCCGCCTGTCTCCATCGTCATCCTCACCTACAACGAAGCCATCAACATCCGCGAGTGCATCGAGTCCTGCGCCTGGTGCGACGACGTCCACGTGCTCGACTCCGGCTCGACCGACGGCACGCAGGAAATCGCCCAGAGCCTCGGCGCCACCGTGCACTTCAACAAGTTCAAGAGCTTCGGCGACCAGCGCAACTGGGCCATCGACCACATCCCCTGCAAGCACCCGTGGCACTTCCACCTCGACGCCGACGAGCGCTTCGTGCCCGGGCTGGTTGATGAGATGGCCCGCCGCCTGAAGCCCGACGGCGCCGGCGAAGGGCACGACGCCTATCTCTGCCCCAGCAAGATGATCCTGATGGGCCGCTGGCTGAAGTACTCCGGCGGGTACCCGTCGTACCAGGTCCGCCTGTTCCGCTTCGGGCGCTGCCGCTTTGTCGACTTCGGGCACGGCCAGCGTGAAGACTGCGCCGGCTCCATCGGCACCATCGACACGCCGTACATCCACTACAACTTCTCCAAGGGCTTGCTCGAGTGGTTCTACAAGCACAACGACTACTCGACGCGTGAGGGCAACGAGGCGATGCTCATCCGCTCGCACGGGCGCCCGCCCATCGCCCACCTCGTCACCGGCGACCCGACCACCCGCCGCCGGCACTGGAAGAACATGAGCTACTTCATCCGCGGGCGCTTCCTGTTCCGCTTTCTGTACAACTACGCGCTCCGCGGCGGGTTCCTCGACGGGGCCGCGGGCATCCGCTACTGCTCGATGATCAGCGCGTACGAGTATTGGACCGAACTCAAGATCCGCGAGCGGGCCCGCCCGTGGGACAACGCGACCATGGGCCTGGTCGAAAAACTGCTCCGCGAAGACGGCGCCCGGGCGCGCGGGAGCGCCCGCCCATGACCACACCGCCCACCGCCTCACAGCCCGCCGGCGCCTCTCAGCCACCCGCCGCGCCGCACGGGCACACCAACGGTGCCGCGATGCAGGGCGCGATCCGCCCGGCCTCGCGCGGCAGCGGCTACGAGCCGGGCGTCATCAACGCTTCCAACGGGCTCATCGAAGTCCTGATCCCCACGCTCAACGAGGCCGCCGTCATCCACGACACCGTCCGCAACGCGCTCTCCGTCGGGCCGGTGTTCGTGCTAGATTCCTGCTCGAAAGACGGCACGCAGGAGATCGCCCGGGCCGCGGGCGCGACGGTCGTCGAGCACGCCTTCGAGGGCTACGCCCGCCAGAAGAACTGGGGCCTGGACAACCTGCCGTGGAAGGGCAAGTGGGTCTTCATCCTCGACGCCGACGAGCGCATCACGCCCAAACTGCGGGCCGAACTGCTCCGCGTCATCCATGACCCGAACTGCGCCGAGGGTTTCTTCGTCAACCGCGTCGTGCTGTTCATGGGCAACGAGATCCGCCACGGCGGGCTGTACCCGTCGTGGAACCTCCGCTTCTTCCGCCGCGGCACGTGCCGCTACGAAGACCGCAGCGTCCACGAGCACATGGTCTGCGACGGTCGCACGGAATACCTCAAGCACGAGATGCTGCACATCCGCGGCGAGAGCGTGCACGAGTGGATCCGCAAGCACATCCGCTACGCCGACCTCGAGAGCGACGAGTGGGTCAAGCTCCGCTACGGGCAGGACGCCGCGGCGAGCGCCGAGAAACTCTTCACGCGCACGCTGAAATACCGCCAATACCTCCGGCGCGAGATCTGGCCACGCACCCCGTTCAAGCCCATCCTGCGCTTCGTGTACATGTACTTCCTGCGATTCGGCTTCCTGGACGGCGCGGGCGGGCGACACATGGCCCTCATGATGGCCGTCTACGAGTACATGATCGAACTGCTGTACCGCGACAAGCTCGACCGCATCGAACGCGGGAAGCTGGCGATGCCGGGGAGCGAGCCGCCTCGTACCAACTGAGCGCCTCACGCCCCGGTGCGATCGTGCGTGTTCTTCGAACTCGACCGGGCCCCTTCGCCGCCGCGCTCCGCGGCGTGCTTGGGCTGGGCCAGTTTCTTCAGCGCCGGCAGGAACTCCGGCAGCTTCTTCGCCGCGGCCCACGTGCGCATCTGGCGGCTGTGCGCGTACGCCGGCAGGCCCGACCACGCCTCACCCGCCGGAACATCGTCGAGCACGCCGGACTTGGCCCCGATCACGGCCCCCGCGCCGATGGTCAGGTTGTCGGCGATGCCCACGTGCCCCGCGATGATCGACCCATCGCCGATGGTCACGCTCCCCGCCACGCCCGTCACGCCGCAGATGAGAATGTTCTTGCCGATGTCGCAGTTGTGCCCGATCTGGCACAGGTTGTCGATCTTGGTGCCGTCGCCGACGCGTGTCGAGCCGAACTTGGCCCGGTCGACCGCGGTGCACGCGCCGATCTCAACCTCATCGCCGATCTTTACATCACCGATGTGCGGGATCTTGATCAGCCGCCCGGTCGACTTGTCCGGTCGGTACCCGAACCCGTCGGCGCCGATGACGCTGTTGGCGTGGATGATCGACCGCGTGCCGACGGAGCACCCGTCATAGACCACCACGCCCGGGTGCAGTTCGGCCCGCTCGCCGACGCGAACCATCGCGCCCAGCGTCACCCGCGGGTGCAGCACGGTGTGCTCACCGACGACGGTGCCCGGGCCGATGACGCACAGCGCCCCGACCCGCGCGGTGTCCGCGACCCGCGCCGTCGGGTCGATCACCGCCGTCGGGTGCACGCCCTTCCCGGGTTGATGCCGCGGCAGGCGTTCGGCGACCATGTGCAGGAGGCGGATCATCGCCAGGTCGGCGTCGTCGACGATGATGAGGGCCCGCGTGCTCGGGTCATGACCGGGCACTTCGACCCCGCGCGTCACGACCGCGGCGCCCGCGCGGCTATTGGCCCACATGGCGGCGAACCGCGCGCTGCGGATGAACGTCAGCGCCTCGGGCCCCGCCGCCTCGATCCCCGAGACGGTCGACAGCACCACGTCGGGCGCGCCGATCAGTTGGCCGCCCAGCATCTGGGCCAAGGCGCCGGCGGGAAAGCGCAGGGAAGAACTCGGGGAAGTGCTCATCAACGGGCCCGGTCTGGTTCAGTCGGCGTGGTACAGGCGTGTCCGGTGCGCCCGCTTCGATGCCCCGCCGCCGACTTGGTTCACACAACCTGGAGAAGTTTCATCACCGTCTGCGTGATGTCCTGGGCCGTCAGCCCGCACATCTTCAGCATCTCGCCCGGGGTCTTGGCGCTCTTGGGGATGCGGCGCACGTGCATCTGCTCGAGCGTGAACGCATCGCCCGAGCCCGTCAGCGCGTCGGCGACCGCCGAGCCCAGGCCCCCGCCGTAGTTGTCCTCGACGGTCACGATGTACCCGCCGTTGGCGTTGGCAAGGTCGAGCAGCTTCTCGGTGTCGAAGGGGATGGAGTACGCGTCGACGAGCGTCGCGCTCACGCCCGCCTGGTCCAGAAGGTCCAGCGCCTTGTTGCTCTCGTGCACCATGTAGCCGCTGGCGACCAGCAGCACATCGCGCCCCTGGCTGAGCACCTCGAACCCGCCGAGGTTGAACACCGTGTCGTCGTTGTACAGGAACTCGGTATCCGGCCGCAGCGTCCGCATGTAGCAGGCGCCCTCGTAGTCGGCCATCACGCCCGTCAGCGCGTACGCGGCGTACGCGTCCGACGGCTGCAGGATGTACACGCCCGGGTTCCCGCGGTGATCCCGCATCGTCGACATCGCCCGGAACCACGCCACGTCCGGCAGCGACATCTGGCTCGGGCCGTCCGACGCCAGGCTGATGCCCGCGTGGCTGCCCACGATCTTCAGGTTCGCGCCGGAGTTGATCGCCATCTCGATCTGGTCATACCCGCGCGTCACGAACTTCGCGAACGTCGAGCAGAA
>CAZTQN010000020.1:0-70708 GCA_964615765.1 uncultured Phycisphaeraceae bacterium
TACCGCGACAGGTCGATCGCGTCCAGCAGGCTCTTGCCCTCGGCGTTGTACAGGCGCTCGCGCCGCACGGCGACGGTGATGACCTCCGCCCCGGAAGCGTCCAGCGCCTCGGCCATGATCTGGTTGGAGCGGTACTTGCCCGTGCCGACGATCAGCCGGCTCGAGAGCGTTCGCCCGGCGATGGTCAACGGGCGATCCACCGGCGGGGCGGCGGGCTGGGCCGGCGGGGCGGTGTGGGCCGGCGCCATGAGAGGGGTCGACATCAGCCGCCTCCTACGAGCGTTACGATCTCGATAACGTCGCCCTGGGCGATCGGGCGCTGGACGTGCTCGGCCTTGCGGACCAGCCGCTTGTTGACCTCGACGGCGACGGCGGCTTTGTCCAGCCCCAGCGTCCGGACCAGGTCCGCGACCGAGGCGCCGTCGGGGACGTCGCGATGTTCTCCGTTGACAACCACCTGCATCACCAGACTGTAGTAGAGAGGGCGGGCCGGTGGAACCGGCGACCCGGACAATCCCCCGCCGGCCTCGCCCGCTGCATTTCCCGACCGTCCGCCGCCTGAAGCCGAATCGCGTAGCCCACCATGCCTGACGACCACTCCCCCACTGCTCACGCCGTCTCGCCCCGCGTTCCGGCCCGGGCGGGGCCGCGGCGGGCGGAGCGCCTGGTGACCTGGGTGGTGCTGACGCTTGGGATGGCTTTGGGCTTGGTGGTCGCCGGGTGCGAGCGGAAGCAGGAGTATCCGCAGGGAACGCCTGACGAGGTCATCGCGTCCGCCGTGGAGATGGTCAAGCGTGGCGAGACATCGCGGCTGACGGGGCTGGTGTACGCCGATAGCCCGGAGATGCGGGTCGTGCTCGATCGGCTCGGGCGGCTGCTGGAGAACATGCAGGGGCTGTCGGCGGCGGCGCGGGAGCGTTTCCCGGAAGAGTTCGCGAAGATGCGGGCCGAGGCCGAGGCGGCCGCCGCGTCCGGCAAGTCGACCACGCTGCTGGGCACGCTCATGAGCCAAGCCGGCCGAGGGCGCCGGGGTAATGCCAACCCCGACCAGGCCCGCCAACTGATCAACCAGTTGTTCGCCGACCCGTACGGCTGGCTGGAAGTCAACGCCAAGCGGCTCTCGACCGTCAACGCCGACGACACCACGGCGTACGTGCTGCTCGACGGGCAGCCGGCGATCCCGATCATCGGGCTGCCGATGCGGCGCGAGAAGGACCGGTGGTACGTCGCGCTCCCGACGGGCGTGCCGCCGATCAACCAGTTCTGGCCACGCTCGCGCGAGCAGTGGTCGATCCTGGCCTCGATCATCAAAGTCGTCGACAACGCGGTCGCCGAGACGACGAATGACGTTCGCGCCGGCGCGGTGTCGGACATGACGGGGCTGATCGACAAGATCTCCGACAAGGCGCTGTTCCCCGCGGGGATCGCGTTCGTCGCGTTCGGGAAGGAGATCGACATCCGCGCCCGCGTCGACCGGCGTGCGGCCCAGTTCGGCAAGCGCCGGCGCGACTGGGTCAGCGAGCGCCGCAAGCAGGGGCCGGCGGGCGGGGCGGGCGTTTCGCCCGCGCTGATCGAAGTCATCGACGATCTCGCGCCGGTGCGCATCGAGGCGGACATCCGGCGTCAGAAGCGGCCCGCGTTCGAGGAGATGACCACGCCGCGGTTCGAAGAGGTCGTGCGCGAGTGGCTCTCGGCCGAGGGCCTGAGCGTCCCGTTCGACGGCGACCTGGCCTCGCCGACGGTCGATCAGGCCGTGGAGCGGTGGAAAGCCGCGGGTGGGCGGAAGAAGAAATGAGCCTTACGCGGCGCAGGGGACGAGCACGCGCAGCCCGGCGGGCTGGATCTCGAGCGCCAGTTCGCGGCTATCGGTGACCTGCGGGTGGATGTGCCCGGCGTGCTCGCCGTCGAGCTGGAACGGGCTGGGCGAGTCGGCGTGAACGGTGATGCGCGAGCCGCGCGCGGTGACGAGGTCGCGCGTGAGCGTGTGGGCCCGCACCATCGCGAGCACGCCCCACAGCCCGAGGCTGAGGCTGGAGGAGTGCGGGAAGAAGACCACGTCCAGCCGGCCGTCGGTCATGTCGGCGTTGGGGGCCGGGTCCAGCCGGGCAGCGTACTGGCGGCTGTTGGCGATGACGACCATCCCGGGGGCCGAGGTGACCAGTTCCTCGCCGTCGACGCGGATGGTCAGCGTGGGGATGCGCGGGCTGAAGGCCTCGCGCACGCTCTGGCCCACGTAGTTCATGCGCGTGATCGGGCCGGTGCGGGCGGCGGCGACGCGCTCGACGATGTTGGCGTCGAACCCGACCGAGCACATCAGCACGAACGGACGACCGTTGCACGTCGCGACGTCGACCGTCGCGAGCGTGCGCCGGACGATCGAGCGGGCCAGGCGGTCCGCCGACTGGCACATCCCGAACTCGCGGGCGAAGAGGTTCTCGGTCCCGAAGGGGAGCTGGTACACGGGCACGCCGGCGGAGATGGCGGCGGGGAGCGCGTGGTGCAGCGTGCCGTCGCCCCCCGCGACGATCATCGCGCTCGCCCCGGCGAGCGCGTGCTGGATGGTGCGGATGTCGGTGCCCGGGCCGACGGGGATGGCGTCGACGACGACGCCGGCGGCGCGGACGGCGTCGACGACCTGGTGCATGACGCGTCCGGCCTCACCGCGCCCGGAGGCCTTGTTGTGCAGGAGCACGACGCGTCCCTGCGGGGCCGCGATCTCGATGGCGCGCGCGCGGGCCGAGCCCGTCTCCGCCGCCGCCCCGTTCTTGCCGGCAGACCGCATGATGAGAAGCCCTGTTCTGGCGGTGCCCGCGAAGGCCCCGCGCCCTCAACCCTTGAGCCACACGGCGCTGAGCACCGCGTCGATGCTGATGACCACCAGCAGCAGCGGCAGGTGGATGATCGAGCCGAAAAACGCGGCCCGGGCGCTGGCGCGATCGCGTTTGCGATGCACACGCACGCACAAGGCCATGAACGCCGCCCCCATGACCCCGGCGGCGAGTGTCGTCAACCAGCCGAGACGGTCCGGCATCACCAGCGGGAGCGCCAGGCTCACGCCGATGAGCGCGAACGACCACAGGACCATCGTCGACGCCGTGCGCGTCCCCGTCGGGTCGGTGATCGGGAGCATCCGATACCCGCCTTTGGCGTAGTCGTCCTTGTACATCCACGCCAGCGCCAAGACGTGCGGGATCTGCCAGACGAACATGAGCAGGAACAACGCCCACCCGCCGGGCTGAGCCAGGGACGCCCAGCCGTCGACCGAAACCAAATGGTTGCCGGTGCTGGCCGCGGCCCACCCGATCAGCGGGGGCAGAGCGCCCGGGATCGCGCCGATGATCGTGTTCACCGTCGTCACCGGCTTCAGCGGGGTGTACGCCAGGACGTACACCAAGACCGTGATCGCGGCGAGCGCGGCGGGCGCGGCCCCGTTGGCCAGGGCCAGAATCCCAACCCCGAGCAGCGAGCAGGCGATGCCGACGACCGCCGCGACCAGCGGGGAGACGCGCCCGCTGGGGATCGGTCGCTCGGCGGTGCGCGGCATGCGGGCGTCGCGCGAGCGTTCCCACCACATGTTCAGGGCGTTGGCCCCGGACGCCGCGATCATCGTGCCCAGCACGCAGCCGGCGCCGCGCCAGAACAGGTCGGGGTACGTCCACGCCTGCTCGACCGCGCCGAGCAGGAAGCCGACGCCGGCGGTCACGGCGACCATGCGCGTAATCCGCGGCTTGGTCAGTTCATACGCCGCCGCGACCTTCTCGCGCAAGCTCCCCGCCTGCTCGAGCAGCGCGTTGCCTGCGGAGGATGGATCGGGATGGGCGATCGGCGTCACCGGCACTGCTCCAGTCCTGCGGCGAGCGGAGGAACGCGGACGGGGGGTCGGCTGACCACGCCTGTTTTGGTGATCAGCCCGCCGCGGGACCGGATTGTTGCCAGCGTATGAAGGAAGGCCATCAAGATCTTGTCATGTTGGGCGATCCTTAACCGAATGGTCGGGTCTCGTCCGGATGATGACCGTGAAACAGGGGATGCGTGCCGCGCCGGAGGGCTGCGGTTACGATGCGGGAAAGTCCCGGTAGCTCAGTTGGATAGAGCAGCCGCCTTCTAAGCGGCAGGTCGTGCGTTCGAATCGCACCCGGGACGTTTCCAACCGGCGGGCACCACCAACCGGCACACACCAAGCGGCGTTCCTCTTACGCTCCCGGGCGATGAGTACCACGATTCGTGCGGCTGGGCCGGGTGACTGGGCGAGCATCGAGCGGCTGATGGACACGCTGGGGCGTGCGCACGTCGAGCGCGACCCAAAGCGGTACCTGGCGGTGGAAGCCTGCCGCGGGGTGTACCGCGACCTGGTGACCGGCGCCGGCGACGGTGACGATCGGCCGCTGCTGTGGCTGGTCGCGGAGGTGGGCGGGCGCGTGGTCGGGTATCTGCTCGCGGAGCATGTCGCGATCGACGTCCTGGTGTGGTCGCCGGAGCACGTGGTGGTGCACGACATCATCATCGACGCCGGCGCCCGCGGCTCCGGGGCCGGGCGGGCGCTGATGGAGGGCGCCATCGCGTGGGCGCGGGCACGCGGCGTCAAGCAAGTGCGGCTGTATACCGACCGGGACAACGCGAGCGCCCGCGGCGCGTTCACCGCGATGAACTTCCGGCACACGATGAGCGAGATGACGCTGGATCTGGACGCGGACGCGGGCCGGGCGTGAGCATGGTCGTCAGTCGCGACGCCGCCGCGGCGGGGGTTTGACGAGGTAGGGCTCGAGCTCAACCGGGATCTTCTTGATGCCGCGGCGTTTGGCTTTCTGCACGGCGTAATGCAGCGACCGGTGCACGCGCAGGCGGACCTGGTCGGTGATGTTCAGATCGTGCTGAGCCATCGCTTCCAGCGCCCACCGCCAAGCGTGATACTCCTCAAGACACCGCGGCTTGTACACGTCGAACCCGATGGCGTGGTGCCCGATCTCGTGCAGGAACACGGCGATCGACATCGGGCCCTTGGGCTTCGGGGCCTCGATCAGGCGCTTGCGCGTGCCGTCGCGGTACTCGACGTACCAGGCGATGCCCGACATGCTCGTCCGCCACTTGCGCACGCGGACGTTGTGCGTTTCGAGCATGTGCGCGACGACCGCGTCGTACTTCGCCTGCATCGTATCGCCGGTGACGGGCGCGGCGGGCGGGGTTGACGACGCCGCTTGCGCGGGGCGCGGCGGAGGGACGACGACGACCGGTCGCGGCGGCGCCGCCGGCGGCGGGGCGGGCGGAGGGGGCGTCGGCGAAACCGGGGTGATCGTGGGCGGGTCGGCGGCCGGGAAGAGCGGGGCGCTCACGCCTTCGCTCGCGCTATCGCGCATCTTGCGGATCGCGGGGCGCGGCTTGGGCGCCGGCGCGGGCGGGGCCTTCGACGGCGCGGGCACCTTGGGCAGCGCCGGCGGACGCAGCGCCTTGATCAGCGGGTCGAGAATTTCCCAGAGCAGACCGCTCATGCGCCGGGTCCTGCGCCGACGGGCGGCCGCTCGCTGCGTTCGGAGATGACCATCGCGCCGCTGGCGAGCGAACGCCCGGCGCCGCGCATGAACTCGTCCCAGGCCATGGGGCGACGGCCGGCGGGCTGGACTTCGAGCACGCGAAGTCGCGAGCCCCCGCCGCAGGCGATCACGCCGCGCGGAGCGTCGATGAGCGTGCCGGGCGAGACGGCAGGCTGACCGCCGTCGACCGGGCCGTCCTCGGCGTCGGCACGCAGCAGTTTCAGGGCCAAGGTGCCGACGGTGGCCGACACCCCGGGCCAGGGTGTGAGGGCGTGGATCTGTCGGCGGAGGAAATCGGCGGGCTGCTGGAAGTTGGCGACGCCGTCGTCCTTGCTGAGTTTGCCGGCGATGGTCACACCGCGGTCGTCCTGCGTGACGGGGTTGAGGCGACCCTCGGCATGCTCGCGGAGCACGCGGTCGACCAGTTCGGGCCCGTCGGCGGCGAGCAGGTCGTGCAGTTCGCCCGCTGTCTGCAGCCGGTCGATGTCGCGGAACGACTGTCCGAGCACGAGCCCGGCATCCATGCGGTCGGCGAGGGTGATGACCGAGTTGCCGGTGCGGGTGTCGCCGGCGAGCACGGCGGCGTTGATGGGGGCCGCCCCGCGCCAGCGCGGCAGGAGCGACGCGTGCAGGTTGATCGCGAACACGCCGTCAAGCAGTGCGCGACCGAGTTTCTGACCGAACGCGATGACCACCCAGGCGTCGGCGTTGATGCCGCGGATCTGCGCGACGATCTCCGGCGTGTTGACCTTCTCGGGCTTGATGACGGGCACGCCCGGGAGCGACTCGTGGGCGAAGGCGGCGATGGGGGTGGGCGTGAGCTTCCCGCCGCGACCGGCGGGACGGTCGGGCTGGGTCACGATCAGTTCGACGTGATGTCGGCGGGATAGTTCGGCCAGCGTTGGCCGCCCGAACGCCCCCGATCCAAAGAACACCAGCCGCATCGGTCCAGATGGTAAGCCGAGATTCAGGCCCGTGCGGGCGTCATCGGGGCCGGGGCGGGGGCGGGCGCGGGTGGGGGCGCGGGCTCGACGATCGTGGGCCCGGCGGCCTGGGCGATGGCCTCGCGGATCCGCACCGTCAGATCGGCGATGTCGCCCGGGTACCCGGGTTCCAGCGTGAGCAGCGGCAGCCCGGCGCCGCGCAGGATCTGGCGCAGGGCCGCCTCACGCTCCGGCTTGGTCCGTGCGGTCTCCAGGCCTTCCAGCCGGATCGCCAGCAGCGGGCGGGCGTCGCTCCCACGGCAGACGACAAACTCCACCCGCAGCCCGCGGGCGTGCCCTTCCCAGAAGCGGGCCCGGCGGGCCCCCTTGGGCAGCCACAGCACGTCGCTCAGGAACGGGCGGACCAGCACCAGCGGGCGATCGTCAACCCCGGCGTCGCGGGCGGCGGGGGCGAGCTTGCCCAGCAGGTCGAACTCGACCCGCGACACGGCGTGCTCACGCCGCTGCCACGGCGTGCGGTCGCTGGAGAGCTCGGCCCCGCGGACCCAGTAGGCCATCAGCGAGACGGCGATGCCCAGCACCGTGAGCACCGCGAGGATGATCATGATCAGGAAACCCAGCACCGCGGTCTGCTCCGGCGCGCGTGGCGCGAGTGAAACGGTCGGAAGAGGACGCTAGCCGACACGCCGCTCCAGGTCGCGCACGGCGGACCGGTTCTTCAGGCGGGACATCTGCGTCATGCGATCGAGGATGAGGACGCCATCGAGGTGATCCATCTCGTGCTGCCAGCACCGGGCCAGCAGGCCGCCGGCGGTCTGGGTGAAGGGTCGCCCGGAGGCGTCGAGGGCGCGGATGGTGATGACGGGCGGGCGGAGAACGTCGCCGCGGATTTCCGGGAGGGAAAGGCACCCCTCCTCCATGGGCGAGGGCGGGCCGACGGGGTTGGAGAGGACGGGGTTGATGTACACCTGCGGCCCGTCGGTGGCTTCGGGCGGGTCGACATCGAGCGGGTGATCCTCCGTGGAGGCGATGTCGACGACGAACAGCCGCCAGTTCAGCCCGACCTGCGGGGCGGCCAGGCCGATGCCCTGCGCCTGACGCATGAGTTCGAGCATCCGATCGGCGACGGCCCGGACGTTCTCGGTCACAGCGTCGACCGGGCGGGCCTTTTGCCGGAGCACGGGGGCCGGGTACTTCACGATCTGGAGGGCGCGAACGTCGACGGACATCGCCGGAAATGTAGGAAGCGTGCCCCCGGGTGACACCGCCGGCCCCGCCCGCACGTATCGGGGAACGAGCGCGTTGCCCGTTCGGTCGCGGTTCTGTACCATCATGGCTGGATCGCCCGCGCCCCGGGCGTCGCCCGCCCGGAAGGAGAACGTTTTTGGCCCTGCTGAACTGGCGCAAGGATGGCGGCGACAAGAAGCCCCCGGAAGCAACCCCTTCCGGCGAGGGTGCGTTCGAGTTCTCGCCGGAGAAGGCCAAGCGCTTCTTCGACCGTGCGCAGACGATGCACGAGGCGACGAACTTCTCGTACGCGATGCACATGTGGCTGCAAGGGCTGCGGTTCGAGCCGACGAACATGCCCGCGCTGAAGGGCTTCTTCGACGCGGCCGGCGCGTTCATGAACTCCAAGGAAGGCGGCAAGGGCCCACCGAAGGAGACGTACAAAGAGTTCAGCGGGAAGGCGGACCTGGACAAGTACCTGCACGCCCTGCTGGACTGGAGCGCCCACCCGACGGAAGCCGCGTACGCGATCAAGGCCCTGGAGCGGGCGACGGGGCTGGGGCTGAAGGACCCGGCGGCGTGGATCGGCGAGCGGGCCCTCGGGGCCGCGATCCGCGACAAGAAGCCGCGGAAGGAGTACTTCGTCGCGATCATGCAGTCGCTGGCGAAGGCCGATCGGTTCGACCTGGCCGTGCAGGCAGGCGAACAGGCCGTCCGCATGGACCCGGCCGACGGCGCGCTGGCGGCGGAGGTCAAGAATCTCTCCGCCGAGGGCACGATGAAGCGCGGCGGGTTCGACCAGACGGGCGAGGAGGGCGGCTTCCGCGCCAACATCCGCGACGCCGCCAAACAGCGGCAACTCGACGAGAACGAGCGGCTCAGCAAGTCCGAGGACGTGCTGGAGCGCCAGATCGAGTCGGCCCGGGCCGCCCACGAGGCCAACCCCCTCGACAAGCCGCTGGCGCTCAAATACGTCGACCTGCTGCTGCAGCGGGATCAAGAAGCCGATCGCACCGCGGCGCTGGTCGTGCTCGACGAGATGTACCGCAAGACGCAGGAGTACCGCTTCCGCGAGCGGGCGGACGCGATCCGCCTGCGGCAGATGCGGGCCCGCCTGCGCGAGCTCAAGGCCGCGGCCGAGCTGCCCGGCGCGGGCGACGACGCCAAGGCGACGCTGAAGCAGGCGTACAAGGAGTTCCTGATCGCGCAGATCAAGGCGGCCACCGCCTCGGTCGCGGCGTACCCGACCGACCTGCCGAAGAAGTTCGAGCTCGGCAAGCTGCTCTTCGAAGCCCGCAAGTTTGAGGATGCCATCGGGCTGTTCCAGGAAGCCCAGGCCGACCCGAAGACGCGGGCCGAGGTGCTCCGCTATCTCGGGCTGGCGTTCTCGGCGATCGGCTACTTGGACGAAGCGATCGGCACGCTGCGCCAGGCGCTGAGCATGCACGCCGACCCGGACGACAAGACGGGCATGGAGCTGCGGTACGCGATGATGGACGCCCTGCGTGCCCGCGCGATCGAACAGCGGGCCCTGGCCGACGCCGAGGAGGCGTACAAGGTCGCCTCGGCGATCACCATCAAGCAGATCAACTTCCGCGACGTGCGCCAGAAGCGGGACGAACTGAAGGTGCTGGTGACGGAGCTCAAGTCGACCGGCGCGCCGCCCGCGGCCGGCGCGTAAGCGGTCCGCGGTTCCTCGAACACCCCCCCACTGCTTTACACCCGATGAGGCGCGCGATCGCGATCATCCCCGCCCGTCTCGGCTCGACCCGCCTGCCGGGCAAGGTGCTGCTGGATCAGACGGGGCACCCGCTCATTTGGCACGTGTGGTCCGCCGTGCGTGCGGCGTCGCGCGTCGAGGGCGTCGTGATCGCGACCGACAGCGCCCAAGTGCTCGACGCGGCCCGCGGCTTCGGGGCCGAGTGCGTCCTGACCAGCCCGGACCACCCCAACGGGACCAGCCGCCTGGATGAAGCCGCCTCGACGCTGGGCCTCGCAGACGACGCACTGATCGTCAACGTGCAGGGCGACGAGCCGGAAGTCGAACCCGACGCGATCGACGCGGCGGCCGACGCGCTCATCGCGGGCGAGCGCCACGCCCACGGGGCCAGCATCGGCACGGTCGCGGTCCCGTTCGGGGACGGCGACGACCCTCGCGACCCGGCGTGCGTGAAGGTCGTGCGCACGCTCGACGGCGCCGCGTTGTACTTCTCGCGCTCGCTGATCCCGTTCGATCGCGACGGCGTGCGGACCACGGACGCCGCGTCGAAGACCACGCCGCCGCTGTTGCGGCACGTCGGGCTGTACGCCTACCGCCGCGGCTTTCTGGCGCAGTACACGCGGCTGGCGCCCACGCCGCTGGAGCGGTTGGAGCAGCTCGAACAACTGCGTGCGCTCGAGCACGGGCGGCGGATCATGGTCGCCGTACGCCCCGCCGCACGCGTCGGGATCGACACGCCGCAGCAGTACACGGCGTTCGTCGAACGCTGGCGCCGGCGCGGGGCGAGCGGGCCGCGCTAGCAGCCCCTGAAGAACGCGGTGAGATAGTCGAACAGGTCCTGGATCGTCACCGATCCGCTGGCGTCGAAGTCGGCCGAGCGCGGGCAGGTCGGTCCGCCCGGGACGACGCACCCGCTGAACCAGGCGGTGAGGAAATCGAAGATGTCCTGGACGGAGAGGGCGCCGTCGGCGTTGATGTCCGCCGGGCACGCGCCGCGCGAGCGCACGCCGCGCAGCACGGGCCCCGGGCCGCGATCACTGAACGGCACGCCGAGGATCGGGCTGGGGGCAAGGTTGGTCAGCACGAGCAGATCCTTGCGCCCGTCAGTGTCGAGGTCGCTGCCATAACCGCCCGGCCCGAGCGACGCGGCGGTCCGCACGTTGTCGCCCACGAGCGCGTACGGAGCCGTGCCGGCGGTCAGCGTGGGGTCTTCCGGTTGAACGGCGAGCGTCGCTTGGCCGACGGTGCCGTCGAAGTCATTGCGGAGCACGCGCACGCTGGCCGCACCGTTCGGGGCAGTGCCGAGCAGCGCGACGTCCACGTCGCGCAGACCAGCAAACCCCGGGGCGTTGTCGAGATCCGCGGTGATGACGCCGACCGGCGCGATGCCAAGGTCCAGGTTCGCCGCCGGTCGGAAGGCAAAGCCGGCTTGCCCGCGATCGAACAGGACCACGCTGACGGACGAGCCCGCAGCGTTCGCCACCACCAGGTCTTCGCCCGTGGACGCGCCGAGCGGGGCCGCGGCGATGTCGGCCGGGCCGGCGCCGACGGGCAACTCCAG
The DNA here is from genome assembly GCA_964615765.1 of uncultured Phycisphaeraceae bacterium. GTDB lineage: Bacteria > Planctomycetota > Phycisphaerae > Phycisphaerales > UBA1924 > CAZTQN01. The sequence continues at coordinate 10,981 of CAZTQN010000020.1, forward strand.
CCGCACGCCGGTCGAGAACACGCCCGGCAAGGCCGTTGACTGGAGAACCGTCACCGTGCTCGCGCCCGGGTTGATGATCGCGAGGTCGAGGTCCTTGTCCTGATCCGGGTTGAACGACACGACGCGTGTCGGCCCGCGCGGCCCGCCGGATTGCGACCCGCGCACCGAGAGCGGGACCTGTCGCGCGAGCTGCACCGTTCCCGGCGTGCTGGTGTTCAGAAGGACTTCGAGAGCGTCGTCATCGGTCGCGGCGGCGGCGATATCCAGCCGTCCCGTGCGGGCCAGGTCGGCGAGACACAGCCCGGCGGGACGACGCCCGACGGGCACGACGACCGCTCCGCCCGGGAACACGCCGCCGCCGGAGGCCGATTGCAGGAACACGCGCACGTCGTTGTCCAGGCTGCTGGAGACGATCAGGTCGGCGCGGCTGTCGCCGTCGATGTCGCCGATCGCCAGGCCCCGCGGCTCGCGCCCGACGGTGATCTGCTGCGTCGGCCCCGGCACAAAGGCGATCTGTCCCGGCGCGGTGCTCGCGTTCAGGAGAATGAACACCGAGCCCGGCTGCGCGGCCCCGGCGGAGACCGCGACGGCGACGTCGGTCTTGCCGTCGGCGTTGACATCGCCCTTGGCCCACGCGGTCGGCACGCCGGCGAGCGACGTCGGCGCCGGTGAGGTCAGATTCACCGCTCCGCCCAGCGAGCCGGTGGTGACGACGACCGATCCCGAGCGGTTGTACTGCGTGCGCAGCGAGCGGGCATCGCCAGACGCGAGAGCCGGGAAGAACGCGACGTCGAACGCACGCGTGACCGACGCCGCCGTGAGCACCTCGGTGTTGATCGGCTGGTTGGGCGTCGGCAGGAAGCCGGGCGGGAAGCGGGCGATCAGGACGCCGCCCAGCTCGGCCGGTCCGCTGACGGCCAGCCGCCCGCCCGTGCTCGGCGTGCCGTCGCTCAGTTCGACCTCAAGCCGCCCGGAGCGCGGATCCGTTGGGGAGGGTGGGATCTGGCGGTAATCGCCCTGCACCGTCAGCACGCCGGCGGGCGAGCCGGGACGAACCACGCCGAAGTTGAACACGTCGGCCTGAACCAGGCCGGTCCCGGTCAGCACGCCGCGCTGCAGAACATTGAGCGCGGGCGCGGCGATTGTTCCCTGAGACTGCACGGCGACCAGGGCGCTGCCGGCGTCCGACAAACCGACATCGATCGCCGACAGCGTCTCGTTCCACGTGCCCCCGGGGCCGATGGTGACTTGAGCGGCGCCGCCGCCCGTGCGTCCGAGGACGACGCGGTTCCCGGTGGTGCTGACCAACTGCCCGCCGGCCGACACGGTGATGCCCGCCGCGCCGAGGTCGCCGATGAGCAGGTCCTGCTGACGGGCGCGCCAGAGCGAACCGGCCCCGGAGATGACCACGCGCGCGTCGGCCCCCGGCGTGGATCCGACGGACAGCACGCGCGTGCTCACGGGTGATTCCAGCACCCCGCCGCCGGTGATGCGGATCTCTCCGCCTGCGGCTGTGCCCGCAGAGGGGAAGAGCCCGACGCCGAGATAACTGTCTTCCTCAAACCCGTAGCGCAGGCGCGCTCCATCGCGCACTTGCAGCAGCCCGGGCGAGCGCACCCCGACTTCGACGCTCCCGTTGATCACCGCGGTCAGCCCCGCGTCGCGCACGCTGAACTCGCTGGGCGCGCTCGCGATGATGCCGGGCTCAAGGCCGACCGAGAGGCTCGACGCCGTGAACGTGGCCGGGTCGTTGCCCGTGGGGTTGCGCAGCAGCAGCCGCGGCTCAACGTTCATCGCATTCGCGCGGGCCCCGACGCCAACGGGCGGCTGTGACGCCGACGAGCCGCCGGTGAGCGTGACCGCGTTGCCGCCGAGGTTGATCGTGACCTGGTCGGTGTTGCTGATGAGCCGGCGCGCGACCAGCGGCGCGGCGAGATTGACCTGGTACGTCGGCCCCTGCGGAATGCCCGCTTCGACCTCGTCGAACACGACGATCTGATCCGCCGCCGGCGTGGCGCCGCAGGCCCAGTTCTCCGCCAGGCCGGCGTTCCCACCGCCGCCCGGCACCGCCCACACCGATCGCGACGGCGGGCCCCACACCGCGAAGTTCGGGCTGAAGCGCCCGCCCGCGGTGGAGAAAGACCCGCCCACCACGACCAACTCCGGCGTCAACCCGGCGGGGTCGAAGACGCCCAGTGCGTCGACGGGCGCGTTGATGCCGCTGCCGAGCGGCGCCCAGGCGAAGCCGTCGTATTGCGCGATGTTGATCGCGCCGTCGCCGGTGGCGCCGGAGAGCGTGAACCGGCCGGCGACGATCAGCCGGGATCCACCGACACCACCCACCGTGGTCGTCATCGCGAGGGCTTGTCCGCCTTCGCCCAGCCCGATGGGTCCGAGTCCGGGCGCCGGGTTCCAGCGCAAGCCGTCCCACCGCGCGATGCCGTTGACCACCTGGTTGCCCGTGCAGCAGAACGGCCCGCCGACGTACAGGCTGCCGTTGAAGACCGCCATCGACCGGACCGTCCAATTGATGGTGCCGCCGGTCACCGAGTCGGCGAGCGGGCGCCACTCGATCCCGTTCCATCGCGCAAGGTACTGCGCACTGGCGCCGGCGCGGATGTTCCCGCCGGCGATCAGCTCGCCGGCGTAGTTCGTGAGCGCGTACGTGGTCGGCGGCACGTTGCTGGTGATGCCCTGCACGCCTGTTCCGAGCGGCGCGAACGCCGCGCCGTCCCACGCGGCGATCCCTGCGCACGCCACCCCGCCGGCCTCGGCGAACTGCCCGGCGAGGATGAGCCGCGTGCCGAACGTACCGAGCGCGATGACGGGCCCGTCAGTGCCTTCGCCGGTTGTTCCGGCGAGCGAACGCCACTGCACGCCGTCCCACCGGGCAACATGACGCACGGCCTGATCACCCGCGCGAAGAAACTGCCCGCCCGCGATCAACTCGCCGGCGAACACGCCGACGGCGTTCACGCCCGGGCTCTCGCCGGGCCGGTTCCATTCGCTCACACCGGGACGCTGCCCGGCGGTCTGAAGCGTGGACCATCGCACGCCGTCCCACGCGGCGACGTTGTTGACGTCCAGGTCGTCGGCGCGCAGGTAGTACCCGCCCGCGATGAGCCGCCCGTTGTACGTCGTCAACGCGGCGACGGAGTTGTTGGGCCCGACGTTGCCGCGTTCGCTCAGCAGCGGGCCCCACGTCCCGGCGATGGGCACCGCCGGGTCGGTCGCCGCCGCGCTGAGCGTGAAGCGAGCGATCTGGTTGACGGCGACGCCGCCGGCGCGACGGAACACGCCCGCGGCGACGACATGCCGCGCATCGATCGCCGACACGGTCCAGACGGCGGCGTCGACGCCCTGCCCGCCGGAGTCGTTCAGCGGCGACCATCCGGACGGCGCCCACGCGGCGATGTTCGACGCCGGCGCGCCGCCCGCCGAGTTGAACGTACCGCCGACGATCAGCCGCTCGCCGAGTGTCGTGATGGAGCGCACTTGGGCGTTGCCCGCGCTCGCCGCGACACCGACCGTTCCGCTGGGCGAGGCAAGGCCCGACCACGCCTGCCCGTTCCACCGCGCGATGTTGTTGACCTGTGTCGATCCGGCGAACTCGAACTGCCCGCCGACATACAGCGTGGTGCCGGAGACGTGGGCGCACAGCACGGCGCCGCTCGGCGGGCCGGCGGTCAGCGCTTCCCACCCGCCCGGCCTGAGCGCGTACATCCGCGTCGTGTCGCTCGTAAACCCGCCGACGGCGATGAGTTCGTTGTTGAGCACCGCGAGCGGACCAACGGGCGCTCCGCCCGGCGCGTTGAGCGTGCTCACTGGCGCCCACGCCGCCCCGTCCCAGACGCTGACGACGCGGCTCTGGCTGGCGGGTGACACATCATGCTCGGCGACCAGCAGGTTGCCCCACACGAGCAGTCGCGCCACCGGCCCGCTCACGCCGGCCGCCAGCGGCGTCCACCCGCTCGGACCCAGCCTGGCGATATAGCCCGCGGGCGCACCGCTCGCCTGCGTGAAGTTCCCCGCCACAACCAACTGGTTGGCGTACACCGCGACGGACGTGACCTGCTCTCCGAACGCGCCTTGCCCGAGCGGCGCCAGCGCTCGCCACGTGCCGGTATCCCACAGCGCGGTCAGCGACGCGAGCGTCGCGCCGGCACCGCTGAAACTCCCACCAACCACCACCGCCGGCAATCGCGGCCCGGATCCGTCTTCATCCCACGGCGCCACCACGTTGACCGCGCTGTTCACGCCCGGGATGCTGCCGCCCTCGCGCCACTGCTGGCACACGGGCTGCGCCGCTGCGTGCCCCGCCGCCGCACCAACGCACAGCGCGGCCGAAGCGATGGCCCTGATCCAGGTCCAGCCCATGGTCGTACCTCCACGAACCCGAGACGAGATGACTCCCCGGAACAAGTGTAGGCCGGCGTATACGGGGACTTCCCTGACAATCTCGTGGGAGGTGGCAAGCTCTGACCGTCGTCATGGCGTTGACTGATTCTGTGGCGCGCGGTACGACTCATTCGCCCATGACCCCGACCGACCACACGGACCCGATCGTCGCGCGTGCGCGTGCGATGGCGGTGGCGATGCACGACGGGTGCGGGCACACGCGCTCGGACGGTGCGCCGTACTGGACGCATCCGGAGCGGGTGGTGGCGACGCTGGCGAGCTTTGGTCAGCCCGGCGCGGTGCTCGCCGCGGCGTGGTTGCACGATGTCCCGGAAGACTGCCCGGCGACGCTCGCCGAATGCCGGGCGATGCTGGAGCGGATCGGGCGGGAGTTCGGGCCGGAAGTGGCCGGGCTTGTGGGCGAGGTCACGAACTTCTCCACGCCGGACGAGACGCTTGAGGTCAAGCAAGCCCGCCTGCGCGAGCATGCGCGTTCGATGAGCCACGGAGCGAAGTGGATCAAACTCGCCGACCGGTGGGACAACATCGGCGGGATGGACGGCTGGAGCGCCGACAAGAAGCGCCGATACGCGCAGGCGACGGTGCTGCTGCTGGAGGCGCTCGCGCCGCTGCCGGCGGGGTCGGAGCCACTGGCGCGGCAGATCGCGGACAAAGCCGCGGCGGTGCTGGGGTGAATCGCGCGATGGCGGCTTAGTCGGCGGGGACGCAGCGTCCCGTCGCCCACGTGCGGAGCGCGGCCATCCGTTCGGCCATCGTTACGCTCAGCGGGGGTGAGGCCTCCATCGAGCGCACAACGTCGGCCGTCTGCAGTTCACACCCCTCGGCGTGCGCGTCGTGCAAGGCCGCGATGATGGCCTGCTCGATCTCGGCCCCGCTGAAGCCGGCGCTCGTGCGGACGAGTTCGGCGATGTCGAACTCGTCCGGGTTGCGCCGACGGCGCTTGAGGTGAATACGGACAATCTCTTCCCGGGCGGCCTCGCCGGGAAGGTCGACGAAGAAGATCTCGTCGAAGCGGCCCTTGCGAAGGAGTTCGGGCGGCAGAGCCTCGATGTCGTTGGCGGTCGCAACGAGGAAGACGGGGCTGCGGTGCTCCTGCATCCAGGTCAGCAGTTCGCCGAACATGCGGCGCGACAGCCCGCCGTCGCTGCTCTGCGAAGCCGACGACGCGAACGCCTTCTCGATTTCGTCAATCCAAAGAACGATCGGCGCCATGCGTTCAGCCTGCGCGAAGGCCAGACGCAGGCGGCGCTCGCTCTCGCCGATGTAGCGGTCGTACAACCGGCCGACGTCCATGCGCAGCAGCGGGCGGCTCCACGCGGTGGCGACGGCCTTGGCGCACAGGCTCTTGCCCCCGCCCTGCACGCCCAGCAGCAGGATGCCCCGCGGCGGGACAAGCCCGAAGTTCTCGGCGTCGCGCGACAGCGCACCGGCCCGCTTGCTCAACCACTTCTTCAGCGTCACCATCCCGCCGATGTCGTCCATCGCCTGCGGCGCGTCGACCGGCTCGAGCACGCCGTCGCCCTGCAGCAGGCGGCGCTTGCCCTTCAGCACGGTGGGCAGGTCCTTCGCGCACAGGCGCAGGTCGTTGAAGACGGCCTCCGCGACCAGCTGGCCCGCCTGACGCCGCGTCAGCCCGCGCAGGTTCGCGACCAGCATCGCCAGGTCCTGGCGCGAAATCTCCGCGACGGCCCGGTGCTCCCGATGCAGACGCTGATAGGTGCTGCGCACGACCTGCTCGAGGGCCGCCTCGTCAGGCAATGGGACGTCGACGCGCGTCGAGACGGACGCCACGACCGGGACCGACGCCTCGCTGTGGTCGATCATCACCACCGACCCGCCCGTGCGGTCGCACGCCAGCAGCAGTTCCCGCCACGCTCGCAGCGTCCGCTCGTCCTGGGCGAGATACGGCACGATGTCGAGCAGGACGAACAGCGTCGGCTTGTCCTCTCGGGCCATGTGCAGGAGCGCGGCGCCCGCGTTCTCCGTCCCGGGCTTGGCGGTCGGCCCGCTGACGAGCCCGTCGAAGACACCCTGCACCGCCGTCCACGCGCGCACGGGCAGGCCGAGCTTCATCGCCGCGTGGTTGACTTCGACCCGCGCCTCGTCCTCTTCGGGCGTGACCAGGCGGATGCACCGCGTGCCCGCACGCACCAGGTCGTGAATCTCGCTGGCGAGGTTCATCGTGCGGCCTCTTTCGCCGGGACCGAACGCGACGAGGACGTGATCGCCGCGTCGAGAATCTCCGCGACGATGACGTTGTATTCCAGGCTCGAGAGCGGATCGACCGGGCATTGCCCGCGGACGACCTCACGCAGGTACGTCCATTCATCGCGCAGGTGCGCGGGTCGCTCCGCGGGCTTGACGTCCTTCGGCGCGGCGTTCTCATCGCGGACCTGCAGGGCGTCCCACTTGCCCGCGTGGATGGAGCCGCGCTCGGTGTGCAGGTCCATCTCCTTGTTGTCGTGCGTCCACGCCCACGAGGCCTGGATGACCGCCGTGGCGTTCGAGTAGGTCAGCACGATCGTCGCGTCGTCGTCGACGTTCGGATAGACGGCGGGCTTGAGGGTCGTGCGGCTGGCGGTGATGGCCGTCGGGCGCTGCCCGCCCATGAACCACGTCGACAGCACGGCGCCGTAGCACCCGAAGTCGACGATCGCGCCGCCGCCGTTGGCGACCGGATCGGTGAGCCAGGACAGGAACTCGGGCGTGCAGCCGATTTCTTTCGGGCCTTTGTGGCCGTGCCGGAAGATCATGCGGCGGACGGGGGCCCGCTCGCCGGAGTCCACCAGGCGCTTGGCTTCGCGGATCGAGGCGTACCAACTGGTTTCAAAGTTCGTAAGGATGAGCACGCCGTGCTGCGCGGCGAGCTCCTGCATCCGGCGCGCGTCCGACGCGGAGAACGTCAGCGGCTTCTCGACCAGAAGGTGCACGCCGCGCGGAGCGCAGGCCTCGACCGCGGCGAGATGGTCGCGCACAGTGCCCATGACGCTCACGGCCTCCGGCTTCGATGCGTCGAGCATCGACTCGAGCGACTCGTGATACAGCGACGCGTCGAGCTTGTACTTGCTCGCCAAGCGGTCGAACAAGGCCCGGTTGGGCTCGACAATCCCAACGATGCGCAGGTCGCTGCGCTGCGTGGATTGCCACAGCAGCCCTTCGACATGCCCGTGCACGAGCCCGATGATCCCGATCTGGAGCGGGCCGGTGCGGGTGGAGAGTTTCGCCGGGCTTGGCGACGCGGGGGCCGCCTTCGCCGCGGCGTCATCGGCGCGAGCGAGCGACGCACCACAGATCCAAAGAGCCAGCACGACGAGCATGAGAATGGCACGGTTCATCGCCGAGGCTAGCCGCCTTCCTGCTCCGCCCGCTCCACGGGACGCGCCATCATCGCGGCGTTTGCGGGTCGGCTTGCTTGGTGCGCAGAAGCTTGAACCGGTACATGACGGCGTCCGCGTCGGTCTTCGCATCGCGCCCGCCGTTGGTGCGAGACCACGCGCTCCACGACTGCGCGGCCGGGTCTGTCGCCAGTTCGTAAGCCTCCGCCGCATGAATGGGCGGCCAGAAGCCGTCGTCGCGCCCGCGGATCTTGAGATTGACGCACAGCGCTCCCTTGCTGGTGAACAGCGCGACGCTGGCGGGCAGGATCCACTGGCCGTCCTCCTGACGGAACGCGGCGCGATCCAAGGTGCCGTACTCGGAGCCGGTCGATCGACGCCCTTGCACAGCGACCAGTTGCAGTCGCAGCTCCTCATCCGTCCACAGGCGCGGATCCGACGCGTTGTCGCCGGTTCCTGCGGCGTCGGCGACCTGCTTCGGCAGACGTACTTCCCACGCGACGACCACGCCGCGTCCGCCGAGGTCCGGGGTCAGATCCGCTTGAAAGAAGGAGATGACCAGCGCCAGCAGCAGCGCGCCCACCACCGCGCCCACGCCGACGCCAACCTGAGATGTCCACGCACTGACTTTCGGCCCGAGATACGCATGTCCGACACGGGCCGCGACCATCGCGATCACCAGGCCCGCGACCGCACCGGCCAGCGCCAGAAACACCACGAAGTAGCCCGATTTGCCCTCGAAGCTCGAGACGCGAAACCACCGCACCCATAGGAGCGCCAGCGAGAACATCCCCGCGCCGCCCACGACGGCGCCCGCGACGCCTGTGCCGATCGTCGCTCCCCAACTCATCGGTAGTCGTCCTCCGCGTTGCGTCTTGGTTCACCGAGCGTCAGCGCGTGGCACGGCGCCAGCCGCGAGAACACGCCCGCACCTAAACCGTCATACGTGCGCACGCCGGCCTCCTTGCACGCGAACGCGACGCAGTCGATGTCGCTGGCGAGCAGGATCGCCACCTGCAGCGCTCCAACGCGCGGATCGTCGGTGATCGCGTCGATGCACCGCCGCGCCGACGCGGTGACGGTCCCATCAACGGGAAAGTCGTTTGCGCCCTCAGCCGCGCCGGCGGAGTCGAGCGCCCAGCGGATGGCCTCGAGGGCCGCCCGCGTCGGCCCGGTGCGATCCAACGCTTGGAACGCGTCGATCGCAGGGTGCGAGCGGCGCCACCCGCCGCCGGTGCGGATGATGTCCTCGATCCGATCGCACGCGGCGAGTGCGGTGTCCAGGGTGTCGCCCGCCAACATCGCCATCGCGGCACGCCGCGCGAGTCTGCACGCCACCAGCGCCTGCCCAAAGAGCGGGAGCGCGACGAGTTCCGAGTTGGGCCCCGGCTGTGTCATTCGTGTCCAACAAAGAAGGCCCACGAAAAGTCCCGGTGAAGCGGGGCTTTACGCGAGCCTGTGCGACGCGATGCGTCAGATTTCCGGAATGCCGAGGGGCGGACTCGAACCGCCGACCTCCGGGTTATGAATCCAGCGCTCTAAACCAGCTGAGCTACCTCGGCGTGAACAGCGCCGGTGTCCCGACGCTTCGCGTGATTGTACCGATGCTCCCCCGCTTCGCCAAGCGCCCCGTGCGGCGTCGATTCACAAGCTCGCCGGGTCAGGCCCGGCGGAGGAACGCGGCGAATGAAGCGAGAAGAAAAACGCTCAGTCGACCAAGTCGGCCTTGCTGGTGCGGGCCGCGGTCTGGGCCATGGGCTGCTGCGGGGGCAGGCGAGGGGCCGGCTGCTGCGCCGGCGGGGGGACGTACGCCCGCGTCGAGGGCTGGCCGGGGGCGGCGCCCTGCTGATAGCCGGGCTGGTTCTGCCCCGACTGGTTCTGCGGGTCGTCCAGCGACTCCGCCGTGACGTCGCGCATGCCCTTCTTGAACTCCGTGATCCCGCGACCGAGGTTCCGCCCGACTTCCGGCAGGCGGCGGCCGAAGATCAGCAGCAGCACGATCCCGAGGATGATCAGGTGCGGGAGGCTGGGCTCAAGAAACGCCAGGCTGCTCATGATGGGGCCTTTATCGGCTCGCGCCGGTGCCGACTCCCTCGGCATCCCCGAACGCCCGCCACAAGGATTCAAGCCCCCCCGCCCGCCCGTGTCAAACAGGCCCGGCGGAACCCCCCCACCCCGCGTCGCGGCGCCTATGCCCGCCGACCCACGCCCACGGGGGAACGCCGCAGACACCCCAACCTTGCCGGTTGTGACGAAGATGCGGGGTGTACCGCGATCGCAGCCCGACCAGGTCCCGCACGAGCGTTACCGGCGCCCCATCGCCCCCTCGGCGGCTTCGACGACGTTCAGCAGCAGCATCGCGACCGTCATCGGCCCCACGCCGCCGGGCACGGGGGAGATCCACCCGGCCCCGCCGGTGGCGCTGACGCCGGCGAAGTCGACATCGCCGACGGTGCGCGTGGTGCCGTCGACGGCCTTGACGCGGTTGACGCCGACGTCGATCACGACGGCGCCGGGCTTGACCATCTCGCGCGTGATGAGCCCGGGCACGCCCGCCGCGGCGACCAGCACGTCGGCCCGCGCCGCCAGGTCCGGCAGGTTGGGCGTCCACTTGTTGCACGAGGCGATGGTCGCGTCCTGGCGCATCAGCAGCACGGCGATCGGCTTGCCGACGATGTTGCTGGCCCCGACGATGACGGCGAGCCGCCCGCGCAGCTCGACGCTGGTGTGCTCGATCATCTTCAGCACCGCCAGCGCCGTGCACGGCACCAGGCTCGAACGCCCGTACACCACGTTGCCGATGTTCGCCGGGTTGACGCCTTCGACGTCCTTCTCCGGTGTGATCAGGCGCTGGATGCGGTACGCCTCGACGCCCGCGGGCAGGGGCAGGTGGACCATCACCGCGGAGACTTCGTCCTTGGTGTTCAGCAGGAGCACGCGCCCGGCGATGTCGTCCTCGCTCGCCGTGCCGGGCAGTTCGTGCAGGACATAGTCGATCCCGAGCTCGGCGCAGGTCTTGCCCTGGCTCTCGGCGTACTGCCGGGCGGCGGTGTCGCCGCTCCCGCAGAGCAGGGCGTCGAGTCGGACGGTGCCGCCCAGCTCGCGTACGCGGCGGACGCGCGCGGCGATCTCCTGCCGGTACGTCTGCGCGAGCGCCTTGCCGTCGATGATCTTGGCGGACATGACCCGCGAGTGTACCGAGCCCGGGGGCCCGCGACGCACACGCGCCACGCCGTCACATCCGATAGCATCGCCCGTGCCCCGCTCCGCCGCCGCCAAGCGTGTCCACGACCTCCGCGAGCTGCTCGACCGCGCCAGCCGGGCGTACTACGTCGACGCCGCGCCGATCATGTCCGACGTCGAGTTTGACCGGCTGCTGAGCGAACTCGAAACCCTCGAACGCGAACACCCCGAACTGGACGACCCGAACAGCCCGACGCGCCGCGTGGGCGGCGAGGTCGTCGGCGGGTTCACCGCGGCCAAGCACGCCGTCCCGATGCTCAGCATCGACAACACCTACGACCTGGCCCGCAAGGACAACCGCGGCCTGCTCGACTGGCACGACCGCATCATGCGCGACCTCGGCGGGCCGACGTCCGGCGCCGCGGGCGGGCTCTTCGCAGACGCCGCCAAGCCCGCCGCGCCGATGCTCGTCGCCGACGCCAAGATCGACGGGCTGGCGATGAGCATCCGCTATGAGAAGGGCGTGCTGGTGCGGGCGCTCACACGCGGCGACGGCGTGACCGGCGACGACGTCACGCCCAACGTCCGTGCCATTCGGGCTGTGCCGCTGCGCCTCGCCGACAATGGCGTTCGGCCTCCGGACGTGCTCGAGGTGCGCGGCGAGGTCTTCTTCCCGCTCAAGGAGTTCCAGCGCGTCAACCGCGAGCGCGAGGCCGACGGCGACGAGCCGTTCCTGAACCCGCGGAACGCCGCGGCGGGCACGCTCAAACAGCTCGACCCCCGCATCACCGCGTCGCGCCGGCTGGGCTTCGTCGCGCACGGGCGGGGCGAGATCTCGGACCGCGCCTTCGCCCGCTCGCACACCGAGTTTCTCGCGCACCTCCGCGCCATGGGCATGCCCGTGAACGCGCCGCTCGCCCACTCCGCGGCGATCGACGACATCATCGCGGCGATCCGCGCGTTCGACACGCAACGCCACGAGCAGCCGTACGCGATCGACGGCGTGGTCGTGCGCGTGGATTCGTTCGATCAGCAAGCCGCGCTGGGCACGACCTCGAAGAGCCCGCGCGCGTTCGTCGCGTACAAGTACCCGGCGGAGCGGAAGACGACGCGCCTCCTGCGTGTCGACGCGCAGGTCGGCAAGACCGGCAAGATCACGCCGCGGGCCGTGATGGAACCGGTCCTGCTCGCGGGCACGGTCGTGAAGCACGCGACGCTGCACAACTACGGGCGGACGCGCGACGCGTCGACCGATCCGGACGACGTCTCCGCCCCGCGCACCGACATCCGCCTGGGCGACACGGTCTATATCGAGAAAGCCGGCGAGATCATCCCGTACATTGCGGGCGTTGTGCTCGCGGAGCGCCCGAAGAACGCCGCGCCGATCGAGCCGCCGGAGCGCTGCCCAGAATGCGACGGTCCGGTTGAGATCGGCCCGCCGGAAGCCGCGCAGTCACCGGCGCTCGAGACCGAGCGGCGCTGCGTCAACCCCGAGTGCCCGGCCCAGATCTTCGAGCGCCTCGTCTGGTTCGCCGGGCGCAAGCAGATGGATATCGATGGCCTGGGCGAGAAGACCGTGGAGCAGATCCGCGCGACGCACCTGCCCGCCGCCGACCCACGCCGCGCCGAACTCGGCGTGCCGCCCGAGTGCCCGGCGATCCCGCTCGCGTCGTTCGCCGACATCTACCGCCTGCACGAGCACGCCCCGGCCCTGCTCACGCTGCAGCGCATGGGCGAGAAGAAGGTCGAGAATCTGCTGGCAGGGATCGAGACCTCCAAGTCCCGCGGCCTAGGCAAAGTCCTCGCGGGCATGGGCATCCGGCACGTCGGCGACACCACCGCCAAACTGCTCGCCAAGCGCTTCGGGTCGATCGACGCGCTGCTCGCCGCCACCGTGCGCGAGCTGATGCCCAACGCCAAACTGTCGCGCGAGCGGGCGAAAGAGCTCGGCATCGACCCCGAGCCGCCGGGCGGTCCGGAGACCGGCTTGGGCGCCGACACCGCGCCCGTCGTGCACGCGTATCTGCACAGCGCCGTCGCTCGCAAGACGTTCGACGAACTGCGCCGCGTCGGGGTTGATCTGACGTCCGGCGCTCCGCCGGCGCCGCTGGCGTCCTCGAACGGCGCGCCGTCGCCGTTCGATCGCAAGACCATCGTCATCACCGGCTCGCTCGCCGCGTTCGAGCGCGAAGCGCTCAAGGACGTGCTCGAGAATCTCGGCGCGAAAGTCTCCGGCAGCGTCAGCAGCAAGACCGACCTGCTGATCGTGGGCGAGAACGCCGGGTCCAAACTCGACAAGGCCCAGGAACTCGGCGTGCGCGTCATGGACGAGCCCACGCTGCTGCGCACCCTCGCCGAACTCGGCATCCGCCCGACCGAACTTCACCCGCCCCGCTAAAGCTTCGCCGCCCTCTTACCCCGACCAACACCATGCAAAACGTCGAGTACAAGGCCGAACTGCGGGACATCGCGCTGGCCCGAACCATCTGCGCGTCGATCGGCGCGCTGTTCGCGGACACGCTGGAGCAGACCGACACCTACTACCGCGTGCCGGACGCGAAGCTGAAGAAGCGGGAAACGCGCGGGCGCGACCCGGAGTACGTCTTTTACAGCCGCCCGGCCCGCACGCGGCCAAAGCTCAGCCAGTTCACGCTGTACACGCAGGCCCAAGCCGCCGAACGCTTCGGTTCCTCGCCGCTGCCCGTGTGGGTGACGGTGAAGAAGTCGCGCGACCTGTGGATCTACCACGGCGTGCGCATCCACCTCGACACCGTCGACACCCTCGGCTCGTTCATCGAGTTCGAAGCCCTCGTCACGCCCGACCGCAACCTCGCCCGCTGCCACGAACTCATCGACAACCTGCGTGCATCGTTCTCCCCCGCGATGGGCGAGGCGATCGCGTGCGGCTACGCGGAACTCATCGCGGGCGACGCCGAATCCCCCACGCCGCCGGAGGCGTGAGTCGCGTCAGTACGCGCCGATCAGGGCTTCGGCGCGGAACTCGGCGCATCGGCCGGCGCCGCACTCGGCGCCGGAGCCGGAGCCGGCGGGGCCAGCTTCTTCGCCGTCTCCTGCCATTCCGCCTGTTTCGCCGCATCGCCCGAGGCCCCGTACGCCATCGACAGTTCCTGGGCCGCGCGGCGCGTCGCGCTCTTCGCGGGCCCGCCCGCCTTCGACAGCAGCGTGTACGCCTCGCTCAGTTTCGTGATCGCCTCGGCGTGCTTGCCCATCAGCCTCAGGCAGATCCCGTGACCGAGGATCGTCTGCGACGTCAGCGGGAACTCGTCGCCCATCACGCGGCGGAAACCCGATTCCGACTCGACAAACAGCTCGCTGGCCCGCTCCAGCTTGCCCGTCTCCATGTAGAACTTCGCGAGGTTGGCGACCGTGATCAGCGTGTCCGGGTGGTCGCTCCCCTGCACCTCGCGGTTGACCTTCAGCCCGCGTTCGAACAGCTCCGCGGCTTCGTCGTTGCGCTCGAGCGACCGGTACGACACCGCCAGGTTGTTCTCCGACTGCAGCGTCTCGCGGTGCGTCGGCCCGAGCACCCGCCGCCGGATCTCCAGCACTTTCGCGCCAAGCTCCGCGGCTTCCTTGCTCCGACCCTCGGCCTGCAGCGACCAGCCGTAGTTCGCTTGGGCCGTCAGCGTCGTCGGATGCTCCGGCCCGAACTTCTGCGAGGTGGTCTGGATGGTCTCCTCGAACAGTTTGTTGGCTTCGGCGAACTTGCCCTGGTCGCTCAGCACCACCGCCAGGTTGTTGATCACGCCCAGCGTCTGCTCGTTGTCGGGCCCGAGCTTCCGAGAGAAGCCCGCGACGAGCGTGCGGAACATCTTCTCCGCCTCTTCAACGCGGGCCTGGTCGGAGTACAGCGTCGCCAGCGCCGTGCGAGCTTCCATCGCGGGCGTGCTGTCCTCGCCGTGAGCCGCGCTGGCCTCGCGCACGGTACGGGTGAGCAGTTCCTCCGCCTCTTCGAACTTGCCGACGCGGTACAGCGCATCGCCGCGGAGCGCGTCGATCCGGAGGGTCCGCTGGTCGAGCGGGCCGAGCGCGCTCTGGCTCAGGTCCTGCGCCCGCCGCGCGTTGCGATCCCCCTGCGGATATTCGCCGAGCGCGATGTACGTGCGTGCCAGCGTTTCGCGCACGCGCGCTTCGACGCCCGGCCGGGCCTCGATCGCCGGGCCGATCGTCTGCGACGCCTTGTCGATGACCTCGCGCACCGTCACGTCGCGCCCCATCTGCCCCGGGGCCGCGGATGAGAGCACGGTGGAGAGAAACTCGGTCACGGCTTCGGCGTCGGCCTGCGCGCTGCGGGCCGCATCACGCTCGCTGGCCGCGCGCAAGAACCCGACGCTCGTGCCCGCCGCACCGACGATCAGCGCCACCCCGACCAACCCCGCCGCCGCCACCGGCCCGCGGTTCCGGCGCACGAACTTGCGCACGCGATACCCGACGCTCGGCGGGGCCGCCTCCACCGGCTGCCCGCCCAGGTGCCGGCGCAGGTCCGCCGCCAGGTCGCTCGGCGTGCCGTACCGGCGCGACCGATCCTTCTCCAGCGCCCGCATCACGATCCAGTCCAGCTCGCCCCGCAGAACGGAGTTGAGCTTCCGCGGCTCGATCTGCCGCCTGGCCGCCACGTTCGCGAGCGTCTGCGTGTTCTGGCTCAGGCGCGTGCTCGGGCTCGGCGGGTCCGTCTCGCGGATGATCCGCTGGATCTCGCCGAACGCCGCCGAGCGCAGGCTGCGCGAATCAAACGGCGTGCTCCCCGTCAGCAGTTCGTACAGCAGCACGCCCAGCGCGTACACGTCCGTGCGCGTGTCGATGTCCAGGCTGCCCTCGGCCTGCTCGGGGCTCATGTATTCCGGCGTGCCGATGAGCTGCCGGTGCTCGGTGAACAGCGTGCGCTCCGTCAGCCGCGACGCCGTCGCTTTCGCGACGCCGAAGTCGATCACCTTCGCCTGGGCCCGCCCGTCCACGATCGACACCAGCACGTTGCTGGGCTTGATATCGCGGTGGATGATCCCCTTCTGGTGCGCGTGCTGCACGGCGTCGCAGATCTGCACCAGCAGTTCCAGCCGCTGACGAATCGTCAGGTTGCCGCGGTCGCAGAACGACGTGATCGGCTCGCCCGGGCAGAACTCCATGACGAAGTACGGCCGCCCGCTCGCCGTCGCGCCCGCGTCGAGCACGCGCGCGATGTTCGGGTGGTCCATCACGGCGAGCGCCTGCCGCTCCTGCTCGAAGCGGGCCACCACCTGCCGCGTATCCATCCCAAGCTTGATGACCTTCAGCGCGACGCGCCGGCGGATCGGCTCTTCCTGCTCGGCGAGATAGACGCGTCCGAAGCCTCCTTCGCCCACCATCTGCACCAGCCGGTACACGCCGATGCGGGCCCCCGGCTGCTCATCCGGACCGATCGGCGCGGACACCTCCACCGGAAGCACGCCCGGGCGGCTCGAAGAATCCGCCGTCGGCATTTCCGTGCCGCCGGCGCTCAGTCCGCCGGTCGCGCTGGGTCGAGTATCCATGTGAGCCTCCACGAAGAAGCGTCAGTCTAGGCAAAACCCCGCCTGCGCCGACCCGGGATGTCTTGAATGATGCCCGGTGCCGCCCGCCAAACCGCTCATCGACCCGGCCACATTCGACATGCTCCGCGCCGCGGAGAGCGAGGGCGTCCCGCACGCAGCCCGCGCGCTCGCCGCGGCGGAGATTGCCGAGACCGATCGCCCCCGCACCGCCGCCGAACTCGCCGCGATCGCCCCCGAAACCGACGATCTCCGCATCCTGTTCCTCTGCTTCCAGTTCTTCTTTCGCACGGGCGACCTCGACCGAGCGCTGCACGCCGCCGAGAAGCGCCGCACGCTCGCGAGCGAGCGCGCCCTGCCCGCCGAAGCGGCCCGCGCGTGCACCAACCTGGGGCTGATCCACCTCGCCGCCGGGCGGCACGCCGAGGCGATCGCCCGCGGCCAAGAAGCGTGCGCGATCGACGAATCCATCAACAACATCGAGGGCCTGGCCCGCGACCTGGGCAACCTCGCCAACGTCTACGAAGACCTCCGCGACTTCCCCACCGCCACCGCGCTGAACACCCGCGCGATCGAACTCGCACGCCGCTGCAACGCCGTCTACCTCGTCGCCGGCCGCCTGGCCAACCTGGGCGACATCGCGCTCGCCACCGGCAAGCCCGTCGAAGCACGGGACCTTTGGGCACAGGCCGTCACGCTGTTCACGGACATCGGACAACCCGCGCTAGCGCACGAGTACCAAGGCCGCCTTGCGGCGCTGCCCTCCACTTCTGATGCAACCCCACCCCGGTGATACTGCCCCGCTCCTGGAAACCGAGCCGGTCACTGGGCATCCTACCGCTCCGCACGCCGTGACCGTCCGGTCATGGGCTCGGCCCTTTACGGAGTTCTTCAGATGCACGCACTGTTTCGTACAATCGCGTCCGCAATGTTGGTCGTTCTCGCCCTGGCGCCGTGGTCGGCGGCGCAGAGCCCGACCGTCATCATCGATCAGACCACGCCCTACGTCGACCCGGTGATCCCCGGCCCGATCGTCTATTCCACGCCGGACGAGATCGGGCAGATCGTCAATTTCGAAGGCACCGTCCGCGTCACGTCGGTCTCCTTCCACTACTCGTCGTCCGTCCCGGTCAATTACACGCTCCGCTTCTACTCTGCCAGCCTTGTCAAGACGCTGGTTGTTCCCAACCTGCCCAGCGGCGGCGGCCTGGTCGAGTACACCCTGCCGGCGGACCAGCAGTTTGATTGGCAGCCGCAGGTCACCGTCGACGTGCTCCGCATCCGCCGCTCGTTCGGCCGGTACTCCGTGCAGATCTCGCGCACGGACGGCGGACCCGTCGTCGGCGCCGCCGCGCACGTGATGGCCACCAGCAACGACGGCTTCTGGCAGAACTTCACCCAGAACCGTGTCGAAAGCGGCCCCAGCGTCGGCATCGCCACCTTCGACATCAACAACGACATCGCCCCGCCCGTCGGGCCCTCCATCCGCATCGCCGGCGAGCGCCCCACCCCCATCTTCATCGCTTCCGCAAGCCCCTCCACGACGACGATCCGCGGCGGTCAGTCCTTCGTCGCCACCGTGACCGTCACCGCGCCCGCCCCCGCCGGCGGCCTCCAGATCAACCTCGCCAGCAGCTCGTCCGCACTGTCCGTGCCGACCAGCGTCGTCATCCCGCAGGGCGCGACGTCCGCCACGTTCCAGGTCCGCACCAACACCGTGCGCCGCAACACCAGCGCCGTCGTCACGCTGCGTCTGGGCACCCAGACCCGTTCCATCGCCGTCACCGTCACCCGGTGAACGCGGCTCAACCGCGGCCTGCCGTGACGTCGATCACGGCAGGCCATCCAGCCACGCGGCGAGTTCCGCCGCCGACCGTTGCCCACGCAGAACCCCGATGACCTTGCCCTCCCGGAGCGCATAGGTCATCGGGATTCCGCGCGATCCGAGGTACTTCTCCGCGAGTTCCGGTTCCCGATCAACCTCGACGTGCGTCGGCACGAACGGCGCCCGCGACAGCCGCGCCACCACGTCCGCATTGTTGATCGCGTCCTTCTTGTACTGCTGGCACGGCGCACACCGGTCCGCCGTCGCGAACGCGATCACGATCCGCT
Organism: uncultured Phycisphaeraceae bacterium; assembly: GCA_964615765.1. Lineage (GTDB taxonomy): Bacteria > Planctomycetota > Phycisphaerae > Phycisphaerales > UBA1924 > CAZTQN01. The sequence goes on from CAZTQN010000020.1 coordinate 29,555, forward strand.
CGCTCCCGCCCGAAGCGACCGCCTCATCAAGCCGCGGCCCCTGCGCGACGATCGCCGGCAGCGCCACCGTCTCGCGGGCCACGATGAAACCCGTCTTGGGGTCATACGCGTGGGCCACCGTGAGCCGATCCATCCACGCCCGCGTCGCCGGCGGCACGTCGTCCGCGCCGCCGCCCGGCTCCGTCGGCGTCGACGCGCACCCCGCCACGCAGATCGCCACACCCATCGCCATTAGCGCTACCGAGCCAATCAGCGGTGTCATGCGTACTCCTGGTTCGCCCCGCGCTCGCCGCGCGTCGCCGGAAGATAGCCGCTCAGGAACGGCCGCTGTGACGGCGACACGCCGGCACCGGATGAGTCGCTCCTCATCCCGCTCGACATGAGCGTTCCGGCTTCTCCGCGCAAGCACCAATCCCCGCCGTAGTACCCACCTGGGAACCACACCGGTGTGAATCCGTCGAGCCGGAAGCGGGTACCAGATAAGGCGGCTAATCGATCGCCGCGCCCGCCCCAAGGGGTCCGTCAATATGTGGATCGTCGCTCTCGCGCTCCGCCGACCGTACACGTTCGTCGTCGCGTCCATCCTCGTGCTCATCCTCGGCGCGTTGTCCGCCGCGCGGATGCCCAAAGACATCTTTCCGGAGATCGACATCCCGATCGTGACGCAGATCTGGACCTACGGCGGTCTGTCCGCGCAGGACATGGAACGCCAGATCACCACGTTCGCCGAGTTTGCGATCAACAACAACGTCAACGACATCCGCTCCATCGAGAGCCAGACCGTCGCGGGGCTGGCCACCATCCGCATCTCTTTCCAGCCCGGCACCAACGTCGACGGCGCGATGGCCCAGGTCACCGCTGTCTCGCAGACGATCCTGCGGCGCATGCCCCCCGGCACCAACCCGCCGCTCATCATCCGCTACAACGCCGCTGCGGTGCCCATCCTGCAGATCGCGCTCTCCAGCGACACGCTGAGCGAAGCCGCGCTCGAGGACTACGGCCGCGTCGGCTTCCGTCAGCGCATGGGCGGGATCGCCGGCATGACGCTCCCCCTCCCCACCGGCGGCAAACTCCGTCAGATCATGGTCGACCTCGACCCGGACCTGATGCGCGCGCACGCCGTCTCCGCCGAGGATGTCGCCCAGGCCATCAACGCGCAGAACTTCACGCTCCCCGCCGGCTCGACGCGCCTGGGTGAGAGCGAGCTCGCCGTCCAGCTCAATTCCAGCCCCGACACCGTCGCCGCGATCAACGACCTGCCCGTCCGCTCCAGCGCCGGGCGAACGCTGTTCATCCGCGATGTCGCGAACGTCCGCGACGGGTTCGCCGTGCAGACGCAGATCGCCCGGCAAGACGGCGCTCGGGCCACGCTGCTCACCATCCTCAAACGCGGCGGGGCCTCAACGCTCCAGATCGTCGACGAGGTTCTCTCCCGCCTTCCCACCGTTCGCGCCACCGCCCCGCAGGGCCTCCGCGTCGAACCCCTCGCCGATCAGAGCCGCTTCGTCCGCAACGCCGTCAACACCGTGCTGGTCGAGGGCGTCATCGCCGCATGCCTCACGGCGATCATGATCCTGCTCTTCCTCGGGTCGTGGCGGAGCACGCTCATCGTCGCCGCCTCCATCCCGCTCTCCATCCTCGTCAGCGTCGTCGCGCTCGACTGGCTCGGGTTCACGCTCAACATCATGACGCTCGGCGGGCTGGCCCTCTCCATCGGCATCCTCGTCGACGACTCCACCGTCGAGATCGAGAACATCCACCGCCACCTCGGCATGGGCAAGCCGCTGAAGCAGGCCATCCTCGACGGCGCCCAGCAGATCGCCGTGCCCGCCTTCGTCGGCACAACGGGCATCTGCCTGGTGTTCGTCTCCGTCGTTTTCCTCCGCGAAATCGCGCGGGAACTGTTCGTCCCTTTCGCGCTCGCCGTCGTCTTCGCCGTCGGCACCAGTTATGTCGTCAGCCGAACCATCATCCCGACGCTGGTGATGTGGCTGCTCCCGCGCGAAGCGGCTCGTTACGCCCCCGGCGCTACGGACCACGGCCGGGGGCCCATCGCGCTGGCCCACCGCGCGTTTAACGCCGTCTTTGAAGGCGTCCGCTCGCTGTACTCCGTACTGCTGGTCGCGGCCCTTCGCAACCGCTTGATCGCCTGCGTGGTCATGCTCGCCGTCGTCGGCGTCTCCGCCTGGCTGCTCCCGCGCGTGGGGCGCGACTTCTTCCCAACCGCCGACGGCGGGCAGCTCCGCCTGGCCCTCCGCATGCCCGCCCACATGCGCATCGAGCAGACCGAGATCGAGTTCCAGCGCGCTCAGGACATCATCCGCCAGGCGCTCCCACCCGGCGCCGTCGAACGCGTGCTCGATGTCATCGGCTCCCCCGCCAACGGCCTCAACGCCGCCTTTCAGGACTCCATCAACGCAGGCCCCTTCGAGGGCGAGATGATCATCTCGCTCGCCCCGGACGCCGGCATCGACACGGCCCGTGCGCAGGACATCATCCGCGACGCACTGCTCGAAGCCATGCCCGACGCCGAGCCCGCGTTCAAACCCGCCGACATGGTCAACCAGGTCCTCAACGCCGGCATCCAGGCCCCGATCAACGTCCGCATCTCAGGCAACAACCGGGCCGCGACGCTCGCGATCGCCCGCCGCATCCGCGAAGGCCTCGCCGCGATCCCCGGCATCGCCGACGCCCGCCTGGGCCAGGTCACCACCGCGCCGGTGCTGAGCGTGAACGTCGACCGCGCCCGCGCGGCCGAGGCCGGCCTGACCCAGCGCGAAGTCGCCAGCACCATCCTTGCCTCGATGTCATCGACGACGCAGGTCCAGCCCAGTTTCTGGGTCGACCCGCGCAACGGCATCAGTTACTTCCTCGCCGCCCAGACGCCGACGTATCGCCTCTCCTCCGTCTCCGACATCGAGAACCAGGGCCTGGAAGTCTCCGGCGCCGGGCCGGGCTCGATGCAAACGCTCGGCAACGTCGCCGAGTTCACACGCACACTCACGCCAGCCAACATCAACCGCTATGACCTCATCCCCGCCTTCGACGTGCTCGCCAATGTCGCCGGGACCGATCTCGGCTCCGTCAGCCAGCCCGTCGCCCGCGTGATCGAAGAGGCCTCGCGCGATCTGCCCCCCGGCGTCACCGTCCGACTCCGCGGTCAGCTCGCCACCATGAACGACGCTTACACACGACTGGTCATCGGCCTCGGCTTCGCCGCCCTGCTCGTCTACCTGCTGATGGTCGTCAACTTCCAGAGCTGGACCGACCCGCTGGTCGTCGTGCTCGCGCTCCCCGGCGCGCTCAGCGGCATCGCCTGGATGCTCTTCGCCACCGGCACGACTTTCAGCGTGCCCGCGCTGATGGGCGCGATCATGGTCATCGGCGTCGTCTCGCTGAACTCGATCCTGTTCGTCACCTTCGCCAACGAGATGCTCTCATCGGGCCTGACGCCCGTGCAGGCCGCGCTCGCCGCGGGGCGAACCCGCCTCCGCCCGATCCTCATGACCGCCGGCGCCATGTCCCTGGGCATGCTCCCGATGGCGCTGGGCGTCGGCGAAGCGGGCGCGCAGAACGCGCCGCTCGGCCGTGCCGTCATCGGGGGCCTCGCCTTCGGCACACTCACCACGCTCCTGTTCGTCCCCGTCGCCTTCAGCCTGCTGCGCCGCCGCGCCAACCCGATCCTGATGGAGAAGTCTCATGTCGCACACTGAGCAGGACACCCCGCAGGCCCTCGCCGGCATGCTCGCCTCGCGTCGCCGACGCTGGCTGGCTCCGACGGCGATCGTGCTGATGGGCGTCGTCGGCGTCGGTCTGTACGCCGTTGGGGCCGCGCCCAAGCGCGAAGCGCGGGCCGCGATCGAGGACCGCGCCCGCGCCCAGGCCCAGGCCGTCCGCCGCGTGCAAGTCGCCGAAGTCCGCCGCGCCGACGAAGCCCTCGTCATCCGTCAGCCCGCGACGCTCGAGCCCCTCCGCCGATCGCAGCTTCTGGCCCAGGTCGGCGGCTACCTCGTCGAGCGCCGCGCCGACGTGGGCGACCGCGTCAAAGCCGGGCAAATCCTCGGCGTCATCGCCACGCCCGTGCTCGAGAAGGAACTGCTCGAAGCCGAGAGCGAGCGCTCCGCCGCGGTCGCTGAACTCGCCGACGCGCGCCAGGCCCTCGAGTTCGCCGAGCGCACCTCGGCCCGCCTCGCGGCCGCCGTCGAGGCCCGATCCGTCAGCCAGCAGCAGGCCGACGACGCACGCACGCAGGTCCGCCGCGCCAGCGCCGCCGTCCAGCGCGCCGAAGCCGACATCCAGGTCGTCGACGCCCGCATCGAGCGCCTTCGCCGCCAGCTCGCCTTCCGCGATCTCCGGGCCCCGTTCGCCGGCGTCGTCACACGCCGCACCCGCGAGCAGGGCGACTACATCGAAGTCGGCGGCAACACCACCGACCCGCCCGTCTTCACCATCGTCGACGCCTCCACGCTGCGCACCGTCGTCAGCGTTCCGCAGGCGCAGGCCTACCTCGTTCGTCAGGGCCAGGAAGCCGTCGTCCGCGTCGCCGGCGTGCGCGACCTCACCGTCCGCGGCACCATCACGCGCATCTCCGGCGAACTCGACCAGACCACGCGCACCATGCCTATCGAGGTCGAAGTTCCCAACGCCGACAACCGACTCATCGCCGGCTCCTTCGCCACCGTCGAGATCGCCGTCACCCGTCCGCCCGAGCAGCGCCCCGCGATCATCCCCGGCAACGCTCTCATGCTCCTGCCCACTGCGCCCTCCGGCCCAAGCGGACCGACCGTCGGCGTCCTGGTCCCCGAGGGCGAAGCGTTCACGCTCGCGTACCGCTCCGTCCGCCTCGGCCGCGACTTCGGCAGCGAGATCGAAGTGCTCGACGGCCTCCAACCCGGCGACCGCGTCGCGCTCAACATCCCCGTCCCGCTCCCCGCCAGCACCATCGTCGAGCCCTTCACGCCCGCGCCGCCACCCGCTCAAACACCGCCGGCGCCCGCATCCCCCGCGCCCGCCCGCGCATCCAACCCGTAACGCGAGGTGCCCATGGCCTTCCTCCTGCAGCATCTCCCCGATACGCGCAGCTTCTCCCGCTTCAAAGCGCTCTACCCGGAGCTCGACCCCGCAGCGGTCGCAGCGTTTCTCCGTCTCCTCCGCGTCGGCAGCGATTTGCTCGCGGAGCTCGACGCGCTGCTCGAGCCGCACGGCATCACCCACGGCCGGTGGATCACGATGATCCTCCTCCGCCGCGAAGAGCACCACAGCGCGCTGCCCAGCGACCTAGCCGCCAAACAAGGCGTCACGCGCGCGACCATGTCCGGCCTGCTCGCCGGCCTCGAGCACGCCGGGCTTATCCGTCGCCAACCCGGGCACGCCGACGCACGCTGCTCCGCCGCCATCCTTACACCCCGCGGCGTGCGACTGCTCGACAAGATCATGCCCGGCTACTACACCGCCGTCTCCCGCTGGCTGGCGCCGCTCTCGACCGACGAGCAGCTCACCCTCGCCGCCATGCTCGACCGCCTCCGCGCCGGCGTCTCGGATACACAAGCGAAAGTTGTTACCATGCCCCCCCATGCCCCCGCAGGACCCGACGGCCTCTCCCGCGCCGCACGATCCACCGACGCCGCGCGGGTCCGACGCGACCGTGCTCATGCTCGCCGCGGCAAACGGTGACCAAGACGCCGCCGACCGCCTGCTCCCGCTCGTGTACGCCCAGCTCCGCAAAGCCGCCCAGATCCACATGGACGGCGAGCGCGCCGGCCACACCCTGTCCGCCACCGCCCTTGTCCACGAGGCCTATCTCAAACTTGCCGGCCCGCGCGAGGTCCCCTGGGCCGGGCGCGGCCACTTCTACGCCGCCGCCGCCGAGGCCATGCGCCAGATCCTCCTCGACCACGCGAAGGCCCGCCTGCGCCTGAAACGCGGCGGCGGTCAGGAAGCCGTTCGGATCGCCGACCCCACCGCCTTCGCCGACGTCGCCGGCCTCGCTCAGCAAGATCCTGAACACATCGTGAGGTTCGACGACCTGCTCCGTCGCTTGGAGGGCGAGTCTCCTGACGGCGCCGCCATCGTTCGGCTGCGTTTCTTCGCGGGGCTCAGCGTCGAGCAGACCGCACAAGCGCTCGCGCTCTCCACCAGCACCGTCGACCGCCGCTGGGCGTTCGCGCGGGCCTGGCTGTTCCAGCGCCTCCACGAAGACTGAAAGACCACGCCATGGCGAGCACCGTTCAGAGCATCTTCGAGCACGCCGTCGGACTCCAGCCCGCCCTTCGCGCCGACTACCTCGCCGCCGCCTGCGCCGGCGACGACGCCCTCCGCGCCCAGGTCGAGGCGCTGCTGAGCGCCCACGACCGCGCCGCCAACTTCCTCGCCTCGCCCACGGCGGACCATTCCGCCGAGGCCCTGCCCACCGCCGATTCGTCCAGCTCCGCACCGACGCTGATCCTCTCGCTCATCCCGACCCTTCGCGAAGGCCCCGGCACTCGCATCGGCCCGTACAAACTGCTGCAACTCATCGGCGAAGGCGGCTTCGGGTCCGTCTTCATGGCCGAGCAGGAGCAGCCGGTCGCACGCCGCGTCGCACTCAAGATCATCAAGCTCGGCATGGACACCCGCCAGGTCGTCGCTCGCTTCGAGCAGGAGCGTCAGGCCCTCGCGATGATGGACCATCCCAACATCGCCAAGGTGCTCGACGCCGGCGCGACGGAGACCGGCCGCCCCTACTTCGTCATGGAACTGGTCAAGGGCGACCCGATCTCCGCCTACGCCGACAAGCACAACCTGACCATCGACGATCGGCTGCACCTGTTCGCCCAGGTCTGCGCCGCCGTGCAGCATGCCCACACCAAGGGCATCATCCACCGCGACATCAAGCCCAGCAACGTGCTCGTCAGCACGCACGACGGTCGCCCGCACGCCAAGGTCATCGACTTCGGCATCGCCAAGGCCACGCTCAGCAAACTTACCGAGAAAACGCTCTTCACCGAGCACCGCCAACTCATCGGCACGCCCGAGTACATGAGCCCCGAGCAGGCCGAGGGCAGCCTCGATATCGACACCCGCACCGACGTCTACTCGCTCGGCGTTCTGCTGTACGAGCTCCTCACCGGCACCACGCCGTTCACGGGCCAAGAGCTGCGTTCGGCGGCGTATGCCGAAATCCAGCGGATCATCCACGAGGTGGAGCCGCCCAAGCCCAGCACGCGGCTGAGCCAGAACTCGGAGACGCTGGCGAGCGTGGCGGCGCGGCGCAAGACCGAACCCAAACGACTGGGCTCCCTGGTCCGCGGCGAGCTGGATTGGATCGTGATGAAGGCGCTGGAGAAAGACCGCACCCGCCGCTACGAAACGGCCAACGGTCTTGCGGCGGACATCCGGAGCTATCTCGCCGGGGAGGCCGTGGTCGCCGCGCCGCCGAGCACGGCGTACCGCTTCAAGAAGTTCATCCGGCGCAACCGCGTGATGGTCACCGCGGGCAGCGCGGTGGCGGCGACGTTGCTCATCGGCGCCATCGCGTTCGCGTGGCAGGCGAAGGTGGCCAGCGACCAGCGCGACAAGGCCGTAGCGGCGCAGAGGGCCGAGGCCGAGCAGCGCACGCAAGCCGAGGCGGCGCGGGCCGACGCGCTCGCGCAGAAGTCCAAGGCTCAGGCGCAGGAAGCCGAAGCCAAAAAACAGGAAGCCGAGGCGAAGAAGCAGGCCGCGATCGCCAGCGCGGTGGTGAAGTTCCAATCCGACATGCTCGCCGCGGTCGACCCGGCGAACATGCCCAAGGACCCCGCGACCGGCGAGCCGCTGAAGGACAAGGTGACCGTGTTGCAAGCCCTGGAGGCGGCGCTCAAGGCCATCGATGAGGGCTCGCTGAAAGCCTCGCCGCTGGTCGAGGCGGGCGTACGGACCACCATCGGCGACACGTTCGTGGCGCTGGGGCGGTACGAGGACGCCGTGCCCGTGCTGCGCCGGGCGCTGGAGATCCGAAAGGCCAACTACCCGGAGGGGAGCCTCGAGATCGCTCAGAGCCTGGATCGTCTGGCCGATCCGCTCTCGCTGCTGTCGAACCTCAAGGAGGCGGAACAGCTCCTCCGCGAGGCGCTGGCGATGCGGCGTCGCGCCCTCCCGGCGAGCGACCCGTCGGTCGGCACGGCGATGAACAACCTGGCCCAGATCCTGCTCCTGCAAGGCAACTACAGCGAGGCCGAGTCGCTCCTGCGCGAAGCGGTGCAAATGGAGGCACCGATCGCGGACAATCCGGGGCTCGCCCGCACGTATGACAACTTGGCCAAGGTGCTGACCAAGCTGAGCAAGCTCGACGAGGCCGAGCAGTTCATGCGCAAGGCCCTCCAGACGCGCCTGGCGGCCTTCCCCGCGGGGCACCCCGAAATCGCGCTGGGCCAGAACAACCTCGCGACGACGCTGATGTCGGCCAAGAAGTTTGCCGAGGCCGAGCTGTTGTACCGTGAGTCGCTCGCCGGTAGTCGGGCCACACTGCCCGCCGAGCACCCCGAAATCGCCAGCACCCTGAGCAGTCTCGGCAACGCCCTGCGGAATCAGGGCAAACTCGACGAGGCCGAGCGCGTCTACCGCGAGTCGCTGGCCATAAAGCGGGCGATTCTGCCGCGGGGGCATGATTCGATCGCGTCGTCGCTGAACGGGCTGGGGCTTCTGCTCAAGGAGATGAACAAGTTTGATGAGGCCGAGCCGCTCTACCGCGAAGCGCTGGCGATCCGCCGTGAGGCACTCCCTGCCGGGCACCCGAGCATCGCTACGTCCCTCAACAACCTGGCGGTGCTGCTCAAGGACATGGGCAAGCTCGATGAGGCTGAGACGCTGCACCGCGAGTCGCTGGCGATTCGCCGCGCCGCTTTCCCGGCCGGGCACCCGGACATTGCCGTCTCCCTCAACAACTTTGCGGTGCTGCTCAAGGACATGGGCAAGTTCGATGAAGCCGAGACGCTCTATCGCGAGGCACTGGCGATCCGCCGCGAGGCACTCCCCGCCGGTCACCCGAGCATCGCCGTCTCCCTCAACAACCTCGGAGCGCTTCTCAAGGACCAGGGCAAGCTGGCCGAAGCCGAGCCGATCCTGAACGAAGCGCTACAGATCCGCCGCGAGGCCCTGCCCGCGGGGAGCGTGGAGATCGCCAACTCGTTGAACATCCTGGCCGTCGTCCTGCAGGACCAAGCAAAGTTCGCGGCGGCCGAGCCGTTCGCTCGCGAGGCGATCAGGATCTACCGCGCCAAGCTGCCCGCAGGAGATGAGAGAGTTGCCAGCTGCCTGAGCAACCTCGCTCGGGTGCAACACGGTCTGGGCAAGTCCGCCGACGCCCGCGCGGGATGGGATGAGGCAATCCCCATGCTCCGCAAGATCTCGCCCAACGGCTCGCCGAACCTCGCCCGAGTGCTGTGGCGCTCCGGCAGCGCCCGGCTTGAGACCAAGGACTATGCCGCGGCTCTCGCCGAACTCGAAGAGGCCGCGGCGATGGCCGAGATAGTCCTCGCCCCCGACCACGCGCATCTGAAGGAATATCGGGAGACGCTGGCCAAGTGCAGGGCGATGATGGCGAAGTAAGGGGAGTGTCATCTTCTTCGGCACTCCACCACCATCGCCGCCCAGAACGAAGGTCGGTGCCCCGAAGGCATCCACGCTGGTCTGCAAAGCCTCGCCGATCTCTACACCGCCTGGCACACCGCCGAGCCCGGCCAGGGCTACGACGCCAAGGCCGCGACATGGCGGGCCGTGCTGACTCCGCCCGAACCGGTCAATCCGCCGGCGAGTTCGAACTGAGCGCTCCCATCCACGGCAACCTCACCACACTGCGCCGCGCTTGCTGGCTAAACCAAAACGGGCGACGAACTCGGCCGTCCTGACGGATCCGCCGCCGCTCGGCGTCCCAACGCCGTGAGCGGTGCACCTTGTGAGGACCCTTGCCGTGTCATTGACCAGATCTTCCGCCCTTGCCCTGACGTCGTTCACCCTCGTCCTCGCCGGTTGTCGCACCACATCGTCCGCGGATCCTGAGCCCGCCGCGCTCAAACGCACGCCGCTCCCCACCGACGCCGGCGTCCTTGTGAACCAGTGGTACATGAAGACCGCCGACGAGGTTGTCCACTACGTCGCGGAGTTCGGCACGCGCTCCCGCCCGGGCAACATCGTCTTCGTCCTCCACGGCGGCTGGGGCGCCGAACACAGTTACCTCATCCCCGCCATCCGCCCGCTCGCCGACGAGTACACGTTCGTCCTCTATGACCAGCGCGGCTCGCTCCGCTCGCCCGTCAACCCGCCCGCCAAGGTCACGTTCTCCGCGCTCGTCGACGACCTCGATCAACTCCGCCAGCGCCTGGGCCAATCCAAGATCACGCTCATGGCCCACTCGATGGGCAACCACCTCGCCTACGGCTATCTCCGCGCCCATCCGGACCGCGTCGACAAGCTCATCCTCGTCGGCGCGACCGTCCCCGCGCCGTTCGGCGACCCCAGACCGCCCTTCCTCGCCGACGTTTGGCCGGATTTCTCCGACGCCGACGCCGCCGCCATCACCGCCCGCCAGACCGCGTACGACAACGACGTCTTCGCGCGCACGCTCCGCATCGCCGCCGACGAAGGCCTCATCCCCTACGAAGCCGGTTCCGCCACGCCCGACACAATCAAGTCCTTCGGGCTCAAGAACATCATCACCACCGATCAGCAGCAGACCGATTGGTGGCGCATCCAGTTCACGTGCATCAACACTTTCAACGGCCGCAACTGGCGCCACATGCTCGGCGGTCAGAGCTTCTACAGCGGCGCGGCCGGCCAAGCCGTCCTCGATGACCCCGACTACCAGACCGCCACCCGCGACTTCTGGCCAACGCTCAAGTCCTTCCGCGGCCCGATCCACGTCATCATCGGGACGCACGACTACGTCGACCTCGGCCCGACCATGTGGCCACGACTCGTCGCCCACGTCCCCAGCGCCACCCTCGACACCATCCCCAACGCCGGGCACTCCATCTGGATGGACGAACCGACCCGCTTCACGCGGGCCCTGCGCGCCGCACTGCGCTCCCCGCCCACCCCGCCAAGCGAGCGATGAGCCGCGGCGCAGCGCTCGAGCCGGTCTAGATCACCAGCGCACACCGCACCGCTCCGCCGAACCGTCATCCGGCCCGGAGCACCGCCGCGAGCAAGCCGGGGAATCGCCGCTCGATCTCTTTCGTGCGCAGCGAGTTCAACCGCGCCGCCCCGTGCCCAACCTGCAGAATAAGCCCCGCCTGCCGCAGCACGCGCCAGTGGTGCGACATCGTGCTCTTGGGTATCTCCTCGAAGAACCGGTTGCACGGCAAGGCCGGGTGGTTCGCCGCCAGCCGCACGATCTCAAGCCGAACCGGGTCCGCCAGCGCCCGCAACACCTCGTGCAGCGCTACGTCTTCCAGCCGTGGATGAGGGATCGGTCGGGCCATCTGTGCCCACGAAGATAGCCCCCGAGCGCGGCCCGCGCCGCCGCCCTCCCGCGCTGCTTCTCCGCGCTCGCCGCCGGGCTTGACCATGCTATTAGTTCGAATATACTCGAACACTCGAACTATCCGCACCGGCCAGCCACCCACCCACACCCCGGAGACTCGCCATGATCGCGTACCGCGTGGTCACCAACACCGGCCCCGACGCTCTCGAGAAGCTCACCCTGCCCGAGCCGGTCGCAATCCCCGGGCATGTCGTCGTCGAGCTGCACGCCGCCGCGCTCAACTTCCGCGATCTCATCGTCACGCGAGGCGGCTACGTGCGCAACGACCGCCGCCCCGTCATCCCCCTTTCCGACGGCGCGGGCCGCGTCGTCGCCGTCGGCAGCGGCGTCACCCGCTGGCGCGTGGGCGACCGCGTCGTCGCCAACTTCATGCGCGACTGGATCGCCGGTCCCGTCACGGAAGAAGCGCTCAACTCATCCCTCGGCGGCGGGGTCGACGGCGTCCTCGCCGAACGCTTCGCCCTCCCCGAGCACGCCCTGCTCCGCATCCCCGATCACCTCGACTTCGCCGAGGCCGCCACGCTCCCTTGCGCCGCGCTCACCGCGTGGAACGCCCTCACCGCCGCCGGCACCAGGGCGGGCGACACCGTCCTCGTGCTCGGCACCGGCGGCGTCAGCATCTTCGGCGTCCAGCTCGCCCGCGCCATGGGCGCCGTCCCCATCATCACCTCCAGCAGCGACGCCAAGCTCCACCGCGCCGTCTCCCTCGGCGCGGCCCACGCAATCAACTACCGCACAACGCCCGACTGGCACCTCCGCGTGCTCGAACTCACCGACGGCCGCGGCGTCGACCACGTCCTCGAAACCGGCGGGCCCGGCACTCTCGAACGCTCCCTCCTTGCCGCCCGCGTCGGCGGCACCGTCAGCCTCATCGGCATCCTCGCCGACGGCACCCCGCCCTCCATGACACCCGCGCTCCTCCGCACTCTCACCGTCCGCGGCATCTATGTCGGCAGCGTCGAGATGTTCGAAGCCATGAACCGCGCCATCTCCGCCGCCCGCCTCCGCCCGGTCATCGATTCCCGCTTCCCCTTCGACCGCGCCATCGACGCCCTGAACGCTTTCGCTCAGCAGCGCCACGTCGGCAAGGTTGTGATTGAACGACTCACCGCATGACCAAAGCCGCCGGCGTTCCACGCCCCGGCGCCGACCGCTCGCCCCATCCCAACAAATCTACCATCGCTCTCCGCCCCCTCCGCACTACACCACGGGGACGCCCACCCATGGACTCCCGCTTCGCACTGCCCCCCAACCTGCCCGTCCCGCACGACGACGGCGGCGCCGCTCATCTCATTAACCACCCGCTCCCCCCCATCGCCCTGCCCGCGACCGACGGCCGCCTCGTCTCCCTCGCCGACCTCGACGCCGCCGTCGTCTTCACGTACCCACGCACCGGCGTCCCGGACAAATCGCCCGGCCCCGAGTGGGACGCCATCCCCGGGGCCCGCGGCTGCACGCCCCAGGCCTGCGCCTTCCGAGACCTGCATGCCGAGTTCCGCGCCCGCAACACTCAGGTCTTCGGTCTCAGCACGCAGCGCCCTGACTTCCAACGCGAGTTCGTCGAGCGCAACCACATCACCTTCCCAATCCTCTCCGATCATCACCTCACCCTCACCCGCGCGCTCAACCTTCCCACCTTCGAATACCCCATTGAGAGCATCGGCGGCGGCGGCCCGTCCACCCTCCTGCGTCGCATGGCCTGGTTCATCGACACCGGCGTCATCCGCAAAGTCTGGTACCCCGTCTTTCCACCCGACACCAACGCCGCTGAAGTGCTCAGTTGGCTGAGCGCACAGCCAACCCGACCGCCTCGTACCGACCGCGCCAGAGCCAACCCATGACCGCGCACGCACACCGCACCATCCACCGCGCCGCGGCCGCCTTCGCGCTCGCGAGTCTCCCGTTCTCCCTCATCGCCTGCCGCTCCGCCCCGCCGCCCGTCACACTGTCAGCGCACGAGCGCACCACCGCACAAACCCTCCAGATCGGCGACCTCGCCCCCCCACTCGCCATCTCCACCTGCCTCACCACGCCGCCTCCAAGAGATGCCCCGCACGCCGTCCGCGTCGTCGAGTTCTGGGCTTCCTGGTGCGCCCCGTGCCTCGCGTCCATGCCGCTGCTCGCGGACGCCAAGCGCCAACACGGCGACGCCCTGCAAGCCATCGCGCTGACGACCATCGACGAAAACAACGCCGAGAGCAGCGTCACCCGCCTCTGCACGCAGCACGCGGCCGAGTGGGGCCTCCCGCTCGGCGTGCACGTCTGCATCGACGACGCCGACCGCACCGCCCGCGCGTACCGCGTCGCGCTCCGCGACACCGCGCTCCCGCGTGCCGCCGTCATCACCCGCGACGGCCGCATCGCCTGGTGGGGACACCCCGCCGACGCCGCTCCGGTCATCGACGCCGTCATCGACGGCCGTTGGGACCTTGCCGCCGCACGCACCCAAGGCGCGGCTCGCGCCCGCGACTCCGCCCGCAGCCGCGCCATCGTCGAAAGCTTCGTCGCCGCGACCAACGCCAACGACCAACCGACGCGGCTCGCGCTCGCCACAGAAGCGTGCGAGATCCCCATCGCGCACACGCGCGGCATCTCGCCCGAGTGGTGGGCGTGGACCACCCGCGTCAGCCTCCTTACCGCCGCCGCCCGCACCGACGAAGCCCGCGCCGTCGCGCTCCACGCCGCCGAGCTCGACGGCATCCGCAACGACCCCGCCGCCCTCGGCGATCTTCTCACGGCGCTCCCGCCCGCCGAGGTGCAGCTCCGCCGCGATCTCGCCGAGCGAGCCGTCGGCCTCATCACACAAGCCGAAGCCGCCCCGATCGTGACCACCTGGGACGCGTTCTTGCGCGATACCGACGATCTCCGCTTCGGCTACGTGTTCATTCAAGCCGCCGACGCCTTCGCCGCCGCGGGCGAGACCGACCGCGCGATCGCCCTGCTCAACGCCGCGATCGACCGCGCTCCGGACGACACCCGCTTCATCGGGAACAAGCAGCAAGTCCGCGAGCGCATTCGGCTGCTGGAATCATCTCGTCGATAGCGACGCACGCGCGTGCCAAGGCACCCCGTGTTCAGAACGCGCTCCGCACCACCCCGCCGTCCACTCGCAGCGCCGACCCGTTCACCCCCGACCCGCGCGGGCTGCACACCAGCGCCACAAACGCCGCGATCTCCTCCGGCGACTGGAACCGCTTCAACAGCGACGTCGGCCGGACCGTGCGGAAGAACTCCCGCTCGAACTCCTCCGCCGACTGGTTCTGCCGCTCCGCGAACGCGCGCACAAAGTCCGACACGCCTTCCGACGCCGTCGGCCCGGGCAGCACGCTGTTCACCGTCACGCCCGTCCCCGCCGTCGACTCCGCGATACCGCGCGCAATCGCGATCTGCGCCGACTTGGTCATCCCGTAATGCACCATCTCCGCCGGCGTCTGCAACCCCGACTCGCTCGAGATGAACACCACGCGCCCCCAGTTGTTCTTGAGCATCCCCGGCAGATACGCCCGCGTCAGCCGCACCCCGCTCATCACGTTGGTATCGAAGAACCGCTGCCAGTCCTCGTCGGGCGTGTCCAGGAACGGCTTGGGCTCGAAGATCCCCAGGTTGTTGACCAGGATGTCCACCGCCGGCACTGCGCTCGCCATCGCCGCCGCGCCCCGCGCCGTCGCCAGGTCCAGCGCCACGCCGCGCACCTGGCCCGAGCCCGGCAGCGCCATCAACCGTCCCACCGCGGCGTCCACCCGCTGCTGGTTGCGCCCGTTCACGATCACCGACGCGCCATCACCCCGCAGCGCCGCCGCGACCGCGAACCCGATACCCAGCGTCGAGCCCGTCACGAGCGCCGTCTTGCCGTGCAACTGCAGATCCATGCCGCGTCCTCCCGGGCGGAGCGCGTCACCCGCCCCGCAGCGGTCAGCCTAGCCGTCCAACCGCGCACGCACGACCAAACTCACACCGATATCACCCGCCCACAAGCCGCCACCGCAGCATCGCCGCGTCCGACCCACTCTCCTTGAACCCCGCACGCCGCAGCACGCCGATCGAACCAACATTGTCCGGCAAACACTCGGCCCGCACGACGCGCACGCCCTTCTGTCGCATCGCCCACGCGCACAGCGCCACCACCGCCTCCGTCGCATACCCGCGGCCGCGGTGCGACGCCGCAATCCCGTACCCGATCTCCGCCTCACCCGCCACGTCCGGCAGCCCCTTGAACCCGAGCTCCCCAATCACCACCCCGCCATCTTCCAGCACCACCAGCCGCGTCCACTCTTCCAACGCCGGACACGACTCCACCACCCCCGCGATGAACGGCAGCGCCTCCGCCATATCGCTATTCGGCCAGTCCGGCGCCACCCGCAACCCCGTCGCTTCCGCCAGCCGCGCGGGCGACACGATCGCCGCGTGCATCAAGTCAGCACCAAACGGCTCCAACCGAAGCCTCTCCGTCCGGATGGTCTTCATCGCAGCATGGTCCTCAAAGACGGCCCCACAACAAGACCCGCCCGCCCAAGACTACCCAGACGACCCGACCGCACGACTTCGAACACTCCGGCCACGAGAAGACCTGCCAGGCGTTTCATTCGCCGTGCGAGTTCGATTACCATCGCCCGCATGGAGTCCGACCACGCAACACTCCTCATGAACGCCGCGGCTGAGGGCGACAAGGCCGCCGCCGACCGCTTGCTCCCATTGGTCTACGACCAACTCCGCGGCGCCGCGCAGCGACACATGATGGGCGAAGCGCGCGGGCACACGCTCTCGGCGACCGTGCTCGTGCACGAGGCCTATCTGAAACTCGCCGGCCCGCGACAGATTCCCTGGGCCGGCCGGGCCCACTTCTACGCCGCCGCCGCCGAGGCGATGCGGCGCATCCTCATCGACCACGCCCGTGCCAAGGCCGCGGCGATCCGTGGCGGCCCCGACGCCCGCCGCGCCGCCCTCAGCCTCGCCGCCCTGCCAGACCCCGCCTCTGCAAACGAATCCGCCGGATTCCTGATCCTCGACGACGCGATCGTCCGCTTGGAGCGTGCAGACAAGGAGGCCGCCGCCGTCGTCAGACTCCGCTACTTCGCCGGGCTCAGCATCGACCAGACCGCCGCCGCGCTCGGCGTATCGGCGCCAACGGTCAAACGCACGTGGGCCTTCGCCCGCGCCTGGCTGAAAGACGCGATCGAGTCGGACCGCGCGTGAGGCCGCGCAGGAGCATCACATGCCGGATTCTCATCACGAACACCTCCGCCGCATCTTCGACCTCGTCATCGCGGCCGCCCCTGCCGACCGCGCCGCCTTGCTCGACCGCGAATGCCGCGATCTCCCCGGCCTCCGCGCCCGCCTCGAAGCCATGATCGCGGCGGCCGAGGACGACCGCTTCCTCGCCGACCCAACCCGCTCCGACGCCGACGTCACGCCCACCGCCGACTCCTCCAGCTCCGCACCAACGCTGACCCTCTCCTCCATCCCCACACTTCGCGAAGGCCCCGGCACCCGCATCGGCCCGTACAAAATCCTTCAGCAACTGGGCGAAGGCGGCTTCGGCGCGGTCTTCATGGCCGAGCAGGAAAAGCCGGTCGCACGCCGCGTCGCGCTCAAAATCATCAAGCTCGGCATGGACACGCACCAGGTCGTCGCCCGCTTCGAGCAGGAGCGTCAGGCCCTGGCGATGATGGACCATCCCAACATCGCCAAGGTCTTCGATGCCGGCGCGACCGAGACCGGCCGCCCCTACTTCGTGATGGAGCTCGTCAAGGGCGACCCCATCGCGGAATACGCCGACAAGCACAGCATGAGCATCGAGCAGCGCCTCGCGCTGTTCGCGCAGGTCTGCAACGCCGTTCAACACGCCCACACCAAGGGCATCATCCACCGCGACATCAAGCCCTCCAACGTCCTCGTCTCCACGCAAGACGGCCGCCCCCACGCCAAGGTCATCGACTTCGGCATCGCCAAAGCCACCCAGAGCAAACTCACCGAGAAAACGCTCTTCACCGAGCACCGCCAACTCATCGGCACGCCTGAATACATGAGCCCCGAGCAGGCCGACGGCTCGCTCGATATCGACACCCGCACCGACGTCTACTCCCTGGGCGTCCTGCTCTACGAACTCCTCACCGGGAGCACGCCCTTCAGCAGCAAAGAACTCCGCTCCGCCGCATACGCCGAGATCCAGCGCATCATCCGCGAGGTCGACCCGCCGCGCCCCAGCACGCGCCTGGGCACCAGCGCCGACACCCTCGCGAGCGTCGCCGCCCGCCGCCAGATCGAGCCCAAGCGTCTCGGCACGCTCGTCCGAGGCGAGCTCGACTGGATCGTCATGAAGGCCCTGGAGAAGGACCGCCAGCGCCGCTACGAATCGCCTAGCGGCCTCGCCTCCGACATCCAGCGCTACCTCGCCGGCGAGGCCGTCATCGCCGCGCCGCCCAGCCGCAGGTACCTTGCCTTCAAATTCATCCGGCGGCACCGCAGCGCGGTTGCCGCGGGTGGCGCTATCGCCCTCAGCCTCATCGCCGGAGTCGTCGTCTCCGTCTGGCAGGCTCGCGTCGCGACCAGCCAGAGAGATCGCGCCGTGCTCGCCGAGGCCCAGATCTCCGCACGCGCCGACGAACTCGCCAAGGTCTCGGAGTTCCAGGCGGAGATGCTCAAGAGCATCGACGCGACCATCGCCGGCGAGCAGCTCCTCTCGGACCTGCGCGATCGTTTCGACAAGTCCATCCAGGTCATGGCCGTACCGGAGGCGGACCGTCCCGAGCGCTCCGCCGCCTTTGCACGCGACCTCGAACGCATCAGCGGCACGGACGCCGCCGTCGCCATGATTGACCGCACGATCCTGACGCCCTCGCTGGCGGCCCTCGACAAGGACTTCACAGACCAGCTCACCGTCGCCGCCGCCCTGAGGAACACCATTGCCAACGTCTATCGCAAGCTCGGCAGATACAACGAAGCCCTCCGCATCCAGCGCGGCGTCGTCGAGATTCGCGAACGCCTGCTCGGGAAGGAGGACGCCCGCACGATCGCCTCTCTCGCCATCCTCGCCGACCTGCTGAACTCGCTGGCGATGACCGAGGAGTCGGTCGCGATGATGCGCGAAGTCCTCGAGCGCTCCCGCCGCACGAACGGCCCAGAACACTACGAGACGCTCGCACACATGAGCAACCTCGGCACCGCGCTCACCAGCCTCCGCAGCTTCGAAGAGGCTGAACCGCTGCTGCGCGAGGCCCTCGAAGGTCGCCGTCGCACCCTGGGCAATGAAGATAAGGACACGCTTATCTCCCTCAATACCTACGGAAGACTGCTCATCATGCAAGGCAACGCCGCCGCCACCGAGCCCTACTGGCGCGAAGCCTACGAGACGTCGCGGCGCGTCCTGGGTCCCGAACATGCCGACTCGCTCGTCTTCACCGCAAACATGGGCGGCCTCATGCAAGAGCTCGGCCGCTGGAGCGAGGCTGAACGTTACTACCTCGAAGCCGCTGCCGGCTTCACGCGCGTGCTCGGCACCGAACATCCCACGACGCTGGCCTGCCTCGAGCGAGCCTGCTTCCCGCTCAGCCGCCAGGGCAAGTACGCACAGGCCGGCGAGATCCTCAGCCGGATCCTCGTGACCCAGCAGAAGGCCCTCGGGCCCGAGCACCCAAGCACGCTCCGCACCAAGCTGCGCATCGGCTCCAACCTGCGCGACCAGGAGATGTACCCCGAGGCCGACACGATCCTGCGCGAAACGCTCGACATCTCCCGCCGCACGCTCGGGCCCGACAACACCGTCACGCTCGATACCATGGCCGCGCTCCGCGAGACGCTCGCACGCGCACGCAGGTTCGACGAGTCCGACGCGCTCGCGATCGAGCACCTCGCCGCCACTGAACGCGTGTACGGCAAGGACCACCCAAGCAACCTCTCCTCTCGCATCCGCTACGGCGACTCGCTCAGGATCCAGGGAAGGCTTGAAGAGTCGGAGAAACTCCTGCGCGCAGGCGTCGAAGACGTCCGGCGCGTCCAGGGCCCCAAGCACCTCGAGACCGCCTTCGCCCTCGACAACCTCGCCGCACTCCTCGCCGACATGGGCAAGCTCGACGAGGCCGAGGCGCTCCTCCGCGAAGCCGTCCCCATCTACGCGGCCAACGTCCGCCCCGATGCACCGCCGCTCCTTCGTGCCAAGAACTCCCTCGCTGGCGTCCTGACGCGCCAGGGCAAGCTCGATGAGGCCGAGCCTCTCGCCCGCACCGCCGCGGCCGAGTTGGCACGCGTCGAGGGCGACGCCTCACTCTCCACGCAAAGGGCCCGCGAAACCCTCGCGCGACTACTCATCGCCCGCAAGGATTTCGCCGGCGCCGAGGCCGTGCTCCTTGAGGCTCATCGGGGCGCGACCGCAGGCAAGAAGACCTCAGGCACCCACGCCGCGAACTCCTCCATCGAGCAGATCATCGCGCTCTACGAGAGTTGGCACGCCGCTGAGCCCGGCCGGGACTACGACGCCAAGGCCGCGACGTGGCGAGCGCTGCTCCCACAACCCAATCTCGCCAACCCGCCGATAGAATCGAAGTAACCCCGAGAGAGCACCGCTCCACTCTCCGTACGACCGTCTCTGGGACGCACGTCTTTCAGCAGAATCAGCACCAGGAACCCATCGCCCACCGAGAGAGCTGTCTTCAAAGCCCGCAACAAGCTCGAGCCCGACAAGGGCTACGACCAGCGCGCCGCCGAATGGGAAGAAAAAGCCAGCGCCGTCAAGGGCGAGCCCAAGCCCTGAGCCTTGCTCGCACACCGCCCCGCACGGCTCCACGACCTCAAGATCCGCGCCACGCCCAAAAACGAAAACCCCCGGGCCTTGCGACCCGGGGGGGTGGCACAAACAAGGTGCCAGTGGGTGGTTCACCACGCCGCACCATGCGAGCGGAGCCAGGCGGCGTCGGCCGCTCGCCCGGCCCGCGGGTCAACGCCGCCGCCGGCGCGACGCGAGCACGCCGCCGATCGCGAGCGCCAGCCCGGTCGTCGGCGCGGGGATGTTCGCGACAAACACGGCGGAAGTGCTGGCGTCCGCGAACGCGTTGAAGACGAGCTGGCCCTGGTTGTTCAGGTCGAACGATGTTTCGATGTTGACGACCGGCCGCAGATCCTCGATCAGCGGGTCGGGGTTGAAGTCCAGAACCGTGTTCACGCCGACCACCAGCCGAGTGCCTCCGAGCGCATCGTTCACGAAGATGCCCCGCGTGTTATCGCTCAGGCCCGCGTAGAAGGCCACCTGACCGAGGTCATTGAACTGGTGGTCCGCCCCCAGGATGCTGGTGAACGTGACACCGGCCAGGCCGGGCACAGCGTCCCCTTGCCGCACCGCCGCGCGAAGATCGCCCGGGCCACCGGCGAAGATGGCGAAGTTGTTCTGATTGTTCACGCCGTCCCCGCTCAGCCGCGCGACGAACGCGAGGTCGCCGAGGTTGTTCATCTGGGTCTGAAACCCAAGGACCTGCTCGACATTGACCCCGGGGGCGAGTCCCGGCGCCTGGTCTCCGGGCGCGATCACCCGGCTGAACTGCCCGTTCCCGTCGTCCACGACCAGGGCGAACTGCTGATTCGCCTGCTCATCGCGAATCCCCGCCACGAACGAGACAGCACCCTGGTTGTTCATCCGCACGGAGTCATCGAAAAGGGCGCCGGAGAAGGTGTTGGACGATGACGCGCTCAGCGGCGTATCGCGGACACCCAGCGGCGTGGCGATCCCGCTGCTGTTCACCCGCAGCAACGCCGTTTGCGACGAGAAGCCGGACGCCAGCTCGGCAACGAATGCGTACTGACCAGCGTTGTTGATCTGGTTGTCACGCGGAGACCGGATGGTCGAGATCGTCGTGCCCGCGGGCAATCCGGGGAGCGATTGCCCACGCACCCCGGCCACCGCGAGACCCGCGGGCGTAGACCGGTGCACCACCAGCGAGGGCGCGTTCGCCACCTGCGAGGTCAAGATCACATCGCCGGAGTCGTTCAGGCGAAGCGAGTTGACGATGAGGTTCCCGTACGCCCAGTCCGCCGGCTGCCCGGGGACGGGACCCCCGAGGCGGTACACCGACTCCAACGGACCGCCAACCCGCTGCACGAACGGAGTCGCCACGAACGACGGATTGAACCCGGTAAAGGCAACATCGCCCGCGTTGTTCAACAGCAACGACTGGTTGAAGGCGCTGAACGTGAAGCCCGGGTCCTGGCCAGGAGCCTGTTCGCCGGTCCGCGCGATCGTGCGCAAGCCCGCGGCCCCCGAGTCGGTCAAGACCGCGGTCGCGAGGGAGCCTTGCCCAGCCGACACCAGGCTCGTGAAGGCCGTCTCGCCGCGATCGTTGATGCGCAGCGAGGTGTAGTTCCCGCGCACCGTCGAGGAACCCGGCGACCCCGGCACCACCTGCCCCGCCACGGCGACCGTGCGGTACGTGATCGGTTGAGCAAACACCCCGCCAGCGGACCCGGCGAGCGCAACGACAGCAAACACACTGCGAATCAAGTTCTCTCTCCTCTTCCAAACACACGCGGCGGCGATCGAGCAGCAGCCCGGCTCCTCTCCGCTAATTCCCGCAAAGATAGCCGCGCTCCCCATGAACGCAACCCGTCACTTCCCGAATCAGATTGTCCGTCGCAAACGCACCGCTCAACCGCCTTTCACCGGCGCGGCCAGCCCGCGAATCGCGCTGACACCGCAGCGACGCTGAAGTAAGTTCCTCTGCGATCCGACAGGCAGGACTCAACCCGAAGTCGCCTCAACCCTCTCGAGCAGCCGCAGCAGCGCCGCATTGAACTCGTCCGGCCTCTCCAGATTCGGCATGTGGCCAACACCCGGCATCCATCGAAAGTCGCAGTCGCTCAGCAGCGACGCCATCCTCATCGCGTCATCACGCGTGGTGAACGCGTCGTCATCGCCGACAACGACCGTCGCCGGCCGCGCGAACCTCGCAAGCACCGGCTCGTACGCCGCACGCCGCGCGCGAGCACGCAGGGCCGCCGCCGCCGCCCGAGGATCCGTGCCCGTCATCATCGCGAGCACCGCTTCCCCGATCTCCGGCTTCTCGCAAAGACACTGGGCCCCCACCATCTTCGACAACACCTCGGCCGCGTACCCCGCCATCCCCTCGCGCACCAGCCGATCCGCCATCGCATTCCGCCGAACCTTGCCCTCCTCCGACTCGCTCTGCGGAAACGTGGCCACCAGCAATAGCCCACGCACCCGCTCGGGCGCCTGCCGACACACCTCCATCGCGATCTGTCCGCCCATGGACAACCCGCCAACGACGAAGCGCTCAATACGCAGCGCATCCATCAGCCCGACCAGATCGGTCGCGAAGTCCTCGAACGCGACCGCGCCTGCCGTCGGCCCGCTCTCGCCGTACCCCCGAAGATCGGGCGTAATCGCCCGCCACCCCGCCGCAGCAACCACGCCCACCTGCGGCCGCCACATCGAACGATTGAACGGATGCCCGTGAATCAGCAGCACCGCGTCCGAGCCACGCGACCCCTCATCATCAAAGGCTAGCGACACCCGCCCCGAAGCGCTCATCACGCCCCGAGTCTACGCACAGCGCACACCGCTGACAGTCGGCGAAAGCGCCGCCCCAGGCAAACCGCCCCGCGCTCGCGCCCACCACACCAGCGCCGACACGACCGTCGCCCCACCCCATCGGCGCCGGCTCACACCGCACCCACGTCTACGCTCAAACCTCGCATCCCCACGCCGAAGTGCGAGCCGCCCGAGCAGACGTGATCAGGCCGGTCATGAAGACTCAGTACTACACCGCCGCCAGCCTCGACGGCTTCATCGCCACCGAGGAAGACTCCCTCGACTGGCTCTTCCAACTCGGCGACCCTCCCGACTCGACCTACCCCGACTTCATCGCCAAGGTCGGCGCAATCGCCATGGGCTCCACCACCTACCGCTGGATCCTGAACAACGCCGAGCAGGCCGCCGCACAACTCGGCACACCGTGGCCCTATACCTGTCCGACATGGGTCTTCACATCGCGCACGCAGCCGGTCATCCCCGGCGCAGATATCCGTTTCACCAGCGGCGACGTCCGCGCGGCCTTCCCCGAACTGCGGAAGGCCGCCGGTGATCTCAACCTCTGGATCGCCGGCGGCGGTGACCTCGCCGCCCAGTTCGCCGACGCGGGCCTCCTCGACGAAATCATCGTCCAGATCGGCTCCGTCACGCTCGGTCGCGGCAAACCCTTCCTGCCGCGCCGGCTGCTCAGCCCACACCTCTCCCTCACCCGCGTGACCAGGCTCGGCCCGGAGATGGTCGAACTCCGATACGACGTCCGAGCAAAAGCCCCGTAACGGGCTGATCGTGCCGCCCGAAGCGCGGCCCGCGCCCCCTCGCTGCGCAAACGCGAGCGCTTCTTATCGCTCAACTCTCCCGCCCCCGCAGATGTTCGCCAACCTCTCGTTGACCAACTCGGCGGGGTGTGATCTTGACCACCGAACGAGCACCTATAGTCGTGGCTATTCGTGCGCGGGCGCAAGCCAGCGCGAGAGTTCTGGAGAGAGAAGTATGTCTGTGAAGCACTTCATCAACGTGGTCGCGCTCGCGGCCGTCACGGGCCTGAGCGCGTCCATCGCCTCAGCCACCATCACCATTCCCACCGTCCCCATCGGCAACGCCGGCAACGCGCCGGAGCCGCTCACGGGCCTCGGCTCGGTCGCGTACACCTACAACATCGGGCAGACCGAGGTGACCAACGCGCAGTACGCCGCGTTCCTCAACGCCAAGGCCGCGTCCGACCCGCTGGCCCTCTACAGCCCGGGGATGAGCAGCCCGCGGGGCGGCATCGCTCGCTCCGGCTCGCCGGGGTCGTACACCTACAGCACGGTCCCGGGTCGTGAGAACAACCCGGTGAACTTCGTCTCGTTCTGGGACGCCGCGCGTTTCGCCAACTGGCTACACAACGGCCAGGGCAACGCCGACACCGAGACCGGCGCCTACACGCTCACCCCTGACACCATCGCCAACAACACGGTCGTCCGCAACGCGGGATGGCAGTGGGCCTTGCCCAGCGTGGACGAATGGTACAAGGCCGCCTTTCACCAGCCCGCCGACCAGGGCGGCGATGTGGACAGCTTCTGGCGGTACACCACGATGAGCAACAACGCCCCGACGTTCGCGCAAGTGAACTACGAGGACGTGATCAACAACACCACGCCCGTCGGCTCGTACGCGCCGAACTTCTACGGCACGTTCGACATGGGCGGGAACGTGAGCGAATGGACCGATTCCAGTTCAGCAAGCACCCGATTCTTCGCCGGCGGGTCGTTCACTAGCAACGTGAGCGACATCGGGGGAACCAGCCTCGGCAGGCAGAACGCGGACTTTGAAATCTTGACCACCGGCTTTCGTCTTGTTCAGATCCCCGGGCCCGGCGCGGCCGCGCTGCTGGGCCTCGGCGGGCTGTTGGCCTCGCGTCGCCACCGCTGAGATTCCTCAAGCATCTGAGTCACACCACCGCACGCTCGGCCGCCGCCGGGCGTGCGGCTTCTTGCTCGGTCGATTGTCGAGCCGTGTCCAAACCGGGCCAAGGCCCGAGGAGACTAGAGATGTCCATCAGTTCCATCCGCGGCGCCGCCGCCATCGCGGCCGCTTTCAGCACGTTGGCCCTGACCTCTTTCGTCCACGCATCCTGGACGTTCACAAACCTGCACCCGGCGAGCGCGACGGAGTCCATCGGCTACGCCGCCGACGGCAACACGCAAGCGGGGTACGCCCGTCTCGACGGTGTGCAACGCGCGAGCCTCTGGAGCACAACCGCCGCCTCCCGGATTGACCTCAATCCAGCGGGCTCGACCGAGTCCATCGCCTTCGCATCCCGCGGCGGGCAACAGGTGGGAGCTGCCCGCGTTGACGGAGTGTTCCGCGCGAGCACGTGGAACGGGACAAGCGCTTCATGGGTCGACCTGAACCCCACCGGCTCGACGCAATCCGAAGCGCGCGGCACCAGCGGCGCACAGCAAGTCGGG
Organism: uncultured Phycisphaeraceae bacterium; assembly: GCA_964615765.1. Lineage (GTDB taxonomy): Bacteria > Planctomycetota > Phycisphaerae > Phycisphaerales > UBA1924 > CAZTQN01. The sequence goes on from CAZTQN010000020.1 coordinate 55,032, forward strand.
TACAGCATCGTTGGCGGCGTGCGTCGCGCAAGTGTGTGGAGCGGGACCAGCGCTTCGTGGATCGATCTGAACCCCACGGACTCGACGCAATCCACCGCCCTCGGCGTCGACGCCGGACAGCAGGCCGGATGGGCCGTCGTGAGCGGACTGCAGCGCGCAAGCCTTTGGACCGGGTCGGCCGCCTCATGGGTCGACCTGAACCCGCTGGGTTCAACGCAGTCAGAATCGCTCGCCGCGAGCGCAGGGCAGCAGGCCGGGTACGCCGTCGTCGGCGGGGTGTTCCGCGCAAGCCTGTGGAGTGGAACGGCGGCGTCATGGGTTGATCTCAGCCCGCTGGGCGCCACCGGTTCTTTGGCGCGCGGCGCCAGCAACGGGCAACAGGTGGGTTGGGCCACCGTGGGCGGCGTCTTCCGCGCGAGCCTCTGGAGCGGGACCGCCGAGTCATGGGTCGATCTGTCCGCGTTCCTCCCGTCTGGGTTCTCCAGCAGCACCGCGACGGGCATCTCGAACGATGGCGCTAACACGTACATCAGCGGCTTTGGCTTCAACACCCTCACCGGGCGCAACGAAGCCCTGCTCTGGACGCAACCCATCCCCGCGCCCACGACGGCGGTGCTGCTGGGCCTGGGCGGACTTCTCGCGGCACGCCGCCGGCGCTCGTGAATCGAGCACCCACCGTGTCCCCGGCCACCGCCGGGTCCGCGGCCTGGGCTCGGGCCGTGACCCTTGCCTGAGGTGCCGTCGCCGTGTGCACAAGACAAAAACGACAACCCCCGGGTCTCACAACCCGGGGGTTCGTCTTTCATCTGCCGAAATAGTGGGCGCGTAGCGGTAACCCGACGCGATCGAGAGACCCCTTTAGACATAGTGGCAGCGCGACGAGTCTGGGAGCTCACATCAGCGGCATGAACGGCCATCGGCATCGCGCCGAGACCCAAAGAGACCGCTTTTTAGCGTTCCAGAGGGGGTCTTGGGCGGGGATGCTCGCTTTGGCGATTATGGAGTGCGTAACCGGAAGGTCGCGACCCGAAACGTTGCACAGCACCGCTCCGACGCGCGGGGGGCGATCAGACCTCAAGTTCGGACTTCCGCTCGCCAAGCCGGGTGCGTCCCGCCGACGTGACCTGAACGCGGCCATCGAGCACTTCTACCCAGCCCAAGGCCAGGAGCGGCTCCAACGACACGGTCACGGGGCCAAGCAGGGTCGGAGCGAGCCCTAGCGCCTCTGGCAACGCGATCAGGGCGCACCCCGGGCCGGGGATTGCCTCAAGGATGCAAATGGTCTCAATGTCGGCGCGAGAGACGGTCGCCCGCTCGCTGCTTCGACTATCAGATTCTCCAAATGGCGTCATCCGTTTTCTCCGAGTACTGAGTCAGCGGCTCTGAAGTCCAGTGGCAGTCAGGCATTCCGCCTTCCGTTGCGATGATCTGCGAGCTGTCGGTCGTAGGCCTCGAGGATCCGAGCCAGCAGGCTCATGAGCGGCCGGCCGGGGCGACCGTCAGCCGAGGGGCGGTTGCGGGGGTCCCGTCGGGCGCTCAACGCTTCCTGCAGGTACGCATCCACGTTGCCCACGATGAACAGCCCAAGCATCGCCCGGGTAAGCGCAACGTTCCATCGCTTCGGCATGTCGAAGAATGGCGTCGCGCGACTCCGCACAAGACTGATGAACACATACTCCGCCTCGCGTCCCTGGCAACTGTCCAGGGTGAACGCCTCAACGTCGAGCCGATCCAAGTGCCCTTGCTGCCGAAGGTCATCGATGGCATCAGCCAGCAGTTTCTTCTGGTCGCGATACGGCGTGATGACCATGATGCCGGGTTTATGCTCCTTGACCACCTCGTTGGCGTTCAGTTCCTTGAGCATCCTGCAGATGCGATCGCATTCGTGCGGATTGTCCTCACTGCTCGCATCGCCTCCATCGGACACCTGAACAAACGCGACACGGCAGTCGCTCGAACTGTCAGCCTTGCCGTCATGGAGCGCCTCGTTGAAGTAGAAGAGCTCGCGGGGGATGCGAGAGATACTCGCGTGCATTCGATACTGCTTCTTCAGCACCCCAACAAACGGACGGACAGCGTCACAGACCGCGGCTGGGGACAGCTCGGCGAGCTCCCGCAGCGGTGAGACATCGAAGACATCAGCCGGGATGCCTGTCAGCCAGTCGTAGACAGACACGGTGTTGATGGCGTACCGCACGGCGATCTGGTCTCGACACGCTAGAGCGTCTGTCGTGCCCGCGATGCCATTCAGTGAATTCACCGCGGCCGGGGAGGGCAGGTACTTCTCCAGTCCGTTCCGAAACCGCACGATCGCCAGCTTCTGGTCGCTTCGCTGACTCCACGGCTGGGCGTGGTACACATTGAATGCGTTCTCGAATACACGGGCCTGGGCGCGTTCCCGAGGCTCGATCAATCTCGTTCCTTCTGCGAACTGTGGTCGGGGCACACGCACTCCACGCTGCACCAGGATGCGCAATGACCCGCGGTGATCCGGCGAGTGAGTGCGATCGCGCCCGCGTGTCGGCGCGAGCATCGAGCACGCCACGTCGAGGTCCTGCGCCGTGCAGACAAGGATCCCATCCGATGCGCCCTCGTGCAGCTCGGTGATCCGCGGCGCGCTGTCGAGCGATACTGCCGAGATGTGCGTGCGGATCGCGCTCGCAACCGCACCGGGATCGGTGGTCACAATGACGAGGCGTTCGCTGCGTCGGTCGTAGGGCTTCGTCCGCTCGAGAATGGCACCAACTGAACACACGAGCTCGAGAAGGGGGTGCATCACATCGTCGAGCGTCGGTCCGTTCTCTTCGGAGCTGTTGAACGGAGGCAACTGCTCCGGATCACCGACAAGCACCCATCTCTTCGCCTTCACCGCAATGGCGAGGAACTCCGGGAGCGTCATCTTGGACACTTCGTCGACAATCAACAAGTCGAACGTTCCCGGGTCGGCGTCCTTCACCGTCGCGCATGAGAGGATCCCAATCGGCGTCCCGCAGATCACGGCCTCAATGCTGGCGATGGCCGATGACAACGGAGCGGTCCCCGAAGCGTTCGTGTCTTCGCGGGCATACAGCGCTTTCGCAACGCCAACGGCCTCCGTCAACCGCAGTTGGACCCTGCGGGCGATTGTCGCGCCCCGCATCTGTCGTTTGCTGCCGACCCAGTACTCCATCGCGCGTTCAGAGAGCTTGTTTTTGCGGGCCGCGTACCGAACCGGAACTGTGTGCGGCGCGAGGCGATCGTCTGCGAGACGCTCGTTTCGTGGGGCGAGCTTCTCGACCACGTTGTCGACCGCCACGTGGGTGGGCGACACGACCACGACCCGATCGCCACGCTCAACTGCACGACGGATAACAGACGTGATCACCGTAGTTTTGCCAGACCCAGGGGGTCCCTGAATCACAGCGAAATGTGGGGTGGACATCGCCTTGGAGATGCACTCTGCCTGAAACTCGTCCAACCGCTCGCCGGGGGTTGGCGGTCCGAGGGCGGACGCCGACGGTGCCGCACCCGCCGAATGGAGCCGATCGGCACCACAAAGCCCAACCAAGGCGCGGAGCGGGGCAAGTGGGCCATCGTCCGTTGCCCGCTCAAGTGCGTCAAGCGCATCGAGCTGCCGCTCTATCTGCACGAGATTGGGAACAATCGCGATGAACTGAACGTGCGTTGGTGTCGCCGGCGGTGCGGCGACGGTCAGCTCGACGACGCGATCGGTACCGCCAATCTCCTCCACTTCGTACGAGACGAGCTCGGCACTCTCCGGGCGCGGATTGAGCTCCAAGAACTCCCGTGGTGATCGTTCGAGCAGAAGCTTCTGTTCGTTGGTCAGAAACGTGACCGGGCTTTCGACCGTGCTCTTGACGGTCTCAATGATCTCTTTCTCGCGCCCACGCCAGAGGTCGTCGTAGTCCAGATGTATCCGCACGCGGCATGTGCCATCTTCGGAGTCCTCAGACCAGGCCCCGCCTTGGCCCGATCGCCCCGCCGTTGGCTGACTATCCCGCGCCGACATCTGAATGGCGCGGAATATGTCGAAGCCTCCAGTCGGCGCAGCCTCCGACGCGGCAGAACCACTGCGAGGGATCCTCGCGATGATTGGGCGTGCCAGCAGCCGCTCAAGCTTGGCCTGCAGGCTTGCGCGAATGGCCTGGGTGAGGTTGCGCTGCCCGCGACCGCTCATCCCGCCGTCACTGAAACTAGAGGTGTCAGGATCCATATTGACTACGCGATGACGGCCTACGCCAGCCCTCGAAAAGGTATCCCGCCAGCGCTGGCGTCATGGTAGGAATGTGTCTGGGTGCAAGAGTCAGCCGGCCTTGTTCATAGCCCGCCAATCCTTTTCTTGGCGACCATCAACGGGCGGGATTCCAACACTGCCTCGCCGGACAATTCGCCGCGCCCGTCGCCTCCGCGGGGCCCATTGGCTTCGGCCAGAAAGGTCCCTGTATGTTGATCGATTCAGAGGCGTTGTCCTTCGCTCGTCGTCTCGCACACATCAAGGCGGCTCAGCTCAAGAGGCGACTGGTGCGAACCGAACGCGAAGATCTCGAGCAGGAGCTGCTCCTGGAGGTCATTGACGGTTGGAAGAGATATGACCCTGCTCGCGGTCGCACTGAGCCGTTCATCGAGCGACTGGTCGCGCGCCGGGCATGGCAACTGCTCAGAGATCGTCGCCTCCGCAGCAGGACATTCCGGTTCGATGACTCAAGGGTTCAGGAGGCAGCCGCGCCGCGGCGTGAGCTTGACGCTATCGATGCACGCATCGATATCCGCGATGTCGTTGAGTCTCTGGACCCCTTGTTTCGAACCGCCTGCGCGAACCTGGATCACCAATCCGTCAGCACCGCTGCTCGGGCCATGGGCATCCCACGCTCCACTCTTGACTCGTGGTTGGCGAAGGTGCGTGCCACATTCACGGGCGCTGGGTTGAATCCCCATCTACGCTGACGCCCAGGCTTGCGCTCCAGAATGGCCACGCCCACCCGCGATGACCGCCGAGTACACTTCGGCATGGCGACGGCTCGTCTCGAGATCGTGACTCTGTACAGATACTTTGCATATGCGGCGCACATGCGAGATCTGTTCAGGCGATCGGTAACCGTCGAACAGCTCAAAGAGCTAGCCGCCGACGAACAGGGCTTGGTTGGCCTGTTCTACTCAACGCCGGGCCTGTATCTTCTGTACTCATACTCGGGGCTCTTTGTGGTCGTCGAAGGTTGGCAGGATCTGAAACTGAACGATGCCAAGGTTGATGCGCTCATCGCGTCGCCGTACGTCGATCGCCTCAAGCGATTTCGCAACGCAACATTTCACTATCAAAAGGGCGTGATCAGCCCGAAGCACCTGGAGTTCTTCGGCACCGAGGAGGAGAAGACCGAGGAGTGGGTCGGCCAGCTCTACGATGAGCTGGCCCGCTTCTTCCGGGAGAACACCCTGCCTCTCCCGCGAGACCTCAAGGACTCCTTGAAGGGGAAAGAGCATCTCGATGTGGCAATAACGATCCGGGAGGCACTTCGCAATGGCGGCGCAGCCTAATCGGGTCCGCCCCGATAATGCACCCGAGTCCGCAGCGCCGAAGACGCACCCTGCGATCCCCACGCCGGAGGAGATGCTGGCGCGCCTTCGAGACAACCCGATTGACTGGGCTGCTGCGAAGGCGGCCAATCCGACCCTCTATTCCCACTCAGAGTATCTGGCCACGCCGCTGTGGAAGAAGATCCGAGGGCGGGTGCTTCGTCGTGACAAGCGCAAGTGCGTACGGTGCGGTGCGAGGGCCGGGGAAGTCCACCATCGAAGCTACGCTCGGGAAGTCCTCGAGGGAAACGCCGACCACCTTCTCGTATCGCTGTGTCGAGGATGCCACGAGGTCGTGGAGTTTGACGAAAGTGGTCGGAAGCGGACGCACGAAGAGCGGGAACGCATGCTGGCCACGCCCGCGCCGACCGTAATTCCCGAGGTCGTGATCAAGGGAAAGAAGCGTGCCAAACTACTTCCCCCACCCGGTGCCGGCCGGATGTCGGCGGCGCACCTCCCAGAGTACTACGGTCGGGGCTTCGAGGCCATGCGTCAGACCTCGGCGCTCGCCCGCGCCAAGAAGGAGGCAGCGCGCAGAGGAAGGGTCCGCCGCGACCCAATCGACAGCAATCTGTACCCTACCGATCAGATCGTGTGGGTGTTGAACTGGATCTTCGAGAACAGGCCCACCGCATACGTCGACTTCAGCTGCTACCTGCCCAATCAGATCGTGGACAACCCGAGCTACTGGCTCAAGCAGGCGGGTGACCTGTTGATCTGGCACAACGCCCCTTGTCGGAGCATAGCCAAGCGTGTGTTCTCCGCCAGGCCGGAAGCGATCCAACAGCTCCGAGACAAGCTGGCAGAAGGCGATCGACCCGGATGGAATCCACTGAAGGACCGCCCAATCCTCATTCAAGGGTCGTACGCCAAACACCCCGACGCGAAGTCGACCTAAGGAGTGCATTTGTCGCACTCCGCCATACACACATGAGGACGTCGTTACTTTGGCGGTGCATAGTCATGTGTATCACTCGCAGCGTTCATCCATGCTAGTTCTTCGGCCAGAGCAGCGACCTGGAAGTCGCCGTAGAATCCGATTCCGGGGCACGGCCGGCCTGTTGGTGCGCCCCAGTCCGCACGGAGGCGGTCGCTTTCCCTTGTACTGCTTTCGAGAGTCATGGTGCGCCACCCGACAGAACTTCTCCGAGCACTGACCCGGCATTACCCGCTGCTCTCGGCCATGTGCCGAGAGAGCAGGCGATTTGCATCCGACGCGGAGCTCGAAGCCTATTGCGCTGGCTTCATCGCTCCGGGTTCAAGCCCGGCGGCGGTGGCAGGCCGCCTGAGAGAAGCCGGGGCAGTAACGCAGGCCACCGGGGATTGGGCTCCGCCCCCATATCTGAGGGCCTTCCTCGCCGAGCTCGAGCAGCGTCATGCTCTGGCGAGCCCAGGAGTGGTCCGCGGGTGGATCGAAAAGCTGTCGGCGCTGGCAGCGGCGCTTGAACAACAAACAGGCACTCCCGTCGCGAGAGCCCGTGACACCGATGCGATTCTGGTTGACCTCCTCGATGAGATCACGGACACGCTCGCGAGCATCGTGGGAACCGTCAGCAGCAACTGCGACCGTATCGGCGCGGAAGTCGCTCGGTACCGGGCCGAGGAGGACGCAAAGCAAATGCGGGCTCGCCTCGGACGCCTCATCAAACTACACGGCGACTACCTCGAACCGGTGCTTGGCCTGATCGATATCGGCGGCGACTTCCACCAGGTGTGCGAACGCATCGCCGGTTGCTGTACCACGGTCGGCGTCGATGCACACATGTCATTCAATTCTGTTGCGAGTCAAGTCGCGTTGACCACGGCGAGGGATGTCGTGTGGGTTCGACGTGTCACCCTTCGGCGCGCGCTCGAGGCGAACCGAGAGCTGGGCCCCCTTTGCGAGGCCGCGGTTCGTGAGACCACCATCGCGCGCGGCGTCAATCGCGCGCTTGCGGCAGTCTCCGCAGGCCGCTGGGATCTGATCGACCTCGCCAGCTCGCTCCAGGTGGTCATCGATCAGGACGGCCCGCTCGTTGCCGACCGCGCCGCCGCGGCGTTTGCTGCGGTGGTACGGCAGCATCGACCAGAGCCGCCGCCAATGCTCGAGGAGACCGCGCCCGCCCTGATGGAGGTGCCGTGGAGCGCTGCGACGCTGCTTGAGGACCTGTGGCGAGTGGCTGAGGTCCCGGACACATTGGAATGGGTCTGTGATCGCGTGGGACTCCGGACGGCGGATGTCCCCGCAGGTCTCCTCCACGATTTACTCGAATCGGTGCCGGAGGGCTTTGTGGCGAGCGACAAGGCACGGGCCTATGCCTTCGAATCGGTGGAAGTCGAGGCTTGTATTTGGGCGTGGAGGGCACCCAACCGTGAGTGATGCTGTCAACAAAGCGACATTGCCGCCACGTCTGGCTCCGGTGTTCCGCCTGCTGAGAAGCGGACGGCACCTGAGCCGAGAGGATGGTGCTGATTTCTTGGACCTCGACCGAAACGCCGAGCAGTATTCACACCTGCTCTCGGGACTCGGGTACGAGCTTCGCCACCATGCCCAAGGCTTCTACTACCTCGAGGGCTCCGGCGCGGTACGGGCAGAGCGGATGAGGGCGGCGCTGGTCTTCCTTCTCATCGTCTTCCAGGATCTCGACGAGAAGAAGTTCCAGAGTGACGAGCGAGCGTGGGAGCGGACGCTCCTCAGGCGAACGTTCCGCATCGCGGAGCTTCCGCACTTCCACACGGCTCAGCGCCGGGCCATGATGTCTGCTGTTGACATCGATGAGGCCGGGCTGAGCCGCGTCCTCCAATTCCTTGAGCGGCTGGGCGTCGTTCAAATGCTGCCCGAAGGCCAGTTCGGCTTCCTGGCACCGGTGCATCGCTTCATCGATCTGTGCGTTCGGTGCGCCGAGGACGGCAACTGGGCGGAGAAATCTGGCGGCGACGAGCGCGTCCCACCCGCGCGGGATCAGTCGTTCGATGACGACGAGGAGGCGGTGCAATGACCGACTTCGGCGTCAGGCGGCTGGTGGCGATCAACAGCGGCGGCTATCGCTTCGCCGACATTGACCTGGCGGGGCCCATCCATCTCGTTGCTCCCAACAACCGGGGCAAGTCGACGCTGGTCAACGCCCTCCAGTTTCTCTATGTCGACGAGCTGCGTGCGATGCGGTTTCCCCGGTCGGTCGACGAGACGCGGGAGCACTACTTCGGCAAGTCACCCTCGTACTTGCTGTTCGAGTGCCACACCGCCGCGGGCCCGCAGTCGCTCCTGGTCGTCGGCCGGGGCCGTGTCGCGGGCTCGGCATTCGCGAGATTCGTCTTCGCGGGCGGGTATCAAGCCGATGACTTCAAGGACCCCCAGGGGCGCTTGGTGGAATTCGACGTGCTCAAAACACGTCTGGCCAACCGCTCGCTCCAGGAGGTCAAGCCATCCGAGCTTTGGGAGACGCTCTGCAATCCGACGCGCCGTGGTCGGCCAGAGGAGAACGGCCATCGGGTGCCGCACATGGGGTTGCTGCCGATCCGCACACGTGAGGACTATCGCTCATTCCGAGAGGCGTATGTGCGGCTCCTGTCACTAAGTGACATGAGCGCCGTGGAGCTACGCCAGCTGCTGATCGCCTGCCACGCAGCTGAGGTCGGCGACATCAAGCTCGACGTCGCCGCCGACTACCGCGACGAGTTCGAGAGGGCTGAGCGCACTGAAAGTCGGCTTGCCTTTCTGGACGCAGCCGGGCACCTGATCGACGATGGTGAGCGGGGTCGTCGTCGAGTCGAGACCAGTCATACCCGATTCCATTCGAGTGCGCCGGCGGTGTTCGCCGACTTCTGTGCACTCACGGCCGCACTCCGCAGTGGCGAGTCCATTGCCGCTCGAGAAGAGAAGACGCTCGACTCTCGCCAGGTTGATCTCAACGAAGCCCGAAGCGAGGCGTCGCGGCGCGAGGGCCGACTTCTGGGTGATGTTGAACGGATGGAGGCGGAGCGGACCAGTCTCGACGCACTCCACGCCAAGTGGTCGGCTTGTACGCCGGCAATGGTCCAGACCATGCGGGACAACGCCGATGCTGGCCGAGATCGGATCGCCGCACAGAGGGAGCGGATCCGGCAGGCGGGCACGTTCGATCTCAACGCGATGAAGCGCTCGGTCCAGTCGCTCCGCCATGACGCCGAGAGCCATGAACGTTCTCTGGCGAACTGGGAAAAGCAGCTTTCGGGATGGCTCGCGAGTCACGGGGTCAAGCCAGACACCATCGTCCAAGCGTTCAGCGTGCTCAATCCCGCACTGCTGCGGCTCATCGTCGGAACCGATGTCTTCATCAACGATCCCGCGGCTCTGGTCGATCGGATCAACGCACTTGCCGATCGGATTGAGGACGGTCAATATCAAGACGAGCTGGCCCGCGTCGCGGTGTCCTCGGTCAAGGGGCCTGACAAAGGAGACTTGAAGGATCCGGCCTCCGCCAAAGAGTCGCTGCGGATCGTCAAAGACCGCCTTCAGGAAGAAATCAAGAGGCTGGCTGTCGCCGAGGACTCCGGCCGCGCGCGAGCGGAGCTTACCGAGATGGAGCGGGAGCACAGCAACCTCGTGGCGCGGCTGGAAGAGCACGCTCAGTATCTGGTCCGTTGGCAAGCCCGTCCCAATCGTGATCGAGAACTAGCGACAGCGAGGGAGGAACTCTCGCGGGTGCGATTGGACTTGAGTGGCGTGAAGGCTAAAGAAGAGCAGTTGGCTACTGATCGCCGCCGTCTTGCCGACGACATGCGGACCTGGCGGGCCGCGATCTCGGAGATCCAGGCTGCGGGCCAGCGATTCCAAGCCGCGTGCGACTCGGCCCAGCTGACGGTGCCGGTGGACACAGGCGATCCGGACCAGCAGGTGGAGATCGCGGGCCAAGACGTAACTGGCCGGGTTGCGAGCTGTGTTGCAGGCCTCGATGCGCTTGCCGGCGCTGCGCGCGAACACCGATCCGCGCGAGAAGAAGTCAGGGCGCTCCAGCGTCAACTCACCAAGATGTCCCAGGAGCACGGCCAGCCCCAGTACTTCATCGGCGACGAGGACGCGGACTGGCTTGAGCTTGTGGAGGCACGGCGATCAACCGCCGAGCTTCATCAGGCAAACCAGCAGGCCTGGGATGCACTGTTCACAACCATCCGAGCGCGGCTCGACGCGCTGATGCGCGGCTACCGCGCCATCGGCAACGCCATCACCAAGCTCAATGCCGCCATGAAGCGGCATCGCGTGAGCAACCTGCGGGAGGTGCAGCTCGAAGTCGTCCGGCAGCACGAGGCGTGCGACCTGCTGGAAAGTCTCACCGGCCCCGACGGGCTATTCGCCGACCGCGAGGCCCTAGACCGCGCCCGGGACAGACTGCGGCGCTGGATCAAGGAGGGCAAAGTCATCAGGCTAGACGACCTATTCGCCGTGCGTATCCGCGTGCAGAGCGTGGATGGCAAGTGGAGCGAGGCGAAGTCACTGGACGACATCGGGAGCACCGGCACGGGCATGACCGCGAAGGCCATGATCTTCATCCACCTGGTGCGTGCTGTCGTTGCCGACGAACGGTATCGCCTGCACTTCTACTTGGATGAGACGGGCCAACTCGACGACTCAAATCTCGCCGCGACCACGGCCCTGGCTATGGAGCGCGGCGTGGTACCCATCACGGCGGAGCCTCGCGTCCGGGTCGAACCCCTTGCGCACCCGACTGTTACCGTGTACAGCCTCGGGCAGGAGCCCGACGGCCAGTTCTACATCGACAAGCGCCGGACGCTCCGGGCGGCGAAGCGTCAGTCAGAACAGGAGCCGACACCGGATGTCGCAGGTCCAGCGTAGATTTCTGCGAGCCCTACGCGACGGTCTGGACCGCGGGGTCCCGGCGTCCGCGGTTCCTGCCGCATGCGAGGGGATCGTTGCAGCACTGGAGACGTGCGGCGCGATAGAGCGCCGGCCAGCGGGCCGGGGCGAGCTCCTCCGGGTGCGTAGCGTTGAGGCATTCGGCCTCTTCGTATCCGAGCGTTTCCCGCTTGGTCTCGAAGATCCCGGAGACACTCCTTCGGACCGCGTGTCGGGTGTTCGGCTCTTCGGCGACGCGAAGGCCGCCCTTCGCGGTCGCTGTGAGGGTGTGTTTGTCCGATCAACAAAGTCCGGCACCCGCCTCGAGTCAGAAGCCGGTCAACTCCTGCCCGTTGCGGAATGGACGTCCATCGGAGGCGTCGCAGCATTGACTCTTGAGGAATCGAGACATTGGCGATTCTCCGGTACGGTCGCAATCGTTGAGAACGCCGAACCCTTCTGGCAGTTTGAACGAGAACTGCCGGAAGCCGACCTGGCGGTGTACGCGGCCGGGCGGCTCTCTGAACGGGTCGTCGGCTGGCTTGCCTCAGAGGGGATGCGCGGGTGCCGCTTGGTGCATTGGGGTGACTATGACCCAGTCGGCTGCATGGAGTTCATCCGACTCAGGGAACGTTGTGGTGACCGCGTGACGACGCATCTCCCGAGACGGGTAGAGGATTTATTGCCGAAGTTCGGCAAGGCAGCGCTCTTGACCGACCAGATCGACATACTGACGGCGCTCCGCCGACTTGCCGCGCCGCCGGAGGTCGCGGCGCTTCTTGACATGTTCGACCGCCATCGCAGAGGGCTCGAACAAGAGGCTCTCCTCATGTGACGACTTCGTGTTCGTGGCATGCAGTGCAATTGGCAGCACCGTCCGCCAGTGATCACCACGTTCGCCTCACGATGCCGATTTCAGGTCTGGTGCGTCAGCGAGCTTTTGGAACTCCCCAAGGATGTCCGGATGCCGCTGGGACAGGTACTTGACGACCCCGGCGTGGTCGAGCAACTTGCGGAGGTAAGCCACGGCCAGCACCAGATTCAGGGTGTTCTTGCCGTGGGACTCCTCGATCATCAGGAAGTCCCGGCCGAGCAGTTCCATCTCCCGCTCCATCCGCGCGATGTCCTCGGGCTTCATGCCGGGCAGCACCTTGTTCTTGTCGGTGTCAATGAGGTCCTTTTCGGGCGTCGCGGCCAATAGGCACATCGCGTAGTCGGTCGAGAAGTTGTTCGCGGCCACCATCAACTCCGCCATCTCGATCTGCCGCATCGGCACCGCCCGCTTGAGCTCGCGGAGCCCTTTGGTGGTGACGTTCTTGTCCTTCAGCAGCACCACGGCCTCGGGACAGATTCCCGTGAGGAGGTCACGCTTGAGCCGAATCGACTTCACGTCGACGCTCAGAGTGGCGGCGATCCGTTCCTCCGTCACGCCGTTATCGAGCGCCCGGAGGATCATGAAGTGCTCCTGGATCGGGGCCATGCGGTTCACCTTGTGGTTGTAGGTGAAGCCCTCGTCGTCCTTAGCAATGAGGCAGAACGCTTCGGTGCGTCCCAGTTCCTTGAGCACGTCGAGCCGGAAGTGACCGTCGAGAAGGGTGTATCGAGGGTTACGCCCGTCGGACGAGTCTTGCGGGAAAATGATGAGCGGCTCAATCACGCCGAGTTCGCGGATCGACGCGAATAGTCGCTGGTACTGCTGCCCCTTTCGCATTTCAGGGCGCACGGTACGAACAGGGAGGATCTGCCCGATCGGCACCATTACGCCCTCAGGTTTGAACGCCATCTGGACCGCGTCGGCCATGTCAGGCTCCCTTTCGGCCGACATGGTCGGCAAGAAACTGCGGCAGGGTGGCCAGTTTGGCTGCCTGGAGAATGGCCATGAGTCCCGGGTCGGCGAACAACTGTTTCAGGGCGCTGGCGACAAACAGCAGGCGGGTCTCGCAGACCTTGGCTTTGTGGACCAGCAAGCGCTGCTTGGCGCTCTCCCGCTTGTACGCCTGCATCAGCGAGTCGCTGGTGACCTCCGCCTTCAGATTCTTGCGGCCGGCGTACCGCATGGACTTTCCGACGGCACGCCGCACCTCGATTAACCGCCGCGCTTTCAGCAGCTGCTTGCCCCGCAGGCTCTTGGACTCGTACGCCTCCGTCAGCGCCCGCTGAACCTCCTGATCGTCTGACGTGGCAATGGTCACGGCAATGCTGATGGGGATCTGCCCCCACTCCACGGCCTCGAGCAGTCGGGTTTCGCCTTGTTTGAGCAGGCGAACGATCCCCTTGACGTAGGACGCGTGAAGGTCGGTCTTCTGGGCGATCTCTGTGTAGGTGTACCCGCGCTCCTTGAGTTTGCCGACCTCCCGGAGCATCTCGACACAGGTCTGCCGGCGGCGGGCCAGGTTCTCCGCGAGGCTCATCAGCAACAGATCCTCGCGCGAGGCGTCGATGATGAGCGCCGGCACCGTGGTGTCCCCGAGTTGGCGGCAAGCCTCGAGCCTGCCCTGTCCACACACCAGTTCGTAGAGCGGCTTTCCGTCCTTGGTCCCTCGCTGCACCACAGTGATGGGCTTCTTGAGCCCGATGTTGGAGATGTTCGAGACGATCTGCTTGAACTTCACCTTCCCGCGCTCGCGGGGGTTCATCACCGTGATCTGGTCAATGGGGACGCGGACGACGTTGGTATCGCGATGGTCGATCACGCGGCCACCTCGATCTGGATGACCTTTGCCATGCCGAAGAAGAACTCCAGTGACTCAAACCGGAATGTGTCGATCGATGCCCCGTTGAACTCCGACAGCCGGAACTCGGGGAGCTCCATGTCGATGCTCGGCAACAGGTAGTAGTCAGCAGGCTGCTCGTTGGAAGGGTCCATCCTGACCACGATGTGGATGTCGGCGACCCGCTCCTCGGGCATGCGGAATCGCCACCGGGGCGATCCCGCTGCTGTTGAGCGGTATCGTGCCAAGGAGAGCGACGCGCTGTAGAGCCCATTGATCGTCAAGACGTCCGACGCGTCGTTCCGTTCGACGGTCGCGCCCATCGTCTGGAGGTCCTGGATGAGGTCCCCCAGGAGCTGTGGATGTACCTGCCGCAGCTGACGGTTGACCTCCAGATACTCGAAGTTGCGCTCCGGCGCGTACCCCGCCAGTCGGTACGCATTCACCAGGCTCCCGAAGCGCGTGCGGTAGGCCGAGCTGGACGGCATGCCGTCTGTCTCGTCGATGAGTGCGCCGGTGAGCTCGGGGTGAACAGCCAGAAGGGTGCGCAGGCGGCCCAGCATGTCGTCGTCGCTGAAATGCCGATGCCGTTCTTGGATGATTCCCCGCGCCATGAAGAAGGACTCGGGCTCGACGAGGCCGTCGAACGCGCCATCGCCGCGGACCCAGATGTCCGGCGGATTGATGACCCGTTTCTTCTTGAGCTTGAACGAGACCCGGTTGTAGACGTTGTTGCCGATGTACTTCTCGTTGGACAGGATCTGGTGCACCATGCTCCGCGTCCACGGCCGCTCGCACGCCGACGGGATACCAGCCGCGTTCAGGCCGTCAGCGATGGTTCGTTCGCTCCTGCCCTGCTTAACGAACTGGTCATAGATTGATCGCACGATCGCGACCTCTTCTTCGGGGCCCGGCACGAGAATGACACGGTCGGTCTGCAGGCTCTTCTGTTCACCGCGCTTGATGACGCCTTTGGGTGCGCCGGTCACATCGATCAGCATCCTGCGAAGGCCATAGCCTGCGGGCCCACCCTGGCGATAGCCGAGTTGGATGAGTCGGCACTGGCCCTTGAAGACCTTGTTGGACAGTTCGCGGCTGTACTCGCCTGCCATCGCACGCTTCACGCTCTTGATGATGGTGGAGACAGGACTGCCGTCGTTGGCGAACTGCTCCATGCAGTACTCGACCTGAATGCCGGCTCGCTTGCAGACGTACTCGTAGTAGGCGCTCTCGTCGGCATCTTGGAACCGTCCCCACCGGCTCACGTCGTACACCAGGATCGCCTTGAACGGGGCCGTGCCGCTCTCGACGTCGGCCAGCATCTGCCGCAGCGACGCTCGGCCTTCCATGCTCAGCCCACTCTTGCCGTCATCGGCATAGGTCCTGACCACGTCGTACCCACGGACTTTCGCGAACTCGGCGATCGCGTCGCGCTGATTCTCGGTGGAGTCCCAAGCATTACGGTTGAGGATCGGCGGCAGGCTGTCGTCGGTCCACAGCCGCATCTCCCAGTGCGGGTTCATCTCGGCGAGGCTGCGGGCTCGCTGAGCCCGAAGGTCTGCTGCCACTGGTCGTAGTTCATG
>CAZTQN010000021.1:0-70569 GCA_964615765.1 uncultured Phycisphaeraceae bacterium
CCGAGGGCATGCCCGCGGCGGAGATGAAGCACGGGCCCATCGCCCTCATCAACGAGGGCATGCCCGCCGTCTTCATCGCCAACAAGGGCCGGCAGTACGAGAAGGTGCTGAGCAACATCCACGAAGTCCGCGCCCGCGGCGGGCACGTCATCGCCGTCGCCACCGAGGGCGACGAGCACATCAAGAACCACGCCAACGACGTGCTCTACATCCCCGACGTGCCCGAGCCGCTCAGCCCGCTGCTCACCGTCGTGCCGCTGCAAATCATGGCCTACTACGCCGCGCTCGCCCGCGGGCACGACGTCGACAAGCCGCGCAACCTCGCCAAGAGCGTTACGGTCGAATAAAGCAACATCGCGGCGGCGTGGGCTTCCATAGACCACACCGCCGCGAATGTCGCCGCACCGGGCGCTACCGCCCGGCGTGCTTCAGCACGTCCCGAACCACAGCGCCAGGAAGTCGAAGAGATCCTGCACGGTGAGCGCTCCCTCGCCGGAGATGTCCGCGTCGGGCGTCACGCCCGATGACGTGCCGCCGAACCAGGCCGCCAGGAAATCGAACAGGTCCTGCACGGTGATGCGCTGATCGCGGTTGAAGTCGCCCGGGCACGCCGCGCTCACGCGGAAGGTGCGGATCTGCTGGCGGAGGAACGGCGCCTCGACCGCGCCCGCTACCACGGGCTGCGCGTTCAGGTCCGTCTCGATGTGCGTCGTGGCCCACGCCGAGCGGATCGACCGCCCGGGCAGCGCGATCGCCGCGCTGGTCCCGGTCTCGCTCACGTTCCAGGCCCGCACGATCAGCCCGCGGCGCGGGTTGTCGTCGGCCGGCTTGACGGACCACGCCAGCACGTCCGGGTCGGAGATCGTCAGCAGCGCGTGGCTGATCGCCGGGTAAGGCGCGCCGGGCCCTCCCGTCACGACGCGCCCGACCAGCGGGTTCTGCTGCTCAAGCCCGAACCGCATGCTGCCCGCGTTCCCGCCCGCGCCGCCCGCGGTCGTCGCCAGGTCATACCCGCCGTGCGTCCGCAGCGCGAACCGCTGCGTCAGCACGCTCTCCCCGCCCTGGTCGGCGAGGGCCGCGAAGCCCATCCGCCCGCCCGCGAGCACCGTGATCGACGGCGTGTTCACGTCCAGCGACGTCGGCGTACTCCCGCCCAGCGTGAAGAACAGCGCGTCGCTGTTGGCAAGCGTCACGCCGGCGCCCTGCGTGTCGGAGCTCATGTCGACGAAGTGATTCAGCGTGAGGTAGTCGTACCGCGCGTTGCGCGTCGCGTAGTCGCCGCCCTGAGGGTCCGTCGACAACCGCGCCCGCGCGATCGCGCCGACCTCCTCGTGCCGCGTCCGCGGCTGGGCCAGCTCGAAGCCGAACGCCCACGTCTGCGTCGCGTCAAAGTTCTGCGAGATCGTGTTCTCGATGTCGATCCGCCGCGCCAGCGTCGTGCCCGCCCGATACAGCGTGATCCGCGACGTGTGCGCCAGCGGCGTCGAGCCCTGGGCCACCAGCGTCACCGACACCGGACCCTCGTTCTCCACCGTCACCGCGCCATTGGCGACCGACCCGCCCAGGTCGTTCACCCAGCGCCCGAAGGTCTGCCGCACGAACTCCCGGTTGCCGCGCGTGCGATCGATGATCGACGTCACCGCGCCCGACGGCTGCACCGTGACGGCATACACGCCGTTGTCGATCACGCGCGGCCCCGGCCCGCCGCCGCCACCACCACCGCCGCCACCCAGCGACGCGCTCGTGAACGTCACCTGCAGGCGTGCCGGCGTCCCGCCCGGGCGGATGACATCATCGAACCCGTAATAGCTCCCTTGCGCCAGCGTCCCGCCGTCGATCGCGAAGCCCACGAACGCGCCGGGCGCGTACCCGGGCCGATCCACCACGCGCTGCACCAGCGCCGCGAGGTTCGGGCTCGAATTGTCCGACCCGCTGGACCAGCTCGGCAGCGGCCACGCCACCGTCGTCGCCCACACCGGGTGATGGTTGATCAGATCGATCGCCTGCCCGTTGACGAACGGCGAAGCGGAGTCGACATCGTACACGCCGATCGTCGCCGCCCCCGACCCGCTGACGATGAACCCCGGGCTGCCGGACACGATCAGCCGCGCGTCCTGCACCACCGCGTCGCTGGGCAGATCCACCTGGAACTGCACGCCCGCCGTCTGATCTTCAAAGTCCGTCCCGAAGTACACGAACGGATCAGCAACCCCGTTGTACCCCGACACGCGCACCGTCGGCTGCCCGTTGACAAGCCCCGACTGCGCATCGCGCTCATCCGCGGGCACGCTGTACGTCCGCACGACCGTCGTCGGCCCGCCGCCGCCGCCCGGCGTGGTCACGCTCGCCGCGGGCGAGAACGTCTGCCCGGCCCCCGCGCGGATCTCGAACACCTTGTACCCGACGCCCGGCACGTTCTCCGCGAGCACGCGCAGCACGCGCCGCCCGCCGACATTCGCGATCTGCGACGGCGTCTCGTCGCCGCTGGCCAGGTCGATCACGCGCACGCTCGCGGGCCCGGCGTACTCAAGATCGCACACGTCCGTCCGCGTGAACGACAGCGGGTTGAACGTGTAGAACCGCGTCCCCTGCACGTTCGCGTCGGTCGCGATCAGGCCCGCCAGCGCGCCCGCCGCGTCGTCGTGCAGCGTGTCGACATACCCCGCGACTTCGCCGGCGATGCGCTTCTGCCAGGCGATGCGCCCCGCGACGCCCGTCGCGCCCGTGGGCGGGGCCCACATCCCGAAGTCGTGCTCCCAGTACAGGCCGAGGTTCATATGAGCCAGGTCGCGCGCGCCCTGACGCCCCGCCATGAACGACGGGTTCTTCTCCGTCACCAGCGACGCCATCGCCTCCGCCGCGCGGAGCTTTTCGACCGACCGCTTGATCCGCGCCGACACCTCCGCAAGGGCCGCGGCGTCCGTGTCCCACTCGTTGCCCAGGCTCAGGTTCTGCACGGGCAGCGTGCCCAGCGCGTACGTCTGCTCGAAGTCGCGGAAGTAGTCGAGCTGGTTCGAGACGATGATCCGCCGCGACGCGTTCGACGACGTCTGCGCCACCGTCACGAACTCGCTGGTCAGCGTTTCGAAGTCGTCCCATCCCTTGCCGAACAGGCCGATGACGCGGTACGGGTGCCGCGCGTCGAAGCCGTTGAACGGCGCGTTGGTCGTGACGTAATCGATCGCCGAGTTCGGGAACCGCGCCTCGGCGTACCCGCCCACGCCCTGGTTGTCGACCAGCGAGTACCACTTCAACAGCACGCCCGACCCGTCCGGCCCCTTGGCGGTGCACACCTCGAACCCGCGGTTGTTCAGTTCCGGCGTCTGCGTCGCGCAGCCGCACACGCCCTTCCACGAGTACTTCGCCCCGCTCCCGGCCCACAGCGCCGGCAGCCCGAGCGACAGCGTCTGGTTCTCGATCGCGTTGGCCATCTCGAACCGCAGCCCGTGCCGACGCTCGATCTGCCCCGGGTAGTACATCCCGCGCAGCACGGCTTCCGCCGGCGCGCCGCCCAGACAGACACACAGCGGGTTCAGCGGCACGCTGATATGCCCCGATCGGATCCGCCCGATCAGCCGATCGAACTCCGCCGGCGTCTTGTTCTTCTCATATTCCCACAGCCACAGCGACCCGTCGCAGTTGAACCGCGACTGCGTGTCCGACGGGTTGCCCGCGGTCGCGTCGGCCAGGTCCAGGTAGTAGTCCAGCGAGCGCAGGAACGCGGCCCGGTACTCCGTCTCGCTCGCCGTCCACCAATAGTCCGTGTGATCATCGAGCGCGATGTACACGCGCTTCTGCTGCGCCATCGCCGGCGCCGCGACCACCCCGCACGCCCCCGCCGCCGCCACGAGCCCCATCACCGCCCGCCGGGCCTTGCTGCGCATGCGTCATCCTCCAAGCCCCGATTCACGGGGAGTGCACGTCCCAGAATCACACGGCGATGGCTTCGGAGCCACCGTTGGCGCGTACGATGCCACATCCCGCCGACTTGTGCCGCGGGGTTCCACCGATTTGCGCGCAGCGCCACGATCGCGCTCCGTCACATTCCTCAATGTCCAGCGCAATCGGCCGTGGTGAACGTAGCCGTTGTACAGGCACTGCAAATGGCGCAACCGAGCACCCAGTTCCGGAGTGTCGCACGCCGCCTCGCGCTCGCCGCAGTGGTCGGGATGTGTGCCGCTCCGCTGGCTCTTGTCTCGTGCGACGCCAAGCCGCCGGCAGGAACGGCTGGGGTTGACACCGCGCGCGCCACCGACGCCGCCGAGTCACTCTGGAAGGACCTGATTGTCTGCCTGGGCCCCCAGGCAGGCCGGCACAGCCTCGCCGCGTGGCCGCGCCGGCTTGCGACACAGAACGCAGACCACCTCCGAGCCGCGACCTATCAACTTGTCACGACAACCGAGCCCGCGTTTTCGACCGTGACCATGCAGATCGGCGCGGCCCGCGTGAACTTCGTTCCCGACGCCCTGCGCGCTCTGGACACCGTGCTCGCCGAGCTTGAACCCACGATCTCGCAACAGGACTACGCCGCGACGCTTGATCGTCTCGACGCGCTCCTCGCCGGCCCGATGGACGCCGCCGCGGTTCAGGGCGGCTGGACCGCTCGGCGCCAGATCGCCACGTGGCGGCTGGTCGTGCTTGCGCGCTTGCAGCAACTGCCGAACGCCGAGACCGAGTACTCCGTCCAAGCCCGCAAAGAGCAGTTGCTCGCGGCGATGAAGCGAGCGGATTGACGCACTGGACTGTCCGGAAGCTCTCCCCGGAGGTTTCCTCGACACGCAATGCCGCCGAGTGCTCGCCGGCGCCGTGCCAACGGTGGAGCGTCACTTCCCCACGAACTGCCCCGCACCAGCGCCGCTTGTTCGTACCCAGCCGTGATCACGCCGCAACCAAGTGGCAACCCCGCGGTACATTGTTAGTGCACACAAACATGCTCCGGGAGGTCGCTTCATGATCGCCAAGACCATCACGACGCAACTCGCGGCCGTCTCGCTTGCGCTTCTCGTCATCGCGGGCTGCGCATCGCAGCGCGGTCGCTCCCCCGACCCCCCGTCCGTCACGGGGATGGCCGAGGTCGCCGCGTCCCCCTCGGTCTTCGCGGACATCCGTGTGGTGCGCAGGCTTAACGGCCTGGGCGCTGTTACCGACGCCGCCTGGGAGCGTCCCGGCGATCCCCGCTCAGACCTGCTCGTTCTCACCCGTCGCGGCGCAGTTGTCCTGAAAGGCAGCGACCTCTCTGAAGTCCGCCGGATCGAATGGGACTTCAAAAAGGAGATCGCGGGAGTCGGGACAACGTGGCAAGTCGTGCGGTTCAAAGACGGCCCGCGGGCCGTGAGCATGCCCGGCATCGGCGCGAGCATGCTTGCGTGCGCCGATCCCGCGACCGGCCAACTGCTCTGGACGCGGGAAGTTCCCGGCGGCACCGTTCTATCCGCGGCGCTCCGCGGCCCCGACGGCCGCATCCGCTTCGCGGTCGCGGGGCAGTACGGCGACCGTATCACTTGGTTAAATGAGCAGGGGGAAGAAATGTATACATCTCAGGAAGATGTTCAATGGGCCAACGAGTATGGCCAGTTTCTCGTCACCGATCTCGACGCGAACGGCATCGATGAGTTGTTCCACGCCTCGTATGCGAATCGCAAGCAGATGCGATTAGTGCTCCGCGACTACTCCGGCAAAGTGCTGTGGCGCCAGGACTTTCCGCGGAGGGCAAGGTGGTTGCAGATCGTGCGGCTAGGTCGCGATATTCAGAACGACCGCGCTGTGGTGACCGGCAGCGTAACTATCCCTCGCGGGCTTTTCGAGCTTGGCACGGTCGAATTCGCTGCAAGGCCACTGACGTTTGATGATCAGTGGACGTTCCAGACAGAGACGATCGACCGGAATCTCAGCGAAGCAATGATGCATCGCGGGACTGCCATTCCATGTACCGTTCACGGACAAATCGTTCCGGTTCACGTTCGCGGCGATGGACAGGAGATGTCTCCGAACTTCCTGCTGCGCGTGCGCGACGCCGCTGGCGTGGAAGTTCTTCGGACAACGATTCGAAACGAGACGCTGGGTCGGAAGGATCTATTCGCCAAGGGACAGATGGTGGGCCGTTCACCGCTCTCGGAAACCCAGGCTGCTGTGCTCGTGTGCTTCGCCGACACGATCTACGAGGTCTCCTTCAAAGAGTCCGATCCCGTCCCGTGACCCGGCGACAGCTCACTTCCCCACGAGCTGCCCCCGCACCAGATCCGCCCGCGCCTCGCGCCGTTCCTGCTGATCCAGTTCCACGCCGAGCGCCCGCTGCAGGTGTGCCGGCTGCGTGAGCAGGATGAGTTGATTCACCGCCTGTTCCTGCACATCGGTGATCACGCCGCTGACGATGCCGAGGCGGACATCGCTCAGCATCGTAATGGCCTCCTCCGGCGTGAGCAGGCGCGCCCCGCGCAGCGTGCCCAGCGAGCGGAACACCTTGTCTTCCAGCGTGCGACGGCGTTTCTCGAGAAGCGCCCGCCGGGCCGCCCGCTCGTACGCGGCGATCTGCGGCACGATCTCCTTCTCGATCTCGTGCAGGATCAGGCTCTCCGGCTTGCCCAGCGTCGTCTGGTTCGAAACCTGGTAGAACTCGCCCGCCGCCTCCGAGCCCTCGCCGTAATACCCGCGCACGGCGATCGACATGTCCCGCGTCGCACGCCGCACTTTCTCGATCTCGCCCGTCAGTTTCAGCGCCGGCAGGTGCAGCATCACCGACACGCGGATCCCCGTGCCTACGTTCGTCGGGCACGCCGTCAGATATCCGAACCGCGGCGAGTACGCGTACTCCAGCACGCGCCCGTCCGGCGTCTGCCCCGGCAACCCATCGTCCACCGCGTTGGCTTGCGCGAACGCCTTGCTCAGTTCCAGCCCCGCCTGGATCACCTGCAGCCGCAGGTGATCCTCCTCGTTGATCATCACCGACACCGATTCGTCGGGCATCGTGATCGCGACGGCCCGAGGCTCCTCGCGCGGGTCGGTCTTGCTCTCGCTGTCTTCGCCCTCGCCCTTGATGACGCCGGGCACTACGCCGCGGGCGTGCTCTTTGGAGATCAGGTGGCGTTCGACCATCAGCGTGCGATCGATCGCGCCCGCGCCGTGCACATCGACCCACAGCACGCGTCCGCCGAGCGTCTGCTCGTTCATCCGCCCGCGCACGATCTCCAGCACGTCCAGCCGCTGCTTCCGGCTCGCCCGGCTGAGGAACGGCATGTTGGCCAGGTTGCGGGCCAGGCGCACGCGCGACGAGATCACTACGTCCGCCTCGGCCCCCGTGCCCGACAGCCACGCCGCCCCGCGACGCACCGACTCTTCAAACTCGCGCTGACCGCCCAGGCTCATGCCGCCGACCCCGATCCGCCGCCCGCCTTGCTCCCCGGCCCGCTGACGCTCCCCCCACTCCCACTCCCACTCCCACTCGCACCACCATTCTGGAGCCGCTGGATCTCATCGCGCAGGCTCGCGGCTTTCTCGTACTGCTCGCCCTGCACGGCTTCCTCCAGACTGCGCCGCAGCACCGCCAGCCGCCGGGCGATCCGTTCGCCATCGTCCGCGCTCAACCCTCCGCCGCCCGACCCCGCACCGGCCCCGCCCGCCGCCGCGCCGCCCGCGCCCGATCCCGGCGTGCCCGACATCGGCGCTTTGCCGACGTGGTGCGTCCCGCCCTCGTGCGCCCGCGCCAGCAGCGGCGACAACTGCGCCTCAAACGCGGCGTAGCACTTCGGACACCCCAGCACGCCCGTCGTGCGGAACTGCGCAAACGCCAGCCCGCACCCGGAGCACAGCGCCGTCCCCTGGGCCGGGGCCGGCTCCGGCTTGGACTGCACCGCGATGTACCCCTGCACCAGTTTCTCGACCGGGGCGTGCGTCTGCGCGGGACCGACGCCCTGCTCGCGGGCGCACTTCTCGCACAGGTGCTTTTCCTGCCGCTTCCCGCCCTTGATGCTCACCTCGTGGACGGTCGCCTCGTTCTCGCACTTGTCGCACTTCACGTGGGCAGTGTATGTGGATGCGGCGGGCACCGGCGCAGCGAGCAACAAACGGCCCGTCGAAAATGGCCGCATCGCTGCACATCAGCCCGTGTTGAAAACGTTCACCCGGTTCCGGGATTGGCCCACGCCGCCAGAAACCGACGCCGCTCAGTTCGTCGCGGCCTTCTGCTGGCGCGTGTACCCGTACTTCCGCTTCAGCGGCTTGACGACCAGGCCCTGCTTGATGGCCCGGGTCGAGGCCTTCACCCGCGTCGGAACGCCGTCGATCAACGCGTTCACGTCCTTCAGGTTCGGGCGGAACTTCCGCCGCGTGATCCCCGTCGGCTTCAGACCGAAGCCACCCTTCTTGACCGCCTGCCCGCGCCACGTGCGCTGCTTGCCAAAGCTGGACTTACGACCGGTGAACTGGCAGACGTACGGCATGGGAAACTCTCCGAGCAGGGCCAAGAGTCTAGCCGCCACCTCGCCCCCGTCCACTCCGCACGCCCCCGATCCACCCCGCCTTCGCACCATCTGTTAGGGATTCATCCGGAGTTGGTACCGGTTGTCCCCGCTCCGCCAGCGGAACAGCCCCGTCGTCAACGCCCCGTCGTCGATCTGCCGGTCGATCGCTTGCCAGAACGGGTCCGCCGTCGGGTTGGCCGGGATGCTCACCAAGGAGCCCACGCCGATCGCCTCGTTCCCATCCCACCCCGGCGGCCCCTCCCAGTTGTACACCCCGACGCTGGTGATCTGGATCGACCACACGTCGTTGCTCAGGTACGCGTTCATCTCCGGCGGCATCACCCCGCCGTTCTGATCCGGCGGGAACGCGCCGTGATCGATCTGGTACTGAATGAACGCCCGACGCAGCAGCTTCAGGTTGTACCCGATCACCGCGGCCCGGGCCCGCTCGCTGTGGTTGTGCAGCTTCTGCACCACCACGCCCGACAGCACCGACAGCACCACGATCACCGCGATCAGTTCGATCAGCGTGAACCCGCGCCGGGCTCGCGCGTGCGGCCCCCGCCTTTGCTGGTCTGTCCGGCGCTCCGTGCTCATCCGATCCTCGTGCACTCCAAACATCCACCGCGACGCGTTCACCGCACGCGCCACGTGTACCGCGGATAACTCGTCAGCCAAAACAGCCGCCCCGTCGCCACGTTCCCATCATCCACCAGCGCGTCGATCTTCTGAAACGTGCTCGAAGGCGACGGCGACTGCGTCACCGACACGCTCACCACCAACCCCGCCCCCGCCCCGCTGAACGGGCCCCACTCGTCGTAATCCCACATCCCCCCCACCGGCGGCGTGCGCGCAAACTCCGCCTGGTCCAGATACGGCTGCATCTGCGGCGGAAACTCCATGTCCTGCACGTTCGGCGCCGCATGGTCCTGGTTGTCGATCATGTACAGATTGACCGCCCGCGTGAGCACCTTCCACGACGCCGCCGTCGCCGTCACACGGGCCCGCTCCGAATAATCCACGTACTTCGCGATCGCCACGCCCGACAACACCGCCAGCACGACGATGACCACGATCAACTCGATAAGCGTGAACGCGCGGCGAGTGCGCGCAGAATCAGCCGACCGCGTCCGCGCGCATCGTGACCACCCGTCCCGCCGGTTGAACCAGCCACCACGCCACATCACCCAATAAATCGAACGCCGGACGCCCAATCATGGGGGATTCTCGACACGAAACCGCGTTCACCGTCCCAAACCCGCACCACTGCGAAGAGCTATCGGACGCGCCTGTTCACCGCACGTACGCCCACCCGTACCACGTGTTGTCCCCGCTATAACTGAAGTTGCCGGTCGATGAGTTCCCGTCGTCGATCTTCTTGTCCACCTGCAGCATCACCGGGTCCGCGTCCCCCGCCGCCCCGAGCGGACGCCCCACCGAGAACACCAGCGCCTTCTGCCCGTTGAACGACGCGTGCGCCAAGTAGGGCGGGGGCGTGAAATACCCCAACTCCTCCACGCGGGAATCGTCGAACACCATCCCGTCCGCCATGCTCAAGAACGTCGCGTTGGTGTGCAGGTAGTACGGCGCGACGATCCCTTCCCCGTGCAGCATCGCGTAGTTCCGCCCGGCCGACTTGATCACGTCGATCGTCCGCAGGATCGCCGACACCCGGGCCCGCTCGCTGTAATCCGTGTACTTCGTGACCGCCACGCCGGACAGGATCGCCAGCATGACGATGACCACGATCAGTTCGATGAGCGTGAACGCGCGAGCCCGCGGCCGATGGAGCCCGCCCGAACGATCCTCAACGCCGCTGTACCACTCGAAGTGTTTCATCGCGTAAGCGCCTGCACAGCCCACTTCTCGATCGGACCTTCCGGTTCATCAAACTCGATCGCGCCCCCGCTGGGCGAGCCGTCATCGAGATGCCGGTCGAGGGCCAACATCACCGGATCGCTCTGCTCACCGGCGCCCTCCGGACGCACGACCGTGACCTGAAACAACACGCGCTCGCCGGATTGCGGGTACAGCCGCGGCTGCTGAAACGCGTAACCGCTCCGCGCCAACGTCGACGCGTCCATCGGCAAATCGCCGACGACCGTCAGGAACGCCGCGTTCGACTCCAGTTCCACGACCCCGGACAGCGATCCAACATGCGACATCGTGTAGTTGCGTGCGGAATACTTGATCGCGGCCAGGTCACGCATCAACGCCGAGATCCGCGCTCGCGTGCTGTAATCCGTGTACTGCGTGACCGCGACGCCGGACAGGATCGCCAGCACGACGATGACGACAATCAGCTCGATCAGCGTGAAACCGCGGGCCATCCGCCCGGTCGGCGTGCCGTGATTCGAGCGTGGCGTACCCACGCCGGTTCATCGGCCCGACGACAGTTAACCTGAACGGGCGGCGCTTCGCGACCGGCTCCCGCCCCGCCGGCCCGGCGTTATCGGCTCCGGCTCAGGTTCTCCCGCTCGATCATCAGCCCCAAGGTCCGCACGACAATGTCGACATCATCGTCGCTCAGGTCGCTGTAAAACGGCAGCGCGATCGTCCGCGAGCTCACGCTCTCCGCGATGGGGAAGTCGCCCGGCTTGAAGCCGAGCTCGCGGTAGAACGGCTGCAGGTGGATGCACGGGAAGTAGTCCTTCGCCCCGATGTCATGCCGCAGCAGGCCCGCGATGACCCGGTCCCGCTCTTCCCGCGTGTAGCTCGCCGCCAGGCGCACGACGAAGACGAACCAGCTCATGTGGCTGTCCTCGAGCACCGTGGGCAAGATGAGATCCGGGCTGTGCAGGTCGAGCAGACGCTCCATGTACGCCTTGGCGACGTGCTCGCGCTTGGCGAGGATCTCGTCCAGCCGTCGCATCTGCCCGACACCCAGCGCGGCGTTCATCTCCGCAAGCCGGTAGTTGTACCCCAGCCGCTCGTGACTGAGCCACGCCGTCCCGGGCGTCGCCCCGTGCGCGCCTCCCCCCGCCTCCGCGCCCCGCACCTCGGCCCCAGGGATCCCGCGCCCCTGGTTTCGCATCGAGCGGCACAGGTCCGCCAGCCGCTTGTCGTCGGTCACGATCACCCCGCCCTCGCCCGTGGTGATCTGCTTGTTCGGATAGAACGCGAACACGCCGATCCGCCCGAACGCCCCCGCCTTCCGCCCGCGGTGCGACGATCCCAGCGCCTCGCAGCAGTCCTCGATCAGCGGGATCTCGTGCCGCTTGGCGATCGACTCGTACTCGTCCATGTACGCCGGGTTGGCGAACGTCTCGACGCCCAGGATCGCCCGCGTCCGCGAAGTGATCGCGCTCTCGATCTTCTTCGGGTCCATGTTCAGCGTCTTCGGGCAGATGTCCACGAACACCGGCTTGGCGCCGACCATCAGGATCACGTTGCTGCTGGCGATGAAACTGAACGGCGTGGTGATCACCTCGTCGCCCGGCTTGATCCCGAGCGCGAGCAGCGACAGGTGCAGCCCCGACGTCCCCGAGTTCACCGCCACCCCGTACCGCCGATCGCACCGGTTCGCGACCAGTTTCTCAAACTGCTCGACCATCGGCCCGATCGACAGCCGCCCCGATCGCAGCGACTGCACCACCAGGTCGATCTCCACATCGGTGATGTCCGGGCGCGACAGCGGGATCTCGTGCGGCTCGTGCGGCTGGGTGGGCATGCCCGCATTATCGGCGCGCTGCGGCGCATCCGGACACGCGCCGTGCGATCGCGCCCGCGTCCAAGTCCGGGCCCCTCACCCCGCCCGGCGCCCGCTCCGCATCGCCTGCGTCAGCACACGCACCACCGCGCCAACCGTCGCCGCCTCGCCCACCGGCGCGAACTCCAGCGGCGCGTCGGCGGCGATCTGCTTGCTGAGCCGCTGATGAGCCGTGATCACCGTCGAGTGGTTCGGCCGCCCGATCGCCCGCGCGATCTCGGGATAGCTCAGCGTCGTCAGTTCGCGGGCCAGGTGCGTGATGATCGCCCGGGCCAGCACGACGCGTTTGTGCCGCGTCTTGCCGCTCAGGTCGGCCTGCTCAACGCCCAGGACCTCGCACGTCCGCTGGATGATGGTGTCGACGCGGACCGGGCGAACGTCGCCGCCCGACTCGACCCCGCCCGGCTGCGTCTCGAGCGCCTGGGCCACGACCGCCGCGGTGATGCGCCCGCCCTCGTAAGGCGGCGCGCCGTTGGCACCGGCAAAGCCGTCGCTCCGCCCGCCGGCATGATGATGCGCGGCTCCGCTCCCCTGCCCGGGCCACAGCCGCTGCACCGCTTCCAGCCGCGTCATCAATCCTTCAATGTCCCGGATCGAGCACGCCGGCCCGCCCGGCAAGGCCGAGGTCCGCTCCAGCAGCGCCTGCAGGGCCCGCTCGTCCAGGCTCAGCCCGCGCAGCGCGGCCTGCGTCCGGATGATCCGCGACCGCAGCTCCGCGTCCGGCGCGCCAAGTCCCGCGACCATCCCCGACACGAACCGCGACACCAGCGCCGGCGAGAACTTCCCCAGTTCGTGCGGGTGCACGTCGCTCACCAGCGCGATCCGCGCCCCGGCCTTCTCCAGGTCGTCGAAGGTGTGCAGCAGTTCCTGCTGCGTCTGCTGCTTGCTGGCCAGGAAGTGCACGTCGTCGATGCACAAGAGGTCAAGCTTGCGGTACGCGCGCCGGAATCGCTCCGGCCCGCTCACCCCGCCCGTCGTCCCCGCACGGAGCGCCTGCAGAAACTCGTTGACGAACTGCTCGCCGCTGGTCACGCGGACGTGCATGCCCGGGTGCCGCTCCTTGAAGCGGATGGCCAGCCCGTGCAGCAAGTGGGACTTGCCGACGCCGCACGGCCCGTGCACGAACAGCCGGCGACACCCGGCCCCGTCGCGCCCGCCCCCGCTCATCGCCCCGCCGCCCTGCCCGAGCAGATCGTCCAGCCCCTCGGCCATCTGCACGGCGGCCCCGTACGCCAGCCGGTTCGACGCGCCGACGACAAACGACTCCAGCCGGTACCGCTCCCCGCCGGGCACGGAGCGATCGGTCGCCCGCCGCGTCACCGGCTCGCTCGCCGCCGCCAGCCGGCGCCCGGCGATCGCGCCCGAGCCAACAGTGCCCGACCCAGGAACTGCGTTCACACCGCCCGCATCATCGCCCGTGTGCGTGCCGCCCGCCGTCTCCGGCCCGCCCGCCTCGCCGCGCTTGCTGTCGACGTGCACACGGATCTGCACATCGTGCCCGAGCTCTTCCCGAGCCGCGCTCCGCAGCACATCACCAAACCGCTTCTGCAGCAGCGACCCGGTCGAGCGGCTGGTCACCGTGACATCCAGGTGTCCTTCGCTGAGACGGATCTCGCTCGCCGAGCCGATCCACCGGTCGAAGCGGTCGCGCCCGACGGTGGAGATGAGGCGTTCGGCGATCCGGGCCGCGTGGTCCGGGGCACGCCGCGCCATGCGGACCGCCTTGGTCCGCGGGCCGTCGTCCCCGTCCGGGGCCAGCCGATCGCTCACACCCGAGTCCACGCCCGGGCGCGTCAAGACCATCGCCCCGCCGCGACGCTCACCCCCGACCCCGCCCGGAACGCCCCGCCCGAGGCTCGAACCCGTCGGTTGCGCGTCCTCCTCCGGGACGGTCACACCTCGATCCACTTCGAACGGCCAAGACGATTCGGGTGCGCAAGGGACGTCTCCGGCGTGACACGGTTTCACCGTCACACCTCTCCGGTTCATTGGACTTTGGTAGCCGCCTGCGCGGCCCACCCACGATTCGCCGACGGGAACCCGCCGGCACCTCCGGTCCGTCGCCAATGACTGCCGGCCTCCCCGCACGTTCGGGTCGAAATCGGAGTTTTTCACTCCTAAATCGCCCAAGAACGGCTCAAGAACCCGCAAGCCGAAGTTCGTCCTGAACTGCCCAAACAGCGTAGCGACGCGGTTCGGCAGGCTCAATGGCGGACGCGCAGGAAAATCCGGTCCACACCCACTGACCCGCGTCCGATCCCCGGAAAAACAGGGCCAAAATAACTTACGCACCGTGTCGCCCGCCCTGCGGACGATCTGTGGACAACCTTTACGCTTCCTGCACACTCACGCGCCGCACCAGCGGCAACCGCGTGGCGAACCGCTGGAAACCCAGTCGCCGGTACAGCCGCACCGCCGCCGGGTTGCGCGTGTCCACCGCGCACGTCACCCCGCCGCTCCCCGCAAACGGCTCCGCGTCTTCCCGGAGCGAACCCCCGCGCAGCCGGTCCGGACCGGGCACACTCCCAAGCCCAGCCCGGAAGCCCAGGTGGGCCACTTGCTCCAACCCCCACGCCAACAGGGCTTTGCCGATCCCGCGCCCACGCACCCCCGGATCCAGGCCCATGTACACCAACTCGACCGAGTCCTGCTCCGGGCAGCGGGAGAAGAGCATGCAGCCGCGTGGCTCGTCGCCTTCCAGCAGCACCCACCAACTCCGGGGGTCATAGACGCCGACGGAGCGGTGCGACTTGAGCACGTCCTGCACGGCCCGCAGGCCGCAGAGCTCCGGGCAGTCGCGGGTCTCGATGTAGCTGCGTTCCAGCGCCTCGGCGAGCGCGTCCTGGGCCGCGTCGGCGCCCAGCCGGGCGGCCAGCGCGTCGTAAGCCTCCACCCGTAAGGGGCCGGTGGGCGAGGTCGGGCCAAGGTCGGGGGCGGCGGGCGGCGGGGCCGTCGGCGCACGCAGCGGACGCCGCATGTACGCCAAGTCGCCCAGCTGCTGGAACCCGGAATCGCGGAGAGCCGCGGCGTGCTCGCGCTGCTCGGGCTCCAGCAGCGCCTGCGCGAGCACCACCTCGCCCGGCGTGCGCGTTGCGAGCAGGTGGCACAGGTGTTCGACACAGGCCACGCGGCGGGCGTGGTCTTGGGCCGTCGCGGGGGCGGCCCGGGACAGGCCGGCGGCGAACCAGGCCGCGTGCCGCCGGGCCGGGCCGGAGACGAACACCATCGCCGTTCGCCCCGCGCCGATGATGCCCAAGGCAACCTCGAGAACGTTGACGCCCGTGGGGTCGAGCACGGCGACCATCGCCGAGAGATCGATCCGCAGCGTCTGGGCCGACTCAAGGAACCGGCGTCCGGCGTCGAGCGGATCATCGGCGTGGTCGCCGACCAGCCGGGACGCCGCGGCCAACCGCATCTCGGGCCCGACCAGCACCGGCGTGCACGCGCGCGACGGCTCGGGCGTTTGGCCCGAAGCGTTGCTGTCGGCGGTGGGTCGCGCGGGCATGGTGGGATTGACGGGCGGAGGAGCGGTGCGGTGAAATCGGTCGCCTGAGCGGCGGTGCGGTCGGTCGGTCAGGACGGGCGCCGCCGGGCTTGTGACACGCGGCGGGCGGGTGATAGACTTGGCCCCTTCACACCCCCCCCAATTAAACTCTTGGTCTCGGAGATGGGCATGCAGCGAATCGATCAGCCGAGCAGCGAACCCGTCACCGGCAGCGCCGGCGCAGCGGCCGACCGGGCCGCCGCCTGCGAGTGTATCGGCACCCCTTGTAAGGGCGGCATGAATGACCGCTCCCACACCACCCCCTCTACCCCCCCCACCCCCCGCGGCCGGGCTCGGCGGTGGCTGAGCATGACGCTCTCGGCCGGCATGGCCCTGGGCCTGACGGGCGCCGTCGTCTCGATGATGGGCATGGCCCCCGAGCCGGACGTCGTCCCCCAGCGCTGGGAACTCCAGTTCGATCCGGGTCAGCTCCGCGTGACGACGGTCGACGTGCCGCAGGTCGGGCGCCGGCCGTTTGTGTGGATGACCTACGAGGTCACCAACACCTCCGGGCAGGACGTCTTCTTTGCGCCGCAGTTCGACCTGTCGGACGGGGAGGGGAACGTGATGCGGTCCGGGCGCGACGTGCCGGCCGCCGTCACCACCAAGATCCTCGAATCCACCGGCGACCAGTTCACCCAGGACCAGGTGCAGATCATCGGGGACATCCTGCAGGGCCCGCAGCACGCCAAGCGCGGCGTGGTTATCTGGCCGCTGAAGGACCTCGACCCGACCGAGATCGTCATCTACGCCGGCGGGTTGAGCGGCGAGTCCAAGTCGGTCATCGCCCCCAGCGGCAAGGCCCGGTACGTGGTCCGCAAGACGGTGCGCCTGGCGTATCAGACGCCCGGTCGGATTGACCCGACGCGGGAGACGACGCTGCCGCTGGCCGAGCGCACGTGGATCATGCGCTGAGCCGATCGGTCCTTTGAAGAGGTATGAGGGTGTGCGCCGTTGCGGGCATGCCGCGCGGGTGGTCCAGCGCGCCGGTCAACGGACCTAGCCGCACCGGACGGAGCGCCCGCCCGCCGGGGTTCCCACGCGCCGTCCGCTGGTTACAGAGCCGGCGTCATGACACAATCTGAACATTGTTCGCACGGACGGAGGTCGGATTGTCGAGTATGCACGATCTTGAGAATATCTTAACAATCTGCACCACCTGAGGGCGTTCACGGTGGTGAACATCGGTTCGCCGCCCGATTCTGAACGCAATCTTCACACCAGCGCAGATGCCAACGCAAATCTCGCCGCTATTCTGAAATGGTCAGAGTCGCAGCGGTCTTGTGAGCGTTGACCGAGCAGACCGCCTGAACATTTCAGTCCCGGCCGAGCGACCAACTCGCTCGGCCCCAACGATTCTTAGGAGTTCGCCGTGCCACGTCGCCCGGGGTTCACGCTTATCGAACTTCTCGTCGTCATCGCGATCATCGCGCTGCTGATCGGGATCCTGCTGCCGTCCTTGGGCAGCGCCCGGGAATCGGCGCGGCGGATCAAGTGCCTGTCGGGCCAGCGGATGATCGCGCTGGCGGCAGTGATGTACGCCGAGACGCATAAAAACGGCGCGTACATTCCCACGTCCAGCGGCGGCGACGACGACCTCGCCTATCTCAGCCCGTGGATCGAGACTCCGGCGCTCGCGATCTGCCCGAGCACCAAGAACCGCGTCGACTCCAAGGCCGTCCTTTTCGGCAACGATCCACGCAACAAGTACGGCTACGACGTTTTCGTCCACTTGATCGACTCCGCCGACAACGGCTTGGACAACGTCGGCACGATCAGCTATCCCGACTTCTCGCGCGGCGGGCACAGCTTCGAGGTGTGGTCGTGGATGAGCAGCGTGGAAGGCGACTTCCGGTCGGTGTATCCCGACGGCTGGTACGACTCGAGTTGGGGATTCTCGAGCCACTACCAGCAGCGCGCCCTGAAGCCGGGTGACCCGGCCTGGGTGATCGAAGGCGCCACCACCGACCCCAGCGCTGACGAGAACCCCGAACCGCGAGCGGGCGACCGCTCGATTCTCAAGACCAACCGAAACGTCGATCTCCCGTCGCGCGTTCTGCTGACGCTGGATTCGGATCAGGACCATCGCGACGGACGTCGCGAGACGCTGAACAACTGGCCAGAGCAGCAGAACAATCACGGCGACAGCGGGGTCCAGATGTCCTTCCTCGACGGGCACGCGGCCTTTGTCAAGCGGGGTCCCGCCTTGGTCGAGGCCTACCTGAACAGTCGAACTTTGGCGGCGACGGACGTGCGCACCAACATCATCGATGGGCTGCGACTCCACCCCGGCGTCGTGCAGCGCACCATTCGCGTTGACAACAGGAACGCGGTGCAGTGGGTGATCGAGCGCCCGCTCGGCCGGTGATTGCCTGCCCGCTGGGCGTTTGATCGGCGTGCGGGCACGGCGGCCCGCTTCGGGGGCGGGGGCTCGGTCGGGGGCATGGGGACAGGTCGTCGTTGTTGTCGCCCCCGGTGCGCGAGCGCGCAAGCCGGGGCCGGCGTGTGTGTGACCGGATGCAGTACTCGGCTCAGAAGGAGACAGGATCATGCGACTGAAGACGTGCGCGGCGATGATCGCCGCGGCTGGCGTGGTGGGGCTCGGCTCCATCGCCCTGGCTGACCCCGCCAACCGCGGGAAGGTGATCATCACCGAAATCTTCGCCAACCCGAACGACACCGGCGCCGGCGCCGGCGACAACCTTGAGTTCGTCGAGATCTTCAACACCACCAACGAGCCGATCGACATCAGCGGCTGGCGGCTGGACGACGAGGATCCGACGGCGAGCGAGCCGTTCCCGCCCGGCACCATCCTCGGGCCGCGCCAGGCGCTCGCGGTGATCGGCGCGCAGCTCGGCCTGCGCCCGAACGATCCGGCGAACGCCGGCCAGTACCTCCCGACGACGGCGATCTGGACGCTGAACTCGTTCAACACCTGCTGGGGCCGCGTCGCCGGCTCGCCCAGCGCCCTGAACGTGCTCATCGTCCCCGGCAACATCACCATCGCCAACACCCCGACGCCCTTCAACGAAGTCCCCTTCATCGTCGACGCCGACGGCGACGTGGTCGACATCGTCGCCTACGGCGGCCCCGGCTTCCCGCCGGTGACGGCCGGCCAGTCGCTGGTGCTGCGTCCGCAGTTCCTCAACGAGGTCGACAACGACCGCGCGTGCTCGTGGATCCTCGCCAGCGCCGACCCGGCCCGCCTGGTCTCGTTCCGCACGGTGTTCAACAACCCGACCACCGGCGCCCTGATCGACGTGCTCGCCGACGACGGCAACCAGGCCTCGCCCGGGATCGTCAACCAGGTCATCCCCGCCACCAGCGACTGCAACAACAACGGGATCGATGATGTCTCGGAAACCTGCGGCGCCAGCGCGACCGCGGCCGACTGCAACGCCAACCTCATCCCCGACGCCTGCGAGCCGGACCTCAACGGCAACGGCGTGCCCGACACCTGCGACATCCTCGACGACCGCGAGCGCACGGACCGGAACATGAACAATGTTCTGGACTTCGTCGACATCAACCTCGCCGGCGGCACCAACGGCGTCGGCGGGACGCTCGACACCAACAACAACGGCATCATCGACGGGGCCGAGGACCAGGGCCGCGTCATCATCACCGAGATCCTTGTCGATCCGTTCACCAGCGTGACCGGCGGCGGGTTCGAGTGGGTCGAAATCCAGAACATCTCCGCGACCCCGGTGGACATCTCCGGCTACCGCCTGCTCGACCTTGAGACGGGCGGCGACGGGTACACCCTCCCGGTGCCCGCCGGCACCATCCTCCAGGCCGGCGAGATCGCCGTGCTGGCCCAGCTCCCCGCGACGCTGAGCTCCGCGGGCGGCGTGAACTACACCGCGGACGAGATCCGCGCGATCTACGAAGCCTCCTGGGGCGCCACGACCCCGGGCGGGGCCCCGATCCGCTGGATCCCGCTGGGCCGCTGGGGCGCTCGCGCGACCAACGCGACCCCGGCCGCTGAAGTGCTCACCCTCACCCGCGGCGCCGTCATCAACGACGCCGCGGTCGACGCCACCGTCGGCTCGACCTCCGGCCCGCACCCGACGCGCCTGCGTCCCCTCTGCCGCGCCGACTTCAACAACGACAACGTCGTCTCCGTCCAGGACATCTTCGACTACCTCACGGCGTACTTCGCCGGCTCGCCCAACGCCAACATCAACGGCTCGGGCGGCGTGACGGTGCAGGACATCTTCGACTACCTCACGCTCTACTTCGCCGGCTGCATCGACTGGGTCCAGAACCGCGGGTTCATCATCGACGTCGCCAACTACTCCAACGCCAACTCCAACGGCGAACCCCTCGCCAACTGGCCCGGGTCCGACTCGCACTCCTCGTTCTATCTCCGCCCCGGCACGGGCAACTTCAGCGTCACCGGCAACAACCCCGGCACGAACTGGGCCCTCTCGATCGGCGGGCTGAACGGCGCGCGGCAGAGCACGGTGCTCAGCCCCCTCCCCTTCGGCTTCACGAACACGGGCGAGGACTTCGGCTCCCCCGGCTTCGTGCCTACCACCGAGCAGCGTCCGACGGGCGACGTGATCATCACCGAGATCGCTGGCTCGACCAACTCGATCTACCCCGGCTCCAACCCGACCCCGCCGACGGGCCAGACCGTCGCCGGCGGGCGTGACGAGTTCGTCGAGATCTTCAACACCACCGCCCAGCCGATCGACATCAGCGGGTGGTACCTGCAGGACGAGGACGGCCGCACGCAGCCCTTCCCGGCCGGCACGATCCTCCCGCCCAACACCGCCGCGGTCATCATCGGCGGCGACACCTTCATCCCGACCGGCACCAACCAGCCGGGCCTGATCGACCTCACCGGTCGCGACTTCACCGCCGAGTTCCGGGCCGCCTGGGGCTGCGGGTACCCGGTCATCGTCGCGAGCGACTGGTACTCCAACACGGGCGTGTTCGGGCTGGACCGTCTGGCCGACGGGCCCTCGTTCTTCAACGAGGTTCTGCGGCTTGTGAAGGCGGATGGGATCGTCGCTGACGTGGCCAACTTCGACGACGACGACACCCCCTCGGCGATCGCCCTGCCGCCCTTCGGCTGGCCCGGTGACGCCGCGGCCGGCGTGACGACCTTCTGGAGCATCTACACCCTGCCCGGCTCCTACGACGAACTCTCCAACGACTCGGGCCTGAACTGGGCCGCGTCGCTGACCGGGTTCGACGGCGGCGTCACCAGCGTGATCAACACCGCCGTCGACGGGAACAACCGTCCGACCGGCCTGTTCAACCGCGGGATGTTCGGCTCGCCGGGCTTCGTCGAAGGGCGCACCGCCCCCGTGACGCCCCCGGGCGCCGGCTGCCCGTAAAGCGGGTCACGCTCTCAGGATCTGTCAGGCCCCCGGTCACTCCGACCGGGGGCTTTTTCGTTCCGGGTTTCCGGATACAAGAACCCGACGAGCAGATGCTGAGTGCGCTATCCTCACGGCTCAATTTTGCACACACACGAAAGGTCGATCCCATGCGCATGAAGACTGTTCTGGCCCTGGCGCTCGCGGCGGGGCTGGCGGGCCCGATGACGGTGCTCGCCGAACCCAGTGGCGAGGGCGAGAAGAAGGCCGAGCAGCCCGCCGCCGCCGCTCAGACCCCCGGCACCCCCGCCGCGGCTACCCCCGCCGAGCCCGCCGCCCCGCAGGGCGTGCCGGTGCCGGATGGCCCGGTCGTCAAGAAGACCGAGCTCGAAGGCGGCCTGGTGCTGGAAGACATCACCATCGGCGAAGGGCCCGAAGTCAAGGACGGCGCGTCCGTCGTCGCCCACTACCACGGCACGCTCAAGGCCGACCCCACCAAGGTCTTCGACTCCTCCTTCGAACGTGGCGAGCCCGTCGCGTTCCCCCTCGCCAACGTCATCCCCGGCTGGCAGAAGGGCGTGCCCGGCATGAAGGTCGGCGGCGTCCGCCGTCTGATCATCCCCGCGGCCCTCGCGTACGGCGAGCGCTCCCCCAGCCCCGAGATCCCCGCCAACAGCGACCTGGTCTTCGTGATCAAGCTGATCGACGCCGTCACGGTCGAGGACATCAAGGTCGGCGAAGGCGAAGCGGCCACCGGGCAGTGCGTCGCCGTCACCAACCACGTCATCACCGACGCCGACGGCAAGGAGATCGAGAAGACCGAGCCGGGCAAGTGGTACATCTGGTTCCCGGGCGAGCCGCCGGTGGCCATGGGCCTGGAAGGCATGAAGGTCGGCGGGAAGCGGAAGATCCGCGTGCCGAAGGAGTTCAATCGGGCCAACCCGATGCTCCCGGCCGGCCGCCCGTCGGGCGTCCCGCTGACGGTCGAGTTCGAACTCGTCGCCGTCCGCAGCCTGCAGCCGCGTCGGTAAGGCGCGTGCCTCGGCGAACGAAGAATCATCAGTCAGCCCCGGGGCGTCGGCTCCGGGGCTGTGCTTTTTCAGGCGATCAAGATTCCGTGCGAGGGTGACGCCGTGCTGCCACGCAAGTTCGCGCCCGTGGTGTTCATCGTGCTGATGGCCCTGGTGATGTCGATGGTCATGTCGCTGGTCATGACGCTGGTCAACGCACCGATGGACGGGCGCTTGGTGGCCCGGTGGCTGCGCTCGTGGGCGATCTCGATGGTGGTCGCGACGCCGACGGCCCTGCTGGTCGCCGGGCCGCTGCGCGGGCTGACCAACCGCCTGACGCGCTAGGCGTCAGTGGGCCGTGCGACCGGGACGGTGCGGACGGATGACAAACCACGACCGACCGTACGACGGGCCGCACGCCGGGCCTTCGTCGGCGTGCGCGACGTCGCGCAGATGGATCAGCGTCGCGTAGCGGCTGGCCCGCTTGCGCCGCCAGAACGTGGGCGAGCCGAGGATGCGGTCGTTGTGCGTCGCGCGAATCGCGCGCACCGCGCGGGGCGTGAGCCCCTCGACCAGTTCCACCCCGTCCGCGATCGCCTTGGCCCGGACGTGCCCGGCGCGCTGGCGGAAATAGATCACATCGCCCACGCGGATCACGCCGAACGGGGCCACGCGGTTGACGCTCAGGCGGCACTCGATCGTCTTCCGCCCTTCCAGGATGGCGTCGAGATACTCCGGCCACAGGATCGCGACGTGCACGCCGGGGCTGGGCGGGCGGACGAAGCGGGCGGCGCGGGGGCGTGCGGGGGCGACCCCGGCAGGATCAACAGACGGCGCCGGCGCCAGGCCGATCGTCGCGGGCGAGAAGGCGATCATGCCCGCACGATCGGACGCGGGCGGGGCCCGGGTTCCGGGATGACACAACCTTGAGACGCCGGACGGCTTATCCGCCACGAGCCCGTGACAGGATGCCCGTCGTGCTCTTGCCCTCGACCATCTCCAGCAGCACGACCCGCCCGCCGCTTTCCTGCACGAACGCGGCACCCGGCACCTGATCGACGCGATACTCGGCCCCCTTGACCAGCACGTCCGGCTTGACGGCCCGGATCAGGCGCTCCGGCGTGTCGTCCTCGAACAGCACGACCGCGTCCACGCACTCCAGCCCGCCCAGCAGCTCGGCCCGGTCGATCTCCCCGTTCACAGGGCGCGTCGGGTCCTTGCGGCCCTTAAGGCGGCGCACTGACTCGTCGGTGTTGACGGCGACGACCAGGAAGTCCCCCTCCGACGCCGCCCGACGCAGCAGCGACAGGTGCCCGCTGTGCAGCACGTCGAAGCACCCGTTGGTGAACACGACGCGCTTGCCGTCGTTCCGCACCGCGGCGACTTCGACCAGAAGTTGCTCGAGCGTGCGCAGTTTGCCCTGGCGCCCGGCGACGCCCCCCTCGCGCAGCATGCACTCGCGGTGGATGCGCTCGATGGGCATCGGCACCACGCCGAAGACTTCCACTTCCAGCCCCGCCGCGGCGTTGGCGAAGCGGACGGCGTCGGGCCAGGTGATCCCGTTGGCGCGGGCCGCGGCGAGGGCGGCGAGGACCATGTCGCCCGCGCCGGTCACGTCGTACACCTGCCGCGCCACCGTGGGCATCACCTGCGCCGTGCCGTGACGCTCCAGCAGCAGGGCCCCGTGCCGGTCGAGCGTGATGACCGCGGCATCCAGGTCGAGGCGCTCCATCAGCGCCGCCGCCACCGGCGCGTGCGCCGCCGGGGGGGCGTCGTCGGGAATGTCCATGCCCGAGGCCAGGGCCGCCTCGCTCCGGTTGGGCGTGATGACCGTCGCGCCGCGGTACTTGGAATAGTCCTCGATCGCCGCCGGGTCGACCAGCACCGGCACGTCCGCAGCCCGGGCCGAGTCGATCACCGCGCGGCAGACCCGCGGCGTGCACACGCCCTTGTTGTAATCCTCCAGGCAGACCACGTCCGCATCCGCCAAGGCCGCGCGGTACCGCGCGATCAGGTCTTCCTCCACGCGGCTGGGCAGCGGCTCGCGCGATTCGTAATCGACCCGGAACATCTTCTGCGGGTGCCGATGCTGGGCCAGACCGATCAGCGACCGCTTCACCGTCGTCGGGCGGGCCGGGTCAACCACCAGCGCGTCCGCATGGACGCGCGACGCGGCAAGGGCCGAGCGCAGCAGGTCCGCCTCGCGATCATCGCCGACGACCCCGAGCGCCGTCACCCGCCCGCGCATCGCCACCAGGTCCAGGCAGACGTTGGCCGCCCCGCCCGGGCGGTCCTCGGTGCGCTGGGCGTGCAGGATGGGGACAGGGGAATCGGGGGCGAGGCGATCGGCGTTCCCGTAGACGAGCTGATCGAGCATCAGGTCGCCCACGACCAGGGCCGAGAAAGGCCGCCACGCCGAGAGCCGGTCGAGCAGTTGACTCATGCCGCCAAGTCTAGGAACCCAAACCTAACAACCAAGCCTCGGGCGAGCGGCGAGCGCTCGGGCGATGTCGGCCTCCAACGCGTCGGCCCCGCGGTCAAACACGAGTTCCAGCACCGGCCGCCACACCGGGCAGGGCCACCGGTCCGCCGGCACGTGCCGGAGTTTGGACCAGTCCTTGTCGGTGACGACGATGGCGTCGGCCTTCGCGGCCCGGGCCCGCGCGATGAGCCGATCGAGCGTCGCCGGCGCATACGGGTCGTGGTCGGGCAGCGTCATCGCCTCGACCACTCCCCCACCACCCGGCCCCACCGTGGCCCGGAGCGAGTGCAGGAACGCCCCGGGGTTGCCGATCGCGCAGCACCCGAGCACCCGGGCCCCGGCCAGCACGTCGAGCGGCGTCGGCGTTTCGTCCACGCCCGGAGCGCCGGCAAGCAGGCCCGTCCACACGTGCCGCGTGACGGCGTCCACGCCGCGCCCGTCGGGGCGCTGCGCCCGCACCGCGGCGTCGATGCTCGCCAGATCCTCCGGCTTGGCACACTGCGCGTGCGTCACGATCACGCTCGTCGCCCGCGCCAGGCTGCGGATCGGCTCGCGCAGCCACCCCGCGGGAAGCAGGCGATCGGCCGAGGGCGGGCGCGTCGCGTCGATGAGCACCAGGTCGGCGTCGCGGGCCAGCCGCCGGTGCTGGAAGCCGTCGTCGAGCACGACGCAGTCGGGCGCGTCGACGCCCGCCGCCTGCATGAGCGCGCGCAGCCCGGCGAGGCGATCCGGCTGGGCGACGATGGGGACATCGGGGAAGCGGCGGCGGTAGCTGTCGGTCTCGTCGGGCAGTCGCCCGTCGGTCGGGCGGCCGCGCTGATAGCCGCGCATCGCGACGCACGGGCGTCGCCCGGCCCGGAGCAGGAGCCCGAGCACGTGCATGACCATCGGCGTCTTGCCCGTGCCGCCGACGGAGAGATTGCCGACGCTGATGACGGGCACGTCCAGGCGTGTCACGCCGCGCCCCGCGTCGAAGCGGCGGTTGCGCCGATCGATGGCGGCGGCGTAGACCGGCTCGACCAGTCGCCCCGCCCACAGCGGGATCGGGCCGCGGGCCGGTTCAGCCACCGCGCGGGCCCTCCGCCGGGCTCGGCGCGGGCGCGGGCGGCGCGACGCGCACCGTCCGCCGCAGCGCCCGCCGATCCGCCACGCCCAGCAGCACCGTGTGAGCCATGTCGAGCGCGGCCAGCAGCATGACCATCGCCAGCAGTGTCAAGATGATGAGCCACAGCATGAGGAACGAGCGCCCGCTCTGCGAAGCGACGCCCGTCACCGGCTCGGGCTCGACGCCCAGGGCATACGCGAGCAGCGCCGTGAGCACGAGCATGATCAGCCCGTTGGCCGTGCGGATCCGGCGCCGCCTGGGCGGGACCGACGGCGACTGCAGCCCCACGATGTGGATAGCGATGGCCAGCATCGTCGCCCCGGCCAGCGGGACGACCAGCCAGGCGGACAGCATCGCCGAGGCCAGCAGGCTCATCGCGGGCATGATATCGCGAAGGCCGCGTTTCGCCGCAGCGCCCTCAGGCCGCGGCGAACTCGGCCAGGTGACGCTTGAGCGCCTCGATCGGCAGGCCCATGATCGTGCCGGGATCGCCCGAGAAGGAGATGGGCCACCCGTCGCTGACGCGCTCGCTCAGGTTGTACCCGCCGGCCTTGCCGACCCACCCGTTCGACGCCACGTACTGATCGATGGTCGCGTCATCAATCCACCCGACGGTGACGCTGGCGCGTTCGTTGAACAGCCGGCGCCGACCCGTGCGAACATCCAGCAAGGCGACGCCCGTCAACACCTCGTGCGACCCGTCGCGCAGCAGCATGAGAATGCGCCGCGCGTCGGCGGCGTCGGACGGAGCGCTGATGATCGTCCCGTTCTTGACGACGATGGTGTCG
Organism: uncultured Phycisphaeraceae bacterium; assembly: GCA_964615765.1. Classification (GTDB taxonomy): domain Bacteria; phylum Planctomycetota; class Phycisphaerae; order Phycisphaerales; family UBA1924; genus CAZTQN01. The sequence continues at coordinate 26,425 of CAZTQN010000021.1, forward strand.
GCCCCGAGGACGACCGGCGCGCGAACCCCGCCGCGCGTCAAAGCGCTGCGGGCCTTGAGATACGCCAGCGCCTCGACCCACTCGCACGGCTGCACGCTGCTGGGCGCAAGCTGGGCGTCGTCCAACCCTGGGTGCCCGGCGTCGTGCTCGATGCCCGCGCCCGTCAGCAGTTCACGCCGACGGGGCGAGCGGCTGGCCAGGTGCACGCGCGGCGTCCCCGCGCTGGATGAGCGCCCGCTCCCGCCCGCCATAGACCCAGATTCCGGCCCGATCGTCATGAGCAGCATCGCTGAATCCCCCTGGCACTGTACCCACGATTCCCGCCCCGCCCCCCACCCCCCCAACGCCGATCAACCGTCTGTATCGTCTTCGCCGCCGACCTCCGGACCAACGCCGCGGACGCCCGGCGATTGCCCGCACGAGGGGGCGTGGGCGTGGACGGCTGAAGGGCCGCCCGCCGCGTTCACACCAGCAAACTCCGGGAAAAACGGGCCGCGACGTGGCGGCCGACGGCCGATCGATGCCGGCCATCGGCATTGTTGGGGAGTTCGCCCGCTCGGTTGCACATTCGAGCCGCTCGGGCCCGATCTCCCGGCGGATACCATCCGCGCGGGGGCGGCGAGCGTTCATTCATGCGTGCGCACCTGGTCCAGATCGATGTCGCCTGGGAAGACAAACCCGCCAACCGGGCCAAAGCCCGTGCGCTCATCGAGCAGGCGGGCCCCGAACGTGGGGACTTGGTCATCCTGCCGGAAATGTTCGACACCGGCTTCTCGTTCAACCTCGCCAAGACCGCCGACGCCGACGGGGCCACGCTCGCGTTCCTGACGGACACGGCCCGGTCGCTGGGCGTGTGGGTGCACGGGGCCCGGACGGGGCTGGCGGCCGACGGGCGTGGTCGGAACCTGGCGACCATCATCGATCCTTCGGGCGAGCGCGTGTGCGAATATCAGAAGCGTCGGCTGTTCCCGCTGGGCGCGGGCGACACCGAGGCGTCGCGGTTCGAGCCGGGGCCGCACGCGGTGGCGTACACATGGACGCGCGAGCAGGGCGCTCCCGCCGGCCGCGCGGTGGTGAGTCCGACAATCTGCTATGACCTGCGGTTCCCCGAGGTCTATCTCGACGGGCTTTCGCTTGGGGCGGAGATCTTCGTGGTCAGTTCAAGCTGGCCCGCGCCGCGCGAGGGGCATCGGCGGGCGCTCTCCATCGCCCGCGCGATCGAGACCCAGTCGATCGTGCTCAGCGTTAACCGCTGCGGGCGCGAGCCGCCCGTGCCCGCCGGCCCGGGCAACCAGTACGCCGGCGGCTCGCTGGCCATCGGCTGCAAAGGTGAGATCCTGGGCGAACTCGGACCGGACGAGGGCGTGCTGAGCGTCGACCTGGACATCCGCGAAGTCCGCCGCTGGCGCGAGATCTTCCCCGCGTGGAAAGAGCGGCTGGCCCGGTAGCACCGCGCGTGCTGGCGTAGGCGCGTCGGGGAGCGGGCGCCTCAGCACCCCTCGAACCAGCGGGCCAGGAAATCGAAAATGTCCTGCACGCTGACGAGCCCGTCGCCGGCGATGTCGGCCCGGGCGCTCGCCGCAAAGAACCCCGCGAGGAAGTCGAACAGGTCCTGCGTGGTCGTCGCGCCGTCGGCGTTGAAGTCGGCCGGGCAGACGTAGCGCACCGTCAATCGCGGGCGGACGCCGCCGGCGCTGGTGCTGGACTCGAAACTATCGATGAGCACCGCGTTGGTCCCGCTGGCGAGCGGCACCAGCGCCCACCCCAAGTTGGCGGGTTCACCGCCCGTCGACCACCGGCGCATGCTGTCGGTCACGTCCAGCGCGTACACCCCGGCCTGCACGAGCGACCCGCTGACCACGCTGAGGCCCGCGGCGTCATCGGGCGCGAGCGCGGCTTCGACACCATCGGTGGATATCCCGCCGCCCGCCGTCGTCCATGTCTCGTCGACGCTCCAGGCCCGCAGCATGCGATGGACCGCGAAGCCCGAGCCGTCGCCGCCGGCGGCGTTCGAGACATTCAGCGACAGCACGGCGGAACTGACCAGCGCGCCGGGCGGGATCTGCCCGGTGCCGCTGCCGAACACGCCCGTGAATCGGATCAACCCCTGCACGTCGCTCCCCGATGGGTCGGCGTCGTTCTCGACGGAAGCGTCGATCGTCAGCGTCGGGCCCGTGCCGGCGCTCGCGCCGGGGGCGGCTTGGCTGAGCGTGGTGTCGACGCCCGCCGTGAACACGCGGACACGCACGGGGTCGCGCGTCGGCGTGATAATCAACTCCGGGAACGCCGCGCCCGCGAGCGTGCTGTCAGACGACTCGACGCGCACGGCGTTGGTGCCGTTGGGATAGGTCTGCAAGAGCCAGCCGTTGTTCGGCTGCCCGGCCGCCCAAGCGCGCAGGGCGCGGTCGACGCGGAACTCCAGCCACTGGTCGGTCGTGACGCCGACGGTGCCGCCGTTGGTGCCGGCGGCGCTATCCGGCCGGGCCAGGGCTTCGAACCCGCTGGAGCCGTTGGCGGCGATGCCCGCGGGGCTGCCGGCGTTTGTGCCCGGGAGGGTGAGGCTGTTCCACGTCGACGCGCTCGTCCACGGCACGAGCATGCGGCGCACTTCAAAGCCGCTCCCTTCGCTGTTGCTGCGCTGCGGGTGCACGTACAACCGCAGCCGCCCCGCGAGCATGTCGTGCGACAGCGGGACCTGCGCGGCGCCCGGCCCGCTCAGCCCGCTGAATCGGATCAGCCCGTACGACGGACCGGCCGGACCGCCGCCCAGCGTGTCGTCGGTGTCGATGTGGATGTAGCCCTGCGCGCTCAGGTTCCCGGCGGGGTTCGACGTGCGCACTTCCGTGTCGTCCACCCCGACGTACCCGTTCACGCCGCGCTTAAACACCAGCGGCGTGCCCGGCACCGGCGCGGGCGGGGGGAGCGGCTTGGGCGGCGGGGGCGCGAACCGGGTCGCGAACTCGATCGGCAGGTCGAACGCGCTGTTCGCGTCCGTCTCTAGCCTGCCGACGTTGGCGAACTCCGCACCCGCCGGCACGCCGCCCACGGCGTCGCCGATGGGCGTGTAGGTGCGCACGCGCACGCGGTTGCTCGCCGGTTCGAAGGTCATCAGGCGCAGCCACCCGTCCCCGCCGCGGTTCCGCGACTGGTAGTCGCTCACCAGTTCGTACACCGGGCGTCCGAAGTCGTTGACGGAATCGATGCGGGCCTCGCCGGAGTAGTGCCCGTTGAGGACCAGGAAGATCTGGTCGTTCCCGCGGACCAGCCGCTCGAACAGCAGCGTGCCCGCGCCGTCGCGCACGCCCGCCCCGTTGACGCTGTTGTGCGTCGAAACGATCGTCGGCAGCCCGGGGTTGGCGTCGAGGATCGCCTGGGCCCAGGCGACGGTGTCACGCGGCGTGCCGGGGCGGTCCGAGGACGTCGGCGGGGCGGCGAAGTTCCATTCCAGCGACAGGTGCAGCATGTCGCCCAGCGGCGTGGTGAACCGCTGCGCGCTGCTGACGCCGCGCGGATCGAAGCCCAGGAACCAGGCCCGCCCGTCGAAGTAGCCGGAGGTATCGCCGAAACGGACGCGGTAGTGCTCGAGCGAGCCGGTGCCGTTTGTCGCGGTCCAGTCGTGATTGCCGGGGAGCACGCCGTGCGGGATGGTCGAGTTGCGGAGGATCGCCATGGCGCGGACGGCGTCGTCCCACTGGTCCAGCAGCGGCGCGCCCGGCGGGCCGGCGTTGTCGACGACGTCGCCCAGATGCGTGACAAAGACGATGCTCTGGGCGGCGGCGTTGTCGACGATCCAGCGCGTCTGCCGGTCGAAGAAGTTGTCCCCCGGACCGAGCGTCGACTCGCTGTAGAACTGCGTGTCGGGGACCGCAACGACCGTGAACGCGGGCTGGGCCGACGCGCCGGCGGCGAGGATCAGCGCACCGACCGCCATGCCGAATGACCATCGAGCTACACGGAACGACACGCACGCCGTCGGCATCGGGTTTCAACCTCCGGGAGAAGGAAGTGAAGCCCGCCGACGGCGTGGTGTCGCTCGCGGATATGTCAAGACTGCGTGAAGCCCGGGCGGCCGCGATCATGGCGAGCCGCCCGGATAACCCGGTCACTCCGCGCGATCAGCAGTTGGGGCCGGGGGCGAACCACGCGGTCAGGAAGTCGAAGATGTCCTGAACCGTGATCCCGCCGGCGTTGTTGAAGTCGGCCCGGGCGTCGCTCGCGAACCAGGCGCCGAGGAAGTCGAAGATGTCCTGGACGGTGACGCCGCCGGCGTTGTTGAAGTCGGCCGGGCAGGTCGGGGCGGCCGCCGCGGGCCGCTCGTACGCGCCCAGGTCGACCACCGGCGCCGGGCCGGGGCCCGTGTCGGCGACGCTGGCGATATCGACGCGGCGCGGGTTGTTCGCCAGGTCGAACACGTCCACACCCGTCGGCAACGCCGCGGCGTCCCCCGCGTCGATCGCCGGCGACGTGGCCCGCAGGCGGTAATCGCCCGTCACGCCCGTCGGCGATTCGAACTGCGGGTCGATGGTCGTGTTCGCCAGCCCGGCGAACCCGCCCTGGATGTTGCTGCGGGCCACGTCGATGGTCTGCCCGATCGGGATCAGCGGCAGGCCGATCTGCTGGACGTTGCCGCGGATGATGCTGTTGCGCACCGTCAGCGTGCCGGTGAGGAACGCGTCGGTGCGGATGCCGAGGTTGGCGTTGTCGACGATGGTGCAGTTGATGACGCGATCGTCGGTCGCCTCGCTGGGCGCGTTGATCAGGATGCCCTCGCCCTGCACGCCGACGATCAGCGTGTTGGCGATCACCGAGCTCGACCCGCCGCCGACGAGCGCGACGCCCGCCCCTTCGCCCCCGCGGATCTCGCAGCGGTCGACGGTGAGGGCGGCCCCCGTCTCAAGGAACGCGCCGATCGCTGTGCCCTGGCTGTTGATGAAGTCCGAGTCGATCACGCGGAGCGTGCTCTGCCCGAGCGGCAGAGCCATGTACACGCCCGCGGCGATGTCGCCCGCGTTGCCCTGGAACACGCTGCGCGTGACCGCGACCTGGGCGCCCGGGTCCGACGCGACGACGGTGACCGGCGCCGACGTGCCGACGTTCCCCGCGAAGATGGAGTCTTCGATGGTGAGGGCCGTGAACCCGATCGGCGCGATGCAGGCGCCCCGGTTGTTCTCGAATCGGGTTCGACGGACAGTCATGGTCGCGTTGAACGGTGACAGGACCGGCAGCCCGCCCGACACGTCGCCGTTGTCGCGCAGGATGCTGTCCTCGATGATGATGGTGGGCGGGACGGAGCGGTCGCACGTGCGGAGCACGGCCCCGACGCTGCGAGTCCCGCCCGGGGGGGCGTTGACGCCGTTGCCCTCGATGGTGGTGTTGCGGATCGTCAGCGTCCCGCCGGCGAGGAAGATGGCCCCGCCGACTTCGCCGGTGTTGTCCGCGATGACGCAGCGGTCGATCTCGACAATGCTGCTGTCGGAGAGCAGGGCGCCGGCGAAGATGGTGAGCCCGCCGCTGCCGCAGATCGACTCCGGCCCCCCAACGCTCCCGCGCAGAGCCAGGTTCTCCAGCCGCAGACCCGTCGAACCGAAGACCTTCAGGATCGTCGGCCCGCCGGGCCCGCCCAGGCGGACGTCGTCGGCGCTCGCGCCGGTGCCGCGGATGGTCAGCCGCTTGCCGTCGACGCGGAGCGTCTCGGCGTACGTGCCCGGCGCGACGAGGATCTCGTCCCCATCAACCGCGGCGTCGATCGCCGCCTGGACCGAGGTGAACTGCGTCGGCACCGAGAGCGTCACCGCGTGGGCGGCCCCGCAGGCCAGCCCGGCCACGGTGAGGACGCTGACCAGGAACTGAGAGGACATCATTCGGGTTTTCATGGGTATTCCTTGCGTGTGGACGGGGTGTATCATCTCTGATAGACTTCTCTCCGAGAAACGTGCACCGCTGGATTCAGCCTCAGTGGTTTTTTTCACCCATGAACGACGCCACCCCCGTCAATCCATTTCCAGCGTCGCCCGGGCCCGAGTTTCCGGGCCGGCTGCGGCTGAGCGGCGAGGGCGAGGGCGAGGGCGAGGGCGAGCGCTTGGACGCCGGGCTGCTGCACGCGGCGGGGCGTGTCCGCGCGGCGCTGGCGCGGGCGTTGGACGAGGTCGTGCCCCCGCCAAGGCGCCCGAATGATCTGGTCCGCACGCTCGGGCTCGACAAAACCATGGCCAGCCGCGTGCACCGGGCCGCGCAGGCGGACGAGCCGATCGAAGCCGTGCTGGACGGCGCAGGGGTGCTGGGGCTTCGGCAGGTGGTCGAGCGGCTGGCGTCGACGCCCGGGCAGCCGGCGCGTTCGAGCGCGACGCTGGACGCGTTCCGCGCCGCCGTCGCCGACTTTGCCCGCGTGCTGGACCGTTTCCCTGAGGGGCGCATCGGGCTCGAAGCCGCCATGGCGGAGAGCATGCCCGAGATGCGCGACGCCGCGGAGCGCAAGGCGCGACGCACGGTGTTCCAGTCGCACATGTTCCTGCTGGGCTTCTACCAGGAACTGCTGTACAAGGCGTTTATCCGCGTGCCCTCGGCCCGCGAGCCGCGGCTGGTCGATTACATCTACATCGAGATCTGCGGCGGGTACCGCGTGCTGCGAACGGGGAGCAGCGGGCTGCTCGCCGGGATCCTCAGCATCCGCGCCGACGAGCCGGACAAACTGAGCACCGAGACGCTCGACGGGCGACCGATCGACACGGACGCGACGCCGACGTTTCTCGAGCGGTGGTCGACCAGCCCGATCCCGACGCTGCGCAGCGCGGCACGCGGGCAGTCGATCGTCATCGCGCTCCCGCCGGAACACCCGGGCCTGGGCGAGCCGATCACGCTGACGCTGGCCCACGTCATCCGGTGCGGCGGGCGGCGGTTCGGGAACGCTGAGCGGCCGTACGACACCAACTACGCCATCCTGCGCAAGCCCGTGAAGCGCCTGGTGTGGGACGAGCTGAGCGACCCGTCGCTGGGCGTCGGCCCGCCGATGGTGACGGCGAGTTTTGCCAGCGGGCCGGGGGCGATCCCCGCGGGCCCGGAGCTCGACGACCTGTACCGCGTGCGCCAGCCGGAGAAGTTCGAGGCCCTGGGCGTCGGGACGTCGCGTCTGGGCAGCAGCGACGTGCCGCAGTGCCGCGAACTGGTTGACTGGGTGCTCGGCAAAGTCGGGATCGACGGGTCGCGGCTTGCGGCCCACCGCCTGCGGATCGAGTACCCGGTGGCCCACACGCGGTACATCGTGTGGAACCGGTTGCCCGAGCCGCCGGCGAGTGCGTGAGATGCACGCGGACGGGATTATGGCTGCCTGCGAGCGCGTCGGCTGAGGGTCACACCCGCCAGTGCCAAGAGCGAGAACGCGCCCGGCGCCGGAATCGCCAGCGCGATCGCATACGACCCGGTATGCAGCTGGTTGGACCGGCCGGCACGAAGATCAATCTCAAAGCGGTAGTTGACACCCGGAAGCAGCACGCCGCCTTGATTGAACGTGGCGGAGTACGTTGCCTGCCCGATGAAGCCGTTCGGGACGCCCGCGCGCGAGAACAGCACGGCGGAGTCGCTCAGGCGGGTCAGCCGCACGAGCGCCGACGACGCATCTTGGGAGCCCGCTGAGCCCGTGTCCCGACCGACAGAGATGTTGCCGGACAGGGTGAAGAACGTCACTTCACTGACAGACAAGACAACGTCGAGCACCGACTGCCCGATGCCGAGGGTCGTCTGCCGCCCCGCTTCGCCATACGCGGTGCCCTGGGCTTGAATCCCCAGCGCGGTCAATGCGGATTCCTGTGTCGCAGAGGCCATCGCGTCGGTCTGGAAACTCCGGTACGTCACGCTGCCGGAGAACGGGGCGAAATCGGGGGCGCTCTGGGTGGTTTCCGGCACGCTGCTCACACCGGCGGCGAACGCCGAAAAGGTGTTAACGCTCCGGCTCTGGCTCACGTACGTGATGGCCCCAGACGCACTCGAAGCGACGGTGAAGGCCAAACCAACAACCGTCCCGAGAATCTGTGAAGAACGCCGCATCTTTCTCTCCCTCCGGTTTTTCAGACTGTGCAGCACATCGCGAGGAATCATGCGCGACCGCACGCAACACTGTGCGCGCGATTGAGCGTAGTGCCACATTAAGATATGACAAAATAACCCACCGTTGACCGATTCACACCGCCGTGCGCCGCGTAAGTCGCGGACACCGCACCCCAATTGAGGGAGGCGAGGGATCTCAGGCCGTTTGGGTCTGCGGGACGCCGGAGGTGCTCAGCGTGAGGCTGCCGGCGCGGCGGCGACGCACCGGAACGTCGCTCTGGTCCTGCTCGGTGAGTTCGCTGGTCTGGAACTGCTCGCCGAAGCGGAACAGGCGGAAGCTGTTGGCGATGACGAACACGTCGCCGACGACGTGGTAGATGCCGGCGAGGATGAGCGCGCCGCCCGCGCCGAAGAGGTTGAGCTGCCCGGTCGCCGCGAGCGCCAGCCCGATGACGGAGATGATCAGCGCCATCGCGATGTTCTGGCCGATGATTACGCGCGTCTTGCGCGAGAGTTCGATCAGGAACGGCACGCGGGAGAGGTCGTCGTTCATCAGCGCGACGCCGGCCGAGTTGGCGGCGATGTCGCTCCCCGACAGGCCCATGGCGACGCCGACGTCGGCTGATGCGAGCGACGGGCCGTCGTTGATCCCGTCGCCGACCATCATCACGCGACGGCCTTCCTTCACCAGTTGCTGGATCTGCTGGTGCTTTTCTTCCGGCAGGCACTCGGCCTCAATGTGATCCACGCCGACGGCGCGCCCGACGCGCTCGGCGACGCTGAGGCGGTCGCCCGTCAGGATGTCGACGCGGCGGACGCCGATCTCGCGCATGTGCGCGATGACGGTCTTGACGTTCGAGCGCACGCGGTCTTCCAGCCCAACCACGCCCAGGTAGCGCCCGTCCTTCACGACGTGCACGCCCGACATGCCCTCGATGCGCTTCTCGACGGCTTCGATCGTGGAGCGGTTGTGCGGGAAGGTCTCGATCAGCCACGACTGGCGGCCGACGCAGACCTCGCCGATGCTGGTGCGGGCGCGGATGCCCCGGCCGTGGATTTCTTCGAACTCCGTCGACCCGTCCGGCTCGATGCGGGCCTGCTTGCCGGTCTGCACGATGCTCTTGGCCAGGGGGTGCGATGAGTGCTGCTCGCCGTTGACGGCGGCCTGAAGAAGTTCGGCCCCGTCGACGCCGTCCGCGGGCGCCAGGCGGGCGACGGCGAAGCGGCCGGTCGTGATCGTCCCCGTCTTGTCGAGGATGATCGTGTCGATGCTGGCGGCCTGCTCGAGGTAGTTGACCTTCTTGATGAGGATGCCCAAGCGGGCGGCCGCGGCGAACGCGGCCACGATCGCCAAGGGGCTCGCCAGCAGCAGCGCCGACGGGCACGCGACCACCAGCGTCGTCAGGGCGCGCTGCGCGTCCTTGGTCACGAACCACACCACGAACGCGATGCTCAGGCACACCGGCACGAAGAACCGGGCCACCTGCTCGACCATCAACTGGTTGGGCGTGCGGCTGGATTCCGCCTCGCGGATCAACTGGCTCACGCGCCCGATCGTCGTGTCCTGCCCGACCTGCGTCGCGCGCAGATCGATCACGCCCGACAGGTTGGTCGTGCCGGCGTACACCGGGTCGCCCGGCTGCACTTCGTGCGGGGCCGCTTCGCCCGTCAGCGAGGCCTGGTTGAGCGTGCTCCGCCCGGTGACGACCTCGCCGTCGACCGGCAGGTTCTCGCCCGGCTTGACGCGGACGACGTCGCCGACCTTGACCTCCGTGAGCGAGACTTCCCGTTCCACCCCGCCGGCGACGATGCGGGCGACATCGGGCGTGAGCCCGACCAGATCTTCAATCGCCCGCTGGGCGCCCCAGGCACGTTGACGCACGAACTGGTCGGCGATGAGCAGGATGAACGCGAGGAAGCCGGCCCCAACGTACTGGCCCATGGCCATCGAGCCGAGGATCGCGATCGCCGTCAGCGTGCTGGTCGAGGGCTGGCCGCGCTTGACGATCTCTTCGAACGCCGCCTTGAACAGCGGGAAGGCCAGCAGCAGGGCTCCGATAATGGCCGGGATGTTGGCGGCCTGCCCGCTGATGATGTCGTTGAACCCGGGCACGTTCTTGGCGATGACGGTCGTCAGCACGAGCACCGCGCCGAGCAGGTACACGACGGTGTAGCGCTCGAGCTTGATGTTGTGGTGCGCGCAGCAGGCCATGCCCGCCGCGTCGTGGTCGTGGTTGTAATCGTGGTCGCGGCGCGGGGCGGCTGCGGCGCCGGCCTTGGCGTGCGTGTGCCCGTTGGTGTGGGCGTGCCCATGATGCCCGTGGTGGGCGTGGTCGTGGCTGTGCGAGTGGTCGTGAGTGTGGCGGGCCATGCGCGGGGCGTTTCCCGTGAAAGTCGCCATGCCGCAATCAGAACGATCACGCGGCGGGCGAGGACCTCGAGAGAGAGAGCACGCGGGGAACCGGAACGCAAAACTTCGAGACGCGAACTGGTGTGAACCCTGCCCAGCCACCCACGGGGGGCACCCGGTAGGGCTCGGCAAGCGGCGATCGTAGTCGCCGGAAAACCGGACGGACCTCGAACGGTACGAACGATCCTGAATCCGGGTTCACGTCAGCTGCACCGACCAGCCGGGGCCGCCGTCCCACCCCCCTTTAGCGCCGGTTGTACACTCCTCCATGACCGAACCAAAGCCGAGCAAGCGTGAAGCCACCCGCGACCCCGGGCGTGCCGCCGCGCCGACTTCGGCGACCGGGCCATCTCGGTCCGCGGCCGGCATCGATCGAGCGGCACCGAAGGTCGCCATCCTCGGCGTTGGGCAGATGGGTTTGGTGTGCGCTCGGATCCTCGGCGAGGCCGACAGCGCCGGCGGCCCGCGGGCCCGCCCGCCCATGACCGTCACGATGTGGGCCCATCGCGACGAAGACGCCGGCGACCTGACGCAGACGCGCACCAGCATCCGCCTGCCGGGCTTCCGACTCGCCGAGGCGATCCGCGTCACCAGCGACCTGCGCAAGGCCGTCGCCGACGCCGACCTGATCGTCACCGCCATCCCCGTGCAGTTCATGCGCTCGGTGTGGGAGCGGCTCCGCGGCGTGGTGCCTGGCGGGGCGGGCGTCGTCTCCGTCGCGAAGGGAATCGAGAACGACACGCTGCTGCGCCCGACGCAGATCGTGCTGGATTGCCTGGGGGAAGCGGCGCCATCGGGCGTGACGCTCCGCCCGCTGGGGGTGCTCAGCGGGCCGACGATCGCCGCGGAACTGGCCCGCGGGTTGCCGGCCGTCATGATCGCCGCGAGCCAGGCGCCGGAGTTCGGGCAACGGATGCAGGCGGCGTTCTCGACCTCGTACCTGCGGATCTACACGAGCGCCGACGTGCTGGGCGTCGAACTCGCCGGCGCGATGAAGAACGTCATCGCCATCGCCGCGGGCATTATCGACGGGCTCAACGCCGGCAACAACGCCAAGAGCGCGCTGCTGGCCCGAGGACTGGCGGAGATCACGCGGCTGGGCGTGGCCCTCGGCGCGACGCAGGAGACGTTCTTCGGGCTCGCCGGCGTCGGCGACCTGGCGACCAGCTGCTTCTCGCCTGAAGGCCGCAACCGCTCCTGCGGCGAAGCCCTCGGTCGCGGCACGCGCGTGGGCGAGTATCTCGCCAAATCGCGCACCGTCGTCGAGGGCGTCGCGACCACGCGCAGCGTCATCGACCTGGCCCGGCGCGAGGGCGTCGACATGCCCATCGTGCACGCGGTGCACCAGGTGCTGTATGAAGGTATGGACCCGATCGAGGGCATCGGGCTCTTGATGAGCCGGGCCCCGAAGGCCGAACGCGTCGGATAAACCCGCCGCAGCGCCCCGCGTTTCGCGGAGAGGCCGCGCTGGCGCCGCGTACAGTCGTGATCGCGGCACGCACGCCGCGGGCAGGAGATTTATTGGTGAACCGGGCAGCACTCGCGGGACTGGTCGTGATCGGGCTGAGCGCGTCGGCGGCGAGCGCGTGGGACGCGTACGGGCACCGCACCATCACCGCCGTCGCGCTCGAGAAGTTCAACGCCCGCGTCGAGGGCGGGCCGGAGCGGGCCCAGATCGCCTGGCTCTTCAACGACGACGTGCCGGCCCAGGTCGGCTTCCAGGCCGGCGAGCCGGACCGCTACCGCTCCGTGCGGCTGGGGCAGCTCAAGCACGTCAACGACCCGGATCACTTCCTCGATATCGAAGACCTCGAGCCGTTCGGGCTGACGCTGCGCAGCCTCCCGCCGCTGCGGGTCGAGTACTTCCGCGCGATGATCATCGCCAAGCACGAGCACCCGGAGAACGCGCGCCCGTACAACGAACGCACCGACACAGCCCGCACGCAGGAGTTCCCGGGCACGCTCCCGTTCGCGATCATGGAGCACTACGGGCGGCTGGTCGCGTCGCTGCGCACGGTGCGCATCCTGCACACGCTCAACGAACCGGCCCGTCAGCCGCAGCTCGCCGCGGCCCGCGCCAGCGTTGTGCAATCCATGGGGCAGTTGTCGCACTTCGTCGGCGACGCCGCGCAGCCCCTGCACACCACGCGGCACTACAACGGCTGGGTCGACAACCAGCCGCCCGGCGACGCCGAAGAGTTCACGACCAACAAGGGCTTTCACGCGTACATCGACACGACGGTGCTGGCGATCCACGGGTTTGACTCCGCGTCCATCGCCGCCGGCTGCGACACCGAGCGCACCGTCGACTTCGCCAACCCGTGGAACGACACGCTCGACCTGATCGAACGCTCGCATCAACAGGTGATCCCGCTGTACAAGCTGCAGAAAAGCGGCGATCTGGAGAAGGAGCCGGGGCGGGCGCTGATCCATCAGCAGCTCTGCGACGCGTCCCAGACGCTGGCCGCGTTCTACTTCGCCGCCTGGCGAGCCAGCACGCCGACCGAGCGCGACATCGCGGACTTCATCAAGTACGACGCGGCCTCGTCGCGCACGCCCAACCCGATGGAGCGCGACCCCAGCCCGTAACGCGGGGAATACTCGGGGATGGCCTGTGAAGGTGGGGAAAAGGGGGTCCGCGGGCTGGCGTAACCGGCAAACGGATGTAGACTCACCCAGATCGCCATTCACGAGGAGTTCGTCATCATGCGGATCGCTGTTGCTGCGCTGTTGCTGTCCACCCCGGCCCTGGGCCAGTCCATCCTGCCGACCACGATTCTGAAGGAAGGCGACGCGCTCGCCGGGAGCACGATCAGCGCCATCAGCCAGGTGGCCACCAACCGGAACACGGGCTTTGCGCTGAACCTGGGCTTCGCCGACGGCGTGTCGCGGTTCTGGGGCAACGCGGTCCGCGGGCCGGGCGCGGTGCTGCGGAGCGAGGGGACGGTCGGGATCTATCAGCAGACCTCGTTCGAGTCGTTCTTCGGGTTCTCCAACAGCGGCGCCATCGCTTACAGCCCGAGCGTGACGTTCGGAACGGTGACCAGCGGCGACGCCGTCTTCCTCGATGACAGCGCGCTCGCCGTCGAGACGGAAGCCATCACGTCGATCCCCGGGCAGTTCTGGCGCTTCGCCAGCCGCCCGACGGCGACGGGCACCGGCGAGGCGTGGTGGGCCGCGGGGTTGACGTCGACCTCCGGCGGACCGACGCAGACGCGCGGGCTCTTCCGCGGGAACGGGATCTCCGTCCTGCGCTCTGGCGACTTTGTCACCGGCGCGACGGAGGCGATCAACTCCGCCACCGCCGTCTCGTTCGACTTCGGCGTCTCCGGCGCGGGCACGAACTACATCTGCGAAGTCACGCTGACCGCCGCTTCCGCGATCGACACCGCCGTCGTCCGCAACGGCGCGATCATCACCACCGAGGGCGGGCTCATCCGCGAGGGCGAGATCATCCCCGTCGCCGCCGGGGGCGACGGCTTCCTGTTCTGGCAGAACTTCGACTTTATGGGCATCACTGAGTCCGGGCGCTACTTCTTCACCGGCGATGACAACAACATCGCCACCTCCGACGAGTTCATCGTCCGCGACGGCAGGATCGTCTTCCGCGACGGGAGCGTCGTCGACGGGCAGACGCTGCAGGGCGACATCGAGGCCGCCGTCATGAACGAGCAGGGCGACCTCGCCTTCACCTGGGACATCAACCTCAACGCGACCGAGGCCATCTACCTCAACCGCCGCCTGATCGTGAAGGAAGGCGACACCATCGACTTCGACGGCAACGGCACCGCCGACGCCGACGCCCCGATCACCGACTTCACCGGCATCTCCAACCTCGCCGTCACCGGTCGCGACGGGGCCCGCGTGGACGTCTACTTCACCGCCGACATCGACCGCGACGGCAACCTCACCACCACCGCCGACCGCGTCGAGGTCGCCCTCTCCGTCCGCGTCTGCCTCAACGACATCAACCGCGACGGCAGCGTCACCGTGCAGGACATCTTCGACTACCTGCAGGCCTATTTCTCCAACAACCTCACCGCCGACGTCAGCAACGACGGCCTGCTCAGCGTGCAGGACATCTTCGACTTCCTCACGCTCTACTTCGCCGGCTGCCCGGCCTGAACCGCGCGAGCGGGCCCGCACACTCCGATCCGTCAACGCACCCCGCGCCATCCCCTGGCGCGGGGTGTTGCTTTCGGCGGGTCCGGTCGTGCACCTAGTATCAGGTATGCCCGGCGGGTCAGGATCAGCAACCGGACCGATGACGACAGGATCAAGCGCGAGCGTCACGCCGCGCGTCCTCGCTGACGCCGCTCGCGTGGATCAGCTCGTCGATGAGCTCGCCGCCCGCGTGCTCTCCGGCGCCCGCGACCCGCGCAACTTGGCCTTCATCGGCATCCGCCGCCGGGGCGACGTGCTCGCGCAGCGCGTCGCCGGCAAGCTCAAGATCGCCGACGTCGGCTCGATCGACATCACGCTCTACCGCGACGACCTTTCGGAAACCGGTGCCGCGGCCCGCGTCGGCAAGACCGACATCCCCTTCGCGATCGAAGACCGCGAACTGGTGTTGTTCGACGACGTCATCATGACCGGACGCAGCGCGCTGGCCGCCCTGCGCGAGATTCTCGACTTCGGGCGCCCCGCCAGCCTGCGGTTCGCCGTGCTGGTCGAGCGTCCGGAGCGCGAGATCCCGATCCAGGCCGACTACGCCGCGCTGAAGGTCGCGCCGGGCCCGACGGGCAAGATCGACGTCCGCCTCCGCCCACAGGACGAGCAGGACCTGATCGCCCTGACGACCCGGGGCTGAGCCGCTCGCACCGCCGTCATCGCCGCCCGCGCCGCACTCACCGGTTGATCATGAACCGGGCCGTCTGCTCGAAGTATGGCCACAGCGCACGGGCCGCACCGTCGGGGACCTGAACCTCGGCCATCGCGGCCCGCATGAGCATCAGCCAGCGCTCGGCCCCGCGCACGTCGATGGCGAACGGCATGTGCCGCATGCGCAGGCGCGGGTGCCCGCGCTCTTCGACATACGCCCGCGAGCCGCCGAAGCGGAACACCAAGAACCCGTGCAAGCGGGCCTCGGCGTCGGCGAGCGTCTCGCCCGTCGTCTCCAAATGCGCCGCGTACATCGGCCCGAGCAGATCATCGACCGCGACACGCCAGTAGAACGCGCTCACGAGTCGCGCGAGGCCGTCCTCGCCGAGCTCGGCGAGGACGAGGCGTTCATCGGGAGGCGGACTGGGGGCAGCGGTCATTTCGGCGGTCCGTTGAAGAGTGGGTAGGCTTTATCCATGGCACCGGATTGGCTGGACTGGGACCTGGAGATCTCCTGGCACGCCATCCGTCGCATGCAGCAACGCAAACTGTCGGAAATCGAACTCCGCGCGATTCTGGAACCTCCACTCGATGTCAAGCCGGCGAAGGTAGCCGGGCGGTATGTCGTTCATGCCAAGATCGACAACGCGACCTGGGTGGTCGTTGTTGAACCGGACTCTAGCCGAAAATCCCTGGTTGTCGTGACGGCGTACGCCCCGACCTAAACTCACCCGATGCACAGCTACGAGCTCCAAGTCTCTTTCCGTCATGGCAAGCCGCTCGCGGCCTACTTGTACTTGTTCGGGGTTCCGGGTGGGACGGTGAGCCGAACGTCGCCGCACGACGAGAACATCGTGGTGGACTACCTCGCCGACGGCCGCCCGTTCGGCGTCGAGTTCATCGCCCCGGGCCGCGTCTCGCTGGAAGACGTGAACGCCCTGCTGGTCAAGCTTCATTTGCCCCCGATGTCGACCGAAGACCTGCGTCCGCTCCTCGCCGCGTAAGCGCCCGCCACGCGTAGTACACCGGCACCCCGGCCAGCAGCACCAGCAGCCAGCGCCCGTTGCCGCGCCAGTCCGCCGCGACGCTCAGGCCCGTCATCACGCCCGCCGCGATCACGAACAGCCCCGGCACGACCGGGTAGCCCGGGCAGCGGAACGGCCGCTCTTCCGTGGGCCGGCGCACGCGCAGCACGATCAGCGCCAAGCCGCCCATGCCGTAGAAGATCCACATCGTGAACACGAAGCTCTCGGCGAGGGCCGCGAAGCCGCCCAGGAACCAGACCGCCACGATCGCCAGCCCGACCTGGCTGAACAGGGCCGCGTCGGGCGTGTGGAACTTCGGGCTCACGTGCCCGATCCACCGGAACAGCAGCCCGTCCCGCGCCTGCGCGTAACTCACCCGCGCCCCGGTCATGATCGATGCGTGCGACGAGCCGAGCGTCGAGACCAGCACGATCAGCGCCACCACCGTCGAACCCGCCGGCCCGATCAGCCGCTCCATCACCAGGGGCGCGATCGACAGCCCCGGGTCCGCCTTCACCAGTTCACGCAACTCCCCCAGCGGCACCAGCGCGAAGTACACCGCGTTCACCGCGAGGTACACCACGATGATCAGCAGCGTCCCGCCGATGTAGATCCGCGGCAGCGTCCGCTGCGGCTCCTTCACTTCCCCCGCCACCGACCCAACATCCGCCCACCCGTCGTACGTCCACAGGATCAGCGCCATCGCGCCCACCAGCGCCGCCACCATCGACATGCCGGGGTCGGCCAAAAGCCCCCCACTCCCGCCGCCCGCCGCGCTGGCGCGCAGGTTGGAGAAGTCCCCCTTCCCGAGCGCCACGCACAGCACGACGATCGCGATGAGCGCGAGCACCTTGAGGAACGTCAGCACGCCCGCGATGCCGGTCGAAAGCGTCACGCCGCGCGCGTTGATCACCGTCAGAAAGAGCAGCATCACCGTCGTGACGACGCGGACGTCCCACGTCGTCCCGAGCAGGATGTTCACGTGCTCCGCGAACACGAACGCGATCCCGCCCGCGGCGAACGGCTTGACCAGCACCAGATACGCCCACCCGAACACGAACGCCGGGCACGACCCGAACGCCTCGCGGATGAACACGTACACCCCGCCCGAGTGCGGACGCATCGCCGCCAGTTCCGCGTACGTGAACGCCCCCGCCAGACACACCAGCCCGCCGACGGCCCACAAAAGGAGAATCAAGCCGGGCGACGTGATGTTGGCGGCGATCTGCGGCGGGGTTCGAAAAATCCCCGAGCCGATGATCACGCCCAGCATCAGCGCGACGCCGCCCCAGAACCCGATCGTGCGTTTAAGTTGTCCGGTCACGCCGCGATCGTAACCGCCCCGACGAGTGCCTTGGGCAGCGCGAACATCGCAACATAACCGGTCACGCCGACCGTCCCAGAACGTGCGCCGCCGCCGCCCCCCGCGTGTGAACATGCGCGATCCATACCGCCTCCGCCGGCGGAAGTCCTCATCGGCCCCCTCACCCTCGGTGCGACCCCGGGGTGGAACGCGCCGATACCGCCGTATGCGCTCAAGCGGCCCCACGCCGCCGGACGGAGGATGCACGCATGTTGTCACGACTCAAGCCCAAGTCCACCGTGAAGCCCAGCGTGAAGCCGAGCGTCAAGGCGGACGCGCCGGTCAAGCCCGTCGTATCGAAGGTCATCCCCGACCGGAAGATGGCCAACGCCGAGAAGTTCGTCGGGGGACGCGGGGCCGCCACCGGCGTCATGCGCTTCGAAAAACGCGGCAACGGGCGCGTCCGCACCTCGCGCATCCGCACCGACATCGGCGAAGTGCAGGACCTCTCCCTCACCGGCTGCCGCATCTGCGCGCCCAAGAAATCCAAGTTCGAAGTCGGTCAGACCACCCGCATCCAGTTCACCGCCGAGGAGATCAGCCTCTCCATCCAGGCCACCGTCGTCTGGGTCCGCGTCATGACCGACCGCACGTGCCACCTCGGCCTGCGCTTCACCGAGGTCGACGCCTCACGCCGACGCTCCCTGCTCGAACTCCTCCGCACCGGCGTCGCTAACGAGGGTCTCTCCCGCGGCTGGTCGCCGATGGCCGGGTTCCATGAGGCCAAAGTCTGGGAAGAGTGATCGCCCACGCCGCGCACTCGCGCCGCCGCCCGCTCGTCACACCGTTCCCGCCTCGCCAAGCCGCGCCCGCAGCACACGCAGCATCGTCTCCGGCCGATCCATGTACGACGTCGGCGGGCGCACGTACACCTCCGCCAGCGTCTCGCCCGTCGCGGGCGGCAGGACCGTCACCTGCAAGCCGTGCTCCGGGCTGCGCGTTGCGCTCGCGCCACCTCCCCCGCTCTTAAGCCGATCGCCCACGCGGTCCGCGTCGCCGGGCTTGGCGCGGATCAGCACGTCCCGCTCGCGCACCGCGATGCTGCGCACCTGCAGCGCGCTGGCCAGCACGCGCACGTGCGCCAGTTCCAGCAGCCGCCGCGTCGCGGGTGGCAGCTCCTTGCCGTACGCGTCGCTCATCTCGCGCTCGATCGCGTCCAGTTCCGTCGTCGTCTGCGCCGAGGCGATCCGCCGGTACGCCCCCATCCGGCGGAGGTCGCTGGCGATGTACCGCTTGGGGATCATCCCCGTCACGCCCAGCTCGATCGACGTCTCGCTCGCCACGTTCGTCGGCTCGTGCTTGAGCTCCTTCACCGCCGTGTCGAGCAATTGGCAATACATCTCGTACCCGACGGCGGCGATGTGCCCGCTCTGCTCCGGCCCCAGGATGTTCCCCGCCCCGCGGATCTCCAGGTCGCGCATCGCGATCTTGAACCCCGCGCCGAGCATGCTGTACTCCTCGATCGCCTTCAGCCGCTTGACGGCCTTGTCCGTCACCGTCCGTTCCGGCGAGAGCAGCATGTAGCAGTACGCCCGGTGCTTGTACCGCCCGACGCGCCCGCGCAGCTGGTGCAGCTCCGCCAGCCCGAAGCGGTCCGCGTCGTTGATGATCATCGTGTTCGCCGTCGGGATGTCGATCCCCGACTCGATGATCGTCGTGCTCACCAGGATGTCGGCCTGGCGTCGCATGAAGGTCATCATGACCTCTTCCAGCTCGCCGTCGGGCATCTGCCCGTGCCCGATGACGATCCGCGCCCCAGGCGCCATCTTCTGCACCTCGTCCGCGACGCTCATGATGTTGAACACGCGGTTGTGGACGAAGAAGACCTGCCCGTCCCGCGCCAGCTCCCGCTGGATCGCCTGCTGAATCCGACGCTGGTTGTACGGGATCACCTCCGTCACGATCGCGCGCCGGTCCACCGGGGCCGTCGTCAACGACGAGATGTCGCGCAGCCCCAGCATGCTCATGTGCAGCGTTCGCGGGATCGGCGTGGCGCTGAGCGTCAGCACGTCCACGGTCATCCGCAGCCCGAGCAGTTTCTCCTTGTGCTCGACGCCGAACCGCTGCTCCTCGTCGATGATCACCAGGCCCAGGTCGGCGAACTTCACGTCCTTCGATAGCAGCCTGTGCGTGCCGATCACCACGTCTACGTGCCCCTTGCGCACGTCCGCCAGAATCGCGTTCGCCTCCGACGAAGTCTTGAACCGCGACACCGACTCCACGCGGAACGGGTACCCCGCCATGCGGCTCTTGAACGTCCGCTCGTGCTGCTCCGCGAGCACCGTCGTCGGGACCAGCACCGCCACCTGCTTGCCGAACTCCGCGGCTTTGAACGCCGCCCGCATCGCCACTTCCGTCTTCCCGTACCCGACATCCCCGCACAGCAGCCGGTCCATCGGGCGCTGCGACATCATGTCCTTCTTGCACTCGGCGATCGCCGCGAGCTGGTCCTCCGTTTCGTCGAACGGAAACTCCGCCTCGAACTCCTTCTGCCACGCCGTGTCGCCCGGATAGCGGATCCCCGGCATGCTCTCGCGGGCCGCCCGCACGCGCAGCAACTCCCCCGCCAGATCCTTCACGCTCTCGCTGACGGCTTCCTTCTGCTTCTTCCACCGCTGCCCGCCCAGCGTCGACAACTGCGGCGTGCCCCTGAACCCGCCCACATACTTCTGCACCTGATCAATCTTCGTCGCCGGCACGTACATCCGCGCCCGGGCCGCGAACTCCAGGATCAGGTACTCCTCCATCCCCTCGTCCGGATCCTCCTCGGCGCGCCCGCGCGGCCCGCCCGCGGCGTTCGCGCCCACGCCCACGCCCGCAGCCGCGCCCACAGCCCGGGCCGCCTTGCTCTTCTTCTTGGGCCGCTCGCTCGGCAGGACCACCGCGCGAGCAACCTTGACCTCCCGCGGCTTCATCACCACCAGCCCGTGGAACAGCGCGATGCCGTGGTCCCGGTGCACGACGTAGTCGCCCGGGGCAAAGTCCAGGAACGTGTCGATCGCGCGCCCGGCCCGCACGCCGCGCTCCAACCCGCCGAGCCCGCTCCCCCCGCCCGGCCCGCTCTCGCGCCGCACGCCGACGCGCCGGCGCGACTCGAACCGATGCACCATCTCGTGATACGGCGTGAACTGCACCGCCCGCCGGCCGCCTTCGCCGCCCTCGTAGATGAACCCGCGGTGCAGATACGCGACGCGGGCCGCGACCTTGCCCCGCGCGCCGGGCGCGAACTCGTCCAGCAACTCGCCCAGCCGCGTCAACTCCCCGCCGTTCTGACAGAACACCTCGACGTGCGTGCCGCCGTCGCCCGCGGCCCGTGCCGCCAGCTCCTTCACCGCTTCGCCCGCATCTCGGGCGAACTCCGGCAGCGGCGCTACGGGTAGCGTGACCTCTTCCTCCGCGCTCACCCGCGCGCCGGAGAACTGCGCGACTTCGACGTACACCCCGCCGCCGGTCGCCGCCCCCTGCAATCGCGCCAGCACCGTCGGCGGGCCGAACATCCGCGGATCGGTCAAGCGCTCGAAGTACCCCCGCGCCTGCTCCGTCACTTCCAGCGGCTCATGCAGCACCACGCACACGCCCGCGGGCAAGTGATCGAGGAACGAGCATCCACCAGTGCCGACGCCCCCACTCCCCCCGCCGCCGCTCGCGTCGAGCCGCACGCTCCCGCGGGCGTCGACCTTCTTCCTGGCCCGCGTGCTCGTACCTGCGCCCGCTTCCTCCGCGCCGTCGTCGCGCTCGCCGAGCGCGAGCGACGCGTCGGCGCACAGGATCTCCGCGCTGGTCACCACCCGGTCCGACGCCATCGTCGCCAGGTCGATCTCGCTCAGGCGTTCGACGACATCGTCGAAGAAGTCGATCCGCACCGGCACGCCGGCGGCGGACGGCCCGGCGCTCGCGTCGATCCCGCCGGGTGGGAACACGTCCACGATGTCGCCGCGCACGGCGTACTGCCCCACCTCGTCCACCGCCTCGACGCGCTCGTACCCGCCCGCGTCCAGCCAGCGCGTCAGTTCCGAGCGGTCGACCCGGTCGCCCGTGCGCACCGTCCGCGCCAAACGCCCCAGCCGCTCGGCGCTCGGCACCGGCTGCATCAGCGCCTGCACGGGCGCGAGGATGACCGGCGCTGCACCAGCCGCCGAGACCGCGCCGCTCTTGAGTTCCAGCGCGGCCCGCACCGCGCCGAGTCGTTGCGCAAACAGCTCGCTGCTCACGCCCGTCTCGCCGGGCAACACCTCGAGCGCCGGTAGGCGTATCACCGCTGCGCCCAGAGCGACCAGTTCGTCCGCCCCTTCGTCGGCTTCGTCGAGGTGCGCGACGACCAGCAGCACCGGGCGACCCGTCCGCCGCGCAATCGCCCCGGCCAGCAGCGTCGTGCTCGAGCCCTGCGACCCGCGCACGTACACGCGTCGCCCGCCCGGGCCCGGGGCCCGCTCGAGCGCGCTGACCGCGGCCTCAGCCGCCGCGCTCCCCCCCATCAGCCCGATCGGGTCAACGGTCGCGGCGTGCCCCGCCGGCCCGGGGGCCGGTGGGGGCTCGCCCGGACCAGGGGAATCCGACGGCGATGGCAAGCGGTTGACGGTCATGGTCCCGGCGCGCACGCGCCCGCCGCCACACCACGCGTGCGGAGGCCGGCCGTTTCCTTCTGCTGTGCCAGCGTAGCCGCAACGCCCCGTCGGTTACACTCTCCGCCATGCCCGACCCGCACGCACGCGCGCCCAAGCGCCGCGAGCCAGAGCCCGATTTCGACATCGACAGCGCCGTCTGCATCGTCGTCGGCGCGCACCCGCGCGCCGAACTCGGCGACCGCGACGTCGCCTATCTCATGCGCGACCGGCTCGCCGCCGTCCTCGACGCCCTCGCCGAGGATTTCCCCGAGCACCCCGCCCTGCGGCCCGTCGTGCTCACCGACATCTGGTACCTCAACGACGCCGCCCTGCGCGCCCGGGCCACGATCAGCATCGGCGGGCCGGGCGTGAACGCGCTGACGGCGTCCCTCATCGACCGCCTGCCCAGCGCGTTCGTCATCGACGACGTGCTGTCGGTGCAGCTCGATGTCGACATGGGCGACCTGGTCGCCGCGTGCTGGGGCGTGTCGCACGACGCCACGCGCGGCGCCGTCGAAGCGTTCACCGAGCGGTATCTCAGCGAGTTTGTCGCGGCGGCCGTGGTTCGCAGCGGGCTGCGCTCGCCGGTCTGAACGCGCCTCGCCGAACTCGTCCCTGCGAACCGGGCCCCCGCGGCTGGCGTCACACCGACGCCGTCGTCACCCCGCCCGAGACGACGCCCGAGACCAGGTAGAACCGTCCGATCGCGATGGCCCGCTCTTCGCCGCTGTCGGTGCGGACGAAGTACTCGCCCTGCATCGTGCCCCAGCGCGTCGACAGCGGGCAGAACGAGGTGTACTCGAACGAGGCCCCGACATCCAGCCGCGGCTTCTGCCCGACGACGCCCTCGCCCTCGACGATCTCTTCCTGCCCGTGCGCGTCGACAATCCGCCAGCGCCGGCGCGTCACCGTCACCACGTCCTGCCCGTAGTTGCTGATGCGGATGCGGTACGCGAACACGTACCGAGGAACCGACGGGTCGCTCTCGTCGGCCAGGTAGCGCGGGACCACAGCGACCCGGATGCCCGCCGTCTCGGCGACCGAGCCGAACTTCCGTGTGCCCTCAAGATTCAAGTCGTGTCCGACCATCGCGATAGTGCCCCACACCGGGAACGCCTGCAGATGCCGTGCCGACCACCGACGCCGGCATCTGCATGTACCATCTCATACGAAAACCGACGCAACGGACGGTCGGCCCCTTGGAAAAAAAAATCACCTTCCGGGCCACCACTGACCCCCCGCTCCTCGCGTGACCATCCCCCACCAAGATCTCCGCCTCCCACGAGCGCGTGAAGACGCGGCCTTCGAGTACGGCCGGCACTGCACGCACGTTCTTAACAATTCCGCCCTCGGCGCCTACCTCGCCACCTTCCGGGAAATCCATCGCACTACGCCCGCGCACATGCAACAATGCGCCCAGCGATGGGCCGCCACGCTCCCGACGCACTATCAGCTGCAGATCGATGCGATGGCCCGCGGCGCGGCGGTCTCCGCCGACGACGTCCGGCAATGGCTCTACGCCGACATCGCCGCCCCCGCACCATCGCCCGACGCGCCCACCCCAACCCAGCCCGCCGCACTCATCAATACCCAGGGCCCGATGTGCTCCGGCTTGGCCCTCCCCATCGAGCACCACACATGGGTGGCCCGGAACTGTGACTGGTATCCGCAAACGCTTTCACGCGGAACGTGCTCCGTAATTCACCGCGTCGACCACAGAATTCCCTGCATGGCCGTCGGCATCATGGGGGATCTGGACGCCGACACCGGCATCAACGCCGAGCGCCTGTGGCTGCACATGCACACGCTCCGCGCCGTTGACGAGCCGCGGGCCGGCGTGTCGTGCATCTCATGGCTGTTCTGGATGCGCGAAGCGCTGGAAACCTGCGCCACCTTGGACGAGGTTGAGCGGTTCATCGCCACCACCGACCGCGACCGCGGCGTGCTGCTGATCGCCGTCGACGGCAAATCGAATGAGGCCGCCGTCTTCGAGTGCACACGCTCCACATACCGGCGACTGGGGATGGAGCCCGGCCCGCACGGCCCGCGCTTGATCATCACCAACCACCGGCGCGAGCAGTCGCCCGCGCGGGAGGCTCGTTCCCAATCGGAGCGCATCCGCCCGGCCGGGGGCACGGTGTCGCGCTGGTGCCGCATGCGCGACATCCTCGACCACGGCCACCCCGAGCACGGGCCCGACGACCTGATCGAGATCCTGGGCGACCCGCGCGTCGAGATGCGCGACGGCGGATTGTCGGCGCACCTCCGCACGATCTACTCCGCCGTCGCCGAGCCGGCGAGCGAGCGGGTCTGGTTCGCCGCCGGGCGCGTCCCCGCCGCGAGCGCGGGCACGTGGAGACTGCTGACGCCGCGGTGGTAGATGGGGTGCGGCGTGCGTGGGGCGCGGGGGGTGCGGCGGCCGATACCATCGCCGCTGATGTCGGACCGTTTGCCCGCAAGACCCCGGACCGCGGAAACCGCCTCGCCGGCGCCCGCGTCACGTCCGGAGCCGGACGAGGGCGAACTGCTCGCCGTCATCCGGGCCGCGGCCCAGCGCCCCGGCGGTCTTGGCGACGACGACACCCGAGCCGCGATCGAGCGCCTCATCGCCGGATACCAGAATCGGGTGTACGCGATCTGCCTGCGGATGGTCGGGCATCGCGAGACGGCCGCCGACCTGACGCAAGACACGCTGCTCAAGGTGATTCTCGGACTCGAGGGATTCACCGGAGAGGCCAAGCTCAGCACCTGGGTCATCCGGATCGCGATGAATGTCTGCCTGACGCACCTGCGGGCGGCCAAGGTGCGGCGGCATGAGAGCCTGGAGCAGTACACCACCGGAACCGGTGAGGGTCCGTCGTCCGCTGCCCGGGAACATCGGCCCGTCGAGCGCGTCGAACATGGGGAGCACCGATCGGAGGTGGCGGCGGCGCTGGATCGGCTTGACCCCGAACAGCGCGGGCTGCTGATCCTGCGGGATGTGCACGACCTGGACTACGAGCGTCTCGGCGAGGTGCTCGGGGTTCCGGTGGGGACGGTGAAGAGTCGGCTGTTTCGAGCGCGGCTGGCGCTGCGGGCGGAACTGGACCGGGGCGGGGCGTGATGGCGGAGCACGTGGCGAACATCATGCCGGATTGGATGAGCAACCTGCCCGCCGAGCTGACCGAGGCGGACCTGACCGGGATGGTCGAGGGCACGCTTCCGCCGGAGCGCGAGGCGGTGGCGATCGCCGCGCTCAAGGCTGAGCCGCGGCTGGGGCTGCTCATCAAGTCGCTGCGGAACGATCGGGAGCAGTCGCGCCTGGGCGCGGCGGAGATGGACGCGCCGGCGGACGTGCGCTCGGGCGTGCTCGCGGCGATCGATCGGCGCGTGGTCCGCGAACTGGACGAGCAGGCGCAGCAAAACGCCCGCGTGCCGGTCGCCGCGCCGGTGATGGTGATCCGCGAGACGGGCGGTTGGGAATCGTTCCTGCAAGGTCGCGGGGCGCGGCGTTTGGCGATCGCGGCGGGGCTGGTGCTCGCCGCGGGCGCGGCGGTGTACATCACGCTGGTGCTCGTGCCCACGCTGGGCGTGAAGCAGTACCCGGAACTGCCGCTGGCGACGGGGCCGGACGTGGGAACGCCCGCGAACTCGACCGGCGGCACCGCGGCGACGGAGCCCGCGCGTGCGGAGCGCGGGCCGGATCGTGCGGTGGATCGCGCGGCTGAGCCGGACGCGATCGCGCGCACGACCCCGGTGGCGCCGCAACCCCCGGTGATCAGCGACGCGGGCGAGGGTCCGTCGATGGCGCTGGAGACGGTGGATCCGACGGCGCCGGCGCGGCCAGATGACGCGGTGGCGGCGAACACGGGCGCCGACGCGGGCGAGCCGGAGGCGACGGGCGCGAACGCGGTGATTCCGGAGACGCCCGCGGCGACGCCGACGGAGACGCAGGTTGCTGGCGTTGGCGGGCCGGACATGTCGCTGGACGCCATCGAGACGCCGGTGCACACGTCGCCCGCGAGGCCGGAGTCGGGCGCACTCTCGGTCGGTCTGGCGCAGGCTTCGCGGCTGGCGCGCGACGGACGTTTGGCGGTCGTGATCCGCGGGGGCAGCGCGGAACTTCGGCGCGAGGTTGAGCGCCTCGCGGGCGGGGCCCGGCCCAGCGGCGAGGGCGCGATGGGCACGCTGGTGCAGATCCTGCCCGCGCCGACGCAGACGATGCCCGGCCCGGTGATCGCGCTTCGTGATCAGATCGATGCGCAGTCGCTTTCTGTGCCGACCGGCGGGCGGCCGGCGCGGGATCCGGGGGCGATCGCGTCGGACGGGCCGAGCGGGACTCGCGAGCGGGTCACGCCGGTGCAGCGGCCCAGCGGGGTGGATGTGGGCGTGCCGGCGGGTGCGGGGACGGCGCTGTTCTGGGCGCGGCTTGAGCCGCGGGAGAGCGTGCTGGAGGCGTGGAAGGCGGGGATCGAGGCCCTCGGGCCCGGGGCGCGGCTGGAGTTTGTGGCGCTACCGGAAGGTACCCAGGCCCCGATCTCCTGGGAGCCGGAGGCGATATTGTGGTGGCAGGGCTCGGTGGGCGTGTGGGGTCGCACGGCCCGGGTGCCGGTGCTGATGGCGGACGAATGAGTCGGCGGTGTCACCCGCCGGGACAAGGACCAGCGGGCGATGGCGGCCGGGACGACCAGCGGCGGGATGGGTGTGGGTGGTGCGCCCGGTCAAACGATCATGGCGACGGCGTCGCTGCCGCTCAAACTGGAAGCGATCGGCGGTCCTTCGCTCGAGCCCCTGGTGATCCGCCCGGGGAGCGTGGTGGTGCTCGGTCGGAGCGCGCAGTGCGGGCTGGTGCTGCCGGACGAGGGCGTGTCGCGTCGGCACGCGCAGATCAGCCACGCCGGGCAGCAGTGGTTCGTGACAGACCTGGGCTCCCGGCACGGGACGTTCGTGAACGCGGTGCAGCTCGCGACCGATGCGCCGGCGCCGCTGCGGCATGGGGATCTGCTGGTGATCGGGCCGTGGACGCTGCGCGTGCGGCTGCGCGATCATGACGAGTCGGCGTCGGCGTACTCAACGACGCTGGCCGACCGCTTCAGCCACGAGCGCGTCGAGCGCGTCGCGGAGCGGGAACTCGCGGCGATCACGCGGAACCGGCTGAACCTGCTGATCGAGGTCGCGGCGGCGGTGGCGGGCTCGACGGACGCGGGGACGCTGTCGCGGATGATCGCGCGGGCCGCGGTGCGCGGGACGGGCTTCCCGCGGGCCGCGGTGCTGCACGCGGAGGGGCCGGGGGCGGCGGTGCGGGCGGCGTGCGTGGTGGGTGGCGACGGCAGCGACCTGGACGCGGGCGACCCGGGCGGGTCGACGGCGGGCGGCCCGACCGACTCGGGCTCGTTCTCGCGCTCGCTGCTTGATGCGGCCCGCGGGGGCGAGGTCGTGCGGCTGACGTCCGACGGGCCGGGCCTGAACCCGGCGGGGGCCGAGAGCGTGATGCGCCTGGGCATTCAGACGGCGCTGTGCGCGCCGGTGCCGATCGGGCAGACCGTCGGCGCGTTCCTCTATCTCGACGCCCGCGCGGGCGAGCGGGCGCCGGACCTTGGCTCCGGGCGGCCGGCGGCGACGGTGCAGAACGACGCCGCGGCGTATCTATCGGCGCTGGCGAAGATGTACGGGCTGGCGCTCGGGAACATCGCGCGGCAGGAACTGGAGCGCCGGCAGCGGGAACTGGAGCGCGACCTGACGGCGGCCCGCGAGGCGCAGCGCCTGATCATGCCGCCCGAGAGCGGGAGCGTCGGGCCGGTTCGGTACGCGATGCGCTGCCTGAGCGGGCGGCACGTCGCCGGCGATTTGTTCGACGTGGTGCCGCTCTCGGGCGGGCGCGTGGGCGTGTTCCTGGGTGATGTCGCGGGCAAGGGGATCGGGGCCGCGATCCTGATGGCGACGGCGCAGACGCACCTGCACCTGAGCCTGCGCGCGGGGCTGGACGCGGCGGCGGCGGTGCGGGCGGTGAACGACCACCTGTGCTCGCACGTGGCGGAGAACCGCTTCGTGTCGCTGTGGCTGGGCGTGTTCGATCCGTCGGACCGGAGCGTGACGTACGTCGACGCGGGGCACGGGCACTGGGTGGTGCGCCCGGGCGACGGCCGCGCGGCGGCGAAGATCGAGTGCGATGCCGGCGGGATCCCGCTCGGGATCGAGTGCGGGCACGCGTACACGGCGGGGCGGCTGGTCCTCGATACCGGGGCGCGCGTGGTGGTGTTCAGCGACGGCGTCGTCGAGCAGCCGGGCGAGGGCGGCGAGCAGTTCCAGATCGAGCGGGTGGTCAGCGCGCTGGCGACCACCGGCGGGCCGGATGATGACGTGCGGGCGCTGTTTGACGCGGTGCTGACCTATGCCGGGCCGGGCGGGGCGACGGCGCTGGCGGACGACACGACGGCGGCGAGCGTGAGCCTCGGGTGATGCGATGGCAGGCGGGGCGCCTGCTCTACTCAAGAGCGACGGTCAGGTGTTGCGCAGGCAGGCGGCGGCCTTGCGGACGCGATCGTCGAGGCTGTCGGCGTCGGTGTCGCAGAGGGTGACGTGCCCGAGTTTGCGGCCGGCGCGGGGGGACTTGCCGTACATGTGCACGTGCGCGCCGGGGAGGGCGAGCAGGGCGGGCATGTCGGGCTCGGCGCCGATGATGTTGAGCATGATGGACGAGCCGCGCGGGTCGGTTGAGCCGAGCGGGAGGCCGGCGACGGCGCGGACGTGGTTCTCGAACTGGCTGCAGGCGGCGCCCTCGATGGTCCAGTGCCCGGAGTTGTGCACGCGCGGGGCCATCTCGTTGGCGAGGATGGTGCCGTCGACGAGTTCGAAGAACTCGACGGCGAGGACGCCGACGTAGTCGAGCTTGTCGGCGATGCGTCGGGCGGCGGCGATGTAGCGGTCGCGGAGGTTCTTGGTGAGGTTGGGCGCGGGGGCGTGGCTGCGGGCGAGGATGCCGCGTTGGTGCGTGTTCTGCACGGGCGGGTAGACGGCGACCTGCCCGCCGGCGGCGCGGACGATGATGACCGAGACTTCGCGCGAGAAGGGGACGAAGGCTTCGAGGATGAGTTCGGCGAGCGGGGCCTCGCGGGCGACATCGGCCCAGGCGGCGAGGGCGTCGTCCTGCGAGCGGATGACGCGCTGGCCCTTGCCGTCGTAGCCGAAGCGGCGGGTTTTGAGGACGGCGGGCGTGCCGATGGTGCCGAGGGCTTCGCGGAGATCGTCGATGGTGTCGACGCGGGCGAACTCCGGCGTGGCGACGCCAAGCTCGCGGAAGAGGGTCTTCTCGCTCAGGCGGTCCTGGCTGACGGCGAGGGCCGTCTGCGGCGGGAAGACGGGGGCCTGAGCGGAGAGCCACTCACAGGCGCGGGCGGGGACGTTCTCGAACTCGTAGGTGATGACGCGGGCGTCGCGCGCGAGATGCGAGAGGGCGAGCGGGTCGGTGTACTCGCCGACGATGAGATCGCCGACGTCGGCGGCGGGGCAGTCGGGGTCAGGGTCGAGGAAGCGGAAGCGGAGCCCGAGCGGCACGCCGGCGAGGGCGAGCATGCGCCCGAGTTGGCCCCCGCCGAGGACGCCGATGGTGCGGCTGCGCGCGGAGGAGAAGGACGCGGCGCTGGCGGACGCGACGGCGACGGGATGAGCGGGCTGGATGGGCGAATGGGCGGGGGCGGGCGGCGTTGTCGCGGGTGTGGTCACGGGCGGGCTCGGCGCGGCTTGCGAGAGCGAGCGGCGTCGACATTGTTGCGGGCCGCGGGCTTGGCGAGCGGACGGGCGAGCGCGGCGGGGCCGTCGCTCTTGGCAGGGCGCGGCGCGGGCCGGGCCTGGGCCGTCGGCGCGGCGTGCGGCGTGGAAGCGGGAGCGAGTGACGGCGCGGCGGAAGCGGCGGCGGCGCCGGGGCCGCGCGGGTCGGGATGAGCCAGGACGTTTTCCGTCTGCTTCAGGCGGAAGCGGCGCAGATTCTCACGGATGCGCCCGTGCTTGGCCCCGAGGATGCTGGCGGCGAGAAGCGCGGCGTTGACGGCGCCGGCGCGGCCGATGGCGAGCGTGCCGACGGGGACGCCGGAGGGCATCTGCACGATGGAGAGCAGCGAGTCGACGCCGTGGAGCGCCTTGGACTCGACCGGGACGCCCAGGACGGGGAGGACGGTCTTGGCGGCGCACATGCCGGGGAGGTGCGCGGCCCCGCCGGCGCCGGCGATGATGACCTCAAGCCCGCGCGACTCGGCGCTGGCGGCGTAGGACATCAGCAGGTCGGGCGTGCGATGGGCGGAGACGACGCGGATTTCGTGCTCGACGCCGAGGTCGTCGAGGGTTCGCGCGGCGTGTTCGAGCGTTTCCCAGTCGCTCTGCGAGCCCATGATGATGGCGACGAGTGCCGGCATTGCGGGGCAAGGGTAGCCGCGGTGGGTAGGGGACAGAGGTCAGGGGTTAGAGGTGAGGGGAAGAAATCGATGGGGGTATCCCCGGGGGCTCAGGCGACGGTGAAGGTGGCGATCTCGCCGGCGGGGGCGAAGGCGCCGCGACGGTCGCGGAGAGTATTTTCGACGACGGAGATGGAGTAGACCCCCTGCTGCTCAGGTGTCCACGGGTTGCCGTCGTTGGGCGTCAGGCGGAAGAGGGCGCTGGCCTGGGACTGGAACGTGCCGGGGACGAAGGCGCGGCTGATGAGGGTGGCCTGGGCGGAGAAGCCGTTGGGTCCGGTGATCACGATGGCGCCGGTGGCGATGCTGGGGAGGTTCACCAGGCTGCTGGAGGTGAGCAGGAGGGTGAAGTTGACGTTGGCGGGGCCGACGACGGCGGACTCGAAGACGGCGGCGACGGGGGCCTGGGGTGTGAAGGCAAAGAGCGGGCTGGTGGCAGGGTTGACGGGCTGGCCGGCGACGGTGACGGGACCGGCGACGCGGTTGGTGATGATGCGGGAGTCGTCGGGGTCGACGGTGCCGATGGTGACGCGGCCGATGGAGCTTGAGTTCCCGCCGAGAAGGCGGATGGAGTCGGTGAGGGGGTTGGCGGGGAGGTCGGCGAGGCCGGCGGCGATGATGGAATCGGCGACGCGGCGGCCGACGGTGATGGTGTTGATGGCGCCGGGGGAGAAGGTGTCGACGGCGGCGTCGGTCCCGCCGAGCGCGCCGTCAGCGCCGAGGTTGGCGCCGGCGAGGATGCGGGCGGCGAGGAGGTCGCGCGTGACGGAGATGGTGCCGAAGGAGGAGGCGGCGAGGGTGCCGCGGAGGATGTTGGTGGCAGTGAAGGTGGTGACGCGTCCGGCGAAGGAGGCGGACCAGGTGGCGAGGGTGGCGCGGACGGAGACGGAGGCGGCGGGGCCGTTGATGCTCCAGGTGCCGCCGTTGACGATGCCGGCGATGGTGGCGGCGCGGAGGGTGGCGGTCTGGTTGGGGGCGGCGCCGCCGAGGAGCCGGAGGTTTGCGGCGAAGTTGCCGGACTGGCCCTGACCGCCGCCGATGGTGAGGGTGTCGAGGTAGCGGGCGGTGATGGTGTCGGGCAGGCCGTCGGTGTTGACGACGGCGGCGGCGGTGAGGGAGGAGATGCCGACGGCGGAGTTGATGGAGAGGTCGGCGGCGCGGCGGAAGGAGAAGGCGGTGGGCGTGCTGGTGCGGGGGATGGTGATGGTGCTCGGACCGATGACGTTGCCGAGGGTGATGCTGGAGATGGAGCGGCCGACGGTGAAGGGGCCGGCGAGGGCGACGGGGGCGGCGGAGAAGGAGCGGAGCCCGCCGTTGACGGTGATGGAAGAGGCTTCGATGACGCCGTCGCCGCCGTTGACGCGGATGAGCAGGTCGGAGTTGCGGCCGCCCGCGCGGGTGGTGATGGTGAAGAGGCCCTGGGAATCGATCTCGACGGTGCCGTTGCCGCCGCCGGTGAGGGTGAAGGCGACGAGGGTGCCGTCGCCGTCGTTGAGGACGAGCTCGACATTGCTGCGGTTGTTGAACGAGCCGAAGCGGCGTTCGACGAGCAGCGCGACGGGGGAGACGGCGATGTTGTTGGTGTCGTCGCGGTCGTCGACGTCGCGGTTGGCGGTGACGCGGGTGATCAGGCGGTAGGAGCCGGGGAGGGTCTCGGCGGGGATGCGCATGTCCGGGCCGAAGGTGCCGGCGTCGTCGGCGGAGAGGAAGATGGCCTCGTTGTTGTAGCGGCGGAGCTCGACGTCGTCGGAGCTCAGCACGCTGTCGGTGGAGAGGTAGAAGACGATGTTGACGCGCCCGTTGGCGGCCATGGGCCCGCGGTTGCGGACCTCGATGGTGGCATCGAAGGCGGTGTCGGGGCTGATGCGATCACCCGGTACGACGATGGAGGGCGTGCGGAACGCCTCGGGGTCGAAGCGGACGGAGAGATCGGCCGCCAGGTGCTGGCGCGACTCGAGCGCCTCAAGGGCGAGTGTGCCGGCGTCGCGGCGAGTGCGGGAGCGTGAGAGACGGCGCGCGTTGGTGGAGACGTTCATAAGGATGGCGGTTATCGGGCGTGGGGATCGGGGGTGTTGGGGCCGCTCGGTGGGCGGCGGGTGCGCTCCCCGCCGGCGGGGAGGCGTGGCCGGCTCGCCGCGGTGCGGCGGGCGGGCGCTGGCGCTGTGCCGGGTTATGGTACCGTGCCGGGTGGGTGGCGGTTCCAACGCGGCGGAGTGGTTTTCTCCGCAGAGGGCGGCGGGCGGCGGGGGGTGCTCAAACAGGGTCGGGCGATGCCCGATAGGCAGCAAGCGGACGGCCGCCGGCGGTGTTGTGCGCGCGGAGGCAGCGCGCGGACGCCGCCCGGCGCGATGGCACGGGTTTGTTGAAAGGGGCAGATCGGTGAGTCGCAGCACGTCAACGACGAGCCAACCGGGGTCACCTGTCGAGGGGTCGGCGACGACGGCGGGGGCGGGGCCGTCGCGCGGGTGGTGGCCGCGGCATGTGCTGGCGCGCGGGGAATCGGTGGTGGCGTGGTCGGGGCTGGTGTCGGCTGGGGCGGTGGCGGTGGCGATGGTGGGCGCGACGGCGTGGGGCATGCGCGACGCCGGGGCGCGGACGCGGGCGGCGGAGATGGAACGCACGCTGTCGGTCGGCGCGTCGGTGGCGGCGATGGTGAATCAGTTGACGGCGCCGGACGACCTGACAGCGCTGCGATCGCTGGTCGCGGGCGTGCCGGCGGCGACGGGCGTGACGCGCGTGCGCGTGCTGGCGGCGGGGGCGGACGTGGTGCTGGCGGACTCGGCGCCGAACGTGCGGTATGCGCCGCTGCCCGAGACGTGGGGCGAGACCTCGGGCGGTCTCAAGGAACGGCTGTCGCGCCAGGACGCGTCGGGGAGCGAGGTCACGGTGCCGGTGACGTTCCGCGACCGCGGGGCGGCGCTGGTGACGGTGCGCACCGACGCGGGCGGGGCGGCGGCGGCGTGGTCGATCGCGGCGGGGAACGGGGCCATCGGGGCCGGGTGCATGGTGCTGGTGTGGGCCGCGTACCGCGGGATGCGCCGGCGGATGCGCGTGGTCGGGGCGGTGCGGGATGCGCTGCGCGCGGTGGCGGCGGGCGAGCGCTCGCCCGAGACGCTGGCGATCGCCGCGAGTCTCGGGCCTGAGGCGGGCGCGTGGAACCGGCTGGTGCGCGACGCGGCCCAGCAAGAGCGGCGCGAGGCCCGCGAGCGGCAGTCGCGCCAGGGGGACGGGCTCTCGAAGAAGGACGGCGATCTGGCGGGCGTGCTCGACGGGCTGTGGCAGGGGTTGATGGTCGTCGACGAGCGCGGCGTGATCCGCTTTGCCAACGGAGCCGCCGCGATCTTCGTCGGGGCCAAGCGGGAGGACCTGGAAGGCCAGACGCTGTCGCCCAAGGTGTGCGACGAGCAGGTGCGGGAACTGGTGCTCAAGACGGCGAGCGGGGCGCAGCGGGCCCGCGGGGCCGTCGAGGTTCGGCGCGCGGGGGCCGAGCCGGGCGCGGTGGGGAGTCTCTTGCGGTACAACGTGCGTCCGCTGCGCGCGGGGGAGCGGTCGGGGGCGCTGGTGGTGATCGAGGACATCACGCAGCAGCGCGTTGCGGACGATGCGCGGAACGCGTTCGTGGCGTCGGCGACGCACGAGCTGCGCACGCCGCTCACCAACGTGCGGCTGTACGTGGACCAACTGGTGGAAGAGCCGAACCTGGAGGCGGGCAAGCGTGCGCAGGCGCTGAACGTGGTGAGCCAGGAGATCCGTCGGCTGGAGCGGCTGGTGGGCGACATCCTGAGCGTGTCGGAGATCGAGGCGGGGCAGATGGCGCTGCACCGGGACGAGGTGCGGCTGGAGCCGATCTTCGAGGAGATGCGGGCGGACTTCGAGGAGCAGGCGCGGCAGAAGGGGCTGCGGCTGTCGTTCGAACTGCCGCCCAAGTGGCCGCGGCTGGTGGGGGATCGTGACAAGATCGTGCTGGCGCTGCACAACCTGGTGGGCAACGCGATCAAGTATACGCCCGCGGGCGGGCAGGTGCTGGTGCATGTGAGCGAGGAGCAGGGGAAGCTGTCGGTGGAAGTGGCCGACACGGGGATCGGGATCGCCGAGGAAGAGGCGGACCTGGTGTTCGAGAAGTTCTACCGGGCCAAGGACAAGCGGGTCTCGACGATCACGGGGACGGGGCTGGGGCTGTCGATCGCGCGGGAGGTGATCCGGTTGCACGGCGGGGACATCGGGGTCAAGTCGAAGCTGGACCAGGGGACGACGTTCACGGTGAACCTGCCGCTGGCGGCGTGAGCGTGAGCGGGCTTCGGGCGGCGGGGTGCGTGTGGTGATGCGGCCCGGGAGGTTGGTCGGATGGAGATCAACGAACAGACGCAGGGGGCGGTGGCGGTGCTGAGGCCGCGTGGTCCCTTGTGCGCGGGGGACGCGGACCAGTTCAAGGCGCGGGCGCACAGCGTGATCGGGAAGTCGCTCGGGCGGTTCATCCTGGACGCGTCGGAGATCGCGTACGTGGACAGCCGGGGGCTGGAGGTGCTGAAGGAGACGACGCAGGCGATGAGCCAGAGCGGGCGGACGCTGCGGATCTGCGGGGCCAACGAGACGGTGCGCGAGGTGCTGGACCTGACGGGCCTGGCGGACATGTTCGAGCACTACACGGACGTGGGCTCGGCGGTGAGGAGCTTCCTGTGAACCAGCCCGGAGCCGGCAACAGTGCGGGCGGCGGAGCGGGCGGGGGCACGCCCGGTCGGGCGGCGCGCACGCGCGTGGGTGAGACGCTCGTGCAGCAGGGCGCGATCACACGGGAGCAGCTCGACGAAGCGCTGAGCAAGCAGCGCTCGAGCGGGCGGATGCTGGGCGAGCTGCTCGTCGAGCAGGGTGTGATCTCGAACCTGGTGCTGGTGCGGGCGCTGGGCGCGACGCTGGGCGTGCCGGGGGCGGTGATCCGGCACGGGCTGATCGACCCGGCGATGATGAAGCTGCTGTCGGAGGAGGAGTGCCTCAGGCTGAAGGTGCTCCCGATGTTCCGGGTTCACGACGCGCTGACGGTGGCGATGGCCGAGCCGCAGAGCCTGCCGACGATCGACCGGTTGCGGCAGATCACGGGGCTGAAGATCCGCCCGGTGCTGGCGCTCGAGAGCAACATCCAGGAGTACGTGAAGAAGTATTCGGGCGGGAACGTGGACATCGACGCGTTCCTGACGAGCCTGGCGGACCAGGACGTCGAGGTGGTGGAGCGGGAGCAGGTGGACGAGGGTCCGGTGACGGACCTGGACCGGATGATCGCCGGCTCGCCGATCGTGAACCTGGTGAACGTCGCGTTGATGACGGCGGTGAAGGAGCGGGCGAGCGACATCCACATCGAGCCGGAGAAGCGCGGGACGCGGATCCGGTATCGCAAGGACGGGGTTCTGCGGGACTTGATGAAGCCGCCGCCGGGGATGCACGCGCAGATCGTGGCCCGCGTGAAGATCATCGGGAAGATGGACATCGCGGAGAAGCGGCTGCCGCAGGGCGGGCGGGTGCACATCGTGGCGGACGGGCAGGAGATCGACCTGCGCGTGTCGAGCATGCCGACGCTGCTGGGCGAGAAGATCGTGATCCGCGTGCTGGACAAGCGGAACCTGCGGGTGCGGATGGAGGACCTGGGGTTCCGGCCCGAGGCGCTGATCACGTTCAAGTCGATCCTGTCGGCGGAGCACGGGCTGGCGCTGGTGACGGGCCCGACGGGCTCGGGCAAGACGACGACGCTGTACTCGGCGCTGGACCTGTTGCGGTCGCCGGAAGTGAACATCGTGACCGTCGAGGACCCGGTGGAGTATCAGCTCGACCTGGTGAACCAGCTGCAGGTGAGCGAGCCGATCGGGCTGACGTTCGCGCGGGCGCTGCGCGAGATCCTGCGGCAGGACCCGGACGTGATCATGGTTGGTGAGATCCGCGACCACGACACGGCGCGGACGGCGGTGCAGGCGGCGCTGACGGGGCACCTGGTGCTGGCGACGCTGCACACCAACGACGCGCCGAGCGCCGTGAGCCGCCTGGTGGACATGGGGATCGAGCCGTATCTGCTGTCGGCGGCGCTGAACGGGGCGGTGGCGCAGCGGCTGGCGCGGACGATCTGCTCGGCGTGCGCGACGAAGTACTACCCGAGCGAGCAGGTGCTGCGCGACGCGGCCC
Organism: uncultured Phycisphaeraceae bacterium; assembly: GCA_964615765.1. GTDB lineage: Bacteria > Planctomycetota > Phycisphaerae > Phycisphaerales > UBA1924 > CAZTQN01. Next base: position 63,279 of record CAZTQN010000021.1, read on the forward strand.
TGGAGGAGCACGCGGGGCGCCCGTTCCGCAAGGGCGCCGGGTGCCGTCAGTGTCACGACTCGGGGTTCCAGGGTCGGTGCGGGATCTACGAGGTGATGGAGGTGACGCCGGACGTTCGGCGGATGGTGCACCACAACTCGGCGGCGCACGAGATCCGCGAGAAGCTGTCGGAGCGCGGGTCGCTCTCGCTGCGGCAGGAGGGCGTGCTGCTGGCGCTCGAGGGGCGGACGAGCCTGGAAGAAGTGCTGCGCGTGACGCACAACGACGACGAGGACCCGGCGGCGGCGGATCGCTCGCGCGGGCTCGATGATGGGCCCGGCGCGGCGCGGAAGGAGGCCGCGTGAAGTTCGCGTACCGCGGCTATGACCGGGCCGGGGCGGCCTCGGCGGGGGAGATCGAGGCGGGCACTCCCGGCGAGGCGATCGACCTGCTGCGCCGGCGCGGGCTGTTTGTCGTGGGCGAGCCGACGCCCGCGGGGAGCGGCGCCCGCGCGGAGCAGCGCGGAAACGGCGGCGGCGGAGGGGGCGGCGGGGGTCGCGGGCGGGGCGGGCGGCTGCGCGATATGTCCGTGTTCGTGCGCCAGCTCTCGGTGCTGGTCTCGACGGGCACGCCGGTGGTCGACGCGATCGCCGCGCTGGAGCGGCCCGTGCCGTCGGGGCGGTGGCGGGCGGCGCTCGAGGACATCCGGCATCGGATGGAAGAAGGCTCGCCCTTGTCGATGGCGATCGAGCATCACCCGGCATATTTCGACGGCGTGGCGTGCAGCCTGATCGCGGCGGGGGAATCGGGCGGGAACCTGGCGGAGATGCTGCGCCGGCTGGCGCAGCTGGCGCGGCAGCAGGTGAAGGTGCGCCAGGCGGTGCTGGGGGCGCTGGCGTACCCGTGCGTGCTGATCGTGATCGCGGTGACGGTGCTGACGGTGATGCTGTTCTTCGTGCTGCCGCGGTTCGAGGGGCTGTTCCAGTCTCTGGGCTCGCCGCTCCCGCCGACGACGCGGGCGCTGGTGGATTTGAGCAAGGCGCTGGCGACGTACTGGTACGGCCCGCTGGCGCTGGCGGTGGTCGGGGGTTTCGGGCTGCGGGCGTGGGTGAAGACGGCGGGCGGGCGGCGGATGCTGCACATGGCGGCGGTGCGGGTGCCGCCGCTGAACAAGCTGGTGCGGGCGCTGGTGACGGCCCGCGCGATCCGCGTGCTGGGCGTGCTCTTGGCGGGGCGGGTGCCGATGCTCGAGGCGCTGGGGCTGACGCGGCGGGCGTGCGGAAACCTGATGTTCGAAGAGGTGTTCCAGCGCGCGGAAGAACTGGTGACCAAGGGGGACAACGTCTCGAGCGCGCTGGCGGCGAGCGGGCTGTTCCCGAGCGCGGTGGTGGAAGGTGCGCGGAGCGGGGAGCGGTCCGGGCAACTCGCGCAGGTGCTGATGGACATGGCGGAGTTCATGGACGAGGACAACGAGGTGGTGCTGCGGAGCGTGTCGTCGCTGATCGAGCCGCTGATCCTGGCGGTGCTGGGGCTGGTGATCGGGTTTGTCGCCGTGAGCATGTTCCTGCCGCTGTTTGACTTGGCGGGTGCGACGGGAGGTCCAAAGTGAAGCGGGCGCGCTCGGGGCAACGGACGATCGGGCTGGACGTGGGCACGCGCTGGGTGAAGGCGGTGCAGATGCGCGCGGCGGGCGAGGGCGTGGTCATCGAGCGCGCGTGCGTGTTCCCGCGGCGCGGGGCGGTCATTGATCGGGGCGAGTGCGAGCGGGTGATGGACGTGCTGTGGCGGCAGGATTTTGCGCAGGCGGGGATGATCGTGACGCTCCCGCCGAGCGATCTGTTGAGCATGACGATGGAGCTGCCGGCACGCGGGTCGGGCGCGCCGCTGGACCAGATCGCGCGGGACGAGCTCGCGCGCAGTCACCGCGTGAGCGCGGCGGAGATCGAGATGGCGTGGTGGGAACTGCCCGGCGGGCAGCGGGCCACCGAGGGCACGCACGCGATGGCGATGGGGTGCACGCACGAGCGGGCGGCGGCGCTCGTCGAGGGGCTGGAGAACGCGGGCGGATGCGTCGAGGCGCTCGAGCCGGGGCCGGTGGCGCTGGCGCGGGCGTGCGGCGAGCACGCGGACGGGGCACAGAGCCCGGGGGATTCTGATGGGGGCGTGACGGCGATGGTCGACGTGTCGTGGACCGGCGCGTCGCTGAGCCTGGTCATCGGCGGGACGATCGTGTACCGGCGGTGTCTGCAGGAACTGGGGCTCGCGGCGCTCACACGCGAGGCGATGCGCACGGCGCGGATGGAGAGCGAGGAGGACGCCGAGGGCGTGCTGGCGCAGCTCGCCGGCGGGCCGATGAGTGTGGAGGATGGCGAGCGCGAGGGGTCGCGGTGGCCGGCGGTGGCGGCGCTGACGGACACGCTGGCGGGGCAACTGGCGGACGAACTGGCGATGGCGCTCGGGTATGCGGAGCGGCGGTTCGATGCGCCGGCGCGGCGGGTGCTGATCGTCGGGGGCGGGGCGGGGTTCCCGGGCGTCTACGCGCGGCTGTCGCAGCGGGGCGGTGTGGAGACGCGCGTCGTAGGGCCGGCGTCGTTCCGGGGCGTGACGGCGGCGGCGGACGTGGCGTGGGCCGGCTCGCACATGATGGCTCAGGCCGTCGGGGCGGCGGTGCGCGAGGCGATGGCGCCGGCGGAGGTGGCGGCGTGAAACCGATCGATCTGACACCGGCGCGGGTGCGTGGGCGGATCGCGTCGCGGCGTGCGGCGCGGCGGTGGGGCGCGTGGCTGGGCGGGTATGCCGCGGTGCTGGGTGTGGTCGTGACCGTGAGCCGCCTGACGCTCGAGGACGCGGACGCGGGGCTGCGGGCGCGGTATGACGACGCGACGGCGCGGCGCGACCAGGCGGAGAACGAGCGGGCCGCGGTGGCGCGGCAGCTCGAGGCGGTGGCGCAGGAGGCGGCCTTCCGCGAGGTGGCGACGCGGCACCCGGATTGGTCGGTGCTGCTGCGGGCGCTGGCGGAGGCGCGCGGAGACGACGTGCGGTGGACGGCGGTGCGGCTGGACGCCGAGCCGCGGGCGGCGCGGACGACGCCGACGGGGACTGCGGCGGGAGCGAGCGCGGCGGGCGACGCGGCGCGGGCGACGGCGGGGACGCCGCACGGGAGCGCGGGCGGCAACCTGGATGTTCGCGTCGAGGGCGTGGCCAAGGCGTCGGGGACGGTGTTCGAACTGGCCAAGCGGCTGGAAGCGCTGGGTGTGTTTGACCGTGTGCGGATCGAGGACACCAAGCCGTCGGGCGAGGGCGGGGCGGGCGCGGGGACGGTGGTGTTCACGATCCGGGCGACTGTGGGGCGCGTGGAGGCGACGCGATGAAGATGCCTGGACGGCGAGCGGGGCAGGTGCACGCGATGGGCGTGGGCGTGGCGGCGCTGCTGACGGTCGCCGCGTACGTGTTCGGCGTCGAGCCGCGGCTGGACCGGGACTTTCGCGCGCGGCGGATCGAGGCGGACGTGGCCGGGGTGGAGCGTGATGCGCTGGTGGCGCTGACGCGGCTGCGGGCGGAACGGGCGATGCTCGGCGAGCGGCGCGCGGCCCTTGAAGCGAGCGGGCCGGCGCTGGAGTCCGAGGCGGTGGTCAATGACCGGATGCTGCGGCTGGCGCGGCTTGCCGAGACCGCGGGGCTGGTGGTCACGGCGCTCGAGCCCGGATCGTCGCGCCAGAGCGGGCAGCACACGCTGATCCCCGCGCGGCTGTCGGGCACGGCGAGTTTCGCGGCGGTGGCGACGTACATCGCCGGGGTGCGGCGTGAGTTCCCGGACGTGCGTGTGGACCGGGTCGAGATCGCCGCGGGCGGGGCCGGGACGGGGCCCGGCGCCAAGGGCGCGGTGTTCGAACTGGGCCTGACGTGGTTCACGCACGACGCGGGCGGGAACGCGGGCGGGACGGTTCGTGCGGTTGATGCCAGCGGCGCGGGTGGCGCGGGCGAGGATGCCGGGTCTCGGTGAGGTTTACTCCCCGGATTTGTGGCATGGCCTGCGCGTGCATCGTGCATTAGGGTCATGTGGACGACGAGGCATCGTGCACTGGCGGCGGTCGTTGGTCTTGGCGGGTGCGCCATCGCCATCGACAAGCTGGTGATTGGCTATTCCGACCCGAGCGGCGCGGGCGCGGCGGTGGCGACGCTGGTGGAGCGGGCCACGGGCACGCCCGCACCGGTGGAAACCGCCAAGCCGGCGGCGCGACGCGGGCCGGCGGCGGGCACGGACGCCAAGCTGCTGGAGCGCATCGAGCGGCTGTCGACGGATGATGACCGCGCCCCGGGGCTCGAGGATCCGTTCGCGCAGCAGGCGTGGGAAGTGGTCCCCGCGGCCCCGGCGGCGGTGAACGCCGACGGGGCGCGGGCCATCGCGGCGGTGCGCGAGCCGCTGCCGGCCTTGCGGGTGTCGTCGACGGTGATGCCCGGAAAGAACCACACGGGCCCGGCGATCGCGGTGATCAACGGGCAGCGGGTGACGATCGGGGAGACGGTGAGCGGGATGCGAGTGGAGCGGATCTCGGCGACGGGCGTGGTGCTGTCGCGCGGGGCGGAGCGGGTCGAACTGATGATCCCCCGGTCGTCGAACGGCACGGGGGACTCGGAGCGGGAAGGTCCGCGAACTGCCGTTAATCGCGACTCATAAGCATTTCCCGGGGCCCGCGGGCTGAAGTCGGATCGGGTGATCGCCCGATTTGACCTTCACGAGCGTGCCGCGCCCACGGATGGCGCGGCGCCCGACAGGAGCCGACGACATGACCTCGCTGTGTGCCCGGAAGACGCGTGCGTTCAGCCTGATCGAGCTGGTGATCGTGGTGGTGATCATCGGGATTATCGCGGCGATCGCGATCCCGCGGATGAGCCGCGGGGCTGCGGGCGCCACGGACAGTGCGCTGGCGAGCAACCTGGCGATGATGCGGAAGGCGATCGAGCTGTACGCGGCGGAGCACGGGAACACGTTCCCGCCCGCGGCGAAGCTGCCCGACGCGCTGTTGGCCGCCTCGGACGCGAGCGGGACGCTCAAGGCGAGCGGGACGGTGACGCAGGCGGACAACACGTTCCCCTACGGGCCGTACCTGCGGAGCGTGCCGGCGCTGAACGTCGGCACCACGGCGCAGCGGAACAACACGTTCGTGGCCGGCACGACGCCGACGGCGGCGGGCGGGTGGCTGTACGACGAAGCGACGGGCACGATCCGCGCCAACGTTCCGGACGGCGTTCCGGGCGGCGGGCAGACGGACTACAACGACTATTGATTGCGTGATCGTGTGAGTGTCGGGCCCGGTGGAACGGGACACGCCGCATGGCTCGGGTACTGCAAGCACATCAACGCCGCCTCGCGGGACGCGGGGCGGCGTTCTCGCTTCTTGAGCTGGTCATCGTGACGGCGATCGTGTCGACGCTGAGCGCGGTGGTGCTTGTGCGGTACTCGGCGTCGGCGGCGAACTACCGGGTGCAGCTCGCGGCGGAGAAGATCGCGGCCGACCTGGAGTGGGCGCGGCAGCGGGCTCGATCGACCGGCGAGGCGAAGCGCGTGGCGTTCAGCCCGGGGCGGAACGTGTACGGCGTGACGGGCGAGCGGCTGCGCCCCGGCGTGAACACGGTGTACGCGGTGGACCTGGAGAGCGCGCCGTACTTCAGCCGCGTGAACCGCCCGGGCGGGGTGGAACCGCCGGCGGTGATCATCGACGCCTACGGGTGGGCGGACAGGGACTGGTCGGTGCGCATCCTGTGCGGGCGTGCCAGCCGCACGGTGAGCCTTGGGAAAGGGGGCGGCGTTGCGATCTCAACCCCGTGACATGCGCGGGCGCGGCTTCACGCTGGTGGAACTGGTCGTCGCGCTGGGCGCGACGGGCGTGCTGCTGACGGGGGCCGCGCTCGTGCTGACCAGCACCGCGACGCAGCTTGACCGCGGCGTAGACGCGACGGCGTCGGCGCGGCGGGCGTGGCAGGCCGTCGACGAGGTCGCCGGCGAGGTGCAGGTCGCTCGCTCGTTCACAACGCGTTCGACGACGGGCGTCGGGGCCCGCGTGGCGGACCGCACGGGCGACGGCGTGGACGAGGAGGTGCTGCACACCTTCGACGTGCCGACGCGGACGCTGACGACGAAGATCAACGGCGAAAGCCGCGTCGATCGGCGGCTGGACGCGTTCGAGATCGTCTCGTTCACGCGCGCGGGCCCGCTGGCGGAGCGGCTGACGGCGCAGACGGTGGGCTCGAGCTCGGGCTCGGGGGGCTCGGATGTGTCGATCACGCAGGCGGACTGGGCGGCGATCGTGCTGACGCCGCAACTGCCGACGGGGACAGTGTCGTGGATGCCCACGGGCCTGCTCATCGCGCTCAAGCGCGGGAGCGGGAACCAGTCGCTGACGATCGGGGCGGACGTTGTGCCGGTGACGGGGCTGCACACGATCGGGACCAGCCCGATCGCGAGCGGATCGGTGACGACCACGCTCACGAACCAAGGGTCGACGTTGACGATCCCGCTGACGGCGGTGACGGCGGCGGTGGGCGCGGGGCAGCGCGTGGCGGTGCGTCTGCGCGTGACGGCCGGCAACCCGACGGCGGCGATGGTCGTCCGCGAGAAGGACATCAGCGGGCTGACGATGCTGTTCACGTCGAGCAACTCCGGCGTGAACTGGCAGTATGTGCGGCAGGGCGACCTGCCGGACTTCACGCTGCAGGCCACGGTCGACAGGACGGTGGAACAGTGAGCCGGCAGCGCGACATCGATCGGGCGGGAGCGGCGGCGTTCTCGCTGGTGGAGGTCGTGATCGCGATCGCGATCATGTCGGTGCTGCTGACGGCGTCGCTGACGGCGATCGGGCATGCGGCGCGGGACCGCGGGGTGCAGAGCGATATCGAACTGGGCAACGCGCTGGCGTCGAGCCTGCTGCACGAGGTGATGTCGCGGCGCTTCGCGGACCCGGTGGGAGCACCGCCCGCGGGCGGCGCGGGCAACCGGAACCTGTACCGCGACGTGATGGACTATGACGACTTTCGCGAGACATCACCGTCGACCCGCGCGGGGGACAAGATCGCGGGCGCGGAGGGGTGGTCGTGGCGGGTGAACGCGCGGCGGGTGACGCTGGACGAGACCTCGGGGATGCTGGCGGCGCCGACGGGCAACAGCCGCGCGGACGCGGTGCTCATCGTCGTTGAGGCGATGAGCCCGAGAGGAAAGGTGTACCGGCAGCGCGGGTACCGGACGGCGTGGGGCATGAACGACCAGCCGACGCCGGACGGGGGCGTGGTGGAATCGGTGTGGGTGCGGGCCCGC
>CAZTQN010000022.1:0-31137 GCA_964615765.1 uncultured Phycisphaeraceae bacterium
CCCGCCCCCCGCGCCTCCGCGTACACCCTCCCCGCTCCCCGCTTCCCGCTCCCCGCGGCCCGCCCCCGCACCCCTCGCCCCGCACCCCGCACCCCTACCCCCAAATGCTCCCCTCCCCACCCATCCTCGAACGCGTTCTCTTCGAAGCCCCCTTCCCCGCCATCGGCGGCGTGGCCCTCGCCGGCGCCGTCGCGTTCATCATCCTGAACCGCACCGGCAAAGCCCGCGTCGGCCTTCTCGCCGCCGGCGCCGCCTTCGCCCTCGCCGGGCTCATCTACCTCGTCTCCGTCCTGGTCACCACCGAGCGCGAAGTGCTCGCGCAGCGCACCCGCGCCCTCATCTCCGCCGCCGCCACCGCCAACACCGGCGACCTCGCCACCCTCCTCGACGCCCGCGTCGACTTCATCCTCGCCGGCGGCTCGGTCGACCGCACCCGCGTCATCGACCTTGTCGCCGAGAACATCAACCGCCGCGTCACGATCACGTCCTACGACATCGGCGCCGTCACCGCCAGCGTTGACGGCGAGAACGTCGCCCGCACCCAGGTCCGCGTCTGGATCCGCTCCGACGCCGCCCTCTACGACGCCCCCACCGGCTCCACCTGGCGCCTCGACTGGCGCCGCGACCTGCCGCCCCCCGGCGCAACCACACCCCACGGCCCCTGGCTCGTCTCCGCCATCACCCCAATGCAGATCGACGGCGTCGGTGACGCGTCCAAGCTCCGGCCCTGAACTCCAAGCGCCGCAAAAAATAGAACCGGGCGCGCCCTGCGGCACGCCCGGTCCCATTCAAGACCGATTGTCTCACGACCCGAAGGCCGTGTCGAACTCGTCCGTCCGATTCAGCGACGACGACGGGCCGCCATCAGCCCGCCCAGCGCCAGAACGCTCATCGCGCCCGGAGCGGGGATCTTCGACGTCGTGATTTCCCACACCACCGTGCGAATGTCCAGACCAGCCGAGCCGGCCCCGAACACCACGCCCACGCGGCCGTTCCAGTTCCCGTTGCCGTAGAACGCGGCCGGCAGCGCGGAGAACCCGCCCGTCTGCGACACGCCCGCGCCGTCGATCAGGTTGATCCGCATCGACGTCACCGGCACCGTCAACCCCGAGCCCCACAGCAGCGGGTCGTTGCCCAGGAGCGGCGGCAGGGCGAGGCCCAAACCGAACGCCGCACGCGTCAGCGCCGCCGGCGGCGTGCCCGACGCCAGCCCCGACGGAGCCAGATCGCCCGAGCCCGTCACCGTGATCGTCAGCACCGACGAGCTCACGCCGACCGCCGTCGTTTCGATCACCGACCGCGTCTGACCGTTCGCGCCCGTGCCCGCGACCGTCACGTAGTCGTTGATCGACTCCGACGCGCCGTCCCACGACACCACGTCGTCACGCACCGGCGCCACGCTGTCTTCCAGCAGCACCAGGCCGTTCGTCGACGTCGCCAGACCCGTGAACACGCCGTACGTCGAGCCGTCCGGAATGCGGTCCTGACGGACCTGCGCCGGCGTGAACTGCCCGCTCAGCGACCACACACCGCTCATATCCGCCGGGCTCACCGTCGTGATATTGGCGCTCGCAGCGCCGGCCGCAAGCAGCAGGCTCGCAACTCCCATCGCCGTCTTCATCGTCTCTCTCCCGCGCCGCCGACCCCGCCTTTCAGCAGGACCGCCCGCGCACCAGCGCCGTGCAACCACGGCCAAACATCCCGCGTTCCCGGTGCGGGTCTCGCCGATCCGCGATGTATAGAGAGTGCGGCGCAACTCGCGCCAAGACCCCGCGCAGATTCCCCGCGCCGGGCGCTTTCTCTCTCCTCGCAGACCCCGTCAACCTACCCGATTCCAGGGCGAACGCAACCCTCCACCCCCCTTTTCCATCAAGATTCCGTCAATCCCTTGACCTAGGGGCGACCCGGAATCACCCCTACCACCGGCCAAGCGTCCCTTAACCAAGGCAAAGGGCCAGGGGGCGAAGGGCCAGAGGACAAAGGGCCAAATCGCAAAGGGCCAAATGGCCAAAGGCCAAAGAGTGCAGTCCCACCTGGGGAGACCCCCTCTCAGAGCGAGGGGCCGGTGGGATGGGCTCTGCCTCCCGCCTCCCCTCCCTCTCCCCTCGCCGCCTCTCCTCCCCCTCCCAGAGGGAGGGGGCCCGGGGGGTGGGTTACTGCATCGCGCCTCACCCCTCACCCCTGTCCCCTATCCCTTCCCCCGCCCCTCCCGCACCGCCGCCGCGAACCTACGCACATACCCCGCTTCATCCCGCAGCGGGCTCGCCGCCATCCGCGCTCGCAGCCCATCGCGCAACTCCGCCAGTCGCCCGGGCGTCTCGGCCAGTTCCTTGATCACGCGCACGAACCCCGCCTCGTCCGCCGCCACCATCTCCCCCAGCCCCACCGCGCCCATCAAACTCATCGTGACGCGCGACGCGTGCACCCGCCCCTCGATCCCCACCACCGGCACGCCCTGCCACAAGCTCTCGCACGTCGTCGTCGTGCCGTTATACGGCGTGGGGTCCACCTGCACATCCACCCGCTCATACACGCGCAGGTGTTCCGCCGTCGTCATCGCGAACGGGGCCGCCTCGATCCGCTCCCCGCTCACCCCATACTTCTCAAACCGCCCGCGCACCCACGCCATCGTCGCCGCGTCGTGCACGCGCAGGTTCTTCATCACCAGCCGCGCGCTCGGCACCGCCCGCATCGCCGCCGACCACAGCGCCACCGTCCTCTCCGAGATCTTCGGCAGCATGTTGAACGAGCCCAGCGTCAGGTGCCCGTTCCGCTCGATCGGCGCCGGCCCGACCTCCGGCGCATCCGCCCGCGGCCGGAAGCACCACAAACACCCCTCCACCCGCAGCAACTTCTCCGTGCAGTGCCCCTCCGACCCCGCCGGATCCGTCACCCAATCCACGAGTCGATAGTCGATCCGCCCCAGCCCCGTCGTCGCCGGATACCCCAAAAACGTCATCTGCACCGCCGCCGGCCGCCGTGCACAGATGTCCAGCCGATGCCCCGTCGTGTGCCCGGAACACTCGATCAGCACATCAATGCCCGCGTCGCGCACCATTCCCGCCGCCTCGTCGCCGCGCACGCCCGCCACATCAATCCACCCGTCCACCAACCCCTTCAAGCGCGCCGTCACCGCGTCCGGCTTGCTCGTCGCGCTGACCGCCCACACCTCAAGCCCCTGGCTCCCCAACCCCGCGAGCAGCGGCTCTAGAAAATACGAGCACGAGTGCTCCCGCAAAGCCTGCTACAAAAACCCCCCCCCCAGCCGCTCGCCACTCGTCCTCCCCCCCCCCGAGGTAGGGGGCCGGGGGGTGGGTCCTGCATCGCTGCCCCTCTCATAGATCGCGGGCCGTGGAGTGGCTTCCGCATCACTCCCCCTCCCAGAGGGAGGGGGCCGGGGGGTGGGTTCTGCATCGTGTCCTTCGAATCGCTCCCCGCGCGCCCCTTCACCGCGCCCCACCGGCAACAACACCGCCACATCATCCCACCGCGCCGCGAACTGCTCATGCACCCGCCGAACCCGCGGCGGGTCCTCAACGCCATAGTTCAGCCCCGTCACCAGCACCTGCCGCCGTGCCAGCGACGCCGGCCCAATCTCCAGCGCCCGCTCCAGATACCCGCACCCCTCCTCCGCCAGCCCGCCCTCCACCAGCGCTTTGCCCAACGCCCCGAGCGCCTCGGCGGACTTCCCATCCACCGCCACCGCCCGCCGCAGCACCGTCAACGCATCGCCAACACTCCCCGCCTCCAAAATCGCCGTCCCCAGCGCCGCGAGCACCATCGCCTGCCCCGGCGCCCGCTCGTCGGCCGCCTTGAGCGATCGCACCGCCTCCGCCGCCCGCCCCGCGAGCGTCTGCTGCACGCCCAGGTTGTACCAGCACTTCGCGCTCTCCGGCGTGATCGCGCACGCGCGCTCCAGCGCCGTCACCGCCTCCGCATGCCGCCCGCACGCACCCAGCGCGAGCCCCTTCTGCATCCAGCCCGGCCCCCACTCGTCGCGCAGTTCCACCACCCGCGCCGACACCTCCGCCGCCTCCTCCCCGCGCCCGCACTGCACCAGCGCGATCGACCGCGCATTGAGCACATCCGCCGACGCACCCAGCCCCGCGATCGCCGCCCCCAGCAGCCGCTCCGCATCTTCAGGCCGCTTCTGCTCGAGCGCGATCATCCCGAGCAGGGCCGCAAACTCGCCCTGCGCCGGCCCGCCGCGCAGCGCCTTCTCCAGCGTCGCCCGCGCCTCCTCAAAGCGCCGCTGCGCCATCAGCCGCCGCACCGTGTCGACCACACCGATCATGTTCCCGACCCCGAGCCCGACCCCTCATCACCACCCAATCGCGCCAGCGCGTCGCCCGTCACGCGGAAGATCGTCCACTCATCCATCGGCGTCGCGCCCAGCTTCTTATAAAACCCGATCGCCGGCTCGTTCCAATCCAGCACCGCCCACTCCAGCCGCGGACACCCGCGCTCCACCGCCACCCGCGCCACATGCTGCAACAGCGCCTTGCCAAGCCCCGCCCCGCGAGCCCGCGGCGTGACGTACAAATCCTCCAGATACATCCCGGGCCGCCCCTTCCACGTCGAGAAGTTGTGGAAGTACACCGCAAACCCCTGCGGCTCCCCGTCCACCTCCCCGATCACACACTCCGCCGTCGGCCCCGGCGCCCGATGCGGCGACAATCCCTCGCCGAACAAGTGCCGCCGCAGCGACTCCTCCGTCGCCACCACCGCCTGCGGCTCGCGCTCATACTCCGCCAGTTCACGAATAAACCGCAAGATCAGCGGCACATCCGACGCCGCCGCCGCGCGAATCACCACCCGCCCACCACGCGCACCCATAGCACTCATCACGCCGCATCCTTCTCCCCCTCACCCCTCACTCTACTCATTCTCTCCCCTCCCTCCCCTGACCTCTAACCTCTCGCCCCTACCCCCTCGCCAAATGCCCCACCCCGTCCTCCTCCGCTCCTTCCTCCTCGACCGCGCTCTGCCGCGCTCCATCCCGCACGCCTTCACCACCCGCCTCGGCGGCCTCTCGCCCGCGCCCTTCAACACCCTCAACTTCGGCAACCCTTCCGAACTCCCGCCCGATCGCAAAGACCCCGCCGCCAACATCGCCGCCAACCGCGCCCTCCTCTTCGCCGCCCTCGGCCTCGCCGATCGCACGCTCGCCGACGTCTGGCAAGTCCACGGCGGGCACGTCCACACCGTCCGCCCCGGCGACCCCGCTCCCGTCGACATCAAGGCCGACGCGATCGTCACCGACGACCCCGCGCGCGTCATCGCCGTCCGCATCGCCGACTGCGCCCCCATCCTCCTCGCCTCCACCGACGGACGCATCGTCGCCGCCGTCCACGCCGGCTGGCGCGGCGTGCTCGCCCGCGTCCTCCCAAGCGCCATCTCCACCATGCGCTCACTCGGTGCCACCACCATCGCCGCCGCCATCGGCCCGTGCATCGGCCCTCACGCCTTCGAAGTCGGCCCCGAAGTCGCCGACCAGTTCCGCGCCGCCTTCCCAGACGAGGCACCAGCGACCGGGCACCAGGCACCAGTTGAGGGCGACGCCGAATCGACACGCCGCATCGTCATCGACCCACCCTCCCCCGCGCACCGCCCGCACATCAACCTCAAAGCCGCGCTCGCGCACCAACTCCGCGCCGCCGGCGTCGCACCTTCACACTTCGACATCCTCTCCCACTGCACCCACGCCGACCCCGCGCTCTTCTTCTCCCACCGCCGCGACCACATCAACTCCGGCCGCCTGCTCGCCTGCATCGCACCGCTCGGCGCGGAATAGCAGAAGGCACCAGCGACGCGAAGAAGGCACCAGCGACCAGGCACCAGGCACCAGGGTCGAATCCCTCTGGTGCCTGGTGCCCGGTGCCTCTCCCCGCCTCCCACGAGTGCCCAGTGCCTAGTGCCCAGTGCCTCTCTTAAGGACACCCCGCAAAGTACGCCGCCAGGTACGCGAATAGGTCCTGCACGCTCACCGCGCCCGACTCATCCGCGTCCGCAATGCACCCGCGTGCCACCGCAAGCACCACGCGGCTGCTCACCGTGCCGCACCCCGTCACCATTTCCCACACATACTCCCCTTCGTCCTCCGAGCGCACGCCCGCGATCGTCACCGCCGTGCCCAGCGGGCTCACCGTGATCCGCCCGCCGCCCGTCGCGCTCGTGATCACCTGCCCGTTCCGACGCACCGTCGCGAACCCCCCGGCCCCGCCGGCGACGTTCACCTGCACCGGGAACGTCAGCGTCACCGTCTCGCCCACGCGCTTGAACGCCGCGACCCCGTCCCCCGCCGACGTCGCCGACGCCGGCGTCACGAACACCGTCTGCGTCCAGTCCCCGTACCCGCCGCACGTCGACCACGCCTGCAAATAGCACACGTACTCGGTCGCCGGGGTCAGGTTCGCAAACGCCGCCGCGCCTCCCTGCGTCCAGTAGTTCTCCACGATCTGGCTCGTGCCGTCGTTCTCGAGCCACACCTGCACCCACTCCACGCCCGGCGGCATGTCCCACGCCACCCGCGCCGACCCGCAGTCCACCGTCTCAACACGCAGATTCACAACCGACAGCGGCGAGCGCTGCCCCGTCACCACCGCCGAAGTGTTCACCGCCCCGAAGCACTGCCCAAGCAGCGCCACGCTCCGCACAAAGTACGCGTGCACCACGCCCGCGCTCGGCACATCCGTGTACGTCATCACCCCGCCATCCAGCGTCGCGATCGCCGTCGCGTCGCTCCCGTCCGCCGCCGTCCCACGCATCACCACCCACGACGTCGGCGTCGGCGCTCCCGCCAAGTTGCTCCATCTCAACTCCACCGCGCACGTGTTGCCAACAACCTGCAAGTCCACCGGCCGCGGACACTGCCCCGCCGCCACCCCGGCGCCCAACACCACCGCCACCGCCGCCACCATCGCCCGCGCCGCCGTCATCGTCTTGACCACCATCGGACACCTCGCATCAGCCGCCACGCGCACACCCCCGCCGCGCAGCCAGCCGCAACGATCATCCGCCGCCCACGCCTCGCCCTATCACCGCCTCACCCCCCACCCCCTCCCCTCTTCACCACTTCGCCACTTCGCCACTCCGCCACTTCCAACTTCCCACCGCCACTTCACCTCCCCAACCCCACCGCCCGAATCACCCGCGCCGGATTCCCCACCGCCACCACATCCGCCGGCAGATCCCGCGTCACCACCGACCCGGCCCCCACCACCGTGTTCCGCCCGATCCGCACCCCCGGGCACACGATCACCCCGCCGCCCAGCCACACGTTGTCCTCCAGCGTGATCGCCTCCGCCGACTCCCACTTCTCCCGCCGCGGCCCCGGCTCGATCGGGTGCGTCGGCGTCAGCAACTGCACCGACGGCCCGATCAGCACGTCATCCCCGATCGTGATCGCCGCCACGTCCAGCGCCACCAGCCCGAAGTTCGCAAAGCAGCGCGCCCCCATCCGCACGCGGTGCCCATAGTCGCAGTAAAACGGCGGGCGGATCACCGACCCTTCGCCGATCGACCCGAGCAGTTCCTTCAAGACCGCCATCTGCCCCGCGGCGTCCTCCGCCGGCGCGCTGTTGAACCGCTGACACAACACCGTCGCCCGCGTCATCTCCGCGATCAGCACCGGATCGTCCGCGATGTAGTGGTCCCCGTCGCGCAGTCGCTCGTGCTGCGCCCGCCCGTCACGCACAAACCGCCTGTCCATGCTCACCCTTCCGCGTTGATCACGATCACATCCGCCGCCGCCCGGTACCGCTCGCGATACCGCGCGAAAGTCGGCTCCGCGACTCCGTCAAAGAACCGCCGCGCATACTCCACGCCCCACCCGCGCACGCCCGTCCGCTCGAGATGCTCCCACCGCGCCCACCGCACCGCCGCCGGCGCATCCACATACACGCGCACATCCACCGCGCCCGCGTGCGCCTCATGCAGCGCGTGCAGCCCCTCCACCACGATCAGCCCGCCCGTCACCTCCACCGCCCGCTCGCCGATCCGCCGATGCTCCTGAAAACACCACCGCGGCACCATCGCCCGCCCGCCCGCGCGCAGCGCCCGCAAATCCTCGAGCAGCCGCGACAGATCCGACTGCTCCGGCAGATCGCGCAAATGCTCCGGCGTCTTGTCATAATCCGGCAGATAGTCGTCCGTCGACACCACGCACGCCGACAGCCGCCCCGCCAGCGTGCTCTTGCCCGAGCCAACCGGCCCCGTGATCCCCACAACGGCGCGTCCCGTCCCGCGGGCCGCGATCTCCGCCGCCGCGCGGATCACCGCCGGCGCAGCGCTCATCGCGCACTCGCGCCCGCGGCTGCCCGCCTGCCCGCCCCAAATCCCGCCGCTCGCGCCCGCTTCGTCCATGCTCGGTCCCAAGATGCCGCCCCTGCCGACCAGTTTCGCCCCGCCCCGCCGCGACAGCTCCCGCCGCGAAATCTCCCCCGTGAAGGTATGCTGGCCCCCATGCTGGTCCTTCAAGGTCTCCTCGGCGTCGTCGTACTCATCGCCATCGGCGCCGCCCTCTCCACCAACCGCCGCGCCATCCCCTGGCGACTGGTCGTCTTCGGCGTCGCGCTGCAGATGCTCATCGCCGTCGGCGTCATGCGCGTCGGCCCCGTGCAGTGGCTCTTCGAACGCCTCGCCGCCCTCGTCGCACGCGTCATCGCCTTCGCCGACGAAGGCATCGTCTTCCTCTTCGGCCCGAAACTCGCCGACCCTTCCGGCCCGTGGGGCTTCGTCTTCGCCGTCAAGGTCCTCCCCGTCATCGTCTTCTTCGCCGCCCTCATGACGGTCCTCTACCACCTGGGCCTCATGCAGCGCGTCGTCGCCGCCGTCGCCTGGGTCCTGCGCAAGAGCCTCGGCGTCACCGGCGCCGAAGCCCTCTCCGCCAGCGCCAACATCTTCGTGGGCCAGACCGAAGCCCCGCTCACCGTCAAGCCCTACATCGCCGGCATGACGCGCTCGCAGCTCACCGCCGTCATGGTCGGCGGGTTCGCCACCATCGCCGGCTCCGTCATGGCCGCCTATATCGGCATGCTCGGCGACGCCTTCGCCGGCATCGAGATCGCCCGCACCGGCGCCACCGGTGCCGACGCCGCCGCCCTCGCCGCCTCCGGCCGCGAACTCTTCGCCAAGCACCTGCTGTGCGCTTCGCTCATGTCCGCCCCCGCCGGGCTGGTCATGGCCAAACTCATGGTCCCCGAGACCGACACCCCGCGCCCCGAAACCGTCCGCGCCCTGATGAGCGACCAGCGCACCACGGCGAACGTCGTCGACGCCGCCGCCGCCGGCGCGGGCGACGGCCTGCGCCTGGCCCTCAACGTCGCCGCCATGCTCGTTGCCTTCGCCGCACTCCTCGCCCTTATCAACTGGCCCCTCGCCGCCATCAGCGACTACGCACCCATCGCCGCCTGGCGCGCCGAGCACGACCTCCCCGCCTTCACGCTCCAGAACATCCTCGGCGTCCTGCTCGCCCCCATCGCCTGGCTCATCGGCGCCCCCTGGGCCGACGCGCGCGAACTCGGCGGGCTCATGGGCACCGCCATCATCGCCACCGAGTTCGTCGCTTACCTCGACCTCGCCCGCCTCATCAGCGAACAGCACCTCTCCCCTCGCACCGCCGCCATCGCCACCTACTGCCTCTGCGGCTTCGCCAACGTCGCCAGCATCGGCATCCAGATCGGCGGCCTCTCCGCCCTCGCCCCCGAACGCCGCCAAGACCTCGCCCGCCTCGCCCCACGCGCCATGCTCGCCGGCGCCCTCGCCTGCTGGATGACCGGCGCCGTCGCCGGCCTCTTCCTCTAAGACCAGGCACCAGCGACCAGGCACCAGGCACCAGGCAGATGCACATTCCGATGGCATCCCCTGGTGCCTGGTGCCCGGTGCCTGGTCCCTCCCCCTAGTGCCCAGTGCCTCTCCTACGGACACCCCCCAAACCACGCCGCCAGATAGTCGAACACGTCCTGCACGCTCACGCCGCCCGACTCGTTGAAGTCCGCGCGGCACGCGATCGGGCGCACCGCCAGCATCAGCGTCTGCGACGCCGTCCCGCAGTCCGTCGTCACCTCCACCGTGTAGTTCCCAACGTCCTCAATCCGAAACTGCGTGAACTCCAGCACGCTCTCGTTCGCCGTGATCCGCCCGCCCAGCGTCAGCGGCTGCCCATCCTTCAGCCACCGATACCGCGGGTTGAGCACCGCCTCCACACCGCCGAACGGCAGCGCGAAAAAGCCCGACGCCCCCGCCTGCACCATCAACTTGTCAATCCCCGCCGTCGGCCGCGGCAACGACGGCACGCGTGCCGTCGCCTCGTTGTTCGTCCTGCTCACCCCGCAGGACGCGAACGCCTTGAGTGTGTACCGGTACTCCACCCCGGGCAGCCCGCCCGCGTCCGTCACGCTCAACTGATCCGGCGTGACCGACGCGATCACCGTCGGCACGTTCCCGAGCAAGCGGGCCACCTCATACCCGCCCACGTTCGGCACCGCGTCCCATGACACCCGCACCCGCCCGCACCCGGCCGCCTCCGCACGCACGTTCGGCACTTCCATCGACGACGTCGCGCCGACCACGAAGTCCGACGCCGGCCCCGAGGGGCACGCCGACGACACCCCGCGAATGAAATATGAGTACGACTGACTGTGGCTCGCGGTGGTATCCGTGAACTCGAAAGTCGTCCCGCTTCGGATCGCCACCAGCGTCGCGCCCGCGACCGCGCTGCCCGTATTCCGGTACACCTGCCACGCGCTCGCCGCGGGAGAGTCCGGCGCCTGCGTCCACCGCACGCGGATCGCGCACGTCAACGACTCCGCCGTCACGCTCGCGACCACCGGGCACTGCCCGCGCGCCGAGCCAACCGCCGCGCCCATCACCACCGCCGCCAACACGCTCTTGGTCCACCAGCCCATACCGCACACCCTTTCCGACCCACCGCCCCGGCGCAAGTCATCCGCCAACGCAGCCGCCGCCTGTCATGCAAAGGAGAAGGCACCAGCGACCAGGCACCAGCCACCAGGTCCGATACCCCCGCGCCCGGTGCCTGGTCCCCGACGCCCCTTCCCCGCTCCCCGCTGGTGCCCGGTGCCTGGTCCCCGGCGCCTCCCACTAGTGCCCAGTGCCTAGTGCCCAGTGCCTCTCCTACGGACACCCCGCAAAGAACGCTGCGACAAAGTCGAACAGGTCCTGCACCGTGACGCCGCCCGACTGGTTGAAGTCCGCGGTGCACGGGCTCGGCCGCACCGCGAGCACGCGCGTCGTGATCGCCGTCCCGCACTGCGTCGAGACCCGCGCCGTGTACGAGCCGATGTCCGCGCTCGTGAACGAGCTGAACTGCAGCGACCCGCCGTTGGCGGTGATCCGCCCGCCGAGCGTCAGCGGCACGTTGTCCTTGAACCACTGATACGTCGGCCCCAGCTCCGCTTGCGTGTGCAGGAAGTCGAAGTCGAGCGTTCCCGACGTCCCCGCATCAACGATCCTCGCGCACGGCTGCGTGACCACCGTCGGCTGGCCGGGGAAGAGCACATACGGCGCGGCCCCGATATCCGCCGCCCCCGTGCACGCCGAGTCCGCCCGCACAAAGTACCGGTACTCCGTATCCGCCACGCCCGTCGTGTCCGTGAACGAAGTCGTCATTCCCGGCAGCACCGCCAGCGTCGTGACGACGAAGTTGTACTGCCGCTGCACGCGGTACTGCGTGATGCCCGGCTTCCCGTCCCACGTGATCGTCACCGCGCCGCACCCCGTCACCGCGGCCCGCGTGCTCGTCACCGCCTGGCTGTCCGCCTGCCCCGCAACAAACGCCGACGGCGGCCCGACCGCGCACGTGTTCGACACGCCGCGCACAAAGTAGTAATACGTCCCTCCGCTCGGCGCGACCGAGTCAAAGTACTCGAACGTCCCGGGCCCGCGCGTGTCCAGCAGCGTGGAGAGCGCCGGTGACGGGCTCGTGTTGCGGTACACCATCCACGCCGTCGCCGCCGGCTGCGACGGATCCGGCGCCCAGGTGATCCGCACGCCGCACACCCGCGACTCGGTCGTCACGTTGATCGCCGCCGGGCACTGGCCCAGCGACGACGCGCCCGCCGCGCTCATCACCATCACCGCCAGCACGATCTTCATCCACGAACTCATCGCACACGCCCTTTCCGGCCTCAGCCCCGACACCAGGCACCAGCGATCAGGCACCAGGCACCAGAGATTCAAACCCATCCCCGACGCCCCTTCCCCGCATCCCCTGGTGCCCGGTGCCTGGTCGCTGGTGCCTCCCACTAGTGCCCAGTGCCTCTCCTAAGGACACCCCGCAAACCACGCCTCCAGAAACGCGAACACATCCTGCACCGACGGCGGGCCGCCCGACCGATCGAAGTCCGCCCGGCACCCGCTCGGCCGCACCAGCAGCACCGCGTCCAGCGTCACCGACCCGCACTGGTTGCTGAACGTGAACGTGTACACGCCCGAGTCCTCCTCGCGCAGATTCGAGATCGTCATCGACAAGTTGCTGGACCCAAACGTCACCCGCCCGCCCGGCGAGACCAACACCCCGTCCCGCCGCACCTCCAGGTTCGGCGTGTCCGGGCCGAACGCGATGTCGAACATCCACAGCACCGTCTCGCCGCGATTCCGCGCCACCGATTCCACATCGCGGCTCGCCGACGGCCGCAGCGGCACCGCCACCCGCAGATCCGTCTCGTTCGTCACCGTCCCGCACACCGTGTGCGTCCGCAGCCGATACTCGTACGCACGCCCCGGCACAACCTGCGAATCGGTGTACGTCGTCACCGTCGGCGGGAACGTGCCGATCGTCACGAACGTGTCCGTCGTGCCCCCCGCACGCCGCCTCAACTCGTACGACACCGCCCCCACAACCGCCCCCCACTCCATGATCACCGAGTCGCAGCTCGTCTGCGGCACCGACAGCACCGCCCCGTCGGCCGTGCGAACAAACAGCTCGGCCGAGTCCAGGTCAGCCCCAGCGCACGTGCCCGGCGCCACCTGCGCGCGCACGAAGTACCGATACAGCGTCCCCGGCGCCGCCGTCGTGTCCGTGTACACCGTCGTCCCCGGCAACACCGTGTCGATCGGCGTCATCCCCAGGTCGGGACCAAACGCCCGCCGGAAGATCGCCCACCCCAGCGCCGGCGGCGGCGCGCCCGGCGTGTTGTCCCACGTCAGCCGCACGCTGCACCCCTGCGCCTGCCACGCCAGATTCACCGCCCGCGCACACTGCCCCCGCGCCCCGGCGGGGCCAAGCACCAGCAACGCCAGCACCGCCGCAACCATGCACACACGAGTCAGCATAACAAGCCCCTTTCACTCACAAATCAAGGCACCAGGCACCAGCGACCAGGCACCAGGAACTCGGACCCGAAGCAAGGCACCAGGCACCAGCCACCAGGCACCAGGAACTCGGACCCCGTCCCCAATACCCCCTCCCCGCTCCCCCCTGGTGCCCGGTGCCTGGTCCCTGGTCCCTCCCCCCAGTGCCTCTCCTACGGACACCCCGCGAAGAACGCCGCGAGGAAGTCGAACACGTCCTGCACGCTGACGTCGCCGGACTTGTTGAAGTCGGCCCCGCACGGGCTCGGGCGCACGGCCAGCACCACCCGCTGCGTCGCCGCGCCGCACGTGTTGCTCACCGAATACGTGTACGCCCCGATGTCCGACTCG
This sequence comes from uncultured Phycisphaeraceae bacterium, assembly GCA_964615765.1. Taxonomy (GTDB): domain Bacteria; phylum Planctomycetota; class Phycisphaerae; order Phycisphaerales; family UBA1924; genus CAZTQN01. The sequence continues at coordinate 13,666 of CAZTQN010000022.1, forward strand.
CGCACGTTCGTGATCGTGAGCGACGCGCCGTCCGCCGAGATCGTGCGGCGTGCGTCGGACACGATCGGCACGCCGTCGTGGAGAATGCCCGTGCTCTGCGGGAACGGGCTCGACGGCGTGTCGATGTTGAACGTGATCGTCACCGACTCGCCGGCCTGCCGAACGACCGACTCCGGCACCACGCCCGCCGTCGGCGGCAACGCCCTGCTCCCGCTCAGATACTGCGACTGCCCGAGCGACCCGCAGGGCGTCACCGACACCAGCCGATACTCATACGCCACGTTCGGCAACGCGGCCGTGTCCGTGTACGTGATCACGCCCGGCGGCAGCGTCGCGATGTCGGTGACGGCCGAGTTGCCCACGACGCGTCGCTTGATCACGTAGGACGTGGCGCCCGGGAACTCGAACCAGCGCAGGAACACGCCGTCGCACGTGCTGGCTGGGACCGTGAGTTTGGGGATCAGCGAGGTCGAACCCGTCACCTGATCCGAATCCAGGTTCGCCGTCGCGCACGGGCCCGTGTTGACGATCGCGCGGACGAAGTAGATGTAGCCGGCGGGGGGCACGGTGGTGGTGTCCGTGAAGATGGTGTTGCCCGGCAGCGTGTTGCTCAGGAGCGTGAAGTTGGGGCCCGAGCCGGCATCGCGCCGGTACACCGACCACGCCAGCGGCTGCGGCGCGCCCGGCGCGTTCTGCCAGCTCAGCCGCACGTCGCACCCTTGCGAACTGGCGGTGAGGTTGACGGCGGTCGGGCACTGCGCGCTCGCCGCGGCGGGCTGGAGCATCAGCACGACGAACGCGGCGGCGGAAACGGCGAGGCGGCGGATCATCACGGGAAGCCCTTTCTGTGAACCGGGGATCAATCCGCCGAGGCAGCGGGCCGGCTATCACGGCGATCAATCCGAACGGGCGGGGCGGGCCGATAACGCCCGGGCTGGCCGGTTCGGGCGGGGTGCGGGGTGCGGCGGTGGCCCGCGTGATAGCCGTCGGGTACACCGTCGGATGACCTTTACCACCGGGACGCCGCCCGCGCCCGGGTGTATGAGGAGACTGGCGATGAGCACGCGACGCGTCGGCATCAACACACGGACCATGGCGGCGGCGGCGACCGCGATCATCGGCGCCGCCGCGACCGCGGCCGCTCAGTGCAACCAGCCCCCGGCGTTCGTCAGCGTCGAGTCCGCGCTGTGCAGCCCGCTCGTCAAGATCGAGTGGACCAACCCCGCCGGGGCCGTCTTCCCCAAGGTGTGGCGCAGCCCCACGCCGAACTTCGCCGACGCGGTTCTTATCTACAACCCGGGGCTCGGCGGCGGGAACTCGATGTCCGACGTGCCGTTCCCCGGCATCGTCTTCTGGTACTGGGTCGGCGGCGAGATTCTCAACTGCGCCGGCACGCCCGGCATCTCCCAGATCCCCAAAGACGGCCCGTACCCGGGCGGCGTGTTCAACGCTTCGACCTACCCGCGCCCGACGGCCACGGGCGACTGCAACGGCGTCGTCGTGCGCTGGCTGCCGCTGTGGGACGCGACCGGCCCGTTGTTCGTGCACCGCGCGTCGACCCCGATGGGAGACGGCGACCAGTTCGCACAGATTACAGCGCGGTACCTGGGGACGGTGGACCGCTCCGCCACGCCCGGCAACGTGAATTGGTACCGCATGGTGCTCACCGCGCCGTGCTACAGCTCCGAAGTCGAGTTTCGCTCGCTGCCGGTGCGGGTTGGGCCGTGGGTGAACGCGGCGCCCGTCGGCGCCAGCGTGACGGTCGGACAGACGGCGACGCTCACCGTCACCAACCCCGCCAGCCCGACCGAGCCGGTGATGGTGCCGCCGCCGGTGAGCGCCGTGTGGCGGCGCGGCGCGACGGTGTTGGCCAACTCCGAGCGGATCAGCGGGGCGACGACGACGACGCTGCAGATCAGCGGTGCTCGGCTGGAAGACGCCGGGGTGTACACGCTGTCGATGGGGCGGGCGTGCGGGGGGACGACGACGGTGGACGTGGTGCTGGCCGTGCAGCAGGCCTGCCGCGCGGACTTTGACCAGAGCGGCGCCGCCGGGGTGCAGGACATCTTCGATTTTCTGGCGGCGTGGTTTGCGGGGTGTCCGTAGGAGAGGCACTGGGCACTGGTGGGAGGCACCAGGGACCGGGCACCGGGCACCAGTGGGAGCGGGGGGAGCGGGGGAACGGGGGGGCGGGGTGCGCGGTTGATGGCGGTATCGCGGCCGGGGGCGTGGGCGGCTGGCGGTTGGACGCGCGGTCGCTGGTGCGGGATGGAGGGCAGTGCTGTCTGCCGCTCATTGCTGCAGACACTCGCGGCCCGCTTGATCGGTCCGCGGTCACGCTTGCCGCATTCTTGAGAGTGCTTGGCGCCACTCCATGGACGCGTCGCGGTCGGCGGGGAAGTGTGGCTTGAGGGCGGCCACGAAGCGGTCGTATTCACGCAGGGGTCTGGCCGCACGGTAGAACGCGGCGACATACAGCGGCGGCTGGATTGCGTTCGGGAAACGGTTCGACTCGATGCACTGAAGCACGGCGTCATCGTCCGTCAGACCGTCCAGGCACGGAACGACATGCTGAACGATCGCCACGCGCAAGCGGTCCTTGAGCTGCGTGTTGGACGAGCCGGCCTTGCATCGCCATGGCGTACTGCGCGTGCTGGGGGCGATGTCCTCGATGCGTGCGCGCCAGTGGCACAGGTGCGCCAGAGGGACGCCTGACTTGGGCAGCGTCGAATTGGTGCGGGGGAACAGTTCTTTGAAGGGTTCGAGTGCGGCTACGCGATCCGACCAGACGGCGAGTTCGATGTTGAAGTCGAGATCGGCCGCGCTTGAACTCCACGAACCGTCGAAGTGGATGAGGTGGATCAGGCCGTTGAGACGACGATGGAACTTCCGGCCGGACTTTCGGAAGCCCGCGGCCTTCAGGCCGGCGGCGAGCGTGTCCGTGAGCAGGCGGTCGAAGACCTGCTTGGCATCGGGCGCGGGATTGGGCCGGGACGCGGAACGCATGGGGAGTGACGTGACTGGCACTTCAGGTTTGTGTAGCGGGGAGCACCGACCGCTCAGAGCCGCGGCCGGTGGCACGGGGCGAGGAGATTGTCGGTGCCACCTGCCGCCTCAAGTGTCCACTCTTCCCGGGGTTCAGGTCTTGCTGCCACGCAGGGCCGTTGCAATATGCTCTGCAGAAAGGCCGAGAGATTCCGCCAGAGCGATCCCGGCCGGAATCACGAAGAATGGGGCGCTTGCGTCGAAGGGATCAGTGGGGTCGGTGGCGTTGTACGCGGCCTGACAGCACGCCTCTTCGAAAGAGTACTGCGCCGCATGGGCGCTGCGGTCGCGCCAGGCATTCTGGCACGCCAACAGGCGGTTGCGCACCTCATCGAAGACGGCATGTCCCGCTGACCAGTACTGCGGCGACGCGATGAGTTTCGACACTTGGTCGTGGCTCATCGCGTCGGGGACCCGGCCAGTGAACACGGAGAGCACCGACGCGATCGAGCGACCCATCTGCAGCTCGTAGGCGCCGGGCACTTGACTCTGGAATGATCGGATGTCTGGGAATGGCATTGAAGCGTTGTTCGGAGCCTTTGCTCGCGATCCTTCTTGAGCGAGTCCGCTGATAAGCGGAGCTCGCGATTGGCTATTGTATAGCTCTATGGATACTTCCCTCTACGAGATCATCGACGCGATGTCAAGCCAAGAGTTTGAAGACTCCGGCTTTCTCGCGATCACTTCGGCGGGCGTGGGAGGGTGGCGACATTACCCTTCGTTTGACCATCAAGCAGGCTGATCGGGAGGATCAGCACTGGCGGGTTCTCTGTCGCACCGTACGGGACAGTCGAATCGTGCTGGAAGCGGTTCACAGTCTTCGGTTCGAGATGAGACATCCGCTGCTTCTTTCGCATATCGAGCCGGTTGTTGAACTGTACTTCTCGTCGCGTCCCTCTGATTCCGATTCTGCCGTCGGCCGGCTGGTCGAAGCCCATCGGTCGGTGGTGGGCGAGTGGTACGGCTTCCATCACTTCTTCAACCGCGCATACCACAGCTCTATTTCTGAGTTACTGAACTCGGGCTTTGGCAAGTTGGCCGAAGGCCCGCAGACACTCATGGAGCGGTATGCCGAGTGTCTACGCAGATACGGAGTCGCCATGTCTTCGCCGCCGCCGCGCCCGCCGGTGTGGTGGAACGGAACGACCTTCGTGAAGAACGACGAGCCGCTTTATGCGCTCGTCTTGGGTTCGTCGTACTTCGTCTCGCCGTCGGTGACGGCGACGAAGTGCTAGCAGCCCAAGCCGGAAGCGGCGCAAAGTGCTTCATCGGGCGTGACGGCGCAGTCGAGTTGCAAAGATCGCATCCACGACTCGGCAACAGCGACGGATTGCCTCGCGCACTCGTCACTGTTTTGACTCGATGCGAACAGGGCGACGGGCTGATCATCCGGCGGAGTGAGCATGAGTGCGAAGATATGAATCCTGGTGCCGGGTTGTCCAACGACGTACTCGCTGTGCGGAGTCAGCGTGAGCGTGCAGCGCTGCAGTTGGGCCGTGGAGGAACGGGTTTTGCCTAACCGAGACTTGGTGATGTGCAGTTGATTTGTCTCGAGATCGGCGTGGACCCGGATGCGGGTGGATGCCGCTACCAGCGCGAGCCAGGCGAAACTGAGCCCAGCCGCCAACGGGAAGCCCGAGACCATCAATAAGCCGAAATCGAACTCCGGCGGGCGCTGACGTTTGTGTGCGCCGGGCAATATTTGATCCGGCTGATACGGCTTGTATCGAACCTGCGTATCAATCACGATTGCGGCGGCCGCGAAGAAGATGATAGCTCCAGCGCACCAGATCACGAGCGGACGCACATCCGCGCGACCGGTGGCAACAACGTGGCCGCGAGCATGCGGCGCGGGTGATCCAACAATCGGCTCAGGACGGAGCCAATTGTAAAGCCGCGGGCAAGTTGCCCCCTGTGGTAGTCTGATGAATTTTGTCGCGCGCGGAGGACGCATCCTGCAGGATAGGAAGTGGAAGCGACGGCGGTCGATCGTAGTAGCTCAGAGCGCCGATGTACCCGCGCGGGTTCGGATCACTCCCCCTGATCCAGCACCGCCATGAACGCTTCCTGCGGGATTTCGACTGACCCGATGGACTTCATGCGCTTTTTGCCTTCCTTTTGCTTTTCGAGGAGTTTGCGCTTGCGGGAGACGTCGCCGCCGTAGCACTTGGCGGTGACGTTTTTGCGGAAGGCCTTGATGGTTTCGCGGGCGATGACTTTGGAGCCGATGGCGGCCTGGACGGGGATTTCGAACTGGTGGCGGGGGATCTGCTCGCGGAGTTTGGTGACGAGGATGCGGCCGCGGTATTCGGCGCGGTCGCGGTGGACGATAATGGAGAGGGCTTCGACGGGGTCGCCGTTGACGAGGATGTCCATCTTGACGAGGTCATCGGCGTGGTAGCCGATGACTTCGTAGTCCATGGTGCCGTAGCCGGAGGTCATGCCTTTGAGTTTGTCGAAGAAGTCGTAGATGATTTCGGCGAGGGGGATTTCGAAGGTGATCATGTCGCGCGTTTCGCCCACGGACTGCTGCTGCTTGTAGAGGCCGCGGCGGTCGAGGCAGAGCTTCATGACGGTGCCGATGTATTCGCGCGGGAGGATGATGTCGATCTTGGCGATGGGTTCGCGGATGTCTTCGATGTAGGAGCCGTCGGGGAGGTCGGCGGGGTTGTGGACTTCGATGAGGGTGTGGCCGTCTTTGACGGTTTCGTTGGTGCCGGGGATTTTCTGGCCGGCGTCGGCGACGACGGTCGGGGGGACGCCGGCGACGCCGGTTTTCTCGGCCTTGTGGCGCATGATCTGTTCGAGGGAGCCGCGGACCATGACCTGGTAGGAGACGGTGGGCGCGGTCTGAACGACTTCGACGCCGCCCTCGCGTTCGAGGCGTTCCTGGATGATGTCCATGTGGAGCAGGCCCAGGAAGCCGCAGCGGAAGCCGAAGCCGAGGGCTTCGGAGTGGACGGGGGCGAAGGTGAAGGAGGAGTCGTTGAGGGAGAGTTTCTCCATCGCTTCGCGGAGGGTTTCGAAGTCGTTTTTGGTGCCGGAGTCTGGGTCGGAGGTGGCGGGGTAGAAGTCGCAGAAGACCATCTGCATGGGCGGCTTGTAGCCGGGGAGGGGCTCTTGGGCCTGGTCGATATCGAGCGTGACGGTGTCGCCGACGCGGACATCTTTGAGTGAGCGGATGGCGGCGACGACGTAGCCGGACTCACCGGCGGCGAGAGCCTGGACGCGGACGGGCTTCGGGGTGTTCTTGCCGAGCTCGGTGATCTGGAAGACGCGGCCGGTGCCCATCATGCGGATCTTGTCGCCGACTTTTAGGCCGCCGTCCATGAGTCGGACGTAGACGATAACGCCGCGGTAGTCGTCGTACTTGGCGTCGAAGATGAGGCCGCGGGTTTGCGGGATGACGGGGTCGCGTGGGGCGGGGAACTTCTCGCAGATGGCGGCGAGGAGTTCGGGGATGCCGATGCCGGTTTTGGCGGAGACGTAGATGCAGTCCTCGGCGGGGAGGCCGACGATCTGCTCGACCTCCATGGCCTTTTCGTCGGGTTGAGCGGAGGGGAGGTCGATCTTGTTGATGACGGGGACGATGACGAGGTTTTCGTTGATGGCGAGGTAGGCGTTGACGACGGTCTGGGCCTGGACGCCCTGGGTGGCGTCGACGACGAGGATGGCCCCCTCGCAGGCCTTGAGGGCGCGGGAGACTTCGTAGTTGAAGTCGACGTGGCCCGGGGTGTCGATGAAGTTGAGCATGAAGAGGTCGCCGTGGGGGTCCGCTTCGCGGAGGGCCGAGGGCCGAGGGCCGGGGGCCGAGGCGTCATCGGTGGGCGGCGCTTCGTAGTCGGACTCGAGGTCGTCGGCCTTGCTGCCGAGTTTGTGGCGGTGCCAGACGGTGACGGCGGAGGCCTTGATGGTGATGCCGCGTTCGCGTTCGAGGTCCATGGAGTCGAGCATCTGCTCGCGGGCTTCGCGCGGGGAGACGGCGTTGGTGGCCTGGAGGAGGCGGTCGGCGAGGGTGGACTTGCCGTGGTCGATGTGGGCGATGATGGAGAAGTTGCGGATGTGCTTCCGCGGGACGGGGGGCTGCGGGGATGAGAAGGCGGGTGTGGACATGGGGTGGGGTGATGGTAGGTGAGCGGGGCACGGGGTTTGCTGGGCGGGGAAGGGGCGGGGAGCGGATTCGGGAGGCGGGAAGCGGGAGGCGGGACGCGGGGATTGGGAAGCGGAAGCGTGATGGTGGGATGGTAAGTGAAGATGGGCGGGTGCTTTGCGCAATCTTCGCATGGGGGTGGAGCGACGATTCGGGGGCGGGGCACTACTCTGGGTCCGACGCTCAAGAGTGTGTTTGAGCGGTAACAGGACTTTCGGCTCCGGGAAACCGGGGCGAGGAGAGAGAAAGCATGGTTCGTACTCTGGCTGTTGTGGCGGTTGCGGGGATGGCGGCGTCGGCGGGTGCGCAGACGATCGCGAACTGGAATACGGCGGGTCTCGCGGGCAACGAGCCGACGCTGGCCCCGCTGACGTCGGCGACGAACGTCGTGGCGTCGAACGTGACGCGTGGGTCGGGCATCACGGCGACGACGGCGGGCAACTCGCTGAGCGCGTCGGGCTGGAACGACCTGAGCCCCGATGATTACTTCCAGTTCGGGTTCACGGTGGACGCGGGGTTCCAGGTCGACCTTACCAGCCTGGTGATCGGGACGCGGTCGTCCAGCACGGGCCCGGGCTCGATCGGGATCTTCTACAGCACGGACGGCTTCGCCACCTCGGCGCAGGTCGCGACGATCGCGCAGCCCAGCGCGGCGTTCGTGAACTCGTCGATTGACCTGAGCACGCTGCCCAACCTGAGCGGGACCGTCGCGTTCCGCGTCGTCTCGCTCGGTGGTCCGTCCGCCAACGGCACCACGCAGGCGACCACCGGCACGTTCCGCATCACGAACTTCTTCAATCCGGCGGACTCGGGCTCGTTCGGGTTCACGGGCACCGTGATCCCCACGCCGGGGACGGCGGGGCTGATGGTGATCGGCGGGCTGATCGCGGCTCGTCGTCGTCGCAACTGAGTTGACGATCCTCAATCTTGAGTTCAGGCGGCCGGTCCCGTGGGGGGCCGGCCGCTGTGTTTTTGCGGCGCTGCGCGGAGTGCGGGCGCGGGGAGCAAAAAAACACCGACCGAGCCCGTGGGTTGGGCTCGGCCGATGTGAAGAAGTGACGGAGATGGAGGGATTAGTTGCGGCGGGCGCGGCGAGCGGCGAGGAGGCCGCCGAGCGCGAGGAGGGACGCCGCGCCGGGGGCGGGGACGAAGACCAGGCCGGCGGAGGTGAAACCGATCTGGGCGGCGTTGGAGGGCTGGGAGGTGATGGGGACGGTGTTGTTGGTGCTGCCGGTGCGGATGAAGAACTGGAAGGAGTTGCCGGTGGTGGGGTCGGCGTCGGGCGTGGCGGAGAAGGCGACCTGCCCGCCGTTGTAGGTGAAGTCGAAGGAGTACAGGGCCCAGGTGAGTGTGCCGGCGTTGGTGTTGGCGGCGGAGGGGTTGGCGGGGGTGCCGGTGGTGTCGGTCCAGGAGTAGTGGTTGGGTGCGCCGAAGGCGCTCACGGGAAGGATGCTGAAGGGGTTGATAGAGGGCGTTCCGTTTGCCACGAAGGAATCATCGGGCAGGAATGTGCGGAAGGGCCCGATGAGGCCGGTGAAGCCGGACGCGAGGCCGGAGGCGTCGGGGTTGAGCGGGGTTGACGAGGTGCGCTGCTGGTTGGTGAGGGTGGAGCGGGTCATGCCGGTGATGGCGGACGCGCCGGTGCCGGAGGTGGCGAAGCGGATCTGGGCGGTGGTGAGCCCGCGGGAGCCGATGTTGTCGGCCTTGAGGTCGGCGATGCGGTAGCGGAGTTCGACGCGGTAGGTGGAGCCGGGGACGGCGTTGACGGCGCCGGAGCCGAGGTCGCTGACGACGCCGTTATTCACTTGGCGGGCAACGAAGGACAGGTCGAGGCGGAAATCGGTCTGAGCGACGGCGGCGGAGCCTGCGCAGGCGACGACCACCGCGGCAACGAACAATGAACGCATGATGTCTTCCTCTCTCTCTCAGAATCTCTGAACACAACGTTCGCGCGGCACACTGCCGCGTGACTAGAGAGAGGTACGGGGCGGGTGCGCGTCGCCTGCGCCGGCGAGCGAAAAAGTTGTGTTATGAATGCGCTAAGGAAGACGGGCAACGCCGGTATCCGCGCGGTGCGTCGGGTCGTGGGCGTGGCGGGAGGCGAGAGCGGCGGCGGCGAGGGTGAGGGCGGCGAGGAGGCCGGCCGGGATGATGGCGGACGCCGTCCACGGCGTAGACCAGTTCAGGCCGACGGGGATGCTGCTGATGAGCCAGATGGCGAGGAAGGCGGCGAAGCCGGCGAGGAGGCCCTTGCGCACGAGGACGAAGGCGCCGAAGATGATGGAGACGTTGGCGATGATGACTTCGGGGCGGCCGGTGGCGAGGGCGGGGGCGGCGGACGCGGACACGATGATGATGGCGAAGGCGATGCCGGCGCGTTCGGACTTGAACAGGAGGCGTCCGAGGACGAGGCAGAGCATGCCGCCGCCGGCGTACATGAAGGCGCTGATGATGCTGAGCAGCGCGATGACGGTGGCGGCGCGGGGGCCGAAGAGGTAGTCGGCCGCGATCTCGAAGGTCAGCGGGCGCGGGGGCATGTTGCGGGCGAAATCGAGGCCGGCGAGCGCGGCGGCGGGCAGAGCCACGCCGACGGCGCCGAGCGCGAGCCCGACGAGCACATCGCGCGCGACGGCGGGGTCCAAGACACGGCCGGCGGTGAGGCGGGAGAAGGTGATGAGGGCGTGCGGCCAGAGGCGCCGGGCGTAGGGCTCGAGGGCGACATAGAAGAGCCAGAACACGCCGGCGAGCCAGAGGGCGGGCCCGAAGGCGACACCGCCGAAGAAGATGCGGGCGAGATCGGGCGGGCGCTGGTAGGTGAGCAGGTCGGCGGCGATGCCGATGGCGAGCAGGACGAGGGCGACGCGGGTGGCGCCGCGAACGTCGCCGCGGTTGGTGCGGAGGTTGCGGATGCTCAGCGCGATCATGGCGCCGGAGATGATGAGGACGACGCCGGCGGTGGCGGCGGTGGCGATGCGCTGGGACGCCGTGCTGACGGGAGGCGCCGGGACGCCGGGGGCGAGCGCGCCGTCGGGCGAGACATCGAAGAAGACGGGGACGTCGGCGATGAGGGCGGCGTGGACGACGAGGTGGGCGGGGTCGATGGGCGATGGCGAGCCGGGCGGCGCGGGCGCGACGAGGTGCCCGGAAGGCGCCGGGCCACGCCAGGCGAGGATGCGGTCGGCGTCGACCGGCGCGCGGCGGCGCGGCGGGATGAGCGTGAAGTTCGCCGGGTCCAGACCGGCGGCGGCGAAGAGGGTGGAGACCGCGGCGGGCGCGGCGGACGTCGTGGGCGCGGATGGTGAGGCGGGCGGAGTGGGTGCGGGTTCGATCATGCGCTGGGCGGGCAGGGCCAGCAGCATGTCGAGGCGGCCGGCGGAGTCGGCGAGCAGCACGATCTCGCCGGGGATGGATGGGTAGGGCTGGAAGGGGAGGAAGCGGTAGTTGCGTGTGACGGGCGTCAGCGGCACGGGGCTTTGGCGGTACCAGAAGGAATACGCGCCGGGCTGGGCGGCGAGGATGCGGCGCTGCTCGTCGGGCGGGAGGGCGTTGGTGCTTTCCAGCACGGCGGAGCGGATCTGCAGGCCGGACCAGTGCTCGTCGACGACGGGCAGGCCCAGGGTGCGGAGCAGTTCGCGGGCGCGATCGGTGAGGACTTCGGCGGACTTGGCGGGAGTGGCGAACGAGAAGAGGGCGTAGGGCGACGTGACGAGGACGAAGAACGCGGCGGCGGCGGCGATGACGGCGGTGAGCGCGAGCGCAGTCTTCGGTGGCAGGCCGGTGCGCGAGCCGGAGGCGGCGATGAGTTCGGGGCTGGGTGTTTGACCGGCGGCGAGGGCGGCGGCGAGCGGGTCGCCGCCGGGGAGTCGGGCGGCGACGGCGATCGCGGACGGAGGACGCAGCGCGGGATCGCGCTCAAGGCAGGCGAGGATGGCCTGTTCGACGGCGGGCTCGATGTCGTCGATGAAGGTTGAGGGGTTGGGCGGGCGGGTGTCGCTGGCGCGGGCGCGATCGCGGAGCTGGTCGAGGTTGAGCGTGTCGGGCGTGGCGGGGCGGCCCGTGAAGAGTTCGTAGAGGACCAGGCCGAGCGCGTAGACGTCGCTGGTGCGCGAGGGCGGCTCGCCCAGGAGGACTTCGGGGGCCATGTAGCGCGGCGTGCCGGCGAAGGTGGTGGAGGCGAGGTCGGAAGGGGCGGAAGACGAGGCGAGGCCGAAGTCGGCGATGCGCGCCCGGCCGCGTGCGTCGAGCATGACGTTGGCGGGCTTGAGATCGCGGTGGATGAGGCCGGCGTCGTGGATGGCGGCGAGGCCGAAACAGATCTGGCGGGCGACGTCGGCGGCTTTCTCTTTGGGGAGGCGGCCGATGCGGGTGAGGAGGGTGGCGAGGTCGGAGCCGTCGACGAACTCCATGCAGAGGAAGGCGACGGGGCCGGCGGGGGTGTCGGCGCGGGCGATATCAAAGACGCGGCAGACGTTGGGATGCGAGACTTGACGCGCGGCGGCGACTTCGGCGCGGAGGAGGGCCAGGCGCGTCGGATCGGCGGCGAACTGAGCGGGGAGGAACTTGAGCGCGACGGGCTGGCTCAGTTCGAGATCGTCGGCGCGGACGACTTCGCCCATGCCGCCTTTGCCGAGGGGCATGACGACGCGGTAGCGGTCGAGGAGGATCTGGCCGGGGGCGACGGCGGGGGCGGAGGCGGGGGCGGGTGCGAAGTGCGCGGCGGCGTGATGCGGCGGTTGGGCGGAGGCGGCGGAGGCGGGGGAGGCGGACGCGCGGTGGTCGATGGTGACGGCGTCGTGGAGGTTTGCGGGCGCGGGGCGGGGGCCGGGGGATGGGCCGGGGGATGGGCCGGGGGATGGGCCGGCGGGTGAGGGGGAGTTGGGCGGGGGCGACGACATCGCGGGAAGAGCGTATTGGGCGGGCGGAGCGGGGGGCGATGGAGCGGGCGGCGAGCGACGGGCGGGGTGGCGGGAGAAGCGGGAGCGGCGGGGGTTCGGGCGCGGTGCGGCGACGACGGTGAACCGGTCGAAAGTTCCTTATGCGGGAAAAAGCTTGGGGTGTTGGCGGCGTTCTGTGGTAGATTGATGGTGATTGCGCCCGCGCCATCTCTGGGGAGTAGCGGCGGGCGGCGGACATGAGGAGCTTTGCGATGACCCGTCGGCACACACGCGGTGGACTTGGGCGCGGGATGGTGGCGTCGGTCGCGATGTTCGCGGGCGCGGGCGGCGCGTGGGCACAGGTGGGCGTGATGCTCTCGGACATTCCGAACAGCGGCGGCAACGGGTCGTCGCCGAGTCAGTTCGTGGAGTTCAACGGGCTGCTGTATTTCGTGGCCGACTCGCCGAGCAGTGCGTTCCGCAACGCGGTGTTCATGTCGAACGGGACGGACTCGGGAACAACGCAGGTGGCGGGTGTTGGGGGCATCACGTCGACGGTGGGCGCGAGCGAGTTGACGGTGTCGGGGTCGCGGCTGTTCTTCTATTTCAACCAGAACGGCAGCGACCGGGTTCTGGGGGTGAGCGACGGCACGCCCGCGGGCACGACGACGCTGGCGGTCGGAGGGTCGGTGCCGGCGACGCAGATCCGGTTCCTGACGGATGTGAACGGGGTGCTGTACTTTGCGTGTGAAGGCGGGTCGCCGAACGCGGGCGAGGAGTTGTGGAAGAGCGACGGGACGGCGGCGGGGACGGTGCGGGTGCTGGACATCAACCCGAGCGGGGCGGACAGCTTTCCGACCAACTTGCGGAACGTCGGGGGCGTGCTGCTGTTCCGGGCGAATGACGGGACGCACGGGGCGGAGCTGTGGCGGAGCGACGGGACGGCGGCGGGGACGTTCATGGTCAAGGACATCAACCCGGGGGCGCTCGGGTCGGGGATCAACGAGGTGGGTGTGATGGGCGGGCGGCTGTTCTTCAGCGCGTTCAGCGGGGTGGATAATGAACTGTGGGTGTCGGATGGGACGCTTGCGGGGACGGTGCTGTTGAAGGATCTGTTTCCGGGGCCGAGCAGCGGCGCGCCGGAGAACTTTGTGACGGCGGGCAGCCGCGTGTTCTTCACGGCGCTGGACACTTCGAACAACCGCGAGCTGTGGGTGAGCGACGGGACGACGGCGGGGACGTTCAAGGTTCGGGAGATTCACCCGACGGCGCCGTCGAACCCGCTGAACATCACGGCGGCGGGCAGCGAGGTGTACTTCAACGCGAGCGACGGGACGAACGGGCGGGAGCTGTGGAAGAGCGACGGGACGCTGGCGGGGACGGTGCTGGTGAAGGACTTTGTGCCCGGGCTGGGCGGGCCGGTGAACGGGACGTTCCCGCGGCCGATTGGGATGGTGGGCGGGTTGATGTATGTCGCGGCGGAGGACGCGAGCGGCGTGCAGACGCTGTGGCGGACGGACGGGACGAGCGCGGGGACGGTGGCGATCCCGTGGGCGCCGGGGGATGTGGGGTCGTTGGTGGGGGCCGGGCGGGTGGTGGGGTCGACGTTGTACTTCGCGGGCACCCATCCGACGCGTGGGAGCGAGCTGTACCGCCTTGGCAACTGTCCGCCGATCGTGGCGCAGCCGTCGAGCGTGGTGTCGTGCATCGGGGAGGCGGTGCAGTTCGGGCTGGGGGTGGGCGCGGAGGTGTACACGTATCAGTGGCGGCGGAACGGGGAGGAGATCCCGTTCGCGGACAACCCGACGTATTCGGTGGTGTGTTCCGAGGGGACGCTGGGGACGTATGACTGCGTGATCACAACGGCGTGCGGGATGACGACGTCGGGCGGGGCGACATTGAGCGTGCAATCGGCAAGCGTGAGCGCGCCGGCGACGGTGTGCGCGGGGGACACGGTGAACGCGTCGGTGTCGGGGGTGTTCGCGTCGGCGCCGGTGGGATATCAGTGGCGGCTCAACGGTGCGGCGCTGGTGAATGGGGTCTCAGTGTCGGGGGCGACGACGGCGAACCTGAGCATCGCGAACTACAGCTTCGCGGAGTTTGGGAACCTGGACTGTGTGGTGCAGACGGCGTGCGGGACGGTCGACACGCCGGAGGTGGTGGTGGGGATCAGCCGCGTGACGGGGATTCCGCCGGCGAGCCGGACGGCGTGCCTTGGCGGGAGCGTGAGTTTCGCGGTGAGCACGCTGCCGCCCCAGGTGACGTATCGGTGGCAACGCGACGGGGTGAACCTGCCGCTGGCGACATATCCGACGGCGCAGTCGGCAACGCTGGTGCTGAGCGGGTTGACGGGCGCGGACGCGGGGTCGTATGTGTGTCGCGTGGCGATGACGGGGTGCGGGACGATCAACACGCCGGCGTCGGTGCTGGATGTGATCGGCCCGCCGAGCGGCGCGGGCGTGTCGCCGGGGTCGGCGACGGTGTGCCGGACCGGGTCGACGAGCGTGACGGTGACGCCGACGGGGTTCGCGGCGACGGCGTACGCGTGGCGGAGGAACGGGACGCCGATCAACCCAATGCAGAACGCGAGCGCGGCGACGGCGACGCTGCTCATCGGGCCGGCAACGACGGGGGACGCGGGCGTGTATGACTGCGTCGTGAGCAACGCGTGCGGGAGCGTCACCAGCGGCGCGGCGACGATCGGCGTGTGCGCGGCCGACGTGAACTGCATCGGCGGGGTCACGGTGCAGGACATCTTCGACTTCTTCGCGGCGTACTTCTCAGGGGCGGCGATCGCGGACGTGAACGAGTCCGGGTCGATCACCGTGCAGGACATCTTCGACTTCCTTGGGACGTACTTCGGCGGCTGCTAAGCGCCGCGGGGCTTCGTGCGTGCGCGGCATTCGTCGAGGAACTCGGCGGCGCGGCGGAGGTGGGGGATGACGATGGAGCCGCCGACGATGAGGGCGATGTCGAAGGTTTCCCAGATCTCGCGGTCGGTGGCGCCGGCGCTCACGCACTGGTCGATGTGGTAGGCGATGCAGTCGTCGCAGCGGAGGACCATGCTGGCGGACAGGCCGAGGAGTTCTTTGGACTTTTTGTCGAGGCCGGGGGGGGACTCGGCGGAGGTGTCGCGGTAGGTCTGATCGTCGAGGGCGAAGAAGCGCTTGGTGACGAGGGTGCCGGCGCCGGGGGTGGCGGGGCGGTCGGGCGTGGCCGGGGTGCCGAGGATTTTTTGATTCAGACGCGTGCGGAAGGCGTGGAACTGCTCGTAGCGCGAGGGCTCGGGGGGCGTCGTCGACATGGGCGAGGGTACGGGGCGCAGGGGCGAGAGGTCAGGGGCTAGAGGACAGGGGTGAGAGGTCAGGGGCGAGAGGTGAGGGGGAGGAAGCGGAGAGCCGCTTCATGCCCCACGCGGAGCGTGGGGCGGGGGGTGAATCACCCGAAATTGGCTGGCACACCGGTGAATGCGGAAGTAGGCTGTCGGTGGGTATGCGGGGACTGTGCGGCTCTCGCGGCGCGGCGGCGCGCCCGCGGTGAGTCTGTCGCACACGCGTTTGCGACCGAGGAGGTTTGAGCACGTGAAGTACACCACGAAGTTGGCGGGGTTGATGGGTGCGGCGGGGTTGGCGGTGGCGGTTGGGATGACGGCGGGGCTGGCCCGCGCGGATGTGTCGGTGGTGTACAGCGCGGTGCCGCTGAGCCCGACGGCGACGGTGCCGGGCGCGGTGGATCTGTCGGGCGCGCCGGTGGTGACGCAGTTCGCGACGATGCCGGAGTTCTGGCTGAGCCCGGACGGGACGCGGTGGCTGATTCGTGGGACGACGTCGCAGGCGACGGATCAGAACACGGTGGTGGTGTTGGGGATGGGAACCAGCGGGTCGGTGGTGGTGCAGGAGGGGCGGCCGTTCCCGGGCGCGGTGGGGTCGGAAGTGGTCGACTTCGTGTCGACGCTGAACCCGCAGCCGTTTAATGCGAACAACCAGTGGGTGTTCCCGGTGCGGGCCCGCGGGGGGACGACGGGGGTGGCGAACAAGATCATCCGGTGGGACGCGGCGGGCGTCGGCACGCTGCGCTTCCAGCAGGGCGGCGCGTACACGGGGCTGACGGACCTGGCGCCGGCGGTGTCGGGGGATGAGCAGCTCGGCAACTCGCAGGCGTCGGCGCACCTGCTCAACGACGGGCGGATCGGGTGGCAGGACAACTCGGTGACGAACCTGTCGAGCACGCGCCGGCCGGTGACGGCGTACGACGCGGTGAAGCACCTGCAGTCGCGGCTTGACACCGTGACGGCGATCGACGGGATGACGCCGATTCTGATTACGAACATCGGCTCGACGGGGACGCTGTCGGTGTTCCAGACCTCGCCGGACGGGACGCGCGTGGTGTTCCGCGGGAGTGTGGACCAGGACAACAACGGGAGCCCGACGGGTGATCCCGACGTGGTGGTGGTTGACGGTCAGGTGCGCGTGCAGGAGGGGCTGGCGATCCCCGGGAGCACGATCGTGCCGACGGCGATCAACTCGATGTACGTGGCGCCGAACAACGACTGGTATGCGCGTGGGACGGACAGCGCGGGCGTGTGGGCGACGCGGAACGGGGTGGTGATCGCGAAGACGGGGGACGCCGTCGGCGCTGACGCGTGGGCGAGCTCGTTCCTGGCGATCATCGGGAACACGAGCGGCGACTGGGCCATCGCGGGCAAGACCAACAATGCGAACACGGCGATCGACGACGTGGTCGTGGTGAACGGGCAGGTCGTGCTGCGCGAGGGGGACGCGGTGTCGATCGACATCGACGGGAACGGGACGGCGGAGACGGCGTACATCGGGCGTGCGAACACGACGCTGGCCGCGTTCACGGCGAACTCGGCGATCGGGCTTGGGCCGGACGAGACGCTGTACATCCTGGCGAACCTGCGGAGCGCGCAGGCGGGCGGGACGGACCTTGGCCCGAGCGCGGGGGCGGCGGTGGCGCTGATCCGCGTGACGCCGCCGGCGCCGTCGTGCCCGGCGGATTACAACAACTCGGGCAGCGTCACGGTGCAGGACATCTTCGACTTCCTGTCGGGGTACTTCTCCGGCGCGCCGGCGGCGGACTTCAACGGCGTGGGCGGGCTGACGGTGCAGGACATCTTCGATTACCTGACGGCGTACTTCCAGGGGTGCTGAGGCGGGGCGGGGGGAAGGGGAACGGCCGCGGAGACGCGGAGACGCGGAGCGGAGGCGTTGGCCTTCGCTCTGTGTCGTTTTGGGGAAGGCGGGTGGGACGCGGGGATGGGGGGATGGGGGGACGCGGGGAGGGGGCATGTGAGACCGTGACGCGGTGACGCGGTGACGCGGTGACGCGGTGACGCGGTGACGCGGTGATTGTGGGTCGAGGTTCTGGTGCAGGTGGTGCACT
>CAZTQN010000022.1:31237-52502 GCA_964615765.1 uncultured Phycisphaeraceae bacterium
TCGACCACGCCGCGCCTCCGTGGTTCCAGCTTCTTCGGTTCACGGCTCTGCGGGGTGCGGGGGCGGAGCCCCTGCGCTTGCATGCCCGAATCACGCGGTGACGCGGTGATTATGGGTCGAGGTTCTGGTGCAGGTGGTGCACTTCGACCACGCCGCGCCTCCGTGGTTCCAGCTTCTTCGGTTCACGGCTCTGCGGGGGTGCGGGGGCGGAGCCCCTGCGCTTGCATGCCCGAATCACGCGGTGAGGGGGTGATGGGGCCATGCGGCGATGCGTCGATGCGCTTCTCACCTTCCCGCGTGCAAGAATGGGGGATGCCGGGTGAGCGGGCGATGATCGGGGCGGCGGTGGAGCGTCTGCGTGCGGGCGGGGTGGTGGCGTTTCCGACGGAGACGGTGTACGGGCTGGGGGCGGATGCGCTCAGTCATGCGGCGGTGCGGCGGGTGTTTGAGCTCAAGGGGCGGCCGAGTGTTAATCCGCTGATCGTGCATGTGACGGGGCCGGAGATGGCGGGGCGCGTGAGCGTGTTCCCGGCGCGGGCGGAGAAGCTGACGCGGGCGCTGTGGCCGGGGCCGGTGTCGGTGGTTGTGCCGCGGCGGGACAGCGTGCCCGGGCTGGTGACGGCGGGCGCCGCGACGGTGGCGGTGCGGTGTCCGAGTCACCCGCTGACGCTCGCGCTGCTGTTCGAGTTTGACGGGCCGCTGGTGGGCCCGAGCGCGAACAGGAGCGGCGGGGTGTCGCCGACGAAGGCGGAGCATGTGCGTGGAGAGTGGGCGGAGGAGGAGGTGCTGGTGCTGGACGGCGGGGCCTGCCGCGGTGGCATTGAGTCGACGGTGGTGTGGCTGGCGGATGATGGTCCCGCGCGGATATTGCGGCCGGGGTTGATTGGTGCGTCGGAGATCGAGCGCGTGTTGGGCGAGTCGGTGCAGCGCGGTGCGACGGGCGGCGCGGGGAGCGGCGCGACGGCGGCGGGCGGGGCGATGCTCGCGCCCGGGATGATGGAGCGGCATTACGCGCCGAATGCGAAGGCGGTGGTGGTCGAGGGCGCGGCGATCGCGGGCGTGGTGCGCGATGCGGTGAACGCGGGGGGCGTGGTGGTGGTTGGCGTGCGCGGCGGCGCGGCGGGTGGTGCGGGGGGGCCGGGCGTGATCGTGATCGAACTGCCGCCGGATGCGGAGGGGTACGCGGCGGGGTTGTATGACGCGCTGCGGCGCGCTGATGCGGAGCGGCCGGGGTTGATCGTGATTGAAAGGCCCGCGGGGATGGACGCCGCGGGCGGGAAGGATGCGGAACTGTGGGCGGCGATCGCGGATCGGCTGCGGCGGGCGAGTGCGTAGGAGAGGAGGGGCGAGAGGTCAGGGGCGAGGGGCGAGGGGGCGGCATGCGGGAGCCGCGGGCGTTCTATGCAGGGCGCGGGGAACGGACTCCGGCTCCGCCGGCGGACGTTTACTTCATCAACCGCGGATCGAACTTGAACGGGTGGAACGGGCCGCGGTTGAGCGCGGCGAATCCGCGATGAAGAGGGTTCAGGAGCACGTTGTGCTCGGCGGAGATGATCGCGCTGGGAACGCGAAGGGCCGCGCTCTTGCCCTGCTGAAGCCATTCGGTGCCGAACTCGCGGCTCGCGTTGGTGGCCGGTTGGCTCTCCCAACCGGGCGGGAGCACTGCGGCCGATGCGTCGAGCACGTGTGCGGGATCGACCTCGATCCATGCCCAGCTGTACGCGTCGAGTGGCGCGGCCGACTCAAGATGAACGAGCATCTCCAGGGCGGCGAGCGCAAGGCTCGTGCTGCAATAGACGCACGGAACGCCGGGATTGTTCCAGCGACCGCCGTTGAGCCTGGCGCCCTCGCCCGTCCAAGCGCTGGCGAGATGCTTGGTCTTTGTGATGCGATAGACACGGAGCATGCTCGGGCGTTTCTCCCGCGGCGATCACGAGAACACGCCGTGCTCCAAGCGGCCGATGAGCTGCTCAACCTCGCGAGCCCCGACCTCTGTGCTCGCGTACTCGAGCGGGGTCACGCCGCCGAGGGCCTGGTTGGGGCTTTCCATCCAGCGGCGCGCGGCGTCGGCATCACCTTCGTGCAGGGCTTCCGCCGCCGCCATCAGGCGGGCGAAGCGGACAAAGCGATCGGACTCCTGCGAGTGCAAACGCTCGGTGGGCTTGCGCTTTCGGAAGCTCGCGGGCGACTCGCCGACGAACTCGAAGAGTTTCTCCGACTGAAACTTGTAGTGGCGGAGAAACTTCTGGGTGTCCGAGATGGGCACGCCTTCGTTCACGATCTGGACCAACTCGGTCGGCGGGCGGAGGGACAATCTCTTCGTGTCGAGGAAGATCGTTTCCACACGATCGAGCGGCGCGACCGGCCTGGCCTGCTTCAGCAAATGCTTGCCAGTGCGCTTCGGCGAGGTCGTGAACCCGCTGAGCTTGTACTTCGTCAACTGGGTCTTCGAAGCCGCCGCTTTGCCAGTGTTGGCGAACGTCCCGGACTTGGTCACCAGACTTTTTGGAGACGTTTTCTTCGCCACGCGACATCGTACGCGCGAGCAGGCCGCTGAAGAGACTCAGGGAGCTGTGACAGGCGGGACGCCTGTGCCACCTGAGCCCGGGCGTGGGTCAGGCGGCGCGGGTCGCGGCGTCGTTGAGTGTGTCGATGGCTTCGAGCACGGTGCGGCGGATGGAGAAGACGAGTTCGAGGCGGGTGAGTTTGAAGAGGACCTGGACCTGCTGGGTGGCGGCGGCGATGGCGATGCGCCCGCCGCGGGGCTTGAGGGCGCTGAGCAGGTCGACCATCATGCCAAGACCTGTCGAGTCGAAGTGCTTCACGTTGGAAAGGTCGAAGACCAGATGGCGCACGGAGGGCTCGCGGAGCAGGAGCGAGCGGAGTTCTTCGGTAGCGATATACGCGTGGTCGGCGTGGACCTGCGGCTCGATGAAGGTCACGACCAGGGCGCGGTCGACGACCTCCGTGGTCATGATGTGGTCAACGCTGATCGGACGTGAGGACAGGCTCGGCGGGGATGCGCGCGGGATCGGCTGGGGCACGTCGCCGGGCGTGCGCTCGACCCCAAAGAGTTTGCGCAGTGCATCGATCATGGAACAGATACGGGCTGTTGAGGAGGCGTGTGGTCAGTCGGACGGGATCAGGTGCCGGTCAGAGGCGGACGCGTGGCCCGCATGGGCTGAGCGCGGCCGAAGGGCGAACGCGGGTTGTTGGCCGGCGCTTGCGCGCCCAGGCCACCGGGAAGCGGGACCTTCGCGGGGACCGGCCCGGGCGCATTGGTGGCCAGGGCTGGTCGCGGTGCGGCGCCGGCGCCGGTGCCCGCGCCGACCTGCAGTGTGGACTGCGGGGCGATGACGGGCGGCGGTGCCGACTGCGGGCCGGCGCCGATGGGGCCGGTGGCCGGGTCGTGCAGACGCCGGGCGCGGGCCGCGTCGATGTCGCGGTCGAGCTTGTTGAGAATGGATCGGACTTGGTCGAGAGCGCGCTGCGACGTAGCCATGGGCGGATTCCTCCCCAGCAACGCGTCCGGTATCGGGCGGATCCGGGGTCGACTTGGCCCCCGTGCGGATGAGCACGTCGGCGGGGTGGCCGAAGGTGGGGTTGTGCCGGTTAGCACAACTGGGGAGTGGGCGGAAAGTTGCAGAGTTGGCCGAGAACCGGCCAACGCGGCGCAAAGCGGTCATGTCCGGGTCTGCCCTTGGTTGGGTGTGCAGACTGGACAGAAGGTGTGTCAGCACTGACGGAAACGGGCCGGGCGGGCGTCTGGAGGGGCCATGGGCTGGTGGTTGGGGGGGCGGTGGAAGAGGATGAAACGCAGATGAACACGCCGCAGACTCGCCGCATGTTTCTGTCCACTGGCCTGGCGACCGGGGTTGGCTTGGGGCTGGCGGGGGGGCTGGCGAGCGGACTGGCGGCGGGCGGCGGGCGAGCGCTCGCGGCCCTGGGCAGCGGGCTCGGCGAGCCGGGCGCTGATCCGAAGGCGGGCGGCGAGGCGGCCGGGAAGGGTGGCGGGTTGAAGATTTTGATCCTGGGCGGGACGGGGTTCTTGGGGCCGGCCGTGCTGGACGCGGCCCGGGCGCGGGGACACACCGTCACGCTGTTCAATCGCGGACGGACGGAGAAGCGCAAGCCGGGGCAGTTCGAGGATGTTGAGAAGCTCTACGGCAATCGCGATCCGAACCTGACGGCGGACGAGAAGGATCCGGAGTCGCCCAAAGGGCTCAAGGCGCTGGAGGGGCGAGCGTGGGACGCGGTGGTGGATACGTCGGGGTATGTGCCGCGGGTGGTCAAGGCGTCGGCGGAGCTGCTGGCGCCGAAGGTGAAGCACTACACGTTCATCTCGACGATCTCGGTGTACGCGAAGAACGACACGCCGGGGGCGGACGAGTCGGCGGACGTCGGCACGATGGCGGACCCGACGATCGAGACGATGGGGGCGCAGTCGGAGAACTACGGGCCGCTGAAGGCGCTTTGCGAGCAGGCGGCGGAAGCGGCGATGCCGGGGCGCGTGCTGAACATTCGCCCGGGGTTCATCGTCGGGCCGAACGATCCGACGGACCGGTTCACGTATTGGCCGGTGCGTGCGACCAAGGGCGGGAAGATGCTGTGCCCGGGGGACGGGACGGACCCGGTGCAGTTCATCGACGTGCGCGACTTGGCGGAGTTCATCATCCGCGGCATTGAGAAGAACACGACGGGCGTGTTCAACGTGACGGGGCCGAAGGAGTCGCTGCCGTTCAAGGAAGTTGTGGGCGCGTGCTTGCGGGCGAGCGGGCTGGACACGACGCCGACGTGGGTGCCGATCGATTTCCTGCAGGATCAGGGGGTGGCGCTGGGGGCGGAGCTGCCGATCTTCATCCCGCCGCGTGGTGAGGTGGCGGGGTTCCACACGCGCTCGGTGGCGAAGGCGGTGGCGGCGGGCCTGACGTTCCGCACGGCGGACGACACGTGCCGTGCGATTCTGGCGTGGTGGCCGAAGGAACTGGAGCGGCGGAAGACGGTGACGGCGCAGATGATGGAAGAAGCGGCGAAGTCGGGCAAGCCGGCGCCGAAGATGGCCGACCCGGACAAGCTGCGGGCGGGGATGACGCGCGAGCGCGAGCGGGAAATCGTGGCGGCGTGGGAGGCGAAGGAGAAGGAAGGGAAGGGGGTGGGGGGGTGAGGGGAGGTGGAGTGAGGGGGTGAGGGGGTGAGGGGGTGAGGGGGTGACGGGGTGAGGGGGTGAGGGGGTGAGGGGGTGACGCGGTGACGCGGTGACGCGGTGACGCGGTGAGGATTATGGCATTGGCTGCGCGTTTGTCTGTCGGGCTGCGGCCCCGGAGGGGCCAGGGGTTGTAGCCACGGGTGGAGCTTCGCCCGCGTCCTCGCGGGCGGAGCGGAACCCGTGGAGGCGGCGCGGTGATCTCTCCGCTGCCCCGAAGGGGCAGAGGAGTTACGGCGCCATGAGTTTGCTCATTTGAACACGTATTGCTCGTGGTTGTTCGTGGGGATTGGTGGGAGCAGTTCCTCCGCCCCTATCGGGGCGGGCGTGTGTGATCGTGCCGGGGTCCACGGGTGGAGCGTGGCCCAGAGCGGCCACGCTCCACCCGTGGCTACAGGCCGGTGCCCCTTCGGGGCGGGGAGATGGCGCGTGGCTACAGGCCGGCGCCCCTTCGGGGCGGGGACTCTTCGCACCCCCATTCGACCCCCCCACCCCCCCCACTCCCACCGCGCCAACAATGCCGCATGGATCATGGGCATGGGGCGGGGCATCAGCATGGGGACGCGGCGGGGCCTGGGGCGGGCCGGGGGGTAGATGCGCGCGGGATTTTGAAGGGGGCGAAGCTGCGGGTGACGGGGGTGCGGCTGGATGTGCTCGCCGTGCTGGCGGAGAGTGGGCAGGCGCTCAATGCGCAGCAGGTGTATGAAGCGGTGGCGGCCCGGGCCGGGAGAGGCGGCGCGGGGGGTGAAGGTGGCGGCGGGGGCGCGGCGCCGGATCGGGTCACGGTTTATCGCACGCTCAATGCGCTAGTGGATGCCGGGGCGGCTCACAAGGTTGATCCCGGCGATCGCGTGTTCCGGTTTCGGCTGACGGACCATGCCCACTGTCATGGGCATGAGCACGATCACGAGCACCCGCACTTTGTGTGTGACGACTGCGGCACCGTCGAGTGTCTTGAGGGGGCCAAGGTGCAGATCACGCCGGGGCCGGAGATGAGCGCGGGGCATGGGGCCCGGGCCGGGAAGGGCGGAGCGGGCGCGGGCGGCGGGGCGGGCGGTGTGGGGCGGCGGACGGTGCGGCCGGATGTGGTGCTGCACGGGACGTGCGCGTCGTGCGGGGATGAGGACGCGCGACGGGAAGAGGTTGGCGCGGCGGGGGGCGGGACAGCCGCACACGCGGCGGGGGCCGCGGGGAAGGGCGACGGCACGCCAAGGGGCAAGCCCGGCGCGAAGTCGGCCGGGGCGGGGAAGAAGAAGACGACGCGGCGCGGGTGAGCGGGGCTGAGCGCGGGTGCGTGCGGGTGATCGCGGGTGATCTCGCTTGGGTCGGCGTGGCGGGCGGGAGGGTGATCCCGCCCGGAATGTGAAAGTTGTGCGACGTCGCGACGTTGTGTGCATCCGTCGGCACCGATCGCCGAGATGGTTGGTATCGGACTTGGTCTTGAAGCCGCGCTCACTCTGAGCGCGGCGTGAAGTCCTGGCGCGAGGCAGCACGGAGGTAGAGCATGCGGACGCGATGCGGGCGCGCGGCGTTTACGTTGATCGAGCTGCTGGTGGTCATCGCGATCATCGCGCTCTTGATCGGGATCCTGCTGCCGGCGCTGGCGTCGGCGCGCGAGGGGGCGAGGAAACTCAAGTGCGGCGCGTCGCTGCGGCAGGTGCAGACGGCGGTGTTCGCGTACGGAAATGACTATCGCGACAGTCTGCCCTTGCCCAACTGGGGGCCGCAGGCGTGGGTGGATGGCGGGTGGTTGTACGGCGCGGGGCGTGGACAGGCGGGCACGAACCCTGGGAATCCGCTGGACTTCACGGCGGAGGATCTGAAGACCGGGTCGGTGTGGCCGTATTTGGAGATAGAGGGCGCGTACGTGTGCCCGTCGCACCGGGCGAATCCGGACGGGAAGCCGCGGAGCGCGGGGACGTCGGGGATCACCAGTTTCATCATGAACGGGGCGGTGAAGGCGTACGGGCGGTCGGACTGGTCATTCCGGATTGATCAGCTCGAGTCGCGCGCGATTCTGATGTGGGACGCGAGCGAACTGGGGCCGGTGGCGTTCAATGACGGGGCGAGCTTCGCGGATGAGGCGCTGGGCGTGAACACGTCGCCCTCGAGCGGCGGGCCGGACCCGGACGCGCCGCGGGGCGTGCGCGAGCCGCGGCATGGGCAGGGGATCAACATGGCCGCGATGGACGGGAGTTCCACCTGGTGGACGCGGACGCAGTATCAGAAGGAACTGGACAACCGCCCGGGGCGGCTGTGGTGCAACCCGATGACGGTGGACGGGCGGTGAGCGGGTGAGCGCTGCGCGGCGATCGCGCGGCGGGCGCCATCGAGTTCGCGGTGCTCAGCGCCGGCGTCGGGCCAGCAGGACGACGCCGGAGAGGGCGACGATGGTGGCGGTGTTGCCGGCGGGGATGAAGGGGATGACGCGGATGTTGTCGACGCCGAGCGAGGCGGTGATGGCGTCGCCGCCGGGCGCGGGGAGGACGTTGTGGCGGAGCGAGATCTGCGAGACGCCCGTCATGCCGACTTCGACGGGGAGCGTGCCCTGAACCTGCTGGAGCCCGAAGAAGCCGTAGGGCGAGAAGAGCCACTGGTAAGTGCGCCACTGGCCGTCGGCGGGGACGACGGCGACGTCGGTGGTGCTATAGCGGTTGGTGTTGGTGTTGAAGAAGGTCCAGCGCATGGAGACGGGCGTCTGGCCGAAGTTGGCCATCGCGGCTTCCATGCCGATGATGATGGGTGATTGGTAGTTGCCCGTCCAGCGCACGTCGGAGTTGGTGAGGGCGAGGTTGGGAGAGCCGCCGGCGCCGCTGGAGATGCGGACATAGGCGTCGAAGGCGCCGCTGGGCCCGCCGTTGGAGACGAGGGTGGGTGCGGATCCGCCGCCCCACCCGCCGAGCGTGCCGGAGGCGAAGGACTCGAAGGCCTCGGGGTCGACGGCGAGGGCGGCGGCGGTGGGCGTGAGCAGGGCGAGGCCGGCGAGGACGGCGCGGCGGGCGCGGTTGGCAGATTCCAGACGTGAGCCTGAAGACCCCACGCGGAGCGTGGGGGTACCCAGCAGCAGCGCAGGGCGGCGCGGTGTCGGAGCGCTGGAGGGGGTGGCGGCGGTGGATGTGGGCATGGTGTCGGTCTCGTGAGGCCGGCGGGGAGTGCGGCGGCCGCGTGCACAGCGCAGTCGCCCGATGAACTGTGTCTATCAGACACGCGCGGGGCCAGCGGGAAGACGGGGCGGGCGCGAAAATCGCGCAAAGACGGGGCCCGCGGGCGTCAGAACCGGGGTGTTCCGACCGAAACGGCCCGCAGGCGGGTTATCGTGGGCCATGCGAGTTCTGGGAACACGGTGCGGCGTGATGGTGAGCCTGATGGTGGCGGGCGCGGTGGTGGGCGCGGCGGCGGCGCCGGTCATTGCGGCGGCGCCAGCGACTGCGGCGGCGGCGACACAGGCCGCGATGTCCGCGGGCGCGGCGAAGGGGCTTGACCTTGCAGACGCCGGCGCGGATGTGCGGATGAATCACGTGCAGGTGATCGGGACGCACAACAGTTACAAGTTGTTGCCGGAGGCGGGGCTGATGCGGGTGATGCAGGCGGCGGACCGCCGCGCGGGCGGGATTGACTATGCGCACCTGCCGCTGGTGGATCAGTTGAACCTGGGGCTGCGCGGGTTGGAACTGGATATCTACTTTGACCCGGACGGCGGGCGGTACGCGCGGCCGCTGGGACATCGGCTGGTGGAAGCCGCGGGCGGCACGCCGGAACCGCTGGACCCGGGCGGGGAGCTCAAGTCGCCCGGGTTCAAGATCATGCATCAGGCGGACTTCGATTTTCGATCGACGGTGTTCGCGTTCGAGCGGGCGCTGGACACGCTCGCCGCGTGGTCGGCGGCGAACCCGAACCATCTGCCGATCGTCGTGACGATGAACACGCAGGACGGGAAGGACGGATATCCGGGGGCGGTCGAGCCGGTGCGGTTTGATGCGGCGGTGTTCGCGGAGTTGGATCGGACGCTGCGCGAGCGGCTTGGGGGCAAGTTGCTGACGCCGGATCGTGTGCGCGGGGATGCGGAGACGTTGGAGAGCGCGGTGCTGACGCGTGGATGGCCGCGGCTGCGCGATGTGCGCGGCATGTTCCTGTTCGTGCTCGACGAGGGCGGCGCGACGCGGGCGACGTATCTGGAGGGGCACCCGTCGCTGAAAGGCCGGGCGATGTTCACGACGTCCGACCCCGGCGCGCCGGACGCGGCGTTTCTGGTGATGAACGAGCCGGTGCAGAACGGCGGGCGGATCCGGACGCTGGTGGAGAAGGGCTACTTCGTGCGGACGCGGGCCGACGCGGGGACGGAGGAGGCGCGGACGGGGGACCGCACGAGGTTTGAGGCGGCGATGGCGAGCGGGGCGCAGGTGATCTCGACGGACTACCCGGTGCCGGACCTGCGAAGACGGCCGGGGTTCGTGGTGCGGTTTGAGGGGGCGGTGGGGTTTGTGCGGTGGAATCCGGTGGTGGGCGAGGCGGAGATGACGCGGTGACGCGGTGACGCGGTGACGCGGTGAGGGGGTGACGCGGGGCGGTGTCGAGACGGCGCCGGCCTGTGGTTCAGTCGCGGACGATCTGGTACTCGGCGACACGCCCGTTGGCGTCGAACCGCACGACGAGCCATTCGGAGTCGATGCCGACGAAGCCGCGCTCTGTGCCGAGCCAGTACACCAGGTCCCAGTCGGTGAAGAAGCCGGGCTCTTTATGGTCACCAAGCATGGCGGTGACTTCTGCACGCGACTTCCCGTCCAACAGGCGGCGGGCGACGATGCGGTCCGCCATCGCGAGCCGCGCGGCCTCCTGCTTGCGGTCCGACCACACCGCCTTGTCGAAGGCGCGGCCTCGGAACACAAAGGCCAAAGCCCCGGCGGCGGCGGCGACCAGCACGATGAACGCGGCGATCAGCGTCAGCAGCGCGCGAGTCTGACGCTTTGTGTTTGCCGATGCCATTCCCGCGGGCTGCCGATCAGTGTCCAGCGCTGCGCGACGGGGTTGAGAGGGCGCAGATTCCAGCACGAGCGAGGGTATGGGCCGCTTGTCGTCGCGGCCGTGCCTTTTCGTTCGCTGATGCTGCGTCGCTTGGCCACACTCGGCGAGGTTCGGTTTGCCTGCGCTTGTGCGCAAGCAGCCGCTCCGGTACACTCCGAACATATGCCGAATGCGGCCGATGCTGCGGTGTTTGATCTGCTCCGCCTGACGCTCACGCCCGGGCTTGGGCCGGTGCTGATTGCGCGGGCGCTGAAGGCGTTTGGCGAGCGGGCGGCGGCCGTGCTCGAGGCGTCGGCGGCGGGGCTGATGCGCGTGGAGGGCATCGGGAAGGAGCGGGCCCGCACCATCGTCGCGGGCTTCGCGGCGTCGGCGGGCAAGGCGGAAGAAGAACTGCGGCGGGCGAGCGACCTGGGTGTGCGGCTGGTCCCGATCACCAGCGACGCGTACCCCCCACTGCTCAAGCAGATCGCCGACGCGCCGCCAATCTTGTATGTGCGCGGGGAGATTGATGCGGGCGTGGATCGGTATCCGGTGGGGATCGTCGGCAGCCGCGCGTGCACGCATTATGGGTTGGAGCAAACGACGCGGTTCGCCGGCGCGCTGGCGCGCGGCGGGCTGACGATCGTCTCGGGAGGGGCCCGCGGGATTGACACGGCCGCGCATCAAGCCGCGATTACGGCGGGGCGGACGATCGCGGTGCTCGGGTGCGGCCTGGGCGAGTGCTATCCGCCGGACAATCGCGCGTTGTTCGATCGGATCGTCGCGGAAGGGCGCGGCGCGATCGTGAGCGAGCTGCCGATCCGCACGCCGCCGAGCGCGGAGAACTTTCCCGCGCGCAATCGCATCATCTCCGGGCTGTCGCTGGGCGTGCTGGTGATCGAGGCGGGGCGGCGGAGCGGGGCGCTGATCACGGCGCGGGTGGCGGCGGAAGATCACGGGCGCGAGGTATTCGCGCTGCCGTCGCGTGTTGATTCGAGCGCGGCGGAGGGCTCGTTGGATCTGCTCAAGATGGGCGGTGCGCTGATGGTGACGCACCCGGACGATGTGCTGCGGGCGCTGGAATCGCCGGCGCGGCACGTGCACGGCGGGTCGCACGCGGCGCGGTTTCCTGCGCGAGCCGCGGGGGGTAATGAGGGGTTGTTTGCCGCGAGCGCGAGTGAGGGCGAGGGCGACGGCGCGGGTGTTGGCGAGCGCGACGGCGACCGCGGCGGCGCGATGAGCGCGGATGATGGTGAGGCGGAATCAACGCAGGCGACCACGGCGAACGGTGCGCGGACGGCGGCTGCTGCTCCGACAGCGGCGCGGGGGCCGAGCGTGCGCGACGCGGCACTCAACGCGGCCCAGGCGGCGATCGTCGCGGCGTTGGACGAGCCGCGCACGCTCGACCAGTTGGTAGCGGCGGCCAACCTGCCGGCGGCGGCGATCCGGGCGGAACTCACCGTGCTGGAGATCCGGCGACGGATCAAGCGGCATGGGACGCGGTTTGTGCGGGTGTGAGGCCGCGTGCTGAGCGTGTCGTTTCGCAGCGTGGAACAGGTCAGCTGCGGGCTTGGCTGGGGGCTTCGGCGTTGTCGTTCAACGCGTGCGAACGGACGTTCCACATTCCGGACAGACTGCGATCGACGATATTGGGTAGTTGCACCGGGAGCATCGCTTACTCGCACAGCGAACCTGCGACAGGTAGTAGGCAGCCGCGGCTCGAATCAGCAGCCAGCTCACCGCTGCAAGGCACAGGCCCGACGCGACGCGCATCGCGGACGCTGCCGCGTTCAAGGCGTGGTAGTGGACCGCGGTGACCTCGGGAATGACATGGAAGCGCGTCACCCCGGCACATGCTCGGACGGCGAGGAGGAGCGTCTCGTCAGTAAACCGAGGTTCGGCAGGCTCCGCGCGCGTGCGCTCTGACATCCCGACGTGCAGTCTGAACACAGTGACGGAATCTGTGGACACAAGGGGGCGAAGCTTCAGATCGCGCGCGATGGCTGGCCATTCTTCTCGAAAAGGCTCGATCTGCACGTAGTCGACGACGTCGCCACTCAGCGCGGCCTCGCCCGAGGGTACTGGCTCGCACGAGAGCGGCCCGCCGGGGCTTGCCTGAACGACTGCAAAGACACGTGGGGACTGCTGCGTCAGGGCGCGGCGATCGTCGGGAATCATGACCGACGCCGCGAGCAGCACGCCCGCGGCGCCGATCAGCAACACCGCTTTCGCACGGCTGGAGCCCATGGACAAGTGTTACGATAAACGCTGTTGACCGCTACGGGCACGAGGCCATCAGTGCTCGCCGCGTCCGAACGCCGAGCTTGGGCCCGCTTCGAACCTGTCCACCTTCCTCGCATGTTCAAGTCGAGCGCTACTCCACGCAGGCGGACATACCGGTGTACCAAGCGGGAACAGGGCTACGGCAAACAGCGGCACCAAGAACAGGCGTGCTCGAAGAGCTCACAGTGATGATGCACGGAACATCTATGTGCTCCGGTTGCCGTGGCGCACACCGCTTCGTATGCGGACCCGGTCGTTCGGAGACGCGGCCCGGTGGAGCGTAAGCCGCCCAGAACACCGCGCCCCGGCAAGCGCCCAAAGCCGCGGCGGGGGCGGCAAGCGCTGGGCCGCTGTGCTTCAGGCAGAACGTCGGAATGAGCGACGACGGGCGGATAGGCGACCGTGACGAGGCCGAACGCGCGCCCGAAGAACCGCCGCCCGCCCCAGGACTTGAAATTCTGCCCCCCATTGGCACGGGGCTCGGTTCGCCGAGGGAGACGCGCAGGTTTTGCCTCACTGGGTGACCGAGTTGTTCGGGGTCTGATGGAAAAATCCGAACAAAAACTGTTCAGATAGCTTGCGAGACGGTCGATGATCGGCTATCGTTTACCGTACAGATCGGACTGGGTGAAAGTCGCATGGATTCCACCCCTCGTCCGATCAACCTTGCGGGCCGCGTAGGCCCAACCTGTCGTGGCTCGGCAGGTGGACCGGCTGGTCCAATCCCCAATGGGTGGAACCCGACCGACCCTGATCTCCCACGCGGATCGACCCGAGTGCGTGCGTGCTGGCTTGAAGAGGTACGAGCTTCGAGGGGCACCCGCTTCACGAAGCACCAGCTTTAGGAAGCAGCACCACGCGGGCGGGCTGATCGCCGGAGGCTTCACGGATGGCGGCAGGACGGACAAGTTCAGCAGCGCGAGGCGGGCACGACGCCCACGGCGCGCGTGGCTTTGGCGACCGGGACACCGGTCGCGGGACACGCGAGGCACGCCGGGGGGTGGTCGCCGGGCGCGGTGCTGGACATGAGACCGATCGTGCCGACGAGGGTGCACCCATGCGGCTGTTGAACATCGCGTCGTTCCGTTCTGTGTTCTCTGGGCGGGCTGCGGGCTCGGATGCGTCGGCGCGGCGGTGGGGCGCGGATGTTGATCGAAGTGATGCCGACGCCGCGGCGGGCGAGAAGGCGGGGCTTGGCGGCCTTCCTTCGGCCCACCTCGGCGGGCGGTGGGCGGCGGAGCGGCGCTCCGGAATCGGGCGTGCGGAAGTTGGGCGTGCGGGCGGCGGCTTCGGCGGCGGCGATGATGACTCGGCGCTCCTCCGCCTTGGGCCCGGCGGCGACTATGTCCGCGAAGTGCGGGCCGACGCACGCGGGCGGCTGGATGACGGTCTTGCTCATGATGGTCTGGTTGATGACGGTCTTATGCAGGATGGGTTGGACGGGGTTGAGGACGCGCGTGCGTTCGGCGCCGATGCGTTGAGTGTGGACGTGGCGGGGCAATCGGCGGGGCGGCCGCGGGGCGCGGCGGGGGCGGAGATCGAGGCCAAGCCGGGCCAGGCGACCGACGCGGACGCGCGGCGTGTGTCGCGGCTGACGCTGGCGGCGGGCACGCTGCTGGCGGCCCAGTGCGTGCTCGATGAGCAAGCGCAGGTGCTGCGGCGCATCGGCGGGGCCGGGCGCGCGGTCGCGGCGGCCAGTGTCGCGAGCGCCGAATTGCACGGGGCCGCATTCGGCGACCGGAGCAGCGCCGGGCACGGGCGGCTGGGGCTGCCGGGCGGCGGGGTCATCTCCGTTCGGCCCGTGCGCTTGGTCAATGTCGCCGGTGGGGATGCGGGTGGATCGGGTGCGGTGAGTGGGTCGGGCGGGGTGAGTGGGGTGAGTGGGGTGAGTGGGGTGAGTGGGGTCGGGGCTGAATCACGAGGGTTGGAGTCGAGCACACTCGCGGGGTCGATCGAACTGGAGGGTTGGTCTGATGAACCTGACGCCCAAGCAACTGCGTATTCTGCAACTGATCCGAGACTGCCGCGTGCGGCATGGCTATTCGCCGACGATGCAGGAGCTCGCCGATCAGATCGGCGTCAGCAAGGTCACGGTGTTCGAGCACGTCGAGGCGCTCATCAAAAAGGGCGCGCTCACCCGCGATCCCAACAAAGCTCGCTCTTTGTCGATCGCTGACGGGATCATCGTCCCGGACGAAGGGCGGCCGTACCGCTTCCCGCTGGTGGGCAAGATCGCCGCGGGCTACCCGATCGAGAAGGTCGCGGACCACGACGAGCTGGACCTGCTGGACATCGTCGGCCCGCGTCCGGGGCGGAACGGCGCGATCTTCGCGCTGCGTGTGCAGGGCGACTCGATGCGCGACGAGGGGATTCTGGAAGGCGACTACATCCTGGTCGAGCGGACCGACACCGCCGCCAACGGCGACCGCGTCGTGGCCCTGCTCGCCAACGGCGAGACGACGCTGAAGACGTATTTCCGCGAGGCCGACCGCATCCGCCTGCAGCCGGCGAACCCGGAGTTTCAGCCGATCTATGTGAAGGACTGCCGCATCCAGGGGATCGTGCGGAGTGTGCTGAGGAAGTATTGAGGGAAGAGGCGAAGAGGCGAAGTGGCGAAGTGGCGAAGTGGCGAAGTGGCGGAGTGGCAGAGTGGCAGAGTGGCAGAGTGGCGGTGAGTGTCGAGGGGTTTGGGCGGGGGTCGTTGATTGGTGGTTGCGCTGGGGTGGGGGTGGTTGAGTTGGATGTTGGGTGAGGCGGAGGAGTCGTCACGCCGCGTAGCGGCGTGCCACCCTTTTGCGCGAACCCCGTCTCTGCGTCTCCGCGTCTCCGCGTCTCCGGGTCTCCGCGTCACCGCATCACCGCGTCACCGCGTCACCCCCTCACCGCATCCCCCCCGCCCCCCCGCCCTCCCTCCCGGCCGCTCGGAAATCCGCACTTCGCCGAGCGCGGTTGCTCCGCGCCCGGCATCTCAGGCTCACCAAAGGAGCCCGGGCATGTTCACGGTGTTTTCGATTGATGGTGAGCGGCGTGATGAACCTCGGCCGGAGGGTGGCGGCGATGCGAGCGTGTGGCGGGTGGAGGCCGTGCGGGCGGTGCGGGGGGATGGGTTGCCGTCGGGGGCGTCGCTGCGTGTGACGAATGCGGCGGAGATGCCGATGCGCGGGACGCCGTGGCCGCTGGTGGGCGTGGCCAGCAACGGGCGATACACGCAGGCGGCGGAGAAGGCGGTGCTGGACGCGCGGCAGGCCGGGCTTGGGCGCGCGGAAGCCACATGCGGCGTGCTGATCCCGATCCGCAAGAACGCGGCGTGGTGGGCGCTCACGCAAGACACGCGGCGGGCGATCTTTGAAGAGCAGTCACACCACATCGCCGGCACGCTGCACGCGCTGCCGGCGGTGGCGCGGAAGTTATATCACAGCCGCGATCTCGGCGAGCCGTTCGACTTTCTGACCTGGTTCGAGTTCGCGCCGGAACATCGTCCGGTGTTCGACGAGACGCTCGCGTTCCTGCGGGCCAGCCGCGAGTGGTTGTTTGTTGAGCGGGAAGTTGAGGTGTGGTTGCGGCGGGCCTGATGAGGAGGGAAAGCGGAAGTGGCGGAGTGGCGGAGTGGCGAAGTGGTGAAGTGGTGACGTAGGGAGTCGTCAAGAGGTGATTGGTCGGGGCTGGGTTTTGCTCCGTCACCCCGTCACCCCGTCACGGCGTCACCGCGTCAGCCAATCTCCGCGTCTCCGCGTCTCCTTGGTTGGCGACTTTTTTCCCGCGTTCGGCGCAGGCGGCCGGCGCTTGATGCGTATTCAACACGGCGGAGAGAGCCCGGAGGTGTGCGATGGGCTGGTCTCCACGTGGGTTCGTTTGGGGAATGTTGGCGCGGGCGCTCGGTCGGGGTGCGGCGGGTCCTGTTGCGGGCGGCGTGCGGGCGTGCGTGTGCGCGGGGCTGGGTGTGGTTGGCGTGGCGCCCGCCGGGGCGTGGGCCGACATCGACCCCAACTCCGGCATCGACTTTGTCACCATCACGCATCCGAACAATGCGCCGTGGGCGGGGACGAGTCCGCCGACGCCGGGGGATCGGGCTGTCGGCCGCGGGTCGGTGGGGTATGAGTACCGCATCGGGCGGTTTGAGGTGACGACGAAGCAGTGGGTGGAGTTTTTCAACGCGGCGTACGACCGGCCGGATGCGGGCAGTGCGCCGCTGCCGTTCTTGCTCCCGCCGCAGACGTGGGGGGCGGTAGAGACCGCGCCGATCAACGGCGGGACGCGGCGGTGGCGCGTGCCCGCGGGGCGCGAGATGAACGCCGTCGGCGACATCGGGTGGCGCATGGCCGCGATGTACTGCAACTGGCTGCACAACAACAAGTCGGGCCAGCGGGCGGCGTTCTTATCCGGCGCGTACAACGTGAGCACGTTCAGCGGCTCGGCGGCGTTCACCGATCAGGCGACGCGTTCGCCCGGCGCGCGGTACTGGATCCCGAGTTGGGACGAGTGGCTGAAAGCCGCGCATTATGACCCGAACAAGAACGGGCCGGGGCAGGAAGGCTGGTGGCTGTACTCGACAACGAGCGACACGGCCCCAGTCCCCGGGCCGCCGGGGCAGCGCGTGCGCCTGCTGCCGAACTTCGACGTGGTCGCCGACCCCAACGGCGTGCTGGCGCAGGCGAACGCGGGGGGCTGGCGCGACGTGTTCCCCGGCGTCTCGTTCGCCGACATCCCGCTGGGCGCGTACGCCGTCACCAGCCCGTGGGGGTTGTATGACGTCGCGGGGGCGACGGCGGAGTGGACGGAGGAGATTCTCACGCTGCCCGAAGGCGTGCGGTACCGAGTCTTTGACGGTAGTTGGTGGCTCGACGGAAGCGTTGGCTCAGACGCGATCCCCTTTCGGGGAGGCGCAGAGTTCCCAAACGTATTCACATTCGACCTGGGGTTCAGGATCGCGAGTGCGGTTCCGGGTCCATGGTCCAGTCCGCTCCTTGTGTTTGCGGGAGCATGTGCCGCGTCTCGGCGGCGAAGTAGTCCCGCATGCCAAGGATCTTCTTGTCAATGCTCATCTGCACGCTGATGTGCACAAGCTCTCTTGGGCAGGTCGTCGCCAAGTTCGAGCAACAGCAGCCCGTGCCCGCCGATGCCAACGGCGACATCACGATCAACGTGGGCACGGTGGTCACGGACGTGCTTCTTCGCGTATACGACCAAAGCAGCAACTCGACCACGGCGCCCAGTGCAAGCCTGCGCTCGTTGACCATCCAAGGGACGGTGGGTACTGGAGGACGACTTCGCGTACTCATCGCGAACAGTGCGATCACTGAGTTTCCTGCGATCACAGCAGCGCG
The DNA here is from genome assembly GCA_964615765.1 of uncultured Phycisphaeraceae bacterium. GTDB lineage: Bacteria > Planctomycetota > Phycisphaerae > Phycisphaerales > UBA1924 > CAZTQN01. The sequence continues at coordinate 49,049 of CAZTQN010000022.1, forward strand.
CGATCCGCTTGCGTCCGGCATCGTCACCCTCGGCACGATCGACAGCAACGGCGTGGAGTCGGGCGGGATCTCGATCCCCGACGCGGGGCTGCGGAACGCCACGGTGCTCGCGCTCTCGGCGTCCGGCAACCTCTACGGCACGATCGACGTCGGCCGCGTCTTCCGCGTGCAGGCGACGAACCCCCAGCAGAACAACCTCATCGCGGCGGACATCACCGCGCACGCACCCGACGCTCCGTCCACTCCGGGCGTCGAACCGACCCTCGGCGAACTGTCCATCGGCGTGATCACGACCACCGACGGAATCACCCGCTGACGCGGGTCGGCGGGTTCGAGCGAGCGGTGGGGGCCCTCCCGTGGTCCGTGGAGAGGCTGAAGAACCGCGGTCCTGGGGGACCGCGGCTTTGGGGGCGGAGTGGGGTTGATCCGCTTTGCGAGGAAGTCAATCGCACGCACGATGCGTGCGGTTTCGCGCGGGATCACGCTGAGCGTGCCGGTCGTGCTCGCCGTCACGCAGCCGTGCCGCGCGGACTTCGACCAGAGCGGGGCGGTGGGCGTGCAGGACATCTTTGAGTTTGTGGCGGCGTTCTTTGCGGGATGCCCGAAGAGCCCCCCGCCATCTGCACCGGCACGTGATAGCCGCGGCACCGATCCGGCGGATGACTCATGAGCACCCCTTTCAGGATCACCACCATGGTTCTCGCCGCCACCATCCGTGCATCGTTCCGGCTTCTGGTCCCGGTCGCATTCCTGGCGCTCGTGCCCGGCGCCCGCACCGCGTTTGCGCAGCCCTGCGGGCCCGCGGCGACCAACGTGCTGGCCGAGTCCACCGTGTGCGGGCCGTTCACGCGCATTTCGTGGACCAACCCGCCGGGCCTCGTGTTCCCGAAGGTGTGGCGCAGCGCGGATCAGAACTTTGCCAACGCCACGCTCGTGTACAACCCGGGCCTCGGCGGGTCCACGACGTACTTCGATACCGCGCCGAGCGCCGGCGTGAACTCTTACTACTGGGTGGGCGGGGACATCATCGGGTGTCTGGGCCAGCCGGGCGTTCGCCAGGTTCCGCTGACGGGGCCGCTGCCGGCGGGGCGCTTCTCTCTCGACAACTACCCCGCGGTCAGCGCGACCGTGACGTGCGCCGGCGTCAACCTGACCTGGCAGCCCGCGTGGGACGTGACCGAGTGGCAACTGGTGCGCATCGACACGGGAGACACGGATGACCGGGAAACCCTGGGCATTTTCCCGCGCACGGTGACCTCGTACTCCGACGCCGACGTGCTTGCGGGGGATCGGGTTTTGTACGCGGTGTTTGTCTCCGCCGCGTGCGGCCCGACGGGCCCCGCGAACGGCACGGGCTACCTGCGCGTGGGCCCGTGGTCGAGCGGCGCCGGGCAAGGGGCCGCCGCGAACGTGGGCGCGAGCGCCGCGCTCAGCGTCGTGAACCCCGCGTCACCCAGCGAACCGGTCATGACGCCGGCCCCGACAACCCTGCGGTGGACGCGCAACGGGCAGCCGCTGTCGGAAGGCGGCAAGTACACCGGCACTACGACGACCGCGCTGGTGATCAACAACGTTCGCTTGGAGGATGCGGGTCAGTACGTGCTGGAGGCGCAGAACGCGTGCTTAAGGTCCGACTTTTCCGCGTATCTCGCCGTCACCCAGCCGTGCCGGGCGGATTTCAATCAGAGCGGGGGCGTGGGCGTGCAGGACATCTTCGACTATCTGGGCGCGTACTTCGCCGGGTGCCCGTAGGGGATGACGCGGTGAAGGGGTGAACGGGTGATGGGGTGATGGAGCTGATGGAGGTGATGGAGGTGATGGACGTGATGGGATAGTGCGGACGTGGTAAAGCCCGCCCGGCCCTGGCGGGGGCGGGGCGGGCGGTGGTGGTGGTGGTCTGTGGTTAGAGGTTTGGGGGCGTTACGGGCAGCCGGTGAAGAAGGCGGCGAGGAAGTCGAAGAGGTCTTGCGGGGTGATGTCGAGGTTGGTGTTGAAGTCGCCGCGGGGCGCGAGGGCGAACCAGGCGGAGAGGAAATCGAAGAGGTCTTGCGGGGTGACGGCGCCGCTGCGGTTGATGTCGGCGCGGCAGATGGGGCGTGTGAGGACGGCGCTGTCGGCGGCGAGGGCGACGGTGAGCGGGGAGATCTCGTAGCGCACGCCGGTGAAGATGGTGGGGCCGAAGAGCAGTTCGGGGCGGAGTTCGAAGCCGGGCCCGCCGAAGTCGTTGCCCAGACCGTAGATGCGGCCGATGGTGAGCGGGATGTCGGTGTTGGCGTAGGCGGCGCGGGCGGCGGGGCCGACGAAGACGGGGCGCTCGGGGCTCCAGCGCACATCCATATCGAAGGATGAGCGGAAAGCGGGCGGGAGCTCGCCGGTGGCGGGGTTCATCCAGCCGTTCATGAACGCGCACGAGCCGAGCATGTTCATGAACAGCGAGACGGCGTCGACGCGGTCGAAGGGGAAGGGTTCCTGGCGGAGGTGCGGGGAGGGGTCGAGCCAGAGGAAGTTGTCGAGCCATGAGGAATCGAGGGTGATCTCGATGTCGGGGGCGTTGACGTCGGGGTCGGTGCCGGTCTGCTGCTTGAAGGGCCAGCCTTGCATGTACTCGTCGAAGTCGCCGTGGTTCTGAACCAGGCCGGCGAAGGTGCTGCGCGAGGAGGCGAAGGGGGCGAAGCTGAGATCGATGGTGATGGTGCCGGTGCTGTTCATGATCAGGGCCCACTCGCGAGCCGCGGCCTGAAGGTTGGCCTCGATGGTCGGGAGCAGGTCGGTGTACTGCGGCGGGAAGTTGCGGGTAGTGATGATGAACGTGGCGGGCGGGTTGCGATCGACGCGGATGGCGTCGGCGGCGCGGACGGGGCGGAACGCGGCCCGCTCAGCGGCGGTCGATTGCACGGGCGTTGGCGCGAGCGCCGGCAGCGGCACGGGGGCGGCGGCGGGCTGCGCGAGCGCGGCGGGTGCGGCGGCGGCGAGCAGGCAGGCAGCCGCGAGGCGAACGGAGGTCGGCACGTATGAACTCCTGAACAGTGCGAACGATCATCGCGTGCGACGCACACACCACGCGTGCGGGCGCCGACGCACGATCGAACGTACTTGGCGAACGCGCGCGCGGCGAGACAGGCGCGCCAGATCGCGCGGCGACTGTGCCGGTTGTTCGGCGCGGTGTGTGAGCCCTCTGCCTCGAACCGGGCGGGGGCGGAGTGGGTTCTTACGGGCGTGGTGGAGGGGGGGAGGTGAGAGGAGGACGCGGGGATCGGGGGAGGGGGGGAGGGGGGGACGCGGGGAGGGAGTGTGGGGGCGTGCGGTGAGGAAGCGTGACGCGGTGACGCGGTGAGGGGGTGACGCGGTGAAGGAGGTGTGGGGGTGATGGAGGTGAGGGAGGTGAGGGGCGGGTGCGATGTTTCTGGCGCGTCACCGCGTCATCGCGTCATCGCGTCATCGCGTCCCCACGTCC
>CAZTQN010000022.1:52602-67017 GCA_964615765.1 uncultured Phycisphaeraceae bacterium
CCGCGTCCCCGCGTCCCCGCGTCCCCGCGTCCCCGCGTCCCCGCGTCCCCGCGTCCCCGCGTCTCCCCGTCCCCGCGTCCCCGCGTCTCCCCGTCCCCGCGTCCTCCCGTCCCAGTCAGTCAAAGCGTTCGATCGCTTTGCAGATGCCCCAGTGGTTGAGTTCGACGAAGCCGCCGTTGTCGACGGTGCCGCCGAGTTGTTGGGCGGCTTTGGCGAGCATGGCGTCGTCGGCGGGGGTGCGGGTGGCGACGTTCCACGCGATGCCGAAGCAAGCGGGGATGGTGGGGTCGGAGTTGTCCCAGGACCAGGTGGCGCTGGGCGAGTTCATGGGGTTGGTGCGGAGGGGCGCGTCGTCGAAGTAGGTCAGCAGCGGGGGCGGAAGTTGGGAGTTGAACAGGCCGTCGGGCAGGGCGCCGAAGTCGATCTCATATTGCCGCGAGACGCGGACGACGGTGTCGATGTTGGCGGCGATGGTGGTGATGAGGGCGCGGTCGCGGTAGTCGATGAATCGTGGGACAAGAACGACGGCGAGGATCGCGAGCACGACGATGACGGCGATCAGTTCGACGATTGTGAAGGCCGAGCGGCGGCCGCGTGGGCGCATGTTGGAGGCGATCGGCCAAGAGCCCGGAGGTCTTGACCGCCGCGGGAGAGGGGTTTGGGGCCCGACCGGTGTTTTGGATAGTTAGGGGTTAGGTATGGGGAGGGGAGGGCATGACGCGGTGAGGGGGTGAGAGGGTGATGGAGGCGTGGGGGTGTGGAGGTGTGGAGGTGATGGGCGCGTGCAATGTTTCGGCGCGTCATCGCGTCACCCCCATCACCCCGTCACCGCGTCACCCCCTCACCGCGTCACCCCGCGTCCCCGCGTCCCCGCGTCCTCCCTCCCCTCCCCCCACCCTCCTTCAGCGAACGACCTACCCTCGGCACCTATGCGGTATGCGATGATCATGGCGGGCGGCGCGGGGACGCGGCTGTGGCCGATGAGCCGGGCCGGGCGGCCTAAGCAGCTTCTTCCGCTCATCGCGCCGTCGGAAGAGCGCGGGCATGCGGGCGGGCGGGCCCGGTCGCTGCTCGAGATCGCGGCCCAGCGTGTTGAGGGGCTGGTGCCGGTGGAGCGTCGGTACATCTGCACGGCGGAGCAGTTCCGCGAGCAGATTCGGGCGGCGTTGCCGGAGTTCACCGACGAGCGGATTCTCGGGGAGCCGATGGGGCGCGACACGGTGAACGCCGTGGGGCTCGCCGCGGCGGTGTTCGCGAAGCAGGATCCGAAGGCGATCTTCATCGTGCTGACGGCGGACCATCTGATCGCGCCGGAGGACGTGTTCCGCCAGCGGGTCGAGCTCGCGTTCGGGCTGGTTGAACAAGACCCGAAGCGGCTGGTGACCTTCAGCATCAAGCCGACGTACGCGGCGACGGGGTTCGGGTATGTCGAACGCGGCACGCCGCTGTCCTTGCCGGGGGGCAAGGGGGCGGGGCTGGCGTACCGCGTGGCCCGGTTCGTCGAGAAGCCGGACGCGGCCCGGGCCCAGGCGTATGTCGAGAGCGGGCAGTTCGCGTGGAACAGCGGGATGTTCGTGTTCAGCGCGGCGACGTTCCTCGAGTGCCTGAAGAAGTTCAAGCCCGAGAGCCACGCGGGGCTGATGACCATCCAGGCGGCGTGGGGGACGAAGGACCAGGCGCGCGTGCTGGGGGCGGTGTACCCGACGCTGCCCAGGATCAGCGTGGACTACGCGGTGATGGAGCCGGCGAGCCAGTCGTCGGACGTCTCGGTGTGCACGGTGATCACGGACGTGGACTGGCTGGACGTTGGGTCGTGGCCGAGTTATGCGGAGACGTTGAGCGCTGATGGGGACGGGAACCGGGTGGGCGTCGGGGTGAAGGGGTTGATGGTGGATTGCCGGGACAGCCTGGTGGTGGGCGAGAGCGCGAACGCGGCTAAGCCGCACACGGTGGCGCTGCTGGGCGTGCGCGATCTGATCGTGGTGCACACGCCGGACGCGACGCTGGTGATGCCGCGGTCGTACGCGGAGCAGCTCAAGAAGCTGCACGCGTTGGTGGAGGAGGGGTTGAAGTAGGGGAAGGGCCGAGGGGGTAGGGCCGAGGGCCGAGGGGGGGACGGGGAAGGGGCGGGGGCGCGGGGGGGGCGCGGCGCGTCCGATAGGTTGGGGTGTCGGCGGTTGGTGCGCGGGGCGCGTTGGGATGGGTGCGCGCGTGGTGTACGCTGGTGTGCTCGGGGCGGATCGTGCGACGGGAGAGAGCCATGGCGGTGCGGACGCGGACGGGCGGCGGGCTGGCGGCGCGCGGGGTGTGGGTGGTGTGGGCCGTCGCGGCGGTGGTGATGGGGTGGATGAGCGCGGCGAGCTCGGCGCAGTCCGGCGCGTGCTGCTCGGCGACCAACACGTGCACGCTCCGCACGCAGACGAACTGTGCGAGTGTCGGCGGACGCTGGCTGGGGCCGGGCGTCATGTGCAGCGCCGGGGTGTGCGCGCAGGGGGCGTGCTGCGTGGGCGAGGCGTGCTGGCTCACCACACAGACGAGTTGCCAGAGCGAGCCCGGCGGGCAGTGGATCGGGACGGGGACGACGTGCTTTGCGAATCCCGGGCCTTGCGCGCTGGGCGGGTGCTGCGTGAGCGGCAGCGCGTGCATGATGACGCGGGGGCCTGAGTGCGCGGCGGCGGGCGGGGTGTGGAACGGGGCGAACACGTCGTGCACGCCGGAGCCGTGTCTGGTCGCGGCGTGCTGCACGCTCGTTGGCGCGTGCGTGCTGGCGACGGAGGCGGACTGCATTGCTTTGCATGGGGGCGTGTGGCAAGGGGCGGCGGAGTTGGCGTGCGAGCCGAACCTGTGCGCGCGTCGGCAGTCGTGCTGCACGACGAGCGGGTGTCGGGTGTTGACCTATCGCGCGTGCGTCGCCGCGGCGGGCGGGTGGCTTGATCTTGAGTGCACGTTGTCGCCCTCCGGGACGCAGTTGTGCAACTTCACGGGCGCGTGCTGCACGGGGGCGGCGTGCACGGTCACGACCGGGACGCAGTGCAACGGGCTGTTCCGGGTGCTGCAGACCTGCGGGCCAGCGGGGGAGTGCCCTGTCGGCGCGTGCTGTCTGCCGAGCGGCGTGTGCAGCGAAACGAGTGCCGACGGCTGTGTGCAGCAGGGCGGGTATTTCTATGGGCTTGGTGCGGTGTGCGCGGTGCAGGACTGCGCCCGGGTGGTCTGCTGCGGGGCGGACTCGTCGTGCACGGTGACGACGGTGCCGCTGTGCACGAGCGGCACGATCCGGCGTGATGTGCAGTCGTGCACGCCGGACCCGTGCCCGACGGGGGCGTGCTGCGCGACGTTCTCCGGGCAGTGCGCGGTGCTGTCGCGGACGGACTGCCTGAAGTTCGACGCGACGTTCCGCGGGGGCGTGTGCGACGCGACCTTGTGCACCGCGTCGACGGGCGCGTGCTGCCTGCCGGGGCAGTTGTGCGTGATCACCAGCCGCGACGGGTGCGTGCCGCAGTACGGCTACACGGCGTGGCTCGGCCCGGCGACAGCGTGCGCGCCGAACCCGTGCTGCGCCGTCGACATCGACGACAGCGGCGCTCTAAACGTCAGCGACCTGTTCGAGTTTCTGCGGTTGTACTTCAGCGGGTGTCCGTGAGGGAAGGGCCGAGGGGGTAGGGCCGAGGGCCGCGGGGAAGGGAGCCTCAGAGCTTTTTGAGGGCGCTGACGAGCGTGTCGATGTGAGCGGTGGTGTGGGCGGCGGAGATCTGGACGCGCAGGCGGGCGTGGCCTTCGGGGACGACGGGGTAGCCGAAGCCGATGACGAAGACGCCGAGTTCGAGCAGGCGCTTGGACATGGCGATCGCCTTCGCGGTGTCGTGGACGATGATGGGGCAGATGGCGGTGGGCGAGTCGATGACGGTGAAGCCGGCGGCCCGGATCTTCTGGCGGGCGTAGGCGGTGTTGTCGCGGAGGCGCTGGACGCGCTGCGGCTCGCGGATGAGGATGTCGATGGCTTTGTCGGCGGAGCAGGCGACGGTGACGGGGAGGGCGTTGGAGAAGAGGGTGGGGCGGCCGCGTTGCACGAGCAGGTCGATGGCGGCGGCGGGCCCGGCGACGAATCCGCCCGCGGCCCCGCCGAGGGCTTTGCCGAGCGTGCCGGTGATGAGATCGGGGGCAGGGGCGAGTGGCGCGGGGCCGGACGTCAGCGGCGCGATCATGTTGAAGTGCTCGTGGGTGCCGCGGCCGAGGCGGCCCATGACGCCGTGGCCGTGCGAGTCATCGACGACGAGCAGGGCGCTAAAGCGGTCGCACAGGGCGCGGATGGCGGGGAGGTCGGCGATGTCGCCTTCCATGCTGAACACGCCGTCGGTGACGACCCAGATCTGCCCGGTGGGCGCGATGGCGGCCTTGGCTTCGGTGAGTCGTTCTTCGAGGCTGCCGGGGCCGGTGAGGGCGTTGTGCTTGTAGACGGACTTGTGCACGCCCTTCTTGATGACGGTGGCGAGGCGGATGGAGTCGATGATGCAGGCGTGGTTGAGTTCGTCGGAGATGATGGCGTCGCCGGGCTCGCAAAGGGTGGGGAAGACGGCTTCGTTCGCCGTCCACGCGGACACGAAGGAGTACGCGGCCTGCGTGCCCATGAGGCGGGCGATGTTGGCTTCGAGGCGCTCGTGCGGGGAGAACGTGCCGCAGATGAAGCGGACGGAGGCGGTGCCGGCGCCGAAGTCGGTGAGGGCCTTGCGGCCGGCGTCGATGACTTCGGGGTGGTTGGCGAGCCCGAGGTAGTTGTTGGAGCAGAAGCAGAGGCACTCGCCGAAGCCGCGGACGTGGACGACGGCGTCCATCGGGCCTTCGAGCGTGCGGAGGTGCTTGTACTGCCCGGACTCGTGCAGCGAGGCGAGCAGGGCGCCAGCGCGGCGGGCGAAGGGGGTCGCGGTGTACGTGGCGGGGGCGGGGGCGGTGGAGCCGGTGGCGGTGGTGGACATGGCGGGAGTGTTGCAGGCTGGTGCCGGGGTTTCCGCGCGGTGACCTGGGTTCTGGCGCCCGCAGCGGGCGGGGTGCGAACCGGTATCACCCGGAGGCGTAGAATACTTGTTGAAACAGGTATCTGGCGGACGATACTGTCCGCCGGGCCCGAGGAGGGTGGCGAGCGGGGACGGACTCCGCACGCCGCGATACCCGGGCGAGAACACGCACACACAGGGAAGACCACGCAATGAACAGCACACGGCAGAACGTCTTTGGCATTCGGATGAACGCTCGCGGCGCGGCCCGGGTCGGGGTGGTGGCGGCGGTGGCGGCGATCGGGGCGGGCGCGGCGGTGACGGGGTGGTCGACGCAGCGCGCCGTCGCAGCCGAGGGCGCCGAGGCCGCCGCCGATGTCAGCTACGGCATCGACGTTGTCCACTCCACCACCATGTTCATGATCAAGCACATGAACACCACCAACTTCTACGGCACGTTCAACGAGTTCAGCGGGGACTTCGCCGTCGGCGAGGCGGGCCTGTCGCTGAACGTCAGCGTCAAGGCGGCGAGCGTCGACTCGCGCAACAGCAAGCGCGACGAGCACATCACCGGGCCGGACTTCTTCTCCGCGAAGGAGTTCCCCACGATCACGATCGTCGCCAAGGGCCTCAAGGCCGGCTCCGGCGATACCTGGTCCGGCAACGCCGACATCACCTTCCGCGGCGTGACCAAGTCGGTCCCGATCAGCGTCGCCAAGACGGGCGCGGGCAAGAGCCGCGACGGCAAGGACCAGATCGGCATTGAGGCCCGCGCGACGATCAAGCGCTCCGAGTTCGGCAACGACTACATGATCGGCCCGCTGAGCGACGAGGTGCTGGTCGTCGGCGCCTTCGGCGGCGTGGCGAAGTAACGCCGCGTCTGCGGTTTGATGATGCAGGTCTTCATCTCACACGGGCGGACGCCATGACCCGCGTCCGCCCGTGTTCTTGAAAGGGTGTGCGTGGACGCATCGGCGCTGGGAACGTTGACGGTGATGGGCGCGCTGGAGCCGCCGCCGATCGGGCACCCGGTGTACATCGCGGGGCTGGTGCTCGGCGCGATCGTGGGCCTCATCGCGGTGCGGCCGGCGCTGCGCCTGGGCGACGGGCCGAGCGCGGCGTGGATGCCCGCGGGGCCGTCGTCGATCCGACAGAGCATCGCGGCCCTCGGCGTCGGCACGCTGGGGCTGATGGCGTTTCTTGCGATCCTGGGCGGGGAGCAGTTCGGCTGGCCGCCGGTGTCCGCCGAGCGGCGCGCGGGGTGGGGACTCGGGGCGCTCGGGGTCATCGGGGCGGTGCTGGGCGTGGTCGGCGTGCTGCGGGCGGCGAGCGGGGGCGCGGGGCCAGGCCCGGGCCAGGCGCGATGGCCAGCGTGGCTGGTGCTCGCGGTCGTCGGCGTCGTCATGGGCGGGCTGTACGGGATGGCGGTGGTGTGGACGCGCCTGTTCGGCGCGGGCGCGGATAGTGCGGCGCGGGTCGAAGGCGCTATTGCGATCGGTGCCGCGGTGATCGCGACGCTCGCGATCGTGCTCCCGCTGGGCGCGATGGACCGGCGCGGGCAGGGGTTCTCGGCGTCGTTCATCGCGGCGGGGATGCTGCTGGCGTCGGCCGGGGCGCTGCTCGGGAGCGGGTCGATCGCGCTCGGGCAGATGACGCTGGGGCTGGCGTGCCCGGTGCTGGCGCTGGCGGGCGTGAGCGCGCTGACGCGGGGCGGGTCGATCGGCGCGGGCGCGATCACGGTGGCGGCGGCGGGGCTGGCGGGGCTGCTGCTCAGCGGGCAGATGTTCAGCCGCCTGCCGCTGCACTCGGGCGTGATCATCGCGGGCGCGCCGGTTGCGGCGGCGATTGTCGATGCGACGCTGGGGCGGTGGATTGCGCGGCGGCTGGGGGCGAAGTGGGCGGCGGCGGCGCGGATCGGCGCGGCGGCGGTGGTCGCCGGCGTCGGGATGGCGTCGGCGATCAGTGTCGAAGGCCGCGGCGACGCGTACGAGTATTGAGCGCCATCAACGCGACAAGCACGCACACGCCGGCACCGGGCCCGGGCACGTACGTGATCGCCAAAGCCGGGCGGAGCGCGGGGTCGGAGACTTCGCGCGAGAAGAAGCGCTTGGCCGTCGGCGGCGTGGAGGATTCGTCGCCCAGAAGCAGCCAGCCGAAGTTGGCGGCGGGGCTGTCGAGCATGGCTTGAACGTCGGTGATGAGGCCGGGGCCGGACCAGGTGAGCGGGCCGGGGCCGGCGGCGGCGAGCAGCGCGCTGGGCGTGTCGGCGAAGTCCCCGCCGGGCGTGGTCCAGAGCGGCGCGGGCGGGCCGGAGTCGGACTCGGGGAAGCGGCGGTGGATCCAGGTAGCGTCGCCGGGGGCGGCGGGCCCGCCGGCGCCTTGCTGACCGAAGCCGATGCTGGCGCCCTCGCCCCAGTCCGATGTCACGCGGTGCAGCGACATGAACAGCGCGCTGGTGGCGCCTCGGTCCATGGTGAGCGTGAGGCGGACGTCGGTGATGACGGCATCGGCGGGGATGCCGGCGGCGGCGAGATCGAAGCGAAGGAGCGTGCGCCGGCGGGATTCCATCGCCGTGGTGCCGGCGAAGAGCCATTCGCCCGCGCCGTTGGCGATGCTGCCGAGGGAGTCTTCGAAGAGCGTGCCGTCCTGCGCGGGCGCGAGCGTGACCGTGCCGGCAGCGGCCGAGGCGGTGAGGGCGAAGGCGGCGAGGATGGGGAGGGTGGGGGACACGGTTGGGGGGCGGGGAAACGGGGTTGAACGCGAAGGCGCGAAGGGGCGAAGGGGGGCGGGAAACGGGAAGCGGGAAGCGGGAGCGCGTGGGCGCTCGCCTCTCGCCCCTCACATCTCACCTCTCGCCCCTGTCCCCTGACCTCTGGCCCCTACCCCCTATTCAAGAGCATCCTGCGAGCCAGGCGGAGACGAAGTCGAAGACGTCTTGCGGGGTGAGGGCCTGATCGCGGGTGATGTCGGCGGTTGGGGCGGCGGCGAACCAGGCGGCGAGGAAGGAGAAGACGTCCTGCGTGCTGAGCGTGCCGTCTTGCGTGAAGTCGGCCAGGCAGCAGGGCGCGGCGAGGTTGCCGGGCGGGGTGACGAAGTTGCACACCGTGTTGTCGCCGACGAAGCGCCGCCCGCCGGGGTTGGTCCCGCCGGCGAGCGAGCAGCCCAGCGCGTCGGTGAGTGTGCAGGTGGAGCCGACGCAGCAGGCGCCGAGCGCGCCCTGCACGCGGAAGGCGCCGGCGATGGTGGCGGTCGAGGCGGGCGTGCCGTCGGCGTTCGTGATGGTCACGTCGCGCAGGCCGGGCGCGGCGCCGGACGCGACGGTGAAGGTCAGGCCCGTGATCTCGGTCCCCATGGCGTTGACGACGGGCGTGCCGGTGACGGTGACGTTGCCGGAGACGGTGACCTGGGCGGCGGAGGTCACGCCCTTGAAGTTGGTGCCGACGATGGTGACCGGGACGCTCTGGCCCACGTCGGCCAGGCCCGGGGTGATGCTGGTGATGCGGGTCTGCGCGCCGGTGATGGTGAGGCGGATGACGTCGTCGTCGGTGAGGCCGGCGGAGTCGGTGACGCGGAGGCGGACGGGGTAGACGCCGTTGGAGACGTAGGTGCGGGCGGGCTGGGGGAGTGTCGAATCGAAGACGCCGTCGCCGTCGAGGTCCCACGCGAACGCGGTGAGGGCGTTGTCGCCGGGCTCGGAGTTGATGTTGCCCATGAAGAAGCAGAGGGCGTCGGCGGGGCAGCGTTTGTCGAGGCCGGCGATCGCGGTGGGCCCGGCGGGGCGGGCGTCGACGCGGATGGAGAAGTCGTAGAGCTGCAGGGCCTGGTTCGGGTCGTCGGAGGGCGCGACGGAGTCGAACACGCGGACCCAGTACTGCCCCGCGGGCAGGTTCTGCACGGTGACGGTGTCGTTCAGCCCGGGGAGGGAGAGCGTGGCGGCCTGCAGAACAGTGCCGCCGGGCGTGACTTCGCCGGTGCGGAGTTCGATGTTGAGATTGCCGACGCGGGAGACGTTCTGCGTGGTGGTCACGCCGTCGCACCCGTCGATCTGCTCGCCCTGCGGGTAGTTGCCGCCCTGGGGCGAGGTGGCGATGACAACGTTGGCGGGGCGGCTGAGGGTGAAGGTGAACCAGTCGGAACTGGTGCCGGCGGAGATGGTGGTGCGGTTGGTGGAGAGGCCGCGTTCGACGATGGAGCGGACGATGGGCTGCGTGAGGTCGCCGAAGTCGGCGGCGGTGGCGGCGGAGGTGTTGCCGCTGAAGCGGTCGCCGTAGGCCGACTGCGCCCCGCGGCGGTCGTCGATCTGCAGGACGTCAAACGCGGAGGAGGCGAACGGCTCCATGAGTTTGGTCTGGTTGCAGGGGACGACGTGGAAGAAGCCCATGCCGTGCCCGAGTTCGTGAGCGGTGACATTGCGGAAGAAGCGGTAGTTGCTCGCCGAGCCGCCCAGGTTGTTGGCGGCGAACTGCTGCGAGATGAACGTCATGTCCGCGCCCTGGGCGGGGAAGAAGTTGAAGGCGAGCACGCCGGCGTTGGCCTGGTCGACGGACGAGATGGCGCCGATGCGGACGTCGCCGCGGTTGGGCGAGCGCTGCGGGTTGGTCGAGAAGGGCGCGTTGTCATCGGAGACTTCAACGAAGGTGAGGCCGGCGTGCTTGCGCCAGGACGCGATGGCCTGGCGGACCAGTTCGCGCCCGCGGTCGTTGTTCTGCGCGCCCAGGGCCGCGTTGACCATCTGGTTGAAGTTGTTGTTCGTGCCGACCCACGGCGTGTTGTCGGCGGGGAAGGAGTACGTCAGGCTCGCGCTCAGGGCGCGCCCGGACGGACCTTGCCCGGCCTGGCCGGACCAAACGGTGTCGGTGAGGAAGAAGCGGTCGCGCGTGACGGCGGTGGGCGGCAGGCCGCGGTACCGCGTCAGGATCGCCTCAAGCTGCTCCGGCGTTGGGTTGGGGACGAAGCAGGCGGCGGGCGCATCAGCGTCCGGGGCGGCGGCGGCGAATCGGGCGGCGGCCAGACGCGCGAGCAGACGCGGACGGGCCGGCACGTCCGCCGCGGGTTCACCCGGTCGGGACGGGGCCTCACCACCGCTCGCGTGGGCCGCACCCGCGGCGATCAGCAGCGCCACCGGGCCCAGGACGACGTTCCGACCCATGCCTGCACGACGAAACACCCCAGATTGACGCATGCGGAGCGATCCCTATGTCAGAAACGTTGTGTGGCAACGCCGGTGAGAGAACGGCGGGCGCGTCGAACGACGTCACCGCCGCCGGCGGAGAGCCGGTGCGAGAGCCTGTCCTTTCGCCGCATGCCCCCGGGCGGTTTCGGGGGAATGGCCCGGTTCACCGTTCCGCCGGGGCACATTGGGGCCCGCCGGGCGACGTGATCAGCACCCGCGGATGAAGCGTTCGAGCAGTTCGAAGATGTCTTCGACGGTGACCAGGCCGTTCTGGTTGATGTCGCCGGCGGGAGCGCTGGAGAACCAGGCGATGAGGAAGTCGAAGAGTTCCTGCAGGGCGATGGCGCCGTCGCCGCTGGTGTCGCCGGGGCAGGGGGTTTCGAACGCGCCGCGGTCGATGGCGCCGCCCTCGACGGCGCCGCTGCCCAGGGTGTCGCGCCGGCCGGTGAAGTTGGGGGAGAGCGGGTCGTCGTAGATGCGTGGCCGCCCGGCGAGGTCGGTCGCGAAGGTGCTGGCGGGCAGGTCGGGGAGCGGGGGCATGGTCATCGCGGCGGCGTTGAAGAGAGTGAGATCGCCGGAGTCGCACGCCGTGCCGCGCCCGGCGAGGCCGATGCCGGTGCTGGAATATCCGCCCGGCCCGACGGTGAGGCGATCGTCGGTGGTGGCGGGCTGGCCGTCGGGCCCGAGGGGATCGCGGAAGCGCGGGTCGGACCCGGTGTTGCCGAAGCGGTCGACGCGCCCGAGCCCGCCGACGACGGAGGTGCGCACGAGCGCGGGGCCGGTGATCTGCGCGGCGCCCGCCGCCGCGCCGGCGATGGCGTCGCCGATGAGCCCGTCGTCGAGTCCGGGGCCAAACAGCACCGGGGCCTGGCGGGCGGCGGTTCCGCCGGCATCGGCGGGGGCGTCGTTGGCGCCGCCGACCTTGCCGCGCACGCTCGGGGCGGCGTTGTCCCAGAGCACGCTGTTGGAGACCTCGACCGGCGGCTCGGCGCTGGCGGCGGGCGGGAGCGCGATGACGCCGCCCGTCTGCCCGGCGCGGGCGAGGTTGCGGATGATCGTGCAGTTCACCAGGCGCGAGCCGGGCGCGGCGACCAGTCCCGCCCCCGCGCCCGCGTTGCTGTCGATCAGGCACTGGATCATCGTGACGGGCGCGGCGGCGAACACGGCGGAGCCGAGATCGCCCGCCGAGTTGCGCAGCACGCGCGTGTTCACGACGCGGACCGCGCCCGCGCCGGCGTCGACGGCGATCGCGCCGCCGTCGCCCGCGCTGGTGGAGCCGTCGATCGTCCAGCCGACGAGGCTCGCCGCGGCGGTCGGCCCGACGCGGAGCGCGCCGCCCGAGACCTCGGCCCGCGTCTGCTCGGCGCGGATGCTGCTGGTGATCAGCGATGGGCCGTGATGATCGATGCCCGCGCCGCTGCGCGCGGTGCAGCGGGCGATGAACCCGCCCGTCCATGTCACGCTCGCGCCCGCGGGCACGGCGAGCCCGGCGCCGTCGCCGACGGAGGACAGGTCCGTCAGCGCGATGTTGCGGAGCGTGGCCTGCGTGGTGGTGAGCGCGATGCCGGCGGGGCGCTGCGCGCCGGGGACGCCGGCGCCAGAGTCGACGGGCGTGTCGTTGTTGCCGGCGGTGATGGTGAAACCGTCGAGGACCGCGGCGCCGGGGCCGTCAAGGCGGACGACGGTGCGCGAGTTGTCGGTGCGGTCGTTCGCGACGCCGAGATCGCCGGAGAGGATGGTCGCCGGGCCGAGCGGGCTGCCGAGCGAGCGCTGCGCGAGAGCCGTCTCGCCGCCGGAGGCGGTCACGCCCGTGAACCCGCCGACGAACTCGACGCCGGATGGGAGGACGAACTGCGCGGCCCGATCGACGGTGGTGGCGGGGCGGTAGGTGCCGCGGGCGATCCAGATCGCGGGCGTGCGCCGGTTGGCGAACGGGGTCATCTGCTGTCGGGCGGCGAGGGCCTCGGCGATGGAGGCGAACGCCGTGCCCCAGGCGCGCCCGGCGATGGCGGCGTCGGTGGGCGTGGTGAGGGCGGCGTCGACGTACAGGCGGCCGGGCGTCAACTGCTTGATCTGGAACCCGGACAGCGAGCCGGGCGAGGCCGTCCCGCCGCGAACGTTGAGCGTGATGACGTCGTCGTCGTTGATGACCGTGAAGCGGTGCACGCTGTGCGTGATGCCGACGGTGAAGGTGTTGGCGGGCAGCGTGCCGCCGACGGTGGCCGGCGGGTCGGGCGAGGGCGTGACGGTGACGATGGAGCGCAGCGTCGAGGAATCGGGCGCGATGGCGTAGGTGTAGATCTCGTAATCGCCGGGCGCGAGGCCGGCGATGGTGAGCGTCGAGCCTGGGTTGTCGCCCGGGGTGGGGTTGGCGATGTTCTGGATGTCGCCCAAGAGTCGGGCGTGATCGCCGGTGATGGCGGCGGGCGTGCGCCCGAACGAGGCCGCCGGGCCCGTGCGCGTGATGGTCACGCTCGAGGTCGCGCTGTTGGGCAGCAGCAAGCGGAACGGTCCGGCGCCGGTGGGCGGGACGGCGTTCCAGCGCCCGGGCGTGGCCGCGGCGCCGGGGAACGTCACCTGCGGCACGCCGGCCCCCGGCCCGCTGGCGGCGTCGATGTCGACATTGAACGTCTGCGCGGCGGCGGGCCCGGCGAGACACGCGGCGCCGGCGGCCATCGCCGCCACACGCACCAGAACGACGCTGGAAGTGGTCCGGAACATAGGGTCTCCACCCGTGCGGCACGGATTGCGAGCGCGCGCGCCGTCGACTCCGACTTATAAAGCGCCACGCGCTGGCCCGCGCGACACCAGTGATCCCCTAGATCGGTCGCTTGCCGGCGCAAACCGCACATGTCGCAGATCCGGCCGGACCCACCATCGCACACCGCCGCACACCGGCCCGTCGCCGGCCAGCCATCCTCTCCCCGCCACCCCCCCACTTTCCCACCTTCGACCCCCATTCCCAGCGCCAGACCGCGGCTGGGCGCCGTATCACCCCCCCCACCCCCCCGGGTTCGGGATGGGGCGGATATGCTCATCAGGGCCGATTCGGCCCCGTTGACCGGTGAGGTCCGCCGCCGCCCGCCCATGTGTGCGGCTCGGCGGACGCACGCGGAGGAGAGAGTTTGCATGGGGCGCCCGCGCCGTCATGCCGCAGTCGTGCTGAGCGCCGGTCTGATCGGACTGGGCGGTGTCAGCACCGCGGCAGCCGCGCCCGGCTCGGAAGGCAACAGCGCCGAACTCACCCAGATCGGGCCCGTTGGCCCAAACGTGGGCACATTGTCGTCGGAACTCGCAGCGCCGCACCGGGCGGGCGCGGCCCTGGTCCGCGTGATCGACCCGGGCGTGCTGGAGGCGCTGCGGGCGGAGTGGGAGCCGACGCCGGGCAGCCCCGCCGCGATCGCGCGGGACGTGCTGCGCGGCATCGACGCGCGCGTGACGCGATCGTGGTCGATGGTGCCGGGGCTGGCGCAGATCACGTTCCCGGGGCCGGTGAGCGACGCGCTCGAGGCGGTGCGGGCCCGGCCGGACGTGTTCGCGTACGCCGCGCCCGATCACGCCGTTTTCCCCGGCGGAGACCTGCCCGCGTGCCAGACGGCGACCGACGGGCCGTTCGTAAATGACCCGCTGTTCCCGCTGCTGTACGGCATGCTGAACCTCGGGCGGCCCATCAACGGCTCGCCCGCGTCCGCCGGGATCGATATCAACGTCGACTCGGCGTGGCGCGTGGTTCGCGGCGATCCTGATCTCATCATCGCCGTCATCGATTCGGGCATCGACGTCACCCACCCGGACCTGAACGCGAACATCTTCGTCAACACGGTTGAGCAGGACGGCCTGCCCGGCGTTGACGATGACCTCAACGGGCTGATCGACGACATCAACGGGTGGGACTTTGTCGAGGACGACAACACGCCCGGCGGCGCTTCGAGCGCTCGGCACGGGACGCACGTCGCCGGCACCATCGCCGCGCTCGGGAACAACGGCAAGGGCGTCACCGGCGTGGTGCACCGGGCCCGCCTGCTCCCGTGCAAGTTCATCGGCGATGTGGACGGGTCGGTGTCGGGGGCGATCTCGGCGATCGAGTACGCCGTGCGCATGGGCGCGCGGCTGAGCAACAACAGTTGGGGCACGGGCGTCGCCAACGCGGCGCTCGAAGACGCCATCCGGACCGCCGGGCAGGCCGGGCACTTGATGATCGTGTCGGCGGGCAACGCGGGGCGCAACATCGACCAGCTGCCGTTTTACCCGGCG
>CAZTQN010000023.1:0-66094 GCA_964615765.1 uncultured Phycisphaeraceae bacterium
ATGTGGCACATGCCGTCGGTGCCGGGGGCGAGTTCGATGAACGCGCCGAAGTCCTTCGTGCTGACGACCTTGCCGGTGTAGATGGCGCCGACCTTGATCTCTTCGCAGAGGGCTTCGATCTCGGCGCGGGCCTGGGCGATGGTCTCGCCGCTCGGGCTGGCGAGCATGACGGTGCCGTCGTCCTCGACGTCGATGGTGACGCCGTACTTCTCCTGCAGGCCGCGGATGGTCTTGCCGCCGGGGCCGATGAGCTTGCCGATCTTCTCGGGGTTGATCGTGAGCGTGACCAGGCGCGGGGCGTAGACGGAGATATCCGAACGCGGCGCGGGGATGGTGCGCTCCATGATGTCGATGATCTCGAGGCGCCCGACGCGGGCCTGTTCGAAGATGCGATCGATCTGCTCGAGCGTGAGCCCGCGGGTCTTGAGGTCGAGCTGGATGCCGGTGATGCCCTCGCGGGTGCCGGCGACCTTGAAGTCCATGTCGCCGAAGAAGTCTTCTTCGCCGATGATGTCGGTGACGAAGACTTCGTTCTGGTCGTTGTCGTCGCTGAAGCGACCGACGGAGATGCCGGCGACGGTGTTCTTGATGGGGACGCCGGCGTCCATCAGCGCGAGGCACCCGCCGCAGACGGAAGCCATGGACGACGAGCCGTTGGACTCGGTGATGTCGCTGACGATGCGGACGGTGTAGGGGAACTCGTCGGGCGAGGGGAGGACGCCCAGGAGGGAGCGTTCGGCGAGGGCGCCGTGCCCGATCTCGCGCCGGCCGGGAGCGCTGATGCGCTTGGCTTCGCCGGTGGAGAAGGGCGGGAAGTTGTAGTGCAGCATGAACTTCTTGCTGTACTCGGGGATGAGCCCGTCGACGATCTGCTCGTCCTTGCCGGTGCCGAGCGTGCAGGAGACCAGGGACTGCGTCTCGCCGCGCTGGAAGAAGGCCGAGCCGTGCGTGCGTTCGAAGATGCCGACCTGGCACTCGATGGGGCGGATCTGGCGCGGGCCGCGGCCGTCGGCGCGGGTGCCGCTCTCGACGATCAGGCGACGCGTGATCTTCTCTTCCAGCTTGCGGAGCGCTTCCTTGGCCTGGGAGCGGCGCTTGGACGAGGTCGCGAACTGCTCGTAGGTGCCGTCGGACTTGACGGGGAAGTGGGCTTCAAGGACCTTGGCCTTGACGGCGTCGACGGCCTCGCCGCGCGCGTGCTTGCCGTTGATCTTGCGGGCCGTGGTCATCTCGCGCTCCGCGGCCTTGGTCACGATGTCGACCACGTCCTGCGGGGGCACGAACAGCTCGCCGGCGCGCTTGGGCTTGCCGGCCTTGGCGACCAGTTCATCGATGATCGCCAGCAGGTCCTTCACTGCGTCGTACCCGACGCGGAGGCCTTCGAACACGCCCTGCTCGTCGATCTCGGCGGCGCCGACTTCGATCATGTTCACGCCGTCCTTGTGACCGGCGATGACCACGTCCAGGTCGCTGTAATCCAGCTGCGAGACCGTCGGGTTGACGACGTAGCGGAGCCCGTCGTCGGTGTGCACGCGCCCGACGCGGACGGTGGCGACCGGGCCCTCGTACGGCGCGTCGCTCATCGCCAGGGCGGCGGAGGCGGCGGTGCAGGCGAGCACGTCGGAGTCGTTCTCGCCGTCGTGGCTCATGACGAAGACCTGGATCTGGATCTCGTCAAAGAAGCCTTCGGGGAACAGCGGACGGATCGGGCGATCGATCATCCGCATGGTGAGGATTTCCTTCTCGCTGGGCGGGCCTTCGCGCTTCTTGAACCCGCCGGGGAACTTGCCCGCCGCGGAGGTCTTCTCGCGGTAGTCGACGGTGAGCGGGAAGAAGTCGATCCCGTCGCGCGGCTTGGCGCGGACGACGGTGGCGAGGACGGTGGTCCCGCCGTAGGTCGCGAGCACGGCGGCGTCGCAGAGCTTGGCGACCTTGCCGGTCTCGAGGGTGAGGGTGCGACCGGCGAACTCGCGCTGAATCTTGATGTGCGGCATGTCTTCTGCCTTGCCTTCCTGCGCCGGGGCCCGTGGGCCCCCGCGGCGCTTATCTGGGGCCACCGCCCCCGCGTGAGCGTTGCGGGCTCTGGGCTCGCGTCTCGCGCTCGAGGGGCAGATGTCGCCCGACCAACTTGGAGCCGGTTCGGCCGGCCCTGAGGCAGAAGGCGCCGGGCAGCACAGGTCGGCTGCCGAGCGCCCACTGCCCCCCGGGGGCCGAACGGGCGAACATGAACGAAAAACGCGGCCGCGTCTCTCGACGCCGCCGCGTGTGTGATCCTTGCTGTTACTTGCGGAGACCCAGCTTCCCGATCAGCGCGACGTACGCGTCGCGGTCCGTGTTCGAGAGGTACTTCAGCAGCCGGTTGCGCTTGGCCACCATCAGCACCAGCCCGCGCCGGCTCGAGTTGTCCTTCTTGTGCGCCTGCAGGTGCTGCGACAACTCGTTGATGCGCTCCGTCAGCAGCGCAATCTGCACCTCCGGTGAGCCGGAATCCGACTCGTGGCGGCGGTTGGTGGAGACGATCTTCTTGCGGGTCTCGAGAGCGATCATGGAATCAGGGCTTCCCGTGTATGGACCAACGGCTGGCCTCGGCAGGCTCGTGGACCGGGACAATAGGGCCAGCGCCCCGCCCGATCAACGCACATTCCCCCCACCCCCCTCCCCCCACCCCCCAACCGACTCCCCGCGCCCCGTCAGCCCCGCCACGGGCCGGTGATTGCCAGGGTCATCCCCGGGTGCTGGATGTTCACGAAGAGCGTCGACCCGTCCGGCGAGAAGCACGCCCCGGCCAGTTCGCTCTTGCTGGCGGCGTTCCGGCCCAGCCGGTACAGCCGCGCGTCGGGCGTGACGGCGAACAGGTGCTGCGACTCGAACCCGCTGTCCTCGCACACCACCAGGTCGCCCCACGGGGCGACGGTCAGGTTGTCCGCGTTGGCGCACACGTTCGAGTCGTTGGGTTCGATGAACAGCGTGAGGCGGCCGGGGGTCTTGGCTTCGTCCGGCGTGCCCTCGGCGGGGCTGGGCGTGTACTTCCAGATCTGCCCGAGTTTCTTGGTCCCGCCGTTGGTGCAGGCCCAATACGCCGCGCCCTTGCCGGGGTCTTGAGCGCCGAACCAACACCCCTCGCCGCGGGCGAAGCGGGCGGCCCCGGCGGCGAAGCCGCGGAGTCGCAGGTCGTCCTTGGGCGCTTCGACGTCGTCGAGGTCGATCCACTCAACATCGAACGTCTGGCCGACGGCGATGGCGACGTTGCCGCTCTGGGCGCCCCAGTTGCGCGTGTCGAGCGCGGGCTTGTTCTTGATGGCCAGGGCCTGCAGGCGTCCGCCCTCGTGCAGTTTGCCGCGAGCCTTGGGGAGATAGCGATAGATCAGCCCGTCGTGCCGGTCTTCGGTGAGATACACCACGCCGGAGGCGGGGTCGACGCAGACGGCCTCGTGATTCATGCGGCCCATGGCGCGGATCGGCGACGGGGCGCGGACGGGGGCGGTCATGGCGCCGTCGGCAGGGACTTCGAAGACCCAGCCGTGATCCTGCTCGGCCCCGGGCACGTCGCGCGTGGTGACGGACTCTTCGCAGGTGAGCCAGGTGTTCCAAGGCGTCGGCCCGCCGGCACAGTTGCGGCAGGTGCCGGCGAGGCTGAGGAACTCGCGGACGACGGTGCGGGATTTGGTGTCGTAGACGGTGGTGGTGGTGCCGCCCTGAGCCCGGACGCCGCGGTCGTAGATCGCGTCGGTCGGGATGCGCGTCAGGCGCTCGCGGCCCTTGCCGAAGGCGTGCTGCGTGCCCTCGGCGTCGCCCTCGAGTTCGTGATTACGGACGATGATGGTCTTGCCGGCGTGCGGGCCCGCGCCGGGGAAGGCGGCCATGCCGTCGTGCAGCCCGGGTGTGAGCAGCCCGTCGGACATCTCGGCCCCGAACTTGGAGATGACGACGTAGGAGAATCCGGCCGGCAGGTCGAAGATGCCGGCGGGGTCTTTCACCAACGGGCCGTAGCCGACGGCGGCGGCAGACGCGGCGAAGGTGTCGAGAAACGCGGTGTGGGCGTGGCCGGTGCGCAGGAGCAGGGCCAGCCCGCCGAAGCCCGAGGCCAGGGCAGCCGAACGCTGGAAGAAGTGGCGACGCGTGATGTCCACGATGATCTCCGACAAGGCGCTCTGATTTTTGAGCGCGGCACGATATTCAGCCCGGGAGCGCGCGTCGGCGACGGGCGTGTGAAGATCGCGTCAAGAGCCCGCGGGCGAGAACGCGCCGGATGTCGCGCGGCGCACCACCGTCGGCGAGAGTGAGCGGGCGGCGATTACTTCGAGCGCGGCCCGGGCGGCGTCGGCGGCCTGCACGCGCAGTTCCGGAACCGCCGTGCTCTCCCACGTGTCGGGCTTGCGCAATGTGCCCACGACCAGCAGATCATCGCGGACGCGTCCGGCGGCGTCGATGGCGCGCCCGCCCGGGCCCGTGCGCAGGCCCAGACCGAGTTCGTCCACGCTGATCGCCCCGCCCACCAGCAAGGAGCCGATCACCGGGTTAGCGTCGGCGCGGTTGGTCGGGCTTGGGCCGGTGCAGTTGACGGCCCACGCGGCCCGGAGCGGCAAGACCTGCTCGGGCGACGCGGACGGGCGGACGTTGAGCGTCACGCCGCGTTCGTCGCCGTGGGCCGAATCGATCCGCGCGGCGACCACGCGCAGCAGGCCTTGGGCCTGCAACTCCGCGATCCGCGCCGCGGCGGCGGGGGCCATGCGGTGACGATGCACTTCCCAGATCGGGCGCAGTCGCGCGAGGAAGCGCTCGCGCTCGGCCCGCGGCGCGCCGCGCCACAGCGCCGGCGTGTGCGGGCGCAGCGCGTCGATGACCGAGCGCCAATCGCCGCCCGCGCCGGCGGCTTCGCGCACGGCTCGGCGGACCACGCGGGATAGCGCGCGGGCGGTGACGGGCTCGTGACCGTGCAGCATCGGCGCCAGCAGATGATCCAGCCGCGCGGGCGAGACGGGCATGGCGGCGTGGGCCTGCGCCAGCAAGCCGCGACGGGAGACGAGCGTCACCGGCGCCTTGCGGCGCACGCCCCCGGCGGGCGCGAACAGGCTGAGCACGATGTCCACCGCCGTCAGCCCCGCGCCGATGACCAGGACCGGCTCGTCGGGCTCGACATCGTGCACGGCGAAGGGGCGCCAGGGGTCGGCGATCCAGCGGAGGCGACTGCCCAGCCACTGCGGGGCCCGCGGCCCGGGGCTGAACGGGTCCGTCGGCGGGCGGTGACCGACGGCGAGCACGACGGCGTCGGCGGCGATCGTCGGCCCGCGGGCCGCGTGCACGATCCACCCCCCCGCGCCGCCCGGGCTGGCGGAGACTCGCCGGGCTTCGTCGAGCGAGACGCTGAGCACGGCCCGCTCGGGCGGGCACGCGTCGGCAGCCTGGCGCAGGCGCGAGCGGAGATACTCGGCGTACAGCGTGCGCGGGAGATAGTCCGTCGGGCGGACGCCCGGATCGCGCGAGTGCGCGAACGTCACCAGGTCGTCGGGCTGATCGGGCCAGGCGCTCATGCGACCGGCGGGGACGTTGAGCAGGTGCGCCGTGTCCGTGGTGCCGTAGGCGACGCCCTCGCCCACGCTGCCGCGGCGTTCCATGAGGACGACGCGGACGGGCCCCGGCGTGCCGGTGGCGGAGCGGAGCAGGTGGGCCGCCGTCATCGTTCCGCAGAACCCGCCACCGATGACGCAGATGGTCGGGACGCGATCGCCCGGGTGGGCCGGCGCGGCGACACGGAGCTGGTCGATCGCGACCTCCGGCGAGCGCGGCGTGTACCGCCGAAAATCCTTCAGCGGCGGGGCGTAGATGTGCACCGTCACCAGCGTGTGCGTCGCGGAGGGGTTATGCACGCTGTGGATCGCCGCGTCGTCGCCCGCGACCACGCGGCCCGGCTCGATCTGCTCCACCACCACCGCGTCCACCAGCCCGTCGGGCGATTGGCGGTAGGTCACCTCGGCGGCCTCGCCCTGCACGACGGCCATCGCGCACAAGGAGCCCGCGTGATCGTGCGGAACGCTGCACTGCCCGGGCAGCCAGGTCATGACGAGCATCTCGAACGCGTCGGTCAGCGCGACGCGGACGCGGCTGTAGCGACGCGGGTCCGGGCGGATGAGCCCGGAGAGGTCCTCGGGGGTGAGGGCGGCGGCGCGGAGAGCGTCGGCGACATCGAGCAGCGCCGGGCGATCGCCGAGCGCTTCGAGCCGCGCGACCAGGCGTCGCACCGCGGGGGAGGTGTCCGTCATGCCCGGAGTTTACCGGACGACGACCGGGCCAGCGAGCGGGTTATGATTTGCTCACGTTGCCCGACCCGCACCTCCGACCCCCGCTGTCCGTCGTCATCCCGATGTACCGGGAGCGGGAGCGCATCGGCGCAACGCTCGCCGACGCCCTGCGCACGCTGCAGGCCTGGGGCCTCGCCGCGGAAGTGCTGCTGATCGATGACGGGTCGGACGACGACACGGCGGGCGTTGCGCGGGAGGCCATCGCGCGGGCCGGGGCGGACGACGCCCGCGTGCACGTCCGCGTGATCACGCACGACGCCAACCGCGGCAAAGGGGCGGCGGTGCTGACCGGTCTGCGGGCGGCGCGGGGAGACTGGCGGCTGATGATGGACGCGGACAACGCGACGCGCCTGGATCAGTTGCCGCGATTGGTCGACCGCGTCCGCGCGTCGGGCGCGGACATGGGCGTGGGCTCGCGCGTCGCGCCGGGGGCGGACGCGCGGACCAGCCGCGTGCGCCGGCTCATCGGGCGCGGGTTTCAGGTCGCGCTCCGCACGCTGGGCATCCGCCTGGCGCGGGACACGCAGTGCGGGTTCAAGCTGTACAGCCGCCGGGCGGCGGACGTGGTCCTGGCGCACGCGCGCGAGCCGCGGTTCGCGTTCGATGTCGAGCACCTGCTACTCATCAGCCGCGCGGGGCTGAAGGTGGAAGAAGTCGGCGTCGTGTGGGACCACCAGAGCGGCAGCACCGTGCGCCCCGTGCGCGACGGGCTGAACATGCTGCGCCGTGCCTACGAACTGCGGCGTGCGATCGCGCGGCTGGACGTGCGCCCCGGCGGGCAGCGGCCCGGCGACCTGCCCGCGCTCGGCGAGAGTTCCGGCTGGCGCGTGGTCACGCGCCCGGTCGCGGCGGGCAAGGCGCAAAGCAATCAGAGCATGGCCGGGGCCCGGAACTGATCGGTCCCGGACCGCTGCGTTTCTTGCCGGCTTACAGGCCGATCAGCAGGCGCTCGGGGTGTTCGATCCCGTTCTTGACCGCGACCAGGAACTGCACGGCTTCGGCGCCGTCGATCAGCCGGTGGTCGTAGCTCAGCGCCAGGTACATCATCGGGCGGATGGCGACCTGCCCGCTGCCGGTGGGATACTCGATGGCGCGCGGCTTGATCGCGTGCATGCCGAGGATGCCGCACTGCGGCGGGTTGAGGATTGGCGTCGACATCAGCGAGCCGTAGATCCCGCCGTTAGTGATCGTGAACGTCCCGCCCTGCAGGTCGGCGAGAGTGAGCTTGTTGTCCTTGGCCTTGCCGGCCAGGTCCTTGATGCCCTGCTCGATCTGCGCGAAGGAGAGATGCTCGCACCCGCGCAGCACCGGCACGACCAGCCCCTTGGGCGTGCCGACGGCGATGGCGACGTCGCAGTAGTCGTGGTACTCGGTCGCGAGTTCGCCCTTCTCGTCGGTGACGATCGAGGCGTTGACGGCGGGGAACTGCTTGAGCCCGTTGACGACCGCCTTGACGAAGAACGACATGAACCCGAGGCCCACGCCGTGCTTCTTCTCGAAGGCGTCCTTGTGCTGAGCGCGCAGGGCCATGACGGCGGACATGTCGCACTCGTTGAAGGTCGTCAGCATCGCGGCGGTGTGCTGAGCCTCGACCAGGCGGTGCGCGATGCGCTGGCGGAGCTGCGTCATGCGCTCACGGCGCACGCCCCGCGCGCCCGGGACGGGCGCGGCGGCGGGGCTGGAGACCTGGGCCGGCGCGGGAGCGGCCGGGGCCGCCGTCGCGGCGCCGCCGGTGGATCCACGCGCCTGGGCGGCGAGCACGTCCTGCTCGCGCACGCGCCCGCCGGCGCCGGTGCCCGCGATGCCGTTCAGGTCGATGCCGAGTTCGCCAGCGAGCTTGCGGGCCAGGGGCGTAGCGCGAACGTCGTCGCCCACGGGCGCGCCGTTGCTCGCCGGGGCCGGCTTGGCTTCCGTGGCCTTGGCTTCGTTGGGCTTGCCGTCGGTGGGCTTGGCCTCGGCGATCGGCGCCGGCGCGGCGGGCGCGCCCGCGGCCCCGGCGGCGCTGGATTCTTCGATCGCACCGACGACCGCCTTGATCGCGACCGTCTCGCCCGCGGGCTTCAGGATGCGGAGCACGCCGCTCGCGGGCGCGGGCACCTCGGCGGTGATCTTGTCGGTCTCAAGGTCGAGCACGGGCTCGTCCTTGCGGACCAGGTCGCCGTCTTTCTTGCGCCAGGTCTGGATCACGCCCTGCGTGACGCTCTCGCCCATCTCCGGGATGACGATGTTGGTTGGCATGGTGGTATCAGCGATCGAAGGAAACTGGTTGAGGGGCACACCGGATCAAGGACGGGACACGCTCGAGAGCAGCCGCCCGGACGAAGCGCGTGGTACGCGATTACGCGGGACGGATCACCGGGCCGCACGGGCCGGCGGGGCCGCGGCGCCGTTGCTGGCGCCGTGAGCGCCGTTGGCGGCGGGCTTGCCCTTCTCGCCGGCCTTGTCGCTCTTCTCGAGCGGACCGACGGCCTGGGACAGGATCGCCTCCTGCTCGTACTTGCTCTTGCTCTTGCTGCCGACGGCGGGCGTCGCGCTGGTCGGCCGCCCGATGTACGTCAGCGGGAGATCGAGCTGCTCGCGCATCTGATCGGCGATGAACAGGTACGCGCCCATGTTCCGCGGCTCTTCCTGCACCCAGTACGCCTTGGCCTTGGCCGGGTACCGCGACAGGATCGCCTTGCACGCCGCCGCGTCGAAGGGGTAGAGCTGCTCGACGCGGACGATCGACGTGTCGAACTTGCCCAGGGCCTCGCGCCGCGCGGCGAGCTCGTGGTAGATCTTGCCGGTGCACAGCAGCACGCGCGTCACCTTGGCCGGATCACGCGCCGACTTGCCGCCCTTGGCGGGGGCGAAGGCCGGGTCGTCCAGCAGGTGCTGGAACGAGCCGGTGGTGAGCTCGGTGATGTCGCTGGTAGCGACGCGCAGGAGGCTCTTGGGCGTCATGACGATCAGTGGCTTGCGGAACGGGGCCTTGAGTTGGCGCCGGAACATGTGGAAGCACTGCGCCGCCGTCGACGGGTACACCACCATCATGTTGTCGTTCCCGCACAGTTGCAGGAAGCGTTCGAGGCGTGCGGAGGAGTGCTCGGGCCCGGCGCCCTCGTAGCCGTGCGGGAGCAGGAGCGTCAGCCCGCTCCAGCGGTCCCACTTGATCTCGGCGCTGACGAGGTACTGGTCGATGATGGTCTGGGCGCCGTTGACGAAGTCGCCGAACTGCCCTTCCCACATGACGAGCATGTTCGGGTCGGCCAGCGAGTAGCCGTAGTCAAAGCCCATGACGGCGGCCTCGCTCAGCGGCGAGTCATACACGCAGAACTTGGCCTGGCGCGGGCGACCGTCGGTGCCGGGCTTGCCGAGGTCCGCCGGGTTCTCGGCGAGCTGACGCAGGTTGTTCAGCGGGGTGTAGGGCTGCTCGGTCACCATGTCGCGCAGCACGGCGTGCCGGTGGCTGAACGTGCCGCGCCGCGCGTCCTGACCGCTCAGGCGCACGCCGTGACCTTCGAGCAGCAGCGTGCCGAACGCGAGGCTCTCGGCGTCGGCGTAGCTGAGGGCCGTCTGCCCGGCGGTGTTCGGCAGTTCGGCGCGATCGGCCAGCAGTTTGGTGAGCTTGGGGTTGAGGTTGAACCCGGCCGGCACGCGCCCGAGGCCCGCCGCGACTTCGCGCAGCATGTCCATCGAAACGCCCGTCGGGATCGGGTCGAAGGTCCAGTCGCCCTTGAAGCCGGCCCACTTGCGGCTGCCGGCGTCGATGGTCGGGTCGAACGGCGTCTGCTTCGCGGCCGCCTGGGCCGCCTCCAGCGCTTGGGCCAGGCGGTCGGCGATGGTGTCGATGTCGGCCTGGTTGATCACGCCGCCCTGCTGCAACTGGTCCGCGTAGCGGCGCAGCACGCCGGGCGCCTCGCGCACCAGGCGCGTGTAGTTGGGCTGCGTGAAGCTCGCCTCGTCCTGCTCGTTGTGACCGTACTTGCGGTAGCAGTACATGTCGATGAGCACGTCCTTGCGGTACTTCTGGCGATATTCCGCGGCGATCTGCGCGCACGCGACGACCGCCTCCGGGTCCTCGCCGTTCACGTGCAGCACCGGCGCCTCGATCATCAGCGCGATGTCCGTGCAGTAGCGCGTCGAGCGGGCGTCCTGCGGGCCGGTCGTGAAGCCGACCAGGTTGTTGACGACCACGTGCACCGTCCCGCCCGTGCGATAGCCCTCGAGCTGCGACAGGTTGAACGTCTCGGCGACGATCCCCTGCCCGATGATGGCGGCGTCGCCGTGGATCAGCACCGGCACGCCGCGCAGGCGCTCGAAGTCGCCGCGCAGGCGCTGCTTGGCGCGGCAGCGGCCCTCGACGACGGGGTCGACCGACTCGAGGTGGCTCGGGTTGCTCGCCATCGCGAGATACACGGACTTGCCGGACCGCGTGGCCCGTTCGCCCGAGTACCCGCGGTGGTACTTCACGTCGCCCCCGCCCGAGACGCTGGACTCGTGCCAGGTGTCCTCGAACTCCGTGAAGATCTGCTCGTAGGTCTTGCCCATGATGTTGTTGAGGACGTTCAGGCGCCCGCGGTGGGCCATCCCGAGCACCATCTCTTCAACACCCAGGTCCGCCGCGGCTTCGATGAGGCGATCGAGCAGCGGGATCAGCGACTCGCCGCCCTCGATGCTGAATCGCTTCTCGCCCTGGTAGCGCTTCTGCAGGAAGCGCTCGAACTGCTCGGCGCGGACCAGCCGCTCGAGGATGTGGGCCTTGTCGCCGCGCGAAAGCTCGATGCGCCCGGCGAACTGCTCGAAGCGCTTGGTGAGCCACTCGCGTTCGGCGGCGTCGGTCAGATGAGCCGTCTGCAGGCCGATGGAGCCGCAGTACGTCGCTTCGAGGAACGCCAGCACGCTGCGCAAGGTCGAACCGGCCTGGGCCGGGAGCGTGCCGACGTCGACGGCGCGGTCCAGGTCGCTCTGGCTGAGCCCGTGGTACGCGAGCGTGAGGGCCGGCACCGCCGCGGGCAGGCGCCCGAACGGATCCAGCTTCGCGAACAGGTGCCCGAGGGAGCGGTAGTTCTCGATGAGTTCCGCGACCGCGGCCTGGAACTTCAAGGACTCGCCCAGGCCCGCGCCCGTGCCCGCACTCGCGCCGGCGGAGGCCTTGCCCCCGCCCTCGGCGCGGCGTGCGACGCCCAGGTCAAAGCCCTGGAAGAACGCGCCCATGTCCGCCGGGACGCTGCCCGGGTCGGCACGCCAGGCGTGGTATTGGTCTTCCAGATACTGGCTTGACCAACTGTTGATGGCAGGTCCGACGGCCCTCGCCGCGCCCGGCGCCGTGGCGCCATTCGTCGATCCGACGCTCATGCTGGCCCCTGCGCCGCATGCCGGCGCGGTGGAACGTTTCACTATCCCCGCGCGGCGTCCGAGCCGCCGGGACCTCAATCCTACGCCTCACATATCGGTCTTCCGCAGACCCCAGTTGTCCCCTCCCGCCCCCTACCCGCCCTGGAAGCCCCGTACGACGCCCAGACGCCAGGGTTCACCCCGAATCCGATCCCCGCCCGCTCCACCCTCACCCCCCGCTCCCCCCACCCCACCTCACCGCCCCTCCGCCAGCACCGGGAGCGTGTCCACGATGTTGGCCACCACCGCGTCGGGCGAGACGCCCTCGGCCTGGGCTTCGAAGTTCAGCACCAGCCTGTGCCGAAGGGCCGCGGGCGCGACGGCGCGGAGATCGTCCACGCTCGCCGACGTTCGGCCGTCCAGCATCGCCCGGCACTTGCCCGCCAGAACCAGCGCCTGAGCCGCACGGGGCGAGGCCCCGACGCGCACGAACCGGTTCACCATCGGCGTCGCGAACGCGCCCTCGCTGAGCGGGCCCTTGGGCTGAGTCGCCATCACCAGACGCACGGCGTAATCCTGAATATGCGGGGCCATCACGGCCCGCTGCACCAGCCGCTGGTACCCGACGATCTGCTCGGCGCTCAGCACGGGCTGGATGTCCGGCGCGTGCCCGGTGGTGGTTCGCCGCAGGATCTCGCCCATCTGGTCGCGCGTGGAATAGCCGACGAGCAGTTTGAAGAAGAAGCGGTCGAGCTGGGCCTCGGGCAGCGGGTAGGTGCCTTCCTGCTCGACGGGGTTCTGCGTCGCCATGACCAGGAAGGGGCGCGGGAGCGGGTGCGTCTTGCCGGCCCCGCCGCCGACGGTCACGCTCCGCTCCTGCATCGCTTCCAGCAGGGCCGACTGCGTCTTGGGCGTGGCCCGGTTGATCTCGTCGGCAAGGACGATCTGTGCGAAGATCGGGCCTTGCTGAAAGACGAAGCGCCGGGCCCGCCCGCGCCCGTCGGGCTCGTCGACTTCCTGCACGATCGTCGTGCCGGTGATGTCCGCCGGCATCAGGTCGGGCGTGAACTGGATGCGCGAGAACGTGAGGCTCAGCGACTCGGCCAGCGAGCGGATCAGGAGCGTCTTGCCCAGCCCCGGCACGCCCTCGAGCAGCACGTGCCCGTTGGTGAACAGGCACGTGAGCACGCCGTCGACGACCTCGTCATGCCCGACGACGGCCTTGCCGACCTGTTCTCGGACACGGGCGTAATCCCGCCGGAACGCCTCCACCGCTTCCACCGCCTGCGAAGCCGAGTCGATCGCGTCGATACTCATTGGTGGAGAGTGTACGAGCCTGCCCGTCGCGCGTTATCGGGATCAACGCGCCCCGCGGATGAACGGCTTGCACGTCCGTCCGCGCTCGCGGGATCAACCCCCCCGCCCGGAAGCCCGATCTTCTCACCCGGAGGTCGGCATGCACGACGTACCCCCTACGCGCCAGGAAAGCTCCCCCACACGCCCGCTGCTCAGCACCTTCGCCGGCGACCCGGAGATGGAGGAACTGGTGAGCATGTTTGTCAACGAACTGCCCGACCGGGTCGCGGCGATCCGCTCCACGTTCGACACGGCGGACTTTTCCTCCCTGCGCCGCCTGGCCCACCAGCTCAAGGGCGCCAGCGCCGGCTACGGCTTTGCGCCGGTGGGCGAGGCCGCGGGCGATCTTGAAGCCGCGCTCACCAACCTCCCGCACTCCACAACCGAACCGGAACTCAAGCAGATCACCCGGCTGGTCAACGAACTGACGGACCTGTGTCAGAGGGTCCGGGCCAACTGACCAGCCCCGCACCACGCCAACCCCAAGCGCCCGCGTCGATCCAGCGTCCAATCGACCCCACGACCCCAGGCGGACCCGCACGAGTGGCCAGCAACGACTCCAAGCCCGTGGTCCTGCTCATCGACGATTCCGTCGATGTGCATCGACTGCTGCAAGTGCGATTGCGGCACGAGCAGCTCGCGCTGGTCGGCTGCACCCGCAGCCGCGAGGCCCTCGACCAGGCCAAGTCCATCCGCCCCTCCGCCATCCTCCTCGACCTCGACATGCCCGACATGGACGGGTTCGAACTCCTCCGCGCCCTGAAGGACGACTCGGCGACGCAGGCCATCCCCGTCATCATCCTCTCCGGGCTGCACGGCTCGGAAGACAAAGTCACCGCGTTCGACCTCGGCGCGACTGACTACGTCACCAAGCCCTTCGACCTCGCCGAACTCCGCGCCCGCCTGCGCGCGGCGCTCCGATTGGACCACCTGCTCCGCCTGCTGGCCGACCGCGCCGATGTCGACGGCCTGACGGGCCTCGGCAACCGGGCCCACTTCGACAAGCGCTGGACGGAGAAGGTCGCCGAGTGCAAGCGCTACGGGCACCCGCTCTCGCTCGCGATGCTCGACGTCGACTTCTTCAAGCGCATCAACGACACCTGGGGCCACCCGGCCGGCGACGAAGTGCTGCAGCGCGTCGCACGCCTGCTGCAGCGCGAGTGCCGCACGCCCGACGTGTTGTGCCGCTACGGCGGGGAAGAGTTCGCGCTCATCATGCCCAACACCGGCCCGCGCGACGCGCAGTCCGTCGCCGAACGCATCCGCCTGGCCATGGAACAGACCACCTGGCCCCGCCACCCCAACCAGCCCATCACGCTCTCGATCGGGCTCGCCGGGACCGACGGCCCGACGGGCAACATCTCCGCCGAGCAGTGGCTGGAACTCGCCGACCGCAACCTGTACGCCGCCAAGCGGGCCGGACGCAACCGCATCGTCTCGTCCGACGTCCAGACCGCGTCGACGGCGATGGCCAAGGCTGGCTGAGCACCCGCCGCCGGGAACCGCGCGCCGCTCCGCTCGAATAGCCGTGGTGCTCCTGTGGGTCGCCTACATCGTGCAGTTCGCGCTGGCCGCGGCGGCGATCGCCGGCTCGGCGTCGATCTCCCGCCGATCGCGCTCCGTCTGGCTCCCGGTCTGCGTCCTCGGGCTGCTAGGCATGATGCTCTGGCCGCTGATGCGGTTCTTCCCGACGGTGGCGATCAACCTCATCGGCGCACCGGCGACGGCGTGCGTCGAGATCACGGGGCTGTTCGTGCCCGCCGCGCTGGTGTTCTCGATCCTGGCGCGCCACGTCCCGCGCGCCACCGACCGCCGCGCGATCCTCGCACTGGTCATCGTCGCCGGTGCGTTCTTCGCCTGGTCCGGGCGATGGATGGTCTGGCACACGCTGCCCGACCTTGGCCCGACGCAGATGCACGGCGAGATCTGCAAGCAAAGCACCGACTACACCTGCGTCGCCGCGTCGCTCGTCACGCTCCTCAAAGCCCGCGGCGTCGAGACCAGCGAACAGGAAATGGCCGAGCTCGCGTTCGTGCAGGTCGGCGCGGGCGCCACCGACAGCCGCGCCCTGTGGGCGCTGCAGCGCAAGCTGCACGGCACCAACCTGCGGGCGCGGTACGCCTCGATGACGCTGCCCGAACTGATCGCCGCGAACAAGCCCGCGCTGGTGCAGATGGACTGGGGCTTCTTCGTCTCGCACATGGTGCCGGTGCTCGCCGCGAGCACCACGATCGTCACCGTCGGCGACCCGCTGACGGGGTTCCGAACCATCCCCGCGGACAAGTTTGCGCGGGAGTGGAAGAAGCAGGCGATTGTGGTGGAGTAGGCGGGTGTCGTGAAGGTGCACAGAAGCTCCGCTAGAGGGCTACCCCGTCCGAACTCTCAGTACACCACGAGAATGAACATACACGGCCCCGCGGCGTGTCGCGGCTACTCGTCGTGAAGACGGATTCCGTGGTGCAAGCCGAGAATTGTTGGGTGGCCGGCTCCGCCCACATTGCGCGAGTAGTCCATCGGATGCCACAACTCACCTCTCGTAGCGATTTCAAGAGCAGTAGCACCGAGCCATGCAAAGAGGCCACGGCAGAGTATCGTTTGCGCTTTTGGCCCGTGATCACAGAACACGACACGCTCGTGTCCATCACCGTCAGTCAGAATGCAATCGGCGTCGCCGTTGCCCCAATCGAAGATGGAAAACAAACCCGGCTCACAGCAGTACTCGGCGAGGTCTTCAACTGGCGGCACAATTGTTCGGTCGCCGATCCATAGCCCGTTTGATACCATGTACAACGCTTGCAACGACGCCGTCAGCGGGCTTCCAGACGAGCTCCTGAAGGCGACCGCATCGTCAACATCCACCGGGGTGGCCGTTCGAAGCTTGGGACAGAGCGTGCCCTGCAGCATCTTAAATAAGTGAGAATAATCTCCAGCAACCATTCGTGCGGTACCTTTAGAAATTGGCAACCCGTGTGGCGATACAGATCGGACTGCGGCAGGCGGCATTGACCTCCCGTGCCACCGACCCGCTGCTCTGAGCGGGGTCAGTGCCCCGACGGCAACGTTCACTCAGCGATCGCACTGACCTTCGCCGAGCCGAAGTTCAGTGACACGGGATATTCTTGCCACCTGCCTGCCCTTAGGGATCATCAGAAAACAGCGAGTCGAGGAACGCTGCAAAGGATGAAGCCACGAGCGACTGCTCAACCGGATAATCATAGGTATAGTCACGAAAGTATATCTGACCCGAGCGTACGTCCAAGCAGAGCAAACCACCCGTGTACTCAGTAGCAATCGGTAGCCACGAATCGGGCATACTTGGGGAAGATCGCGTCAAGCTCCATAGACCTCGGATGTCCTCAATCGAGTCGGGCGTTTCCGTGAACGCCACAAAATCACGAAGATCGCGCTTTGTACCCCGAGCCGGACAGGACGTCAGGAACGTGCAAGGATTAACTGTGCAATTTCCGTAGGCGCGCAGGAAGTCCGAGTATTGTTGAGGCAGTGATTAACCAACAAGCTTGCAGAGCTCGGCAACTTCCCGATCACTCACGGGTCTATATCGAGGCAATGACACTATTTTGATGTGATTCATGTGCCTCCGATGGCTTTACTGCATGGGTTGTTTTCGGCATGCGGACTTTGTCATTCGAGCCAAGCACCCGCTACATTAAGCGGGTCAATGCCCCGGCGCGCAGATTTTGGCGCCGCGCCCATACTGACTATCGATAGGTGGCCCTGACCTCCCGTGCCACCGACCCGCTGCCCTGAGCGGGTCAGTGCTCCAACGACAACATTCACTCAGCGATCGCACTGACCTCCGCCGAGCCAAATGTCCGCGGCACGGCGAGTTGACACCACCAACTCACAACACCCCAACCCCCACCAACCACCCCCGCATCTGCCCCGCCGTGTCGCCCGCGGGGTCGATCCGGTGGGCCTGCCAGCCCGCCGCCCGAGCCCCGGCGATGTTGTCTTCCAGGTCGTCGAAGAACACCGTCGACGCGGCCGGGTGCCCCGTGCGCCGGGTGACGGCGTGGTACACCGCCACGTCCGGCTTGGAAAGGCCCAGCAGGTGCGACGCGTGCCGGTGTCGCGGCTTGCGCGTTGACGGGAACGCCGTCGGCGCCGGCGTGTCGCCGTCCGGGCCCACGATCTGCTGCCAATGCGCGTGGTTGGTGTTGCTGAGGATGCCCGTGTCCACGCCCGCGGCGTGCAGATCATCAATCAGCCCGCCCACGCCCGCGTATTCCTCGATGATCCACCGCTCGTGCAGCACGCGCACATCGCTCGGCGTCAGCACGCCCGGCGCCGTCGCCGCGATCCGCGTGAAGAACTCGTCGCACGTCAAGCGCCCGAGTTCGTACTCGTTGTGCACGGCCCGGCGCTCGGCCCGCTTGGCCGGCGCGACGTACTCCGGTGGGATCGTCATCCCCGCGCGGGCCGCGGCTTGATCGATCCCGCGGCAGATGCGCACCAGCACGCCGCCTAGATCAAACACCACCAGCGTGGGCTTTGCGGGCGACCGCGAAGCACGAACCTCCGGGCTCATTCGCCCTCCTCCGCTTCACTCCCGGCGTCAGCGCTGCTGTGCGCCGGCTCGCCGCTGGCGTCTTGACCGCTCGGGGCCGCGGCGCCGGTGTCGGCCCGCTTCGACAGCGGCTGGCCCGGCGCGGGCTTGATGATCTCCTGCACGACGCTGGTCGCGAAGCTCCCGGCGGGCAGTTCGAACCGGAGTTTGATGTACCCGCCGTGCTCGTCCTGCCCGGCTTCGATGTCCGGGTAACTCAAACGCACACGCAGGGCCCGCCGCGCGCCGGAGAGGTGAATCCCCGTCCGCTGCACGCGCTCGAACATCTCCATCGTGACGCCGAGGTCGTCGAGCACGCGCCGTTCCCGCTCGCCGACGGCCCCTTGCGCGAGCATCATCGACAACCCCCACATCGGCCCGCTGGGCGAGATCTCCAGCGCCTCCAGTCGCCGGCGCAACTCGGCCGCCCCACTCCCCGGCCCACCATCGGCGTCTTCGCTCAGCATCGCTTCCGACACGGCGAACACCGCCCCGCTGTCGTGCTTGCTGGCCACGTCGCCCGGCTCGAGCGCGCCCAGCGTGCCCGCGGTGAGTCGCTCGTCCAGCACGCGGTTGAAGACCGCCGACTGAAACGCGGCGACAAAGAACGACTGCTCGGCCCGGTCCACCGCGCGCAGCGCCCCCGGCATGCCCCCACCGCGAGACAGCACGCCCAGCGCCCGCCGCTCCGCCAACAGCGAGCGCGGAGCCGCGGTGAGGGCCGCGCCGTACTCGCCGCGGTCAAACGCTTCCCGCATCGCCCGCTGATTCGACGGGACCCACGCTCCCTCCGCCCCCCCCTCCCCACCGCCTTCACCCGGCGGCATGCCCAAGAGCGCCCGCACCGCGACCTCCGCATCCTTCTTGAGCAGCCCCAGCCCGATGATGTGGTTCCGCGCGATGGTGCCGAAGCGCTGCTCCCCCACACGGTTCGGCACGCCCAAGCGCTCGAGCATCGTCAGCGTGCGGTGCGCGTGCACCACCTTGCCCGGCTCGACGCCGCGGATGCGGATGACAAACCGGTTGCCCGCCAGGTGCCCGCGCCGGAGCTTGTTGGTGTGCCGATCGACCCAGTGCACGACGACGCCGTCGGCTTCGAACGACGGAAAGTCGCCGGGTTTCTTGCCGGGCGTGTGCACGCTGACGAGCTGGCGTGTGACGGCGAAGCGGTCTTTGAGTCCAGCCGTGCCGACGGCGTCGCGCCGCACGCCGAAATGCCGCGCCAGCCGACGCACCAGGTCCATCGTGGACATGTTGCGTTTTTCGATGAGCATGTAGATGTGCTCACCGTCGCCGCACGGCTCGTACGCCGGAATCTCTTCGACGAGAAAGTCGTCCGGGCTGGCCTTGATGTGCCCGCCCGTGCCGGGCACAGAGTGCGTCAGCCAGCGGGACGGCGTGATGTGCGGGTCGAAGTTCACGGTCAAGCGGGGCGGGCTCCGGCCAGGTCGATCAGGACGGGTCTTCGCGCTCGGCCCCTTCCAGCACGCGCTCTTCGACATAGATCGGCACGTTGCTCGCAATGCCCAGCGCGATCGCGTCGCTCGGGCGCGCGTCGACCTTGTGCAGCTTGCCCGACCCGTCGCGGATCATCAGGAGCGCGAAGAACGTGTGATCACGCAGGTCGTGGATCGAGATCGATTCCAGGCTCCCGCCCAGCTGCTCGACGACGGACATCAGCAGGTCGTGCGTCTGCGGTCTGGGCGGGATGACGTTCTTGAGGCGGCGCTCGATGGCCTGCGCCTCGGGCAGCCCGATGACGATGGGGAAACTCCGCCCGTTCTCCACCTGGGAGATCGTCTGCTCGCCGGTGGTCTCGTCCTTGCCGACGGCGACCTCGCGCAGCTCGATGATCTGGTAGTCGTTGAGCTCGCGGATCAGGATCCGCGCAAGCTCCATGCGAACGGGCATGTCCGGACCTCCGATCTCGGCCAATCTTTCCGACCCCGGACGTGCGGTCAACGCCCGCCGCACGCCCCGTTCGCCCGCGCCCGGCCTTCAAGCCGGCGCGCAGCGACCCCGCCGCCGTCAGCGGTCGAACACCATCGGTACGCCCAGCCGCTCGATCAGTTCGAACGGCACGCCGATGTCGACCACCAGCAGTTCGCCCAGATACTCGGACGCCGGCGCCGCCAGGAAACCCTGCTTCAGCCCCGCCAGCGCCACCGTCATGTCGGCCTTCACGCACGGCCCGGCCTGGCCCGTCGCTCCCGCGAGCGGGTGCCCCGCGTCCGCGTCCAGGCCCGACGGCACATCCACCGCCACCAGCAGCGCGCCCTTCTGCCGCAAACGGTTCATCAGGTCGATCGCGCCCGCCTCGGCCCCCGCCGGCGGGCGAGACAGCCCCGTTCCCAAGAGCGCATCGATCACCACGACCGGCTCGCCGACGCTCGCGATCACGCGGTCCACCGCCGCCCCGACGCTCTCGGCCCGCCCGCCGGCCCGCTCGAGCGTGATCCGCATGCGCTCGACCACGCGCAGGTTGACCGCCGCATCACCCGGCAGGATGTCGCCCTCCGCCACCAGCACGATGCCGACGGGCAGCCCGGCGTTGTGCAGATGCCGCGCCACGGCGAGCCCGTCGCCCCCGTTATTCCCGGACCCGCACACCACCAGCACGCCGTGCCCGCGCCCCTGGTCCATCCCCGACATCGCTTCCAACACCGCCCCCGCCACCCCGCGGGCCGCGTTCTCCATCAGGACGATCGACGGGAGCCCGAACTCCTCGACGGCGATCTGATCAACCTCGCGGGCCGCCTGGCGCGAGAACACGTGCACCGCCGGCGCGCCGTCGGCTCCCCCCCCACCATGACAACCGCACCCGCTCCCACACCCGCCCTCGTCGGCCTCGGGCATGGACGCTTCGGACGCGCCCGACCCGCATCCCCCGCCGCCGCAGCACCCACCGCCGCCCATCCCGGCCTGGTGGTGGTGGGTGTGGTGATCATCAGCGCTCCGCTCGTCGCGGCGATTGACGGACTTATCCTGTGCCCCGGTGTGACTCGGCATGCGCCAGCGTAGCCGCTCCACGCCGCCCGCCCCCTTTTGAGGGCGGTTGCCCGCGCGAACTTTCCTCCGGCCAGCCCGCATGCCCAGCCCGCTCCTGATCTCGCTCGCCGGTCTCAGCCTCGCCGCCGCCGCGCTGGGCGTGTACTGGGGCGTCGTGCTCATCCACGTCGCCCGCACCGCGCTCCGCCAGCCAACCGCCGACGACGGCCTCACGCCCGACGCGCCGCTCGCCGGCCCGTCGGTCTGCGTCGTCGTCCCGGCTCACAACGAGCGAGCCTGCATCGACCGCGTCGCCCGCTCCATTCTCAAGCAAACCTACCGCGACCTCGCCGCCGTCTTCGCGCTCGACCGCTGCACCGACGACACCCGGGCCGTGCTCGACGCAGCGATCGCCGGCGACCGGCGGGCCCACGTGCTCGAGATCGACGCCTGCCCGCTCGAATGGGCCGGCAAGGTCCACGCGCTCTGGCGTGCGACGCGCGACGTCCCCCCGGCCCGTGACGCCGACATCCTTCTGTTCGTCGACGCCGACACCGAACTGCACCCCGAGTGCGTCCGCGCCACCACCAACCTCCTCCGCACCCGCGGCGCCGGCCTGCTCAGCCTCATCAGCACGATGTCGTCCAAGGCCTGGTTCGAACTCATCGTGCAGCCCGCGGCGGGCCTGGAACTCATCCGCCAATACCCACTCCGCCGCGCCTCCGACCCTGACCCCGCCCGCCGCCGCGCCTTCGCCAACGGCCAGTTCATCATGATGACCCGGGCCGCGTATCAGGCCATCGGCGGGCACGAGCACGTGCGGCACGCGCTGCTCGAAGACGTCGAGATCGCCCGCCGCGCCGCCGCCGCCAACATCCCGGCCCAGGTCATGCTCGCCGGCACGATGCACCGCTGCGCGATGTACGGCTCGTGGGCCGAGTTCCGCCGCGGGTGGGAGCGCATCTACATCGAGTCCACCAACCGCAAGCCCGCCCGCCTCCGCGCCTTCGCCGGGCGCGTCCGCGTGCTGGGCGTCTGGCTCCCGCTCGCCGCCGCCGGCGCGCTCGGGCTGGGCCTGTGGGCCATCCGCGCTGGCGGCGACGCGCACCAGGACGCCGCCCACATAGCCGCCTGGCTGGGCGGCGTGTCGCTCACGCTCATGCTCGCCGCCCTCACCGGCGTGTACGCCATCTCGCGCACGCCCGTCTGGACCGCCCCGCTCTACCCCATCGGCGCCTGGCTCACCGGCGCCGTGATGCGCCGAGCCGCCCGCACGCTCGACCGCGGCGGCGTCACCCGCTGGGGCGGGCGCGACTACACGCTCACGCCCCGCTGATCGCGCCGGCCCGCTTCACCGCTTGCACCTTTTACCGCTTGCCCGAGCCCGCCGCCCGCTCATACTCCGTCAGCCGCGCCGCGTACTCGCGCCGCATCTCGTCATCGCTCGATTTCTCGACCGCCGCCCGCTGCACCTCGACGGCGCGGGCCTTGTCGCCCGACTGGAACAGCGCCGCCGCGTACGTATCGAGCACTTCCGGCGCGCCGCCGCCGGTGATCTGGTTGGCCCGCGTCGCGAGCGCCAGGGCCACGTTCACCCGCCGCGACCCCGCCTCGATCCGCGACAGCATGTGCCACGCGATCTGGTTCAAGGCCTCGAAGTCATCCTTGATCGCCGCGGCCCCGACCTTCTCCGCATACGCCTGCGCCCCGGCCGGGTCGTTCTTGTCCGCCGCCAGCACGCGGTAGCGTTCGAAGATCCACCGCCCCTGCAAGGGCGGGTCGAGGGCGATCAGCGCATCAAGCTGCCGCAGCACCTCGTCAAGATCGCCGACCTCGTACGCCGCGTCCATCTTGGCGGCGATCGGCGCTTCCAGCCGATCCAGCTCGGCCCGCCGCCGCGCCTGCGCCGCCGCCTTCTCCAGGTCGAACGTCTTGCCCAGCACCGCCTCGACGGCCTTATCCAGCCCCGCCAGCGGATGCCCGATCCACGCGACGCGTCCGTCCTGGTTGACGACAAACGCCGTCGGGATCTCGTCCTGCCCCGCCGCGTCCATCCACGCGCGCGACGTCTGCCCGCGATCATCCCACGCGACGCGGTACCCGATCTTGTCGCCCATCTTGCTGACAAACGGCTCGACGTCCGCCAGGCCGCGCTGCTCCGTGCTCGACACCCCGATCACCACCAGCCCCGCGTCTTTGTGCCGCTGCTGCAGCGCCGTCAGATGCGGGATCGACTTGCGGCACGGCGGGCACCACGTGGCCCAGAACTCAACCACGTACACCTTCC
Organism: uncultured Phycisphaeraceae bacterium; assembly: GCA_964615765.1. Taxonomy (GTDB): domain Bacteria; phylum Planctomycetota; class Phycisphaerae; order Phycisphaerales; family UBA1924; genus CAZTQN01. The sequence goes on from CAZTQN010000023.1 coordinate 22,814, forward strand.
CCGCCTCAAACCCGTCAACCGCCTGCCCCTTCACCCATGACGCGATCGTCAGCCTTGGCGCCGAGTCGCCGACATGCAGCGTCCGCGCCGCCGCGCCGGCCGGCACGCCCGCGTCGCCTTGCGCCGCAGCCTCGCGCCCCGCCGCCTGCTGCCCGGCGCACGCGCCGGCCGCCATCAGCACCGCCGACACACACACCGTCGCCCGCACAGCCCGCTTCATGCGTGAGATCCTCGCCGCCTGGTTGGACATTCCCGAACAATACACCATCGACCACCTGGGCCCGATCTCATACCGAACAAACCGCCGCCTCATCGGTCTTCGGACGCTATCCTTGCGGTGAATGACGTCGGCATCGGGCGCAGTCGGGGCGGGCAGGCGAGGGGTGTGGCGGTGGGCCGTTGCGCTCTCGGTCGTTGGTCATGTCGTCGTCGGCGCCGGCGGGTCGATGCTCCGTCTCGGTGACGGCGAGCCCAGCCCCGCCGCGCCCGGCCTCGCGGCCGACGTTCTCCTCTCCGATTTCGTCCTCCCGCCCGAAGACGCGCCCGAGCCGCCCACTCCGCCCGAGCCAAGCCAGCCCCCGCCCGCGACGCTCCCCCCGCCGATCGCCGCCGCTCCGCCTCCCGCCGCGACGGCGCCGCCGCCCGAACCCCGCGTCCGCCTCGGCGTGGATCAATCCACCGCGCAAACCGAAAACTGGCTCGGCTTCAAGGACCCCACGCCGCACGCGGCTCCCAAGTCCGAAGTCGAACAGCCCGCGCTCGACCCCAACGCCGGCGCGCCCGGCCAACTCGCCGGCGGCTCACCCGGCGACGCCGGCGACGCCGCAAGTCAAGCGCCCCCGAGCGACGCGCCGCTCCCGATGGACGCGCCCGCCGCGCCCCCCGCGCCGGCCGACACCCCATCACCCAGCGACCCTTCCACCGAACCCGTTCCCGCACCAGACACGACTCCGCCGCCATCCGAAACCCCACCGCCCCCGCAGACCGACCCGCTCCGCACCGACCCCGCGCAGCCGCGCGAGGGCGAGACCGACGGCGTCGACGATCCGCCACCCCCCGGCGCCGCGCCCAGCCCGACCGACACGCAGCCCGGCGAGCCGCTCCGCCCACCGTCACCACTCCCCGTCGGGCCCGATCGCCCGGACGGCGTGCCCGACCCGAACGCCCCGATCGAGCCAGTCGAACAAGTCCTCGGCTTCGTCGGCCCGCCCGCGCCGGATATGCCGGGCTTCTCCGCGCCAACGCCGATCCCACCGCGCCCCGCGCGCGCCACGGCCCCGCCGGTCCAGATTGCTCCGCCGCAGCGCCAGGTGCTCCCACCGCCGACGCCCCCACCCACGCCCCGCGTCACGCCCCCCACGCCGCTGATCCCGCCGATGACCCCCGGCGCCCCGGCCCGCCCGCAGGCTCCCGCCGCCGGCTCCGGCTCCGCGAGCGGCGCCGCCACCACGCCCGGCTCGGGCGTGGAGCACGCGGGCGAAGTCAGTGAGAAGGAGTCCGACGCGTCGAGCCTGGAAGACCCGATCGAGGTCCGCCCTGGTCGCCCCGCCGCCGCCGAGGGCATCGAGCTCATCACCCGCCGCCCGCAGTTCTCGCGCTACACCCGCACCGTCGCCGCCCCGCGCAACCCGCTCCTCCGCGTCACCTTCGACCCACGCGGCGTGGTCGTCGACGTCCAACTCATCCGCTCCAGCGGCTTCAACGATGTCGACGACCCCGTCGTCAACGCCGTCTTCCAGTGGCAAGCCCGCGGCGAGCGCCTGAAGCGCGCCGGCCCCGCCGGTCTCACACTCACCGTGGAAATCCTCCTCCGCTGACCCGACCCCTTTCTCTCCGGGCCCGCAACGACCGATACTCTGCTGTGTGATCCGTCCCGACAGGCGCTCATTCATGCCCCGCCCGCACGTCCACGCCGCCGCACGCCCCGCCGCCCAACTCGCGGCCGCGCTGCTGCTCGCGCTGACGCCCACGACCGCCCTCGCACAATCGCGCAGCGCGCCATCCAACACGACCCAGCCGACCGGCCCGCGCCAGCCGACCGCCGTCACCCCGTCGGGCCGCCTCGAGCGCGTCGTGCAGGGCGAGGCCGACCTGGGCGAACTGTCGACCACGCTCCGCCGCCTGCAGCCCGATCTGCGTGCCCCCGAGCGCTTCGAGCAGGTCTACCGCATCCCGGGTCGCCCGGGCGCGCCCGACCGCATGGCCCGCGTGAGCGGCGCCGTCACCGCGGTGTTCCCCGAATCCGAGTACGCCCTTACCAAGCGCGGCACCCGCGCCGACATCCCCGCGGGCACCATCTTCTTCCTCGGCAAAGTGCGCGACGTCACGGCCTCGCCGTTCGCCTTCACGCCGTCGACCGACGAACTCGCTGCCCGCGCCCGCACCGACCGCGTGCAGCGGGCCAGCCTGCCCGTGCTCGGCTTCACCACGCGCGTCGACACGCGCGCCCCCGCCCCGACCGTCCCGACCGCGCCGCCATCGCCCAATGCATCAATCCCAACCGGCGCGCACACCACCATCGACCGGGCCGCGTTCACCAACGACGCCGGCCCCATGCTCTCCAGCCGCGTGCAGCAGCAACTGGGCATCCTGCCACCGGACATCCGCGCCCGCCTGAATCTCGCCCCGCTCCCCAGCGCCGAGACCAGCAGCACCACCCCGCCCAACCAGTCGGCGACCGACACACGTCCGTCAACACCGCCGCAGCCGCCCCGCCCCTCCCGCGTGCGCGACCTGCTCCTCGAAGCGGTCGCCCCGAGCGATCAGCCCCCCACCGCGCCCGCGGCCAACCGCTGAGTCACCACAACGCAGCCCCCCCGGCCCCGCGTCCCGCTTCACCGCGTCACCCCATCACCGCGTCAAGGCGACAAGGCGTCCCCCACTTCGCGCTCACGACGCCGCCGACCCACCCTGCGTCGTCTGATCAACACCCGCGATCGCGCCGCGCATCTGCGTATCCGCGACGAGGTTCCGCATTTTGTAATAGTCCATGATGCCCAGGTTCCCCTTCCGGAACGCGTCGGACATCGCCCGCGGCACTTCCGCCTCCGCAAGCACGACCTGGGCCCGGTTCTCCTGGATCTTCGCCTTCATTTCCTGCTCGAGCGCCATCGCCTGCGCACGCCGGGTTTCCGCCGCGGCCTGCGCACGCTTGGTATCCGCGAGCGCCTGGTCCGTCTGCAGTTTCGCCCCGATGTTCTCCCCAACGTCGATATCCGCGATGTCGATCGACAGAATCTCGAACGCCGTCCCCGCGTCCAGCCCCTGCGTCATCACCCGCTTGGTGATCTCGTCCGGATTCTCCAGCACCGCCTTGTGATCTTCCGACGAACCGATCGTCGACACGATCCCCTGGCCGACACGCGCGATCACCGTCTCTTCCGTCGCGCCGCCCACCAGCTGCTTGATGTTCGTCCGCACCGTGACGCGCGCCTTGACCTTCAACTGAATGCCGTCCTTCGCAACGGCGTCGATCGTCGGACGCGGGCCCCCGGCCGGCGGGATATCGATCACCTTCGGGTTCACAGACGTCTGCACCGCGTCGAGGATGTCGCGCCCGGCCAGGTCGATCGCCGTCGCCGTGTCCCAGTCAAGGGGAATCTTCGCCCCGCGGGCCGCGATCATCGCGCTGATCACGTTCGGCACCCGACCCCCCGCCAGGTAGTGCGTCTCCAGCCGGTTGGTCGCGATGTCCAAACCCGCCTTCACCGCCCGGATGCGGCTGTACACGATCGTCCGGATGTCCACCTTCCGGAACCGCATCCCGATCAGGTCCAGGATCCCCACCCGCGCGTTCGACAACAGGGCCTGCACGTACAGGTTGATGAACTGCAGCACGAAGATCAGCAGGAACAGGACGAACAGCCCCGCCACCACCACCACCGCGATCAGCACGAACTGCGACCCGCTGGTCGCCTGCGCGAGGGTGAGGGAAGGGCCCGAAGACATGAGCGCGGTGTTCATCATGGGTGCGTTCTCTTCCGCGGGCTCGGTCGATGCATGAACGTGTGCGGGCCCGCGTGGGCCGAGTATACCGGGCCTTCCCCCCGCGGCCCCCTCGAACCCCGCTTTCCTCTGGCGATCGCCCGCACGCTCGTCTACCCTCGGGCGTGATCCCTCACCTGGCGCCCCCGGTCTGGCCTGAGATCCGCCCGGCGCGCTTCGCGCAGACCATCCTGCACAGCTCGCCCGAAGTCCTCGACGCCCCGCCCGGCGACGAGCACCCAATCAACAAATGTTCCGTCGCCCTCCTCGGCATGCCCGATGACGAGGGCATCGACCTCAACCGCGGCCGCCCCGGCGCCGCCCAGGGCCCGCACGCCATCCGCTCCGCCCTCGCCCGCTACGGCGTCGCTGCCCCCGCCGATGTAGACGCCTTCGCCGCCCCCTTCCCGCGCGTCTTCGACGCCGGCGATGTCATCCGCGGCTCCACCATCCACCAGACTCACGACCGCGTCAGCGACGCCGCCGAAGCCCTCACCCGCCGCGGCCTCATCCCCGTCGGGCTCGGCGGGGGTCACGACCTCACCTTCGCCCTCGTCCGCGGCGTCGCCCGCGCGCTGGGCCCGCTCGACGGCGTCTACCTCGACGCCCACCTCGACGTCCGCGCCGAAGTCGGCAGCGGCATGCCCTTCCGCGCGCTCCTCGACGCCGGTCACGCCACCGCCCTCGCCGTCGTCGGGCTCAACCCCCTCGCCAACACCCGCGAGCACTTCGACTGGTTCCAGACCCACGGCGGGCGCAGCCTCGCCGCCGACGTCGCCCTCCGCGACCCCACCCTCTTCGAACCGCCCGCCGGCCCGCTCGCCGGCCCGATGTTCGTGAGCCTCGACCTCGACGTGCTCGACGCGTCCGCCGCCCCCGGCGTCAGCGCCCCCAACCCCGCGGGCCTGCTCCCGCGCGAGGTCGAGACGCTCGTCCGCCGCGCCGGCCGCTCCCCCGCCGTCCGCTGCTTCGACATCATGGAACTCAGCCCCCCGCACGATCACGAGGGCCGCACCGCCCGCCTCGCCGCCCACCTTCTGCTCACCTTCCTCCGCGGCGTCGCCGAACGCCGCCCAGCGCAAGGAGCCCGCGCGTGAACGTCCTGGCGATCCGCTCCGCTCGCGTGCTCACCATGGGCGGCCGCCCCGGCCCGCGCCGCGGTCATGCGATGCGCGACCTCGGCGTCCTCGACACCGCCGACGTCTTCGTTCACGCCGGCCGCATCCTCGCCATCTCCCGCCCCGGCGAAACGCCCAACGCACTCCGCTCCGCGACGCCCGCCGCCATCGAAGATCTCGACGCCCACGGCCGCGTCCTCATGCCCGGGCTCGTGGATTGTCACACCCACATGTGCTGGGGCGGCGGGCCCGCCGCCCGCGTCGCCGAGTGGGAACGCCTCCTCGCCGGCGACTCTTACCAGCAGATCGCCGCCGCCGGCGGGGGCATCATGTCCTCCGTCCGCGCCACACGCGATAGCACCGTCGGCGAGCTCGCCTGCGACCTCCTGGGCCGCGCCGATCTCGCCATGGCCTGCGGCACCACCACCATCGAAGTCAAAACCGGCTACGGCCTCTCCCTCGACGCCGAAGGTCGCATGCTCGACGCCGTGCGTGAAGCCTCCGGCTACTTCGCCGGCACGCTCGTGCCCACGCTCCTGCTCGGGCACGCGATCGACCCCGAGTTCCCCGGCGGGCCCGACGCCTTCGTCGATCACGTCACCACCGACATCCTCCCCGCCCTCGCGCCCGCCGCGATCGAGACCTGCGCCCGCGTCGGCGCCCGCCCCTGCGTCGACGCCTTCTGCGAGCGCAGCGCCTGGTCGCCCGAGCAGTGCGCCCGTCTGTTCACCGCCGCGAAGTCCGCCGGCCTGGGCGTCCGCGTGCACGCCGATCAGTTCACTGTCCTGGGCATGGTCGAAACCGCCGCCCGCACCGGCGCGGTCAGCGTCGACCATCTCGAAGCCTCCGGCCCCGATCAGGCCCGCGCGCTGGCCAACTCGTCCACCATCGGCGTCATCCTCCCCGCCTGCGGCCTGCACCTCGACGGGCGCTACGCGAAGGCCCGCCCGTTCATCGACGCCGGCGCCGCTCTCGCCGTCGCCACCAACATGAACCCCGGCTCGGCCCCGACGCCCAGCCTCCCGCTCGCGATGGCGCTCGCCGTCCGTTTCGGCAAGATGACCCCCGCCGAGGCCCTCTCCGCCGCGACCGTCAACGCCGCCGCCGTGCTGGGCCTGTCCGACCGCGGCTACATCGCCGAAGGCGCCCGCGCCGACCTGCTCCTCTTCGACGACGCCGACGAGCGCCTGCTCGTCTACGAACTCGGCTCCAGCAACGTCGCCACGCTCATCGTCGCCGGCCGCATCATCGAACCGTGACCGCTCGCACACCATGACTCCCACGCCCGCACGCGTCGTGTCCGCCCCGGCCGATCTCCCGTCGATCCACGGCGGGCTCTTCGTCCCCACCATGGGCGCCCTGCACGAAGGCCACCTCGCCCTCATCCGCCACGCCCATCACCTCCGCGCCACGCGCCGCCTCACGGGTCCCATCATCGTCAGCATCTTCGTCAACCCCACGCAGTTCAACGACCCCGCCGACCTCCGCCGCTACCCGCGCACGCTCGAGCAAGACCTCGCCGGCTGCGCCCGCGCCGGGGCCGATGCGGTCTTCGTGCCCGACGTCGAAACGATCTACCCGCCCGCGCACCCCGTGCCCGTGCCCATGCTCCCCGCCGTCGCGCGCTCGCCCGGTCTCGAAGACGCCCTGCGTCCCGGCCACTTCGCCGGCGTCTGCCAGGTCGTCGCGCGCCTCTTCGAACTCGTGCGGCCGCGCCTGGCGCTCTTCGGCGAGAAGGACTGGCAGCAGCTCGCCGTCATCCGCGCCATGGTCGCCTCTGGCGTGCCCGCGAACCTCCCGATCGAGATCGTCGGCGTGCCGACGGTGCGCGATACCGACGACGTCGCCCTCAGCAGCCGCAACGTCTTCCTCTCACCCGCGGAGCGCGCGAGCGCCGGCGCCATCCCGCGCGCCCTCGCCGCCGCCGCCGGCGCTCCGACGCCCGACGCCGCCGAAGCAACCATGCGTCACCTACTGAACGCCGCCGGCTTTCACATCGAGTACGCCGTCGTCCGCCACGCCGACACGCTCATGCCGCTCACGCCGAACGATCTTGCGAGCGCCGCCCCGGGTCGCTCCCTGATCGCCGTGCGGCTTCCCTCGGTGCGACTGATCGATAACGCGCCGTGGCCGGCGGTCTGAGCACCGCGTGCTCCCGATAACCGTGCACCCCATCGCGTTATTCCATGCCATCAATCAGGGGATTCAGACGCTCGTCGATCTGTCCGATTCAAGCGGCCAACTCGTCTGTCACTTCGTTCAGACCGCACGATGCCGCCGACCACTCCGTTCCCACACTCGGCCTCCGGCGCGCCCACCAGGGCCCGTCAGCACACGCGCCAGGACATCTCCGCCAAGGTTGAGGCCTATGAAGTCTCGCCCGACGGCTTCATTCAAGACGGCGTCCCTTGCACCGCCATCGACCTCAGCCGCGGCGGCATCGGGCTCCTCTCCCGACGCCCCTTCATGCAAGCCCGATTCATCTTCGTCCGCTTCCCGCTCGTCGGCGGGCGCTGGCGCCTGCTCTACGGGCGCGTCCGCAACGTTGTCTACGCCGCCGACGGTCAATACAGCATCGGCGTCGAGTTCCACCCCGCGCCCATCGACCAGGCCACCCAGCGCTTCATCGCCCGACTCGCGGCCAAGCACGGGCAGTGCGACGCATAGTCAAGCACGGCCAGTGCGACGCATAGTCAAGCAGGGGCAGTGCGACGCGTAGTCAAGCACGCGCACCGCAAAGCGTAATCAAATCGACCCCACGCCCACCCCGCGCCCTCACGCCCGCGGCACTTCCTGCCAGTGCCCGCCCAGGTGCCGCACGATCCGCCCCGTCAGCATGTACAGCGCCTGCTCCGCGATGTTCGTGCAGTGCTCGCTCAGCGTCTCGCAGATCGACGTCAGCTCGAACAGCGCGAACGCCGCGTCCACCGTCAGCGTCCCGCGCGACACTTCCGCCTGCGCATCCCGCACGATCGCGCCCTTGAACTGCGTCACGGCGTCCTCGCTCGCCAGCACGACCTTCGCGAGCTGCGCATCATCCCGCTCCAGCGACCCGCACGCGTCCCGCAGGATGCCCACGCACGAGTTCGTGATCACGCGGAACCGTTCCGGCAGCACCAGCCCGACCCGCTGAAACTCCGGCAAAAGTTCCGCGATCGCCACCCCGTTGTCCGCGATCCGCTCCAGCTCGTTGTTCACCTTCACGATCGTCAGCACCAGCCGCAGCTCGTCCGCCGGCAGCGCCGCCCCGTCCTTGGTCGCGTCCGTCAGCAGCGCGACCGCGGCCCGCTCGATGTCGACATCGACGCGGTCGATCACGTCGTCCATCGCGATGACCCGCGCCGCCAGCGCGCCGTCGCCGACAAACGCCGCGTCGAACGCCTGTTCAAGGAGCGCCTGCACCCGCCGCCCCTGGTCGGCGATGTCGGCCTTGAGTCCCGCGATGCGGGCGGTGAACGCCTGTGGAGACATCGGCATCGGCCTTGCTCAGATCACATCGACCACCGACGCCCCCGCGCCCAGCGGCCAGCACTGCAGTTCCCCGCACATCCTACACCCCTTCAGCCCCGATCACGCCAACCACCCGCCCTTCACCCGTCCTTCGCGCGCCCGCCACGCGCCCCAGCCGCCCGCCTTTCCGCGCGCCGTGCTTGCGTCCGCGCCTGTCTTCATGGACAATCCGACCCATCTCTGGAGGGTCCCGACCATGGCCACGCTGCTGGATCTCGCCCGGCTCGCTAACGCCGTGTACGAACGTGCCCCCACACTCCCCCTCGGTTGGACCCGCACCGAGTTCAAGCCCGCTTCCGGCAACCTTAACGGCTTCCAGGCCGCAACCTTCCTCGGCCCGGGCGGCACGGTCATCGCCTTCCGAGGCACCGCCCAGACGATGGACGGCATCACCGACCTCAAGCTCGGCACCGGCATGAACTCCACCTACTTCGACGCCGGCGAAGAGTTCGCTCGCAAGTATCAGGGCCGCCCCGACACCGTCGTCACCGGACACTCTCTCGGCGGCGCCATCGCTCAGATCGTCGCCAACCGCGGCGGCTTCGTCATGGCCACCTTCAACGCCCCCGGCGTCGGCGTCATCGCCAGCCGCAACATCGCCGACTCGACGCTCCCCATGAACGCCGTCCGCACCGCCGGCATGATGGTCAGCGCCCTCCGCCATCCCGTGCAGGCGGCCAAGGACGTCCGCTTCGCCTTCCGCCCCGTTCGCGGCGTCAATCTCTGCCTCACCGGCGACGCCGTCAGCCGGATCGGCAACCACTACGGCGCGGTCATGCGCATCCCCGGCACCAGCAAGGGCCCGCTCACCGAACACCGCATGACGACCATGATCTCCGTCCTTGAACAGCCGCGCAACGCGGCCCTCGCCAAACGCCACCCCGTCTCGTTCTGACCGCCGCGCCCGCCCCTCCGAAATCCAAACCTCCCCGCTTCACGCGCGCACCCCGCCGCCCGGACGCCGCTCGCACACCCTCCTCCGGGTGCCCGCCATGTGTAGCCTTGCCCTCACCAACGGCTTCCTTTCCTCCGGAGATTCCATCCCATGTTCGACATCCAGGTCGTTCACGCTCGCCAGGTCCTCGATAGCCGCGGCAACCCCACCGTCGAGGTCGAAGTCGGGCTCTCCTGCGGCGCCATCGGCCGCGCCGCCGTTCCCTCCGGCGCCTCCACCGGCGAGAACGAAGCCGTTGAACTCCGCGACGGCGACAAGAAGCGCTACCTCGGCAAGGGCGTCGAAAAGGCCGTCCGCAATGTCATCGAAGACATCGGCCCCGCCCTCGAAGGCCGCGACGCCCGCGACCAGGAAGACATCGACGCCGAGATGCTCGCCCTCGACGCCACCCCCACCAAGTCCAAGCTCGGCGCCAACGCCATCCTCGGCGTCTCCCTCGCCGTCGCCAAGGCTGCCGCCGACGCCTCCGACCTCCCCCTCTACCGCTACCTCGGCGGGTCCGCCGCCAAGACGCTCCCCGTCCCCATGTTCAACGTCCTCAACGGCGGCAAGCACGCCGACAACAACGTCGACTTCCAGGAGTTCATGATCCAGCCCTGGGGCTTCGACAACTTCGACGACGCCCTCCGCGCCGGCGTCGAGATCTACCACGCCCTCAAGAAAGTCCTCCACGACCGCGACCTCTCCACCGCCGTCGGCGATGAAGGCGGCTTCGCCCCCGACCTCCGCGACGCCGAGGACGCACTCAAACTCCTCGAAGAAGCCACCGAACGCGCCGGGTACGACTTCGGCCGCCAGATCTTCATCGCCCTCGACCCCGCCACCACCGAGCTCTGGAACGAAGCCGAAAAACACGCCAAGAAAAAGCACAAGGGCGGCTACTGCTTCTTCAAGAGCGACCCCAAGCGCATCGCCTCCTCCGAAGAAATGATCGACTACTGGGCCGGCTGGTGCAAGAAGTACCCTATCCGCTCCATCGAAGACGGCCTCGCCGAAAACGACTGGGACGGCTGGAACAAACTCACCGAACGCCTCGGCGACAAGGTCCAGCTCGTCGGTGACGATCTCTTCGTCACCAACCCCAAGTTCCTCCAGCGCGGCCTCGACGAGAACTGCGCCAATGCCATCCTCGTCAAAGTCAATCAGATCGGCACCCTCTCCGAAACCTTCGACGCCGTCAACCTCGCCCTCCGCAACCGCTACGCCGCCATCCTCTCCCACCGCTCCGGCGAAACCGAAGACAGCACCATCGCCGACATCGCCGTCGCCACCAACTGCGGCCAGATCAAGACCGGCGCTCCCTGCCGCTCCGACCGCAACGCCAAGTACAACCAGCTCATCCGCATCGCCGAAGAACTCGGCGACCGCGCCGTCTTCGGCGGCAAGTTCTGGAACCGCTGATCTTCCTTGATCACCGCCGCCCCGCCCCCCTTCCCCGCGGCGAAACACACTCTGGCCCAACGCCCGTCCGGGTGACGATCCCCCTCGTCACCCGGGCGGCATGCCGCGCCCTCCGCACGTTGCCGACGGAGACCGCGCCCCCCGCCGTCTGAGCGCTCACAATCCGCGCCGTCTCACCGGCGCTCAGGTCAACCGCGCCCCCGTCGCGCACGTACGGCACACCGTCCGTCTCACCCACTCATCCCGCACACCCCGGAGCCCGTCATGCGTTCTCACCTCGCCCTCGCCGCCCTCACGCCCGCGCTGCTGCTCGCCCTCGCCGGCGCCGCCTCGACCGCCCACGCCCGCCCCATCGTCCTGATCTCCACCATCCAGACCGACCCGACCTCCCTCGTCCCCGGCACCACCGCCGGCCGCCTCAACACCGACTTCGGCCAACTCCTCCCCAGCCCCGACGGCTCCCGCTGGATCATCCAGTCCCGCGCCACCATCGCCGACTCCGGCTTCGACACCCCCGCCGACGTCGTCCTCGTCGGCAACGGCACCTCCGTCTCCACCGGCCTCCGCACCGACCTCGAAACCCCGTGGGATCCCACCGTCTTCGCCACCGTCGGCCAGATCGCCGACCAGTACGCCATCAACAACGACGGCGACTTCGCCCTCGGCGCTACCGAGTCCACCGGCCTCGACGTCCTGGTCCTCAACAACTCCGGCGCCTGGTCCGTCGTCGCGCGACAGGGCGACCCCGTCCCCTTCGACAACACCCGCTTCTGGTCCGGCTCCGGGTTCGACGTCGCCGGCGTCAGCGCCGACGGCGCCGCCGTCTCCTTCCGCGCCATCAACGCCAACACCAACCCCCCCACCACCGCCGTCGCCTATCTCGTCGTCAACGGCGTCCCCGTCGCCACCACCGGCCTGACCACCCCGACCGGCCAGCTCACCTCGCCCGACCGCGCGTACGACAGCGCCGGCGCCTCCACCTACTTCCGCGTCAGCGCCGACGGCGCCACCTGGATCGCCGCCGCCAGCCTCTCCGGCACAACCTCCAACGACGACCTGGTCGTCGTCAACAACGCCGTCGTCAGCCAGGAGTCCTTCCCCTTCGCCTCCACCACCGCCAACAGCCGCTTCGCCGGGCCCGACATCTCCGGCTCCGGCGCCCGCACCTTCTTCCGCGGCCAGGCCACCGACAACGCCACCAACTGGATCGCCCGCGACACCACCATCGTCGCCCAGACCGGCCAGCCCATCATCACCGGCTCCACCGAACTCTGGGCCAACCAGACCGGCTTCTCACGCACCTTCTTCCAAGTCGACGGCAACGACGCCGGCAACTACATCATCATCGGCGGCACCAACGCCGCCGCCCCAGGCAACGCCGTCGTCACCTACAACACCGCCCGCGTCCTCCTCCGCCAGGGCGACCCCGTCGACATCAACAACAACGGCGCCTTCGACGACAACGCCTTCGCCTACCTCAACAACGTCGGCGGCGAGCTCTACACCGCCTTCCTCTCCAACGACAACTACGCCTACATCACCGTCGAACTCCGCGACGCCGCCCTCGTCGACCTCGGCGAAGCCGTCATCCGCATCCCCACCAACCCCGCCGACTACAACGGCGTCGGCGGGCTCACCGTCCAGGACATCTTCGACTTCCTCAGCGGCTACTTCGCCGCCGACCCCCGCGCCGACTTCAACGGCGCCGGCGGCATCACCGTCCAGGACATCTTCGACTTCCTCTCCGCCTACTTCGCCGGCTGATTCCCGCCGCCCCGCCCCAATCCCGCCTCGATTCACCCGGCCCGGCCGACGCTCCTGAGCGCCCGCCGGGCCTTCTTCTTCCCATCACAACTCCGCCAGCCGCCGCGCCGTCTCCTGCTCGATCAGGTCGCGCATCAACCGCGCCAAATCCCCGGCGAGCACGTCGCGGAGCGGATACTCCCCCGGCAGCCGCTCGTCCGCGACAATCCCGTCCTTGTACCGGTACGTCCGGATCTTCTCGCTCCGCTCGCCGCTCCCGATCTGCGCGCTCCGCGCCGCGGCTCGCGCCTCGTGCGCCTTCCGACGCTCCAGCTCGTACACCCGCGCCATCAGCAGCCGCCGCGCCTTGTCCCGATTCTGAATCTGGCTCTTGCTCTCCTGCATCTTCACTTCAAGGCCCGTCGGCTTGTGCACGAGCTTGATCGCCGTCGCCACCTTGTTCACGTTCTGCCCGCCCGGCCCCTGCGCCGTCGTCACATCCTCGACGACGTCATTCGCCCAGTCGATCTTGACCTGCACCTCTTCCGGCTCGGGCAACACCGCCACCGTCGCCGTACTGGTGTGGATCCGCCCCTGCGCCTCCGTCGCCGGCACGCGCTTGACGCTGTGCACGCCCGCCTCGAAGGCCAGTTCTTGCCACACGCCCTCGCCGCGCACGTTCACCACCGCGCTCCGCACCCCGCCGACGGACGCCTCCGCGCTCGCCTCCAGCATCTCGAACGCCCACCCGCGCTTGCCCGCATACTTCGCGTACACGTCCAGCAGGTCCCGCGCCCACAAGGACGCCTCGTCCCCGCCCGTCCCCGCGCGGATCTCCAGCATCACCGACCCGACGGCCCGGTCGTCCGCGTTCACCAGCGCGCCCTTGGCCCGCTCCAGCGCCGACGCCATCCGACCCTCCACCACCGGCGCCTCGGCCTTCGCCATCGCCGCGATCTCCACGTCCGGCTCGCTCCGCGCCGCCTCGCGCAGCGCCTCCACCTCGCGCGCCATCTCCAGGTACCCGCGCCAATCCTCGACAATCGGCCCGATCGCCGCCTTGCGGATCGACAGTTCCCGCACACGCCGATGATCCGCCAGCACCCCCGCGTCGCCGAGCTGCTCGTCGATCGAGCGCAGTTCGTGCGCCATCGCGTCGAGCGTCCGCACCAGCGCCGGCGCCAGGGCCGCCCGTGCCGCCGCGACGCCCCGCCCCTCGCCCCCACCCGCGCCCGCCGCCTGTGCCGCCGTTTCGCTCATCGCTGGCGAGGGTAGACCATGGCCCCCCAGACGCACACCGCCCGCACACCGCCCGCGCGCCCTCCGCCCGCCCGCCGGGCCCGCCGGGCCCGCCGGGCCCGCCGGGCCCGCCGGCAAACCCCGCCAAAATATCCCGAATTTGCCAACCGTTCGCAATCGCTAGCAATTTGTGAACGGTTGAGATATACTGGGCCCGTGAGCCGCGCCCCCATCCAGCTCATCAAGGACCCCGCCGTCTGGTCGACGATCATCGCGCCGGTGCGGCACGAGATCGTGGAGACGCTGCGCTACCTCGCGCCGTGCTCGATCGCCGAGCTCGCCGCCACTCTCTCCCGCCCACCGAGCGCCCTGTACCGCCACGTCCGCCTTTTGCAGGGCGTGGGCGTCGTGGTGCACGCCGGCTACCGCCGCGCCGGCCGCCAGACGGAAGAACTCTTCGACCTCGCCGCCGACGACGTCCGCATCGCCTTCGCGGGCGCGCCCGGCGGCCGCCCGGGCCGCCCCCGCCCCGACGAGCAAGACGCCCTCGACGCCACCGTCGCCGTCTTCCTCCGCTCGCTGCACCGCACCTACGCCGACAGCAGCCGCGCCGGCGCCCTGGTCGTCTCGCCCGAGGACCGCAACTTCTCCTTCTTCTACGACCTGACCTGGCTCACCCCCGAGGCGTTCGCCAAGGCCCGCGCCCACCTGACGGAATACCTGCGCCTGCTCGACGAAGGCCGCAAGCGCCGCGAAGGCCGCCAATACGCCTCGCTCCTGGCCCTCCTCCCCGCCGTCCGCCCGCCGCCCCGCCACCGCGCCCGCGACGACTCCGCCGCCGCACGCACGTCCTCCACCGCGCGCCCGTCCCGCGCGCCACGCCGCGCCAAGCCCGCGCAGAACCCCCGCCGCCCCGCTTCCCGTAAACTCTCCCCGCGAGCAACCACATGACCAGCGCCATCACCATCCGCGGCGTCACCAAAACCTTCGGGCCAAAGGTCGCCGTCAAAGACCTTGACCTCGACATCCCCGCCGGCTCCCTCACCGGCTTCATCGGCCCCAACGGCGCCGGCAAAACCACCACCATCCGCATGATCATGTCGATCATCTTCGCGGATAAGGGCGACATCTCCGTCCTCGGCAAGGCCTCCGCCGTCGAGAGCAAAGACCGCATCGGCTACCTCCCCGAAGAACGCGGCGTCTACCGCAAGATGAAGGTCCAGGCCTTCCTCGCCTTCATGGCCCGCCTCAAGGGCGTCGACGGGCCCGTCGTCACCAAGAAAGTCCGCGAGTGGCTCGCCCGCGTCGGCCTCCCCGACGTCGCCAACAAGAAGTGCGAAGAGCTCTCCAAGGGCATGCAGCAGAAAGTCCAGTTCATCGCCGCCGTCATCAACGAGCCCGACCTGCTCATCCTCGACGAAGTCTTCTCCGGGCTCGACCCCGAGAACCGCCGCCTCATGCGCCAGCTCATCAACGAGCAGCACCAGGGCGGCCGCACCATCCTCTTCTCCACGCACGCGATGTACGAAGCCGAGCAGCTCTGCGACCGCATCCTCATGATCCACAACGGCCGCAAGGCCCTTGACCTCCCTATCGACGAGCTCTGGGCCCGCTACGACCCGCGCTCCGTCGTCATCGAGCCCGCCCAGCCCCAGCTCTCCACCGACTTCTCCCGCTACGCCAACATCCCCGGCGTCCGCGACGCCGCCCCCAACGCCCGCGGCCTCGAGCTCCGCCTCGCCGACAACGCCTCCACCGACGAGGTCTTCGCCGCCCTCGCCGCCCGCGGCGGGCTCCGCCGCATCGAACTCAAACGCCCCAACCTCGAAGACATCTTCATCCAGATCGTCGGCGGCGGCGCCGAACTCCGCGCTCAACTCCAGGCCGACAACGCCGCCGATGCCTCCGCACCCCAACCCGCACTCGCCGCCTCCGGGAGCAACTGACCCATGAAAATCCTCCACGTCGCCTGGCGCGAGTTCGCCACCACCGTCTTCACCCGCGCCTTCCTCCTGGGCATCTTCCTCCCGCCCGCGCTCATGACCGGCGTGCTCACGCTCATGCCGCTGCTCATGAACAAGGCCGCCCCCAAAGTCACCGGCCACGTCGCCCTCATCGATCAGACCGGCGCCGTCGCTTCCAAGGTCGAGTCCGCCTTCTCCCCCGAAGCCGTCGCCAAGCGCCTCGAAGCCCGCCTCAAGCGCGGCCTCGACCAGGCCCCCGTCCCCGACGCCCTCAAGAACCAAGCCTCCGCGTCCGCCTCCCAGGCCGCCGCGACGATGAACCAGACCAACCTCAACGTCCGCGTGCTCGACCCCGCCGCCAACGAAGACGCCGAGAAAAAACCCATCCTCGACGCCCAAGGCAAAGAGAAAGACGCCCAAGGCGCCGACCCCCGCCTCCTCCTCGCCGTCATCCCCAAGTCCGCCGTCAACCCCGAGCCCGGCCAGCCCTTCGACACCTTCCGCATCTTCACCGCCCCGCGCCTCGACCCCCAGGTTCAGGACGACGTCGAAGACCAGATCGCCAAGGCCATCGTCTCCGCCCGCATCGCCGCCGGCGGCCTCGATTCCGACCGCGTCCTCGCCATGACCGCCACCCCGCGCCCCGTCGCCAAGGCCGTCACCGCCGAGGGCGAACGCAAAACCTCCGAAGCCGCCCGCATGCTCATCCCCGGCGCCTTCATGTTCCTTCTCTGGATCAGCGTCTTCACCTGCGGCCAGCAGCTCCTCACCACCACCATCGAAGAAAAATCCTCCCGCGTCATGGAGGTCCTCCTCTCCGCCGTCAGCCCACTGCAGCTCATGACCGGCAAGATCGTGGGGCAGATGTCCGTCGGCGTGCTCATCCTCGCCGTCTACGGCGGGGCCGGTGTCGCCGGCCTCCTCTTCCTCAGCATGATGCACGTCATCGACCCCATCAACTTCCTCTACCTCATCATCTACTTCGTCATCGCCTTCTTCCTCATCGCCTCCCTCATGGCCGCCGTCGGCTCCGCCGTCAGCGACATCCGCGAGGCCCAGTCCCTCCTCGGCCCCATCATGATCGTCCTCGTCATCCCCATGATGCTCTGGTTCCCCATCATGCGGAACCCCAACTCGCTCTTCGCGCAGATCTGCTCCTTCATCCCCCCCATCAGCCCGTTCATCATGATCCTCCGCCTCGCCGGCAGCGAGAAGATCCCCTTCTGGCAGGTCGGCGCCTCCATCGCCGTCGGCATCTTCGCCGTCTTCGTCTTCCTCTGGGCCGCCGCCAAGGTCTTCCGCATCGGCGTCCTCATGTACGGCAAGCCCCCCAACTTCAAAACCCTCATCCACTGGATCCGCATGGCCTAGGGTCGCACGCCGCTCCGCGGCGCGCCTCTGGGTCGCACGCCGCTCCGCGGCGTGACGGCTCCCCCTCTCCCCTCATCTTTGCCCTCTCACCCCTCCCCCCCCCCACCATCGCACGCCAACCCACCAAACCCCGCGCTCCACGCGCCAAGTCGTCGCCCACTCCCGACGCCGCCCCCTCGCGCTACGACCTCTACACGCTCTGCGTACAGCAGCCCGAGCGCGACGCCGACCTCTTGGCCGCCATCTACGCCGATCTCAACACCGACATCGGTGAACTGGCCGACCCGCCGCCCCCGGACCTCGTCCTCGGCGAGGATTTCAGCGGCGCCGCCGCCATCGCCCGGGCCTGGGCCGATCGTCACCCGAAGGCCCACGCCGTCGCCGTCGACCGCGACCCCGAGGCCCACGCCCACGCCACGCCGCACCCGCGCGTCCGCCTCATCACCGCCGACGTCACCGCCGTCCGCGCCAAGGTCGACATCATCGCCGCCCTCAACTTCTCCGTCTGCGAGCGTCTGACCCGCGCCCACCTGCTCGACTATCTCGCCGCCGCCAAGCGCCGCCTCTCACCCCGCGGCTGCTTCGTCTGCGATCTCTACGGCGGCTCCGACGCCTACTTCACCGGCACCATCACCGAAACCTTCCGCCTCCCCGCCCCCGACAAACGCCGCGTCACCTACCACTGGCAACAGCGCCACGCCGACCCGCTCCTGGGCCGCGTCGAGAACGCCATGCACTTCGAGATCGGCGCCGGCAAAGGCCGCCCAGCCCTGCGCATCGAAGACGCCTTCGTCTACCGCTGGCGCCTGTGGTCCTGCCCCGAACTGCGCGACGCCCTGCTCGAAGTCGGCTTCCGCGAAGTCCGCTTCTACCCCCGCTCGCCCGACGCGATCGACCAAGACGGCGGGCTCTACGTCGCCCCCGTCGATGACCCCGCCGAACTCCCCGACGCCTTCAACCTCTTCGTCGCCGCACAGCGCTGAGTACCCCAGCGCCCCATCTCACGGCGTGCAGCCGGTGAACCACGAACTCAGGAACGTGTACGTGTCCTCGACGGTCAGCAGCCCGTCCCCGTTCGCGTCGCCGCGCAGATCGCCCTGGAACCAGTACGCCAGGAACGCGAACACGTCCTCCGTGCTGGCGGCCCCGCTCCCATCGACATCCCCGCGGCAGCGGGCCGTGTAATACGCCGTGTACGCCGCGCGATACGCGTTCCCGCGCCCGTGCCCGAACTCCGCGTCCCACCCCGGCTCGCCCAGGTCGTTGGTCGTCGACAGCAGGATCGACTTCACTTCTTCCGGCGTCAGCGCCGGGTTCAGCCCCCAGATCATCGCCGCCACACCCGCCGCCATCGGACACGCCATCGACGTGCCCGTCTGATACACATACCCATCGGGGACCGGCCCGTTCGACCCGTTCGGCTCGTCCACCGTCGTATAGATGCCCACGCCCGGCATGACCAGGTCGACCTGCGTCCCCGTCTGGCTGCCGACAAACCGCATGTCGCGGTTGTCCGTCGCGCCCACGCCGATCACCAGCGGGTTGGCCGCCGGGAACCCGATCGCCGTCGGGAACGAGTTGCCCGTGCTCGCGAACATCAGCACGCCCAGCCCCGACGCGTACGTGCACGCGTCGCGCATCGCCGTCTGCTCAGTGCCCCACTGCAGGCTCATCGACGCGATCTTCGCCCCGCTGTCGGCGGCCCAGCGCAGCCCGCGCGAGCACCACGTCTGCGACGCCAGCGCCGCCTGCACGACCTTGCCCGCCAGCAGCCGCACGTTCGGGCTCGCCCCCGTCACGCCCAGGCCGTTGTTCGCCTGCGCCCCCGCGATCCCCGCGCAGTACGTCCCGTGCGACACCTGCGTGCTGTCATCCCACGCCGTCGTGTCCGTATTGGTGAAGTTCGATCCGCCCACCGTGACGCCGGTCAGATCCGGATGGCTCTTGCTGATCCCCGTATCAAGGATCGCCACACGCACGATCGCGCTCGTCGCCGATAGCTCGGCCCCGAACCGCGACCACGCCGCCACCGCGTCGATGTCCGTCCCGGCCGTCCCCGCCTGCGACCCCACCGTCTGCCCCGTGTTGTTCAGGTGCCACTGCTGCACAAACAGCGGATCGTTCGGCACGTTGGTGAGCACACCGAGCTCATCCAGCTCCACCGTCTCGAACACGCGCGTGTGCTGCCGCAGATCCGCCGCAAGACGCGTCACATCCACGCCCGCCCGCACCGTGAGCACCACATGCCGATCCAGCCCGATCTCCGCGGCGAGTGCCGGATCCGCAAACGGCCCCGCAAACACCGGCTCCGCCGCGATCACGCCCCAGTCCAGCAGATCCCGCACCAGCCCCTGGGCCAGCTCCCCATCCACCGTCCGCTTCAGACCCTGCACCACCCCGTCCACCACCGCCGCCGCGTCCCCCGGCGTCCGCGTCTTCAAAAGCACCGTGTCCGCGCGATACTGCAGCGCGCGCCCGCCGACGACCACACTCACCGCCGAGATGCTTGATTCCCCCGCGGGCAGCACCACCGCCAAGGACGGTGCCGCACTCCCCACCACAGCCCCAACGGCCGCGAGCAGCAGCCCAGCACCCGCCGCGCGCGCTGAACGCAACACTCGACCACGCATCGTGGTGATCATCTCTCTTCCCTCTCTCGCATGCGCGGGTGGTCGGTGCCGTTCTGCACCGCCCACCAGCTTCAGACCCGCCCGCCGTGGCGATTGCCGCGTCGAACACGTCCAGATAAAGGCTACCAGACCCTTCCCGGGCCCGCAAGGTAGATTGTGGATACTTACCCAGATTTTACCGTCCGCACACGTGGGCCGAAAGACTCAGAGTTTTCCCGGAACGCTCCCGCCCCCAATAGCCCGCCGCGAGGGTCGTCCTATAAAGAATCGGTAAGCGGTCAGAAATTTCACTCGATGAGTCGACACGCCCATTGACAAAGGTCCCAGTTTCGGGCATGCTTCCCCAGTCCGAGTAGTGCACGGGTCCGCGAGGCCCGGGCATGAAGTCGTTCTGCACAGCACCGGGTGCTACCGCGCCCTTGAGGAGAGAGAGACATGCGTAACGCGATTTTGGCTCTTATTGCCGCCTCGGCCGCGTCTGCGGCTTATGGCAACATTCTCGTGGTCCGGATGACCGCCGAAAACGCCGACACCGGCGCTTTCCTCGGCGAGCGCGTCTGGACGACGGCCTCCGGCGTGTACGCCGGGCAGAGCTACCCCAACGGCGTCACCGGCGGTGCCTGGAACTGGGGCACGATGCCCGCCAACATCTCTGACCCTTCGTCCTACGGCGATCTCTCGTTCTCCGGCGGCCAGTCGATGGTCGGCCAGTACGTCGATGATCAGGGCCAGACCCAGACCGGCGAACTCGCCCGCTTCGACGGCATGTTCGCCTCCTGGCGCTCCAACCCGCAGGCCAACGTCGGCTTCAACGTCGCCGCCGGCGCCGTGAACACCACGTTCACCTTCACCTCCACGCTCGTCTCCTTCGCCCCGCTCGCGAACGCCGAAGCTCGCGCGTCCGCCTTCATCGGCATCACCGACTCGCCCACCTTCGGCACCCCGGGCAGCATCACCGTCACCGGCCTCGCCGGCGCTAACGCGGCCTACACCGCCCGGTACAACGGCGGCGTCGCCTCCGGCCTCTCCTTCGCCGACCTCATCAACACCACCACCGCCACGGTCCCCGCCGGCGGCTCGACCTCCCTCACCGGCGCCAGCTTCGGCTCCCCGGCCTTCACGCCCATCCCGGGCACCACGGTCGACATCCAGTCCCAGTTCAAGTTCACCCTCTCCCGCTTCGACCGCGCCGTCGGCACCAGCACCTTCGAGATCCAGATCCCGACCCCCGGCGCCGCCGCGCTCCTGGGCCTCGGCGGTCTGCTCGTCGCCCGCCGCCGCCGCAACTGATCTCTCCTCACCAAACACCTGGTCGTGTCGTCAAGACGCGGCACGACCGGCTTGCCGTTCCTCGCGCTCTCACGGACGCGCGCTGAGTTGTTGGACCATCACCGGGCCATTCGTGGGCTCGGATCTCGGAGTTGCTCAATGACCGCCTCCGCCCTGCGTTCCATCCTCGCCATCGCCGGCGTGGCCACGATCGGAGCTCTCGCGGCCCCCGCCGCCGCTCAGATCTCCATCTCCAACCCCGTCTTCACCATCATCGCCTCCAACGGCTCGTCCACCGCCACCTACTCGGTGTTCGACAGCGACCCCAACTTCTTCTTTGTCGATGACCCCGTCGAAGGCGTCACCTACTTCTGGACCACCCTCGCCCCGGTCGCGCTGACCGACAACGCCAGCAACACCGTCGCGACCCTCGTCAGCATGACCATCGTCGCCGGTCGTAACGACCTCGCCCCCGGCGGGCCCCGCTGGGGCATCGACGTCGACTTCGGCGTCGTCGCCGGCGCCTCCGACACCACCTTCGAACTCATCTCCCCCACCCTCTCCTTCGCCACCCTCGGCAACGCCTCCGCCACCTTCACCGGCACCCTCGGCGGGACCGACCAGGACAGCAACGGCTTCTCCCTCACCTCCGCCCTCGGCTCCGGCGCCGGGCTCGAAGGCACCTACAACGGCGGCACCCTCTTCCGCAACTACTTCAACGGCTCCATCTCCGCCCTCCCCGCCGGCTCCGCCGCCTTCCCCGCTGGCAACATGACCCCCCCGGGCGCCTTCGACCCCGTCGGCGGCAACGTCTCCGACATCAGCTCCCGCTTCCGCTTCACTCTCTCGGCCAACGACGCCGCCGCCGGTACCTCGGCGATCTCCGTCGTCCCGACGCCGGCCACGATGAGCCTGCTCGCCGTCGGCGGGCTGCTCGCCGCCCGCCGCCGCCGCTGATCCTTCACCATCTCCCGATCTTCCCCGCGGCCCGCCTTGTGCGGGCCGCGTTTGCTTTTGCCCGCGCCCACCCGATCGCCGCGCTCGCGCCGCACGCCCGCACATCGCCCCCGCGCTCGGCTAGACTCGCCCCCATGAAGATTCACGAGTACCAGGCCCGTGACCTGCTCGCCGCTTTCAAGATCCCCGTGCCCCCCGGCACGATGATCCAGTCGGCCGGCATCGCCGCCGACACTTTCACCAAGGTCACCGTCGCCGCCGGCATGAACGCCTCCAACGCGCTCGCCGTCGTCAAGGCCCAGGTGCACGCGGGCGGCCGCGGCAAGGCCGGCTTCGTCAAGCTCGTGCGCTCTTCCCGCGAAGCCGCCGACGCCGCCGCGTTCATGCTCTGCAACCGCATGATCAGCCCGCAGACCGGGCCCGAAGGGCTCGACGTCCACCGCCTGCTCATCACCGCCGGCGTCGACATCGCCCACGAGTTCTACCTCGCCATCACCACCGACCGCGCCTCGCGCCGCAACGTCCTCATCGCCTCGCGCGAGGGCGGCGTCGAGATCGAAGAAGTCGCCAAGAAGAACCCCGCGGCGATCATCAAGCAGCCGCTGCACCCGACGCTGGGCCTCCAGCCGCACGCCGCCCGCCGCGTCGCCTTCGAGCTGGGCCTCACGGGCAAACTCGTGAGCCAGGCCGTGCAGGTCATGCTCAACCTCGCCCGCCTGTTCGAAGCCAAGGACTGCTCGCTCGCCGAGATCAACCCGCTGGTGCTCACGCCCCCGACGCCCGACCAGCCCGAAGGCCGCATCGTCGCCATCGACGCGAAGTTCAACTTCGATGACAACGGGATGTTCCGCCACCCCGACCTCGAAGCCCTCGCCGACCCCGCGGAAGAAAACCCCGCCGAACTCCGCGCCAAGGAAGCCCACCTCAGTTACGTCGCGCTCGACGGCAACATCGGCTGCCTGGTCAACGGCGCCGGGCTCGCCATGGCCACCATGGACATCATCAAACTCGAGGGCGGGCAGCCCGCCAACTTCCTCGACGTCGGCGGCGGGGCCGATGAACATCAAGTTACAGAGGGTTTCCGTATCATCTTGTCCGATCCCAAAGTCAAAGGCATCCTCGTCAACATCTTCGGCGGGATCATGCGCTGCGACGTCATCGCCCAGGGCATCGTCAACGCCGCTAAGAGCGTCGGCTTCTCCGTCCCGCTCGTCGTCCGCCTCGAAGGCACCAACGTCGACGCCGGCCGCGCGATCCTCCAGCAGGCCAAGAGCATGATCCCCACCCTTCAGGCGGCGACCGACCTGGGGGACGCCGCGCGGAAAGTCTGCGCCGCCGTTCGTTGATGTGTCCCGCTCCGACGTCCGACCCAAATTTGGGTGAAAAGTGCAGCAAGGCCGTTTGTGGATTCGCACATCCACATGCTGCGCAAATGCTGTTCATTCGGCCACTTAGCCGAAATCCGCCCCAAAAGAGGCACTTTTCCGGCCGATTTCCGCGTGAACATTCCTGAAGATGAAACTACGCTGAAGTCGAAGTGTGGTCTGACTCGGACGAGATGAACGGTTCACCCGTTCGAATGGAGCGTGCGTCATGGTGACGACCAACGCGACTGCGTTGACCCGGGAGACCTTCGGCGAACCTGTTCCGGCGCACCGGGTCGCCGAGCTGCTCGCACTGGTTCATCGCGTGCATCTGGAATCCGCCGATCCGTTCCGCTGCGCCACCGCGCTGGCCGAGCGGCTCGCCGCGGTCTTCTCCGCTCACATGGTCGCCCTGGGCGAACTCGCCAAACCCACCACGGGCCGGGCCGCCTCGTGGTCGACCATTCACATCATGGGGGATCGCGACGACCTCCCGCGCGAGATCCAGCGCTTGGTGGAAGACTCTTCATGCCCGATGATCCGGGCCCTGCAGGCCGGTGAACGCCCGACGACGACCGTCCGCACGACCGACGTCGGCCTGGTGCAGCCGATCGCCCACGACCTGCTCATCTCCGGCGCCCCGCTGGCCCATCGCCCGGACTGGATCGGGACCATCATCCTCTCCGGCAGCACCGGGCGCCCATTCCCCGAGCAGGACCGTCTGCTGCTCGACACCCTGCACCGCGAACTGGCCCCGTGGCTGTGGAGCCGCATCGGCGTCGGCCGGGCCCACGGCTTGGACGCCGCCCCGCGCCACGCCTCGCGCGAGCGCATGGTCGAACGCCTCAGCCCCGCCCAGCGCGTCGTGCTCCCGTTCCTCCTCGAAGGCAAGACCGAAGCCGAGATCGCCAAGCGCATCTTCCGCAGCCGCTACACCGTGCACGATCACGCCCGCGCCATCTACGCGACCTTCGGCGTGCGCAGCCGCGTTGAACTCGTCCGCCTGTTCATGACCGGCGATCACGACGGCGCCGCGATGGCCCCGCCGATCGCCCACCCCGTCGGGCACCCGGGCGCCCGCGCCGCCGTCTGATCGCCCGCCCGCCCGCCCCCGCCCCCCCGCTCCCGCCCCCACCTGCCCCCATCCGCACCCGCCCGGCCCGATCTCACCCGGGCGATTTCCCGCCGCTCCGCGCAGGCCCACGCCCCGCGGCACGTACATCATTCCGAAGCGTCCCGCGCCTCTCGGCGCGTCCGCGCCCGATGGCTCTCCCCGCCGCACGCGCTCACCACGCGGAGGTCCCCGATGTCGCGCCGCCCCTCGCACGCACGGTTCCTGGTCCTGGCCGTCGCCGGGCTGATCGCCGCCGCACCGCACGCCGCGGCTCAAGCCACGCAGCAGACGCCCGCGCCCTCCACGCGCCCAGCCCGCGACCGCGACGCCACCACGCCCACGCGTCCCGGCATCAGCCTGGCCCCGCGCCCCGCCGCCGGCCGCGTCACGCGGTACACCTTCGACATCGACAGCAGCAGCCAGTACCGCTCGACCAGCAATCCGGATCTCGATCAGGAGCAGACCCAGCGGATGCGCGTGCGGCTGCGTCTGTCCACCAAGGAAGCCGCCGCCGCAGGCGCCGTGATGGAACTCGCCTTCGAGCGCGTCGAGATGACGCTGAAGACGCCCGACGTCGACGTCCGCGCCGATAGCGCCAAGCCCGCGGGCGGCCGCTCCAACGCCAAGCCCGGCGCTCCGGCACAATCGCCGGGGAAGTCGCCCGCGCGCAAGGCGCCGCCCGCGCCCGCCCCCTCCACCGACCCGCTCGACGCGCTCGCCGAGCGCTCGCTCGAACAGATCGTCGAAGACCACGTCAAGCAGATGGCGAGCACGGTGCTCACGATCACGACCGACGGCGCCGGCAACATCACGGGCATCACCGGCGGCGAAGGGCTCTCCGGCGCCGCCGCCGGCCTCCCGGGCCTGGGCGGCGGCGTGGGCGGCATGTCTGGCATGGGCGGGGCCGGGCTCGGCGTCCCGCCGCAGGCCATCGCCCAATGGGCCGTCAGCGGCCTGGGCCAGCCCGACACCGTCCGCGTCGGGCAGACCTGGTCCACCACCTCCGCCCTCTCCGGCACACCCGTCGGCGGGATGAGCATGGCCACCACCTACACCCTCGAGTCCGCCGCCGGCGGCGTGGCCCGCATCGCCTTCCGCGGCGGGGCCGACGGTGTCGGGAGCGCCAGCGCCCCCTCCCCCACCGGCGTGCAGATCCGCCAAGCCTCGTACACCGGCTCCGCCGAGTGGGACATCGAACGCGGTGAGATGCACGGCCTGAAGGGGAATACCCGGGTTATTCTGGACACAAACGCCGCCGGGATCACCGCGTCCATGACCAGCACGCAGACGATTCGGCTGGCGCGGGAGCGATAAACGCGCGCCGGTGGAACGCCGCGACTTCGAACCCATATCAGCATCTCGACGGGCCGATGCCATGGGCCCACGCGGCACGAAGCGCCCCGGCGCGCTCTCGGCCGCCCGTCATCAGGAGGCGTCATGGGTTCGATCGACCGTCGGTTGTCCGTTGTGCGTGCGTGCGGGGTGAGCCTGGCGCTGGTCCTGCTGGCCGGAACCCCGGCCGGCGCAAGCCAGCCCGGCAAGACCATCGACGGCATCCAGGTCGCGCCCGCGCCGATCGAAGTCAGTCTGACGCCGCGTTGGACCGTCGGCGACGAGGTCGGCTATGTGTTCACCATCGAGCACGAGCAGACCAGCGGGCCCAAGCCGCCCGCCGCGGGCGAGTCCGCGACCATCGTCACGCGCCAGGAAGTCAACGTCCGCCGGCGCGTGCTGGACGTGACCGACCAATCCATCCGGCTGGCGTTGATTTACGACCGCGTGCAGGTGCGCATCAGCGCGGGCGGGCAGACGGCCGAGGTCGACACCGCCAAGCCCGCCGACACCGACGGCGACGCCACGCTGGGCGAGATCGCCCGCAGCGTCGCGGGGCGCACGATCAACATCACGCTCGCGCCCGACGGGCGCGTCATCGGCGTGGAAGGCAATGGGATCACGCGCGGCAACGAGCCTTCGGCCCGGGCCCTGGTCGGGCGCGAAGTCTTCGACCAGCAGCTCAAGCCGCTGTGGTCGCTCCCGGAAGTCCCCGCCAAGCCGCGGACCGGGTCGTCGTGGGCCCATAACGAGCGTCTGCCCATGGGGCACATGGGCACGCTGCTGACCGAAGCGCGGTACCAGATCAGCGGCGTCACGGGCGAGGCGAACAAGATCGCCGACGTGACGGCGAGCGGCCCGAGCCGGATCGTCCCCGCCGTCGGCCCCGCCGCCCGCCCCGTCGAACACCGCGAGGGTGAGTTCACGGCGACGATCGGTTGGGACGCGACGGGCGGGCGTCTGGAGCGCTATGACGGCACGCGGACGCTCGGGTTCGACCTGCCGCAGGGCGAGTCGGCCACGCGCGTCAGCACGCGGACCCGCGTCACCATCACCCGCAGCGACGCGGCCCCGGCCAGCGCCGGGGACAGCCCCAGCGCGCCGCAGGGCGCGCCGGCCAAGGATGGTGCGGCGTCACGGTAAACCCGCTGGTCGCACGGCACGGGTGGGTCAAAATCGGTCAGGCGAGGGTGCAATCTCGCCGATGTGGGACAGTACAAGGTGGCAGGCGGTGGGTCTCGGGGCCGAGTGGTCCCGGGGTCAACGTCCGAGCCGCACGCGTTGGGCCGTCCGGTCGTTCTCGCGGCCGGGCCCACGATACAGGAGACTTCGCATGGGTTTGGCACAACGGTTCGGGCGGATCGCGGCGATGGTGGGCGGGCTCGGTCTTGCCGGCAGCGGGCTGGCGCAGGCCGCGGACCAGCCGGTCTCGCTCAGCCCGACGTTCAAGCAAGGCCAGGAGATGACCTTCTCGCAGAAGGTCGTCCGCACGGACACGATGCGTCTGCCCATGGGTGAGCAGATGATCAGCATCGAGCAGGACAACACCTGGACGGGCAAGGTCGTCTCCGTCGAGGCCGACAAGACCGTGCTCGAACTGCAGTTCCAGGGCACCAAGGTCAAACTGAAAGAGTCGCTCAAACAGGGCGAGAAGGCCCCCGAGCCGACCACCGCGTCGTGGGACTCCTCGCAGAAGGAAGACGACAAGGACGCGGGCAACCCGCTGGTCAACGCGTTCAAGCCGTTCGTCGGCTCGCGCTTCAAGGTGACGCTGACCGGGAACCAGATCTCGGGCGTCGAGCAGATGGACACGTTCTCCATCCCCATGACCAAGTACGCGCCGTTCGTGCGTCAGACGCTCGACACGGACCAGATCCGCTACCGCTGGCAGCCCCTGTTCGGGATCAAGTCGCAGGAGCCCAAGGCCGCCGCGGGCCAGGAGTGGAAGGAAGTCGTGAAGATGCCGACCCCGCAGGTCGGCGTGATCACGGAAACGACCAACCGCAAGCTCGAGAAGATGTCGGGCGATGACGCGAACATCACCTTCACGGGCTCGATCGAAGTGCAACCCGCCAAGGCCGACGAAGCCGCCCCGGCGAAGGTGAAGAACTCCACCATCACCGGCGCCGCCGTCTGGGACGCCAAGGCCGGCATGCCCAAGTCCCTCGACTGGAAGCAGGCCTGGACCATGGAAATCAACGCGCAGGGCCTGAGCGTCGAGCGCACCAGCGACTGGACCATGTCCTTCGCCCGCCAGTAAGCCGCACCCGCGGCTGAACGCTCGTGTGTGAAACTCAACGCCCCGGGACACGCCGTCCCGGGGCGTTCTGCGTTATGCGTGAAATAACGATCGAACCCGGCGCCTTAGCGCGGGCGGAGCACGTCGCACAGGACGTCGATCGCGCGTTCGACCAGCGGGCGGGGCGTGTCGAGGTGGCACACGGCGCGAACGCGTCGGGGCAGGTTGGGCAGCATCCACACGCCGCGCTCGCGCAGTTTCGCGCACACCTCCGCCGCCGTGCCGAGCGGCGCGTCAAGGTCGAAGAGCACGATATTGGTTTCGACGGTGTGCGGCACGGTGACGCCCGGGATCGCCGCCAGCGCCTTCGCCAGCATCGCGGCGTTAGCGTGATCGTCCGCGAGGCGTTCGCGGTGATGATCGAGCGCGTGCAGGCACGCCGCGGCGAGAATGCCCGATTGCCGCATCGTCCCGCCGAACATCTTGCGGAACCGGTCGACCCGCGCCATCGACGCCTCGTCGCCCGCGACCGCCGAGCCGACCGGCGCGCCCAGCCCCTTGGAGAAACAGCACGAAACCGTGTCGAAGTGCTGAGCGTACTCGGCCGGCTGTCGCCCGCTCGCGACGCACGCGTTCCAGATGCGGGCCCCGTCCAGGTGCAGCTTCAGCCCGTGGGCACGGGCCGCCTTGGCAACGGCGGCGACACGCTCCAGCGCCCACACCGAGCCCCCGCCCCGGTTGTGCGTGTTCTCGATGATCACCAGGGCCGAGTTGGGAAAGTGCATCGAGCGCGGGCGGACGGCGCTCACGACGTCGTCCGCGTCGAACTGCCCGTGCGCGCCGTTCAGCGGGCGGATCATCACGCCCGATAGCGCCGCCGGCGAGCCGGTTTCGTAGTGGATGATGTGGCTGCCCTCGTGGCAGATCACCTCATCGCCGGGTTCCGTGTGAGCGCGGATCGCGGTCTGATTGGCCATCGTGCCCGAGGGCACGAAGCGGGCCGCGGGCTTGTTCATGATCTGCGCGACGCGGCGTTCGAGTTCTAAGACCGTCGGATCGTCGCCGAGGACGTTATCGCCGACCTCGGCGGTGGCGATGGCCTGGCGCATGGCGGGGGTTGGACGGGTGACGGTGTCACTGCGGAGGTCGACGATGGTGGACATGGCGGAGAGGTGATATCCGAATCCGAGGTGCGGCGGGGAAAAAGCGTCCGGTAACCCCAGAATTTTTTTCGGAGTTGGGGAGGCCGGGGGCCAAGGGGAAGACGGGGGTGTATTCCCTGCCTTGGATGGGTGAGTCAAGTTTGCGCGGCCAAGATTTGAGCAAGAGCGTCCGAGATTGTCGAGGAATGTGTCAAGATAGAGAAGATAGAGAAACTGCGCGACCAGAAACCGGGGTTTGGTCGGGCGGCGGATGTGGCCCAAAGCGGGTGTGCGGATTGCGCCTAAGTCACCGTCTGGTCAGAATTTCAGGCAAGAAGTGCTTGCACCCGCGAACCGGTTGTGATACAAACAAGGCGCACGTTCATCGGAACGCGCGGCAGGCAAGCCAAGACGCTCCTGCGGGCCCTTTGGGCCAATGAGTGTTGGAAGTGTATCGACCGCTCCTGTGGCGTGCCCGTGCGGGCATTCCAGAGGAGGGGTGTAAGTGTCCGCAGTCGGACCACGCATGGGTGCGTGTCCGTTGAGGAATACTGGCAGATCTGGTCTGTTTGTTAAGGAGGTTTCCCCATGGTCCGTATGTGTAAGATGATGACGGTTGCGTGCGCCACGGTCCTGGCGTGCGGCGCCGTCGCGTCGGCCGAGAAGGCCGCCACCGTTCCGCCGATCGCTCTTCACCAGGCGGTGAAGAACTGGGACGCGAGCCTGATCGGCTCGTACCAGGCGGTCGGCTCGTGCTCCGACCTGTGGTTCAACGGCGGCTTCGACGGCGAGACGGGCATCGCCTCGCACCGCGGCGGCGCGTACCGCGACGGGATCCAGGCGGCGGACGACTTCTGGCTCTGCGAAGGCTACGTCTACGACCTCACCAGCATCAGCGGCACGCTGATCACCAACTCGATCTCGGCCATCAACAAGGCCCTGGTCGAAGTGTACGACGACTGCGACGGCTGCCCCGGCGTCAAGCTGTTCGAACTCAAGGACGGCACGTTCTCCGTCGTCGGTCCGTACTCCATGGACGCGTCCTACCGCGTGGTTGACTGGACCTTCACGGTCGCCAACCAGCAGGACAGCAAGGTCCGCGACATCGTCCTCAAGGGCGGCGCCTACTGGGTCAGCCTCCAGGGTCTGACCGACGGCCAGTGCCCGACGATGAACATGTGCGACTCGACCTTCTGGGGCACGACCAACATGGTCAAGGGCGCCGTCCCCAAGAAGCGCCTCGGCACCCCCACGGGCAACCCGACGAACTTCAACTTCGAAGGCCCCTGGTCTCCGATCGATGACTGCTGCATCGGCTGCACCGACCTGGCGTTCTCGATCGCCGCGGTTCCCTGCAAGATCCTCGTCGACAACGGCGTGGCCAACCGCAGCGTGACCCCCGCCGGCGCCAAGAGCCAGTTCTCCACCGCCGACGTGACCCGCAACTTCCGCGCGGCTGACGACTTCGTCACCCCGCCCTGCAACCCCTTCCGCGTCTGCTACCTCGAAGGCTGCGTCTACACGAACTGTGACTTCCGCCTCCCGAACGTCACCGGCGTGTTCGAAATCTACGGCAACGACTGCCGTTACCCGGCCTACTGCTTCGGCGGCTCGACCGTCGGCAGCGGCAGCTACACCCGCGCCATCGACCTCGGCTTCACCACGACCTTCGAAGGTAAGGTCCTCCGCGCCTACCGCCTCGAGTTCCACGGCCTGAACATCGTCCTCGACGGTGGCAAGCAGTTCTGGGTCTCGATCGGCGTCCGCTTCGGCTACAGCATCAACGAGAAGACCCTGTTCTGCTACAACGACGACTGCGATCGCACC
The DNA here is from genome assembly GCA_964615765.1 of uncultured Phycisphaeraceae bacterium. Lineage (GTDB taxonomy): Bacteria > Planctomycetota > Phycisphaerae > Phycisphaerales > UBA1924 > CAZTQN01. Next base: position 53,973 of record CAZTQN010000023.1, read on the forward strand.
TGCCTCATCCGCTGGAACCCCGGCCACACCCTGGCCTGGGATGCCTGCCCGCCCGAGCAGAACGAGCGCACCGCCTGGGTCTCCGCTGGTCGTGACTTCGCCTTCCTGGTCGCTGGCGAGCCCGTCGTCGGCAGCACCCCGGGTGGCTCGACCGGCACCTGCGCCGCTGACTTCAACCGCGACGGCGGCGTCTCGGTCCAGGACGTGTTCGACTACCTGACCGCCTGGATGACCGGCTGCCCGTAAGACGCAGCAGGCTCTTCAGGACCTGGAGTGATCCGTCTCTGAATCTGGCTCTCTGATCCCGGTTCACGCAGATCACGCAGTCTGATACCTCCGAACGCCCCGGGCCCCGTGCCCGGGGCGTTCTCGTTTATCGCGAACCTTTCTCGCCCCCCACTCCCGCCACACCGGCTGTTTTTGCCCGCACAGCCCGCGTCCTCAACGCCCGCCAAGCCGCTCCGCGAATCCGGCTCGCCCATCGCGGCGAACGCGCGAACGGCTCCCCGCCTCTCTCCGACCGCCATCCCGCGGGCGCGAGCAACCGTTCAGGTCGTTCACAGCATGTGTCTGGAGACACTCACGCCCGACCCCAAACCCCGCACGCGGACGCTATCATGCCGTCGAAGGCAGGAGGCGGTGCGGCCGGTGATTGACAGTGTCCTACAGCGCATCGCCTCGGGGGACTCCGGCGCGGTACAAGAATGCATCGATCGCTTCGGCGGGCTGGTGTGGTCGCTGGCGCGGCGATTCTGCTTCAATCCCAGCGAGGCCGAGGACGCCGTGCAGGAGATCTTCCTGGACGTCTGGAAGAGCGCCGGCCGCTATGACCCGTCGGTCGCGAGTGAAGCGACGTTCGTCGCGATGATCGCGCGTCGTCGCCTGATCGATCGGCGCCGACGCAGCGGGCGCGAGCCCTCGATGATGGAACTGCAGCCCGGCGTAAGCGGCGGGGACGAGCCGGCGGTGTCGGCCCCCGAACTGGCGGAGGACGCGCAAGCCGCGCTGCGTGCGCTGGAGTCGCTGCGTCCGGAGCAGCAGCGCGTGCTGCGATTGTCGATCTATCAGGGCCTGTCGCACGAGCGGATCGCCGAGGCGACGGGGCTGCCCTTGGGCACGGTCAAGACGCACGTCCGCCGCGGGCTGATCCGCATCCGCGAGATTCTCGGTGCGGGGGCGGGCGGCGGGGACGGCACGATTGGAGACGCCGAGCAGACGCTCGGCAGCAGCGCCGGGGGTGACCACCCATGAGCGCCCGCGCGAACTTTGATCGGGAACGGTGGCTGGAGCTGCTCGTCGAGCAGGCGACGGCGGTGCGCGTCGACGAGGCCGACAAGGCCGACGTGCAGATGGCGGCCCGCGCGCCGGGGGCGGCGGAAGAACTGGCGGCGCTGGAACTGACCGCGGCGCGGCTGGCGACGGCGTACGCGATGAAGGAATCCTCGGTCGGGCTGCCCGGCGATCTGGCGGCGCGGCTGCGGGCCCAGGGCGTCGGCTTTGCCGCCGCGACCGGGAACGAAAGCCGCGAAGCGTCCGGACCGTCGAGCACGCCGGTGCGCCGCGCGGCGGCCGTGCAGACCGCGGGCGGACCAGACCGCGCCGCACAGACCGGACCAACGCCCACGACGATTCCGTCTACAGCCCCGGCTTCGCCCACGCGGCCGTCGGCCGAGCCGATGCGCGTGCACACGGGCGAGACCCGCGGCGCGGGCGCTTCGGGGCGGCGTATCGGTCGGGCGGGATGGGTGATGGCGGCGGCGGCGCTGGCGCTTGCCGCGGTCGGGTGGTGGCCGCGCGTCGCCGGCCTGATGGGCAACGACGCCGGGCCGGACAACGCGTCGGTGCAGCTCGCCTCGCTGATGCGGTCGGCGGCGGACGTTCGCCGGGCCGATTGGCAGCGCGGCGAGGACGAGGCCGCCGGTGCCACCACGGGCGAGATCGTCTGGAGCCCGTCGCGCCAGGAAGGCTACATGGTCTTCCGCGGCCTGCGCGCCAACGACCCTTCGCGCGAGCAGTACCAACTCTGGATCTTCGACCCCGAGCGCGACGAGCGCTACCCCGTGCACGGCGGCGTGTTCGACATGCCCAAGGACTGCGGCGAGCTGGTCATCCCGATCAAGCCGCGCCTGCCCGTGCCCAAGGCGAGCACGTTCGTCGTCACCGTCGAGAAGCCGGGCGGCGTGTGGGTCTCGGACCGCTCGCGGATTGCCGCGATCGCGAAGACGGGCTCGTAACGGGCCGCAAATCGACACGCACACAAACACAAGCGCGGGTGGTTCGCACCCGCGCCGCGGCTGAGGTCCGCTGAGATCTGGTCGTTGGCCTGTTCGTTCCCGGGGCGATGGGTCGCCCCGGGCGGAAGGTCTTTGTGTTACCGGCCGGCGTTGGTCACGGCGAGCGTGAGCTCGACGGCGGTGTCTTCCTTCAGGCCGCACTGCCGGGCCCGCTCGAGCATCTGGGCGGCGGCGTCGTAGCTGGCGATGCTCTGGGCGATGACGGCCGCGGTGAGGTAGCCGGCGGCGCTGTTGGAACGGTCGGCGATCGCCTTCACTTCCTGGAAGCGGGAACCGAGCGACGAGCCGCCGTCGGGCAGCATGGCCAGACTGATGGGCGAGCGGGCCAGCGTCGGCGTCGTCGTGTAGGCCTGGCTGATCACGCCGATGGCGTCTTCGAGCTTCTGGTCGAGCAGGAGCGCAAAGCCCAGCGAGCGGCGGGTGGTGTCGTCAGTAGGAATATCGCGCAGGTGCAGGCGGTAGAGATCGGCGGCGATGGCGACGCGACCCTGGCGGAACTGCTCGTCGCCGCGTTCGCGGGCGAGCACGTTGTACTCGGTCGTGTACGACGCCTGACGCACGATCACCGTCGGCGCGGCTTCTTGAACGATGACGCGCGGCGGGGGGCTGCGATCGACCACGACCACCGGCGGCGGGCAGGGCTTGTCAACCACAACGACCGGCGGGGGGCACGGGCGATCGATGATGACCGGGCGGCGCCAGCGATCGTCGCAATCGCGGTCGCGATCGATGATCACGACGTCGTTGCGGTAGCGCGGGCGGTCGATGATGACGGTCTTGCTGCCGCAGTCGTCATAGCGGCGGTGGTAGTAGGACGAGGAGTAGTGCGACGAGGAGTACCCGCGCGAGTAGCCGGTGTTGAAGCCGAGGTTGATGTTGATCTTGGTGCGATCGCCGCCGCGGTCGTGATGGCGGTCGTAGCCGCGATCGTGCCCGCGGTCGTTGCGGTGGGAGCCGCGGAACTCGTTGCGGTGCCCGTTGTCGTAGTCACCTTTGCGAAGGCCGCGGAAGGTGCGGTCGTCGTCAGCGCTGGCGAGGGAGGGGGCGAGCAGCGTGGCAGCGCCGGCCGCCGCGGCGAGCGCGGCGAGACGCAGGCTCGAGTGGGCGGGGCGGTGAGCGGACGACGCGTGGGTGCCGAACATGGCTCGGGGTCCTGTGCTTGGTCCGTCCGGACCCGCCGTACACGGGCGGGGCCGGGCGTCTGCGGCGGCCTGCAACAATGCGGGCTCGCTTGGTATACCGCGATGAACGGGGTGGGGTGTCCGCAGGGGAAAGCGGTGCCGGCGGGAGGGCGTGGACAGATTCAGGGTTTGCCCGAGGCCTGGCCGACGAGGTTGGCCCGGAGGGCGTCGGCGGCGAGGCGGTCGAAGCCGGCCGCCTGGGCCCGGGTGAGCATGCGGAGGGCGACCAAGGGTTGACCCTCCCACTGCTTGGCGACGGCCGCGGCGAAGAGCGTTTCGGGCGTTGGGCGGCGGGCGGCGAGGTCCATCAGGCGGCTGACAGCGGCCCGGAAGTCGGGCGAGGAGGCGTCGAGGCCGACGGGGGACGCCGCGGCGGCCAGTTCCGGGGCGCGGCGGTGGGCGGCGCTGAGGAGCGTGGCGGCGGCGGGGGCGTCGCCGGAGAGCAGGACCGCCGCGGCGAGGGCGCGCGGGGATTCGATGTCGCTCGGGGCCAGGCGGATGTGGGCGCGGAAGAGGGCGGCGGCCCGGTCGTACTCCCGGGCGGCGAGGGCCGCTTCGGCGAGGTCGATCTCGGTGAACTGGTTGGCGGCGGGGTCGCGGTACGGCGCGGGGGCGGCGTTCGAGAGCACGGCCGGGTCGACCGTGCGGAAGATGGGCGAGGAGGCGGCGTAGACGTCGTAGACGGGGTAGGTGGAGGCGTAGGAGCGGTAGCCGAAGAAGCCGTAGGGATAGCCGTAGTACGAGGTGGGGATGCAGTAGGAGAACTTGCGGAAGTCGCCGGAGAGGTCGACGCCCTGGTTGGTGAGGGTGATGCCGCCGGAGGTTTGGAGGAAGCGGCGGGTGGAGTCGGCGTCGAGCCCGAAGCGGCCGTTGTTGACGGTGAGCCCGGGGCGGATGACTTCGCCGTTGGCGGCGACGACGGGGGCGATCGTGGTGGTGGTCGGGTTGAAGGCGCGGTCGTAGCCGGTGGGGCAGGGACGCGGCGGGCAGGGCTGGGGGATGGGCTGGGGGATGGGCGTGACGGGATAAGGCATGGGGCGGAGGCGCTGCGTGAGCAGGCTGCCGCCGCGGTGCGGCGTGGGGAACTTGGCGGGCACGCCGCCGAGGGGGCGGACGGCTTGCGGCACAACTTGCGGCGGAGGCTGCGGCGGCTGCGGCGTGAGAGCGCGGCGGGTGGCGTCGTCGGACTGAGCCGCGGCGGGGGCGGCGAAGGACGCCGCGGCGCCGAGGGCGGTCAGGACAGCGGCGATGATGACGCGCGATGTCGCGGCGGTCGGGAGCACTGGCCGAGGGTTGGGGCAATCAAGAGCGGTGCCCATGGCGTGAACTCCGGGGCGGACTCGGGCGGCACAGCGCCGAGAGCCGCTATGGGTCTATACGCATGTCGGGCGGGGAGGCGGCGGGGATTGGGGAAAAAGGAAGGGGCGAGAGGTCAGAGGTGAGAGGTCAGGGGGGGAGGGGATGTGCGCGTCACGCGGGCGTGGGGGTACCCGGGGGGGGAGGGGTGGGGGTGGGCGATAGACTGGGGCATGGTGGTGCTGAAGCCGGATGAATGCCGCGTTCTGGGGGTGTTGATTGAGAAGGCGTTGACGACGCCGCAGCAGTATCCGTTGACGCTGAACGCGTTGACGGTGGGGTGCAATCAGAAGAACAACCGGCTGCCGGTGGTGGAGTGGGACGAGGAGCGGGTGCTGGACGCGGTGGAGAGTTTGCGGCACAAGGGGCTGGTGCGGGAGGCGCTGCTGTCGGGCAGCCGCGTGGCGAAGTACCGGCATCTGGGGCGGGAAGTGCTGCAGGCGGACACGGCGGAGATCGCGATTTTGGCGGAGCTGTGGCTGCGCGGGCCGCAGACTTTGGGGGAACTGCGGCAGCACGCGGGGCGGATGCAGGCGTTCGCGTCGCTGGAAGCGCTGGAAGCGATCGTGCGCGGGCTGATGGGGCGTGAGCCGGCGCTGGTGCGGGAGTATCCGCCGGCGCCGGGGACGCGGGCGTCGCTGTTTGCGCAGACGCTGTGCCCGGACCTGCACCGGGTCGAGGCGCGGGCGGACAGCTCCGGCGCGGAGGCTGGTTCTGCGGCGGCGAGTTCTGCGGCTGCTGCTGGCGGCGGGGGGAATGCGGGCGGGAGCGGCGGGCTCGCCGCGCGGGTGGAGGCGCTGGAGCGCGAGGTTGCGGAGATGCGGCGCCTGCTGGCCGAGCTGGGCGTGACGGGGAGCGGCGGGGGCGGGTGAGCGTGTGCCTACGGGCGGGAATCGGCGAGAAGTCGCGGCGGCGGGCGGGAAGGGTCGATAGGCTGGCGGATGAAGATGATGATGGACATCGCGAGGCGGCGCGTGGGCATGGGCGTGGGCATGGGCGTGGGCGTGGTGGCGGCGGCGGTGCTGCTGGGCGGGTGTGCGATGCTGCCCCGGATCGGCGGCGAGGGGAACACGCTCTCGGCGGTCAGCATCGACGAGCAGACGTCGCTCGCGACGACGTACACGACGGCGGTGTACCGCCCGATCGACCCGCAGACGGCGGACGTGTACCTGACGGACATCCCGGTGCAGCGGATCACGGGGCCGAAGGATCGGCTGGGGGACGCGGTCGGGAGCATCGTGCACCTGCACGTGTTCCTGGTGCCGAAGGCGGGGGATACGCCGATCGATCAGACGGCGTGCAACGTGACGATCCGGCACATCGTGCTGGCGGGCACGCCGCGGGGTGTGGCGGCGAGTGATATCCCGGCGATGGGCCTGTACGCGGGCGCGGGGTTCGTGCAGCCGGATGACACGATCGGCGGCGAGTCGCTGGGCGGCGGCGTGACCGGCGCATCGCACCGGCTGACACGCTCCAGCCCAGGATTCCGCGACCTCATCGGGACCGGCTCGATCGGCGGGACGTTCAACGCGCGGCGGGATGATGCGCTGGCGCGGCAGATCGCGGGGCGGATCGAGTCGCTGGTGCGGGAGATGGAGGGGGTGGAGAAGGGGAAGTGAGGGGGCGGGGGGCGGGAAGCGGGGGAGGTTGAACGCGAAGGCGCGATGGGCTCGAAGGGGGGCGGGAAGCGGGATTCGGGATTCGGGATTCGGGAGGCGGGAGGCGGGAAGCGGGAAGCGGCGGGGTGGTGGGGTGGCAGGCGGGGTATTGCTTACGCGTGGTCGGCGTGCCAGCGTTCGACGAGGGTGACGGCGTTGTTGTGGTAGATGTCGGCGAGGACGTCGGGCGGGAGCGACATGCCGCGGAGGGTGGGGGCGCTCATCGCGGTGTGGGCCTTTGGGTCGAGCATCATGAGGTCGGGGTCGGCGATGTTGGACTCGGCGTCGTACGTTGACTCGAACATCGTGCGAAGGGCCCAGTAGCGGCTGGCGTAGAGGTCGAAGGCGGACTCGGGGGAGTCAGCCAGGTCGGACATCGGCGTGTTCATCTTCTTCTGCGGCGAAAGGTGGTCGTCGCTGGCGACGATGTCCGAGCCGAAGAGGATGCGGGTGCGCCACTTGATAAAGAACGCGCGGGTGGTTTCGGCGGGCTGCTGGCCCAGGGCGCGGACGACCCACTTGGTGGCGCTGGTGTCGAGGTAGAGGTTGGGGTGGTTCGAGAGCAGGCGGTCGAGGAAGGGGAGGTTTTCCGGCCAGCCGCCCATGTGTGCGGCGATCCAGGGGTTGGGGAAGCGGTCGAGCATGCGCTCGAAGCGGGCGTATTCCAGGGGCTTATCGCCGAAGCGGGCGGGGTCTTTGTAGCGGGTGTTGAACCAGGTGTCGGGGTCGCAGATGTGGATCATGTACATCATGCCGAGCGAGGCGCCGAGTTCGCAGGCGCGGACGCGCCAGGGGGCGTCGACTTCGGCGACATCGGTCGCGCCGTAGGGCGTAGCGGCGATGTCAGGGAGGATCTCGCGGAGGCGTGGGGAGCACCAGAGTTTGAGCATCCGCGCGTTGAAGCGGGCGTGGAACTGTTTGATGACGTCGAGGTAGCCGTCGCGGAAGGCGCGGCCGCGGTCCGCGTCGGAGAAAGAGGGGAAGGCGATGAAGCGGACCGAGTCGCCGAGCAGTTCGCGGGTCGCGTCGGCGAGGTGGATCTGGGTCATGGAATAGGTGCGGGAGACGCCGAAGATTCGGCGGGCCTGGTCGTAGATCGCCGCGGCTTTGCCCATGACGTGGGTGTGGATGTCGATGATGGGCGCGGGCGGGGCGGGCAGGCGGGCGGCCTCAAGGCGATAATCGACCCCGAAGCGGTTGGCCGCGGTGGGTTGACGTGCGGTTGGCTGGGCGGATTCGGCGGTCACGGGCGATGGTATCGGAAGAGGGGGCGGGCGGGGACGAGTGCGGTTTCGGCGTGGTGCGTGCGGGAGCAAGTCGCGTGGCGGACGGAAAGATACAGCGGCGGGCCGCGCTGGCGCACGACTGGCTGGTGGGGTATCGCGGCGGGGAGATGGTGCTCGAGCTCATCGCGCGGGTGATCGAGCGCGACGGCGGGCGCGGCGCGGTCGGGGGGGTGTACACGATGTTCGCGGATGAGGCGGTGCTGCGCCGGTGGGCGCGGGACGCGGAGGCGGCCGCCGCGGGCATCGCGCGCGACGGCGCGCGGGCGGGCGATAGCGGGGGCGATGGGCCGACGATGCTGGCGCGGGTGTGGGCTGAAGGGGGCGAGCGGGGCGGGGGAGGCGCGGGGCTGGGCGTGGTGGCGTCGTCGCTCAGCCGATTTCCGAAGGGGCTTCGGCGGTGGCTTTTGCCGGCGTATCCGCTGGCGGTGGCGGAGTTGTCGTGGCGGCTGGCGCGGGCGCACGCGCGGCGGCCGGTGGATTTGGTGGTGTCAACATCGTCGGCGGCGATCAAGGGGCTGCGGGCGCCCAGGGGCGTGCCGCATGTGTGCTATTGCCACACGCCGGCGCGGTATCTGTGGACGCGCGCGGAGGATTACGGACACGGGCGCGGCGGGCGTTTGCGACGGATGGGGCTCAGCGCGATGGGCGGGTGGCTGCGCGCGTGGGACCGGCGCACGGCGGCGAACGTCACGCGGTTCATCGCCAACTCGACGCATACGGCGCGGCTGATCGAGCAGTGTTACGGGCGCGAGGCGCGCGTCATTCATCCGCCGGTGCGGACGAGGTTCTTTACCCCCCCACCCCCCCCACTCGCAGGCAGCGCGGGCGAGCGGTCCGGGTGGTTGTGTGTCGGGGCGCTGGAGCCGTACAAACGCGTGGACATGGCGATTCGAGCGGCGGCGGAGGCCGACGAAAAGCTGACGGTGATCGGGGATGGGTCGCAGCGCGGTGCACTGACGGCGCTGGCGCGGTCGATCGATCCTGGAGGCGAGCGGATCGTGATGGCCGGGCGGCAGAGTGATGACGCGCTGCGCGAGGCGTATCGGCGGGCGCGGGTGCTGCTGTTCCCGCAGGTGGAGGACTTCGGGATCACGGCGGTGGAAGCGCAGGCGTGCGGCACGCCGGTGGCGGCGCTGAAGGCCGGCGGGGCGCTGGACAGTGTGGTGGATGGCGAGACGGGCGTGCTGTTCGAGACGCTGACCGCCGCGGGGTTGGCGGAGGCGGCCAGGGCGTGCGAGCGGCTGGGGTCACGGGCCGGGGGGGCGGGGACGGCGGGCGGCGGCGGGAGCGATGTCAGCGCGGCGTGCCGACGCAACGCGGAGCGGTTTGGGGTGGAGCGGTTTGAGCGGGAGATTGCATTAACGATAAATCTGTCTGACGTCTAGCGGCTCCACGACCCCGTCGCCAACGCGGCCCCCCGCTTCGCCATCCCAGTATGTGTAAGTGTGACCATACGCTCGGCCACGAACATACAGAGGCAATGGCCGATCAAAGATTTTGATATAGTGCGGACTAGGCGCAAGCCTTAGACCCACAAAGAGATAGAGGGCCACTGCGACTTTAGCATAAGACTCTATCGCGCAAATAACATGCATAGTACGCCGAGGCGCCCGGTATGATCCGTCCCCTTGTGTACCAAATGGAAACACGAACGGCGGGGACGAATCGATAAAAATACCTGAACGATTCGTACCAGTCACAATGTACTGCTTAATGCCAGAAAAAACACTCTCTCGACCCGAGAAACCCAGCCTTGACGTAGTCAAGAAATAGTGAAATGCAACTTTTGCAATAGCGCGGTAGTACTGTTCCGTAAAGCGGCACTCTATCGTCACTGACACCCTACGGATACCCGCAGGGACGTCACCAACGTCAGCAGAAAGCCAACTCGGCCAGATCTCTGCGGTGACAGCCTTGTAGTGTTCGTAATTGCTGTCAGAGCACCACCACCTCACGCACTTGACGTCCGTTTCCTTAATGCCTATTCGATGGATCTTCCTGCGCACTGCATCCGCAGATATTTTGTTCGGAATTTCAATATGATATTGGCACTCATTAACTTCCAAGATAATCTGATCTATTGGCCTCAGCTCATCCGGATTATCAGGATTCACCTCAGCGAGTTCGCGATGGTCGCCATTCTTGACATAGAAAGCAGGAGGCGGAATGCCAGACGCCCCAGGCCACCCCGGCCGACGCCCCCGGCGACCAGATGTGTTGACATATCGCTTCAGCACAGACTCCGGTCCAGTTCGAATAAGTTCTTCTTCAAGAGCTCCTAGCTTGTTATTACATTGTACACATACACCACGGAAGATATGCGCTCCGCGAAACTGGCCGAAGCTCCGGGGAACAACGTGATCGCCCTCGCCCTTGGTCGCGTCATACTGAAAGTCGCAGTAAATGCACTTCGTTAGCATGGCTAAAACGGGAACACAATGGCGACGTAGCCGGCGAGAGAATCGCGGGCGGGGTTGCGGTCGTCGCCCTTGATGCGGGCGTTGGAGATGTGGTGCCAGCGGGCGCCGAGCATGAGGCGTGGGGCCTGGCCGTCGCGGTTGTCGCCGAGGGCGGTGGTGAAGCCGCCGCCGAGGCGGGGGAGGAAGTTGAACTCGGTGCCGCCGTCGGGAACTTCGTCGAAGCCGGCGAGCAGGCCGATGCCGGCGTCGAAGAAGAGGGACCAGTCGTAGTTGTCGGCGTGGAGCGCGTGCCAGCGGAAGAGCATTGAGCCGGAGATGCCGCCGGTGTCGGCGTCGCCGGTGGAGGTCGAGGAGCCGGCGGGCGGCTCGGCGGGCTGATCGAAGTACCACGTGGCGACTTCGACGGCGAACTCGAAGTCGTCGGCGAGGAAGTTGGACCACGCGACGTGGACGTTGACGTCGTTGTCTTCTTCGAAATCGCTGGCGTAGAGCCCGCCGACGGTCCAGGCCTTGCTGCCGGCGGAGCCGTAGGGACGGTTGGAGGGGCCGAAGAGGGTGAACTCGTGCGGGGTGTCAGACGCGGTGTCGGGGGGCGTGGGCGCCGTCGCGCCGGGCTCAGCGGCGTCGCTGTTCGACGGGGCGGTCGACGCGGCGGGGGCGGGCTGGGCGGGCTCGCTCAGCGTGAGCGAGACGGCGGGCAGCGTGATCGCCGACGGGCTGGCGAGCGCGGCGGGCGCGAGCGCCAGGGCGGCGAGGGTGCAGACGGCGGCGTTGGAGCGGCGGGTGGGCGAGGGCATGGCGGTCACTGTACCGCCCTCGATAGATTTGTGCATGCGCAGCGGGCAAGACGGCCAGCATCAGGACGGGCGACACGGCGACGGCGAGCGGCTGATGAAGCTCGAGGAGCATGTCGGCTTCAACGAGCGGGCGATCGAGGAGTTGTCCGCGGAGATCGCCGCGTTGGCGCAGAGGCTCGCCGCGCTCAATCGGCGGATGGACGGGCTGGAGGGGAGATTGCGGAGGATGGCGGAGGGGGAGGAGGCGGGGGAGGGGTGAGGGAAGTGGTGAAGTGGCGAAGTGGCGAAGTGGCGGAGTGGCGGAGTGGCGGAGTGGCGGAGTGGCCGAGAGGCAGAACCCACCCCCTGCCCCCTCCCACTGGGAGGGGGTGAAGAGGGGAGCGGCTTGTAGGTTTGGGCCTTGCCGCTTGTTGTCCGCCGAATCCCGTTTCCCGTTTCCCGTTTCCCGTTTCCCGTTTCCCGCTTCCCGAATCCCGAATCCCGTTTCCAAACCTCTTCGCGCCTTCGCGTTCATCTCTTCTCTTCACATCGGCACCAGCAAACTCTCGCCCGTCATGTCGGGCGGCTTGGGGAGGCCCAGCATGTCGAGGGCGGTTGGGATGACGTCGGCGAGGCGGCCTCGGGCGGCGCGGGCTTCGGGTTTGAACCAGTTGTCGGTGTGGGCATCGCCACGAAGGCGGCGGACTTCAAAGCCTTGGCCGATGACGTACAGCGGGACGTCGTAGGTCGTGTGCGCCGTGTGCGGGGCGTTGGTGTCGGGGTCGAACATCTGCTCGGCGTTGCCGTGGTCGGCGGTGACGATCAGCGAACCCCCTCGCGCGAGCGTGGCCCGGATGATGTCGCCCACGCAGGCGTCGACGGTCTCGCAGGCCTTGATCGCGGCGGGCAGCGAGCCGGTGTGGCCGACCATGTCGCCGTTGGCGAAGTTCACGACGATGAACGACTCGCAATCGTCGGCGGCGAGGCGCTTGAGCACGGCGTCGCGGATCGCCAGCGCGCTCATCTCGGGCGCGAGGTCGTAGGTCGCGACCTTGGGGGATTGCGGATTCTCGCGGCTTTCGCCGGGGAAGGGCGGGTCGCGGTAGTCGTTGAAGAAGAAGGTGACGTGCGGGTACTTCTCGGTTTCGGCG
>CAZTQN010000024.1:0-63668 GCA_964615765.1 uncultured Phycisphaeraceae bacterium
CTGGAGCCGCCGTCAGCGTACACGGAAACCGAAGTTGTCTGCAAGAGCGTTTTGTGGACCGGACGGGAAAAAGCCCTCCCTCACTCCCCCTGCCCGCCCTCCCGTTCCGGGGTCGGGTCTTCGACCTTCCGGGGAGGGGCGATCGACGAGGTGGGGGAGGGCTGGGGGCCGCGGCGATCGCCATGAGGGGCCGTGAGGCGTTCTCGTTAAGTCAACAAACACACACCCCCGGGCGAGCGCCCGGGGGTGCGGTGGAATAGGGGTTGTGGGTTGTGGGTTGTGGGGTGGGGGTTGAAAAGAACGTCGTGCCTTGCCGCCTCAGGTGCAGCCGGCGAAGTAGGCCGCGAGGTAGTCGAAGATGTCTTGGACGGTGATGCCGCTCGAGCCCCCCCCACCGGAGCCGTTGAAGTCGGCCGAGCGGGGGCAGCTTGCGGACGGGACGCCGGGGGCGGTGCAGCCGGCGAAGTACGCGGCGAGGTAGTCGAAGATGTCCTGGACCGTGACGGCGCCGGAGGCGTTGAAGTCGGCGGCGCAGCAGGTCGAGGGCGTGCAGATTTCGCCGAGGCCTTTGAAGACGTAGCCCGACGCGGTGCACGCTTCGGGCGTGGTCTGCAGGCAGGCGGAGCCGCTGCAGCAGGCGCCGAGCGGGACGTCGCACGAGATGCTCAGCGTGCCCGAGCCGGTTTGCCCGCCCACGCCGCCGACGCGGACGAGATAGCGGTTGCCCGCGACGGCCTGGAACTGCACGCTGGAGGCGTTCGGGGTCGTTGCGCACAGCGCCGCGTTGTCGTTGCAGGCGACGCTCGTCAGGCCGGCGCAGCCGCCGGTGTAGACCGACAGGATGGTGTTGAAATCTGCGCCGCAGGTACTCATCGTGACGGTGCCGGTGCACTGCGCGGTGTAGGAGAACCACGCCGCGGGCGAGATGCGGCCCGTCAAGGGGCCGCACGGGGCGCCGCTGAAATCGAGCGAGCAGGAGGTGCTGAAGGCCCGGCCGTCGAACGCGGGCAGCGCGTTGTCGCAGACGGCGTTGCCCGGCCCGGGCGTGATCTTGAGCGTGTGCCGATCGAGCGCCGACGCCGAGAACTGCGTGTAGGCGATGAGGTAGGTCGTGCCCGCGGTGGCCTGGAAGGTCAGCGGCGTGGTGTTGAACTCGGGGCACGACTCGAGCCCGAGCATGTGCGCGCTGGCGAGGCAGGTGAGGCTGGCGCAGTTGCCGGTGAACACCGAGAGCAGGGCCTCGCTCCCGCCGCACATCGAGAGCGCTACCGGCCCGGTGCACGTGGCGGTGTAGGCAAACCAGCGGCCGGGCGCGCTCACGGTGCTGTTGCACCAGCGGGCCCCGCCGGCCTGGGCGCACGCGCCCTCGAAGGTCGTCTGGCCCGCGGTCACGGGGATCGCGCCCGAACAGAAGCTGCTGGGCGTGCTGGCGGAAACACGAAGTGTGAACAGCGTCGCGGGGCTCGCGGCGGTCTTGGACAGGCGGATGAGCACCGACTCCTGCGGCTGCAGGTCGCGGGTGATGAGCGCGTCGCGGAGGAGGCCGTTGTCGAGCGTGCCGCACGGGTCGCCGGCGGCGTTGTCGTTGCAGGCGAGTTCGGTCCCGCCGCACCCGCTGAAGAGCGCGAGCACGGTGTCGACACCGATGTCCTGCGCCACGGTGTCGTGCGTGCCGCAGGTGGAGACGGTGAGCGTGGCGGGGCAGTCGCCGTTGGTGTAGCGGTACCAGAGGTCGGGCTGTCCGCTGCCGCCGCAGGACGCGCCGGCGTCGCTCAGCGCGCCGGCGAGCGTGCCGGTGAAGACGCCGCTGGCGGAGACGTCGATGGCGTTGGCGCACAGGTCGTTGGTGGAGACGACGCGGAAGGCGCCGTTGCCGGTGGCCGTGCCGCCGGGCGTGGTCACCTGCACGTTGCGCGTGCCGACGGCGGCGCCGGGGGCGATGACGAAGGTCAGGCCGGTGATGCGGTCGCCCTGGGCGTTGACCGTCGGCGTGCCCGACACCGAGACGCCCGTGCCGCTGACGACGACCGAGGACGTGTTCTGCAGGTCGGTGCCGACGATCGTCACCTGGGCGCTCTGGCCCGGCTGCAGGCTCGACGGCGTGATCGACGTGAACACCGGCTGCGCGATCCCGACGGTCAGCCCGTCCGTGAGCGTGTGCATGCCGGACGGCGTCGTTACGGTGACGTCACGCGGGCCGGGCGTCGCCTGGCCAGAGACGGCGACCGACAGGCCGGTGATCTGCTGCCCGTTCGCGCTCACCTGCGGCGTGCCGGTGATGGTCAGGCCGTCGCCGGAGAGCGCGATCTCGCTGCTGGCCGTCACGCCGAAGAAGTTTGTGCCGGTGATGACCAGCGGGTACGAGCGGTACCGCAGCAACGACGACGGCGCGGCGCTCGAGACCACCGGCGGCTGGCCGACGACGGTGACCATGATGGTGTCGGTGTCGGTGAGGGACGACACGGGGTCGATCACCATCAGCGTGACGGGGACGATGCCCTGGCTCTGCAGATAGACGTACTGCGGGCGTGGAGCGACGATGTCGTACGAGCCGTCGCCGTTGAGATCCCACATGTAGATCAATGGGCCGCCGGTGTTGGATTCGGAGTTGGCGTCGCCGACGAATTGGCAGAGCGCCCCCGCCTGAATCCGCTTATGCAGACCGGCGATGGCGTACGGCTTGGGCAGCGCCAAACCCGGAGTGATGTTGAGCGTGTACAACTGGACATCGTCATGGAACGTCGGGCCGACGTCCTGAACACGGACCATGTATTCGCCCGCCGGAAGGCTGACGATCACGGACTCGCCCTGCCCCCGAGGGTTCGCGTTCGCCGCGCCGAGGACGGTGGTGCCCGCAGCGTCACGAACTTCAAGAGAGAGATTGGCGACCTCCTCTCCGCGAAGTTGCGCGGTGTCGCCGGCGCAGGGGATCGGATCACCGTTGGCGTCGTAGCGCACCTGCTGATTGCCGGTGAAGTAGTACCCGCCCGTCGGCGTAACGGCGACGCTCACCACCTGCGGGCTGGACAGGGTGAATCGGAACCAGTCCTCGTCGGTGAGGTTCGTGAAGCCGGCGTCGCCGGCGGTCGAGAGTCCGCGCTCCACGAGGGCGATGTGCGGCGGGTTCGGTCGTGTGAGCACGCCGAAGTCATGCGCCGTCGCGGCGGTGTGGTTGCCCGCGTATCGGTCGCCGTAGTTGCTCCCGGCGGCGCGGCGATCGTCCGGCTGCAGGACGTCGAAGTTCAGCGACAAACTCGGCTCCATGAGCTTGGTGTCGTCGCACGGGACCTGGTGCCCGTACCCCAGCCCGTGCCCGATCTCGTGGGCCATCACGTTGCGCAGGTAGCGGTACGCGTTGTCGGGGCTCAGGAACTGGCTCGGGGTGAACTTGACGAGATTGATGGTCATGTCGCCGCCGAAGCTGGGGAAAGCGTTGGCCGCGAGCGTGCCGGGCGAAGTCCCCGTGTCCATCAGGATGCCGCCCCATCGGAGGTCGCCGACGCTGGCGCGCCGAGTGCTGACCTGATCGTGCGGAATTCCGGCGTCGCCGACCTCGCGAAACTCCAGGCCGCCGGACTTGCGCCAGGCGGCGACGCCCTGACGGATCCACTCACGCCCGATGTCCACGTGACCGAAGGCCGCCGTCAGAATGAAGTTGAGCTGGTTCGGGTCGTCCGCGCCGGGCTCCGGCCCGGGGCCGTCGCCGAACCACGTGATCCCGTCGGGCGGGAACGAGTAGGTGAGCGATGCCCGCGTGGCGCGGCCAGCTGGCCCGAGCGTCGCCTCCCCCGCCCACACGCTCAATGCGCTCTCAAATCGCAACCCCCGCCCGACTTGCGCGGCCGGAAGAAGAAGGGTCCGCGCGAGGGTGATCTCGAACTCTTCGGGGGTCATGTTCGGGGCGTAGCACTCGATGCCGTACTTCATGCGCATCAGCAGCAGGCCGCGGGTGCGCACGGGCTCCTGCGATCGGGCCGCAACGCGATCCACCGCGGCGAGCAGCGGCGTCTTCGCCTCGCCCATTGGCGGCAGGCCCGGGATCTCGGCCTCGATGTCGACGCCGTCCATCAGCGCCGCGTGTTCCGCTGACCAGAGCAGGGACGGGCCTGTCTCAGGCGTCGACGCCGCGGGGCTGGTCGCCTGCAACAGCGACACGAGAACAGACGGGATCACAGACCCACTCATGGCAAACCCTCCGCACGGACCGACGGCCCGGGGCACAATGCCCCGTACCTTCGACCTCGCGACGCCGGGTGCGACGAGCCTTGGTCAAAAGAGAAGATTGTGTGATTTTGTGGGCCGAGGCCGCGGCAAGCGGCGGGGAGGCTCGGTCGCGACCGCGCTTACTCCGCCTGCCCGCCCTCCAGCCGCTTGGTCAGGTCTTCGACCTGCTGGGCGGCGCGGTCGAGGGTGTGGCGGCAGTGGTGGATGAGGCGGACGCCGCGTTCGTAGTCGGCGAGGGATTGCTCGAGGCCGACCTCGCCGGACTCGATGCGTTCGATGATCGACTCGACCTGCGCGAGCGCGGCCTCGAACGTCAGCGCGTCGGGGGAGCCTTCGGGCGGGGTGGCGGAGCCGGGTTGGTCGGATGCGTCGGCGGGCATGGGGGTTGGCGCGGCGTGGCGGGCGGAAGATCGCGGGGTCGGCACGTCCTCAGCGTAGTTCACGCTCGCGCGGGCCGTCCGTGCACGCGCGCCGCGTTCACCCGTGTCCGGTCCGGGGGGAGCGGAGCCGATTCAGGCGGCACTCACAGCGGGTTCACAGGTGGCGGCGACCGTGTGGTACGTCGCGTGGCGCGGCGGGAGGACTTGCCCATGGTGCTGCGTGTCGACCGGATTATGACCGAACTGCCGATGCCCGACGGTCCAGCGCCAAACGGGGCCGCGGCCGTGCAGGAACTGCTGGGCGGGAAGTTCGGCGAAATGTCCACGCTGATGAACTACACCATGCAGTCGTTCAACCTGCGCGGGCGGGCCGAGATCCGGCCGTACTACGACCTGATCGCCAACATCGCCGCCGAGGAGTTCGGGCACATCGAACTCGTGTCGTACGCCATCAATCTGATGCTCACGGGCGCGACGGCGCGGTCTGAGGACCCCGCGGACGCCCCGCTGGAAGAAGCCGCGGACTTCCGCAACTCGTACCACTACATCGCGACCGGCCAGCAGGCCGTGTGCGGCGATTCGCAGGGGAACTTCTGGAGCGGGCAGAACGTGTTCTCGAGCGGCAACCTCCGGCTCGACCTTCTGCACAACTTCTTCCTGGAGTGCGGCGCGCGGGCCAACAAAATCCGCGTGTACGAGATGACTTCGCACCCGACCGCCCGCGCCATGGTCGGCTTCCTGCTCGTCCGCGGCGGGGTCCACATCGTCGCGTACGCGAAGGCACTCGAGAAACTCAGCGGCGTGCCGATCGGCAAGCTGCTGCCCATCCCGGAGATCGCCAACTCGAAGTTCCCGGAGTCGGCCAAGCACGAGGCGGCCGGCCTGCACCGGATTCTGTACCGCTTCAGCCCCAACGACTACCGGCGCGTCGGCGAGATCTGGCAGGGCGAGCACCCGGAGGACGGGCAGGAGCTTCGCGTCGAGGACGGCCCGCCGGAAGGCTTCCCCCCGCCGGACCTGGACGCCGAGCCGCAGCTCACCGCCCCCATCGGGCCCGATGCGCAGCAGCTCGACCCAGACATGATCGCGCACTACGCCAAGAAGATCTTCGGCCCCGACGCGGCCGCCGACGCGAAACGCCGGCAGCGCGCGAGCGGGATGTAAAAACTGGCAGGCAAGGTACCCGGAGTACTCAGATCCCGTCGTGCACGCGCAGCATTTTGATGTACGCGTCGTAGCGTTTCTTCAGTTCGGCGGGCTTGAGCGTCTTCAGGCGGCCCAGCGTGAAGCTCTCGATGTTGAAGCTCGCGATGATCGTGCCGTGCGCGAGGGCTCGGAGGACGGTGGTGAAGTCGGCGGCCTTCTTCGCGGTCGTCGCGCCGCTGGCGGCGAGCGCGCCCATCATGCCGCCCGCGAAGCTGTCGCCGGCGCCGGTGGGGTCGATGACGATCTCGGCGGGATAGGCCGGCAGAGCGCCGATGCCATCCTTGTGAACGAGCAGCGCGCCGTGCTCGCCCTTCTTGACGACGACGAACCGCGGGCCGAACTTGAGGATCTCGCGGGCCGCGGTCACGGGGTTCCGCTTGCCGGTCATCAGTTCGGCTTCGTCGTAGTTCAGCACCAGCCCGTCGACCTGGCGCAGCAGTTTCTCAAGGTCGGCCCGGGCGGTGTTGATCCACAGGTCCATCGTGTCGGCGACGGCGAGCACGCGGCGCGGGAACTGGCTCAGCATGTGCGCCTGAAGGCCGGGGTGCATGTTCGCAAGGAAGACAAAGCGGCTGTCGCGGAACTGCTCGGGCACCGGCGGCGGGGCCTCGATGACGACGTTGAGATCGGTGAAGGTCGTCTCGCGGTGATCCATGTTGGCCAGGTACTTGCCGCCCCAGCGGAAGGTCTTGCTCCCGGCCCGGATCTCCAGGCCCGCGGTGTCGATGGACTTGAAGTGCTTGAGCGTGGCGCGGTGCTCGGCGGGGAAGTCCTCGCCGACGGCAGCGACCAGACGCACGGGGCCGTAGAAACTCGCCGCGGCGGAGAAGTAGGTGCACGAGCCGCCCAGCACGCTCTCGGCCCGGCCGGTCGGGGCCTCGATGGTGTCGATGCCGATGGTGCCGGTGACGACCAGCGACGCGCCCGTCGCGCGAGCCGCGGGCTTGCTGGTCTTGGCCGGCCTGGAAGACTTGGGCTTGGAAGACTTGCCGGGCTTGGATGAGCGGGCGGGTGTGCCGTTGCGCGAGGCGCGAGCGGCGGGGCGGGCGGCACGGGCG
The DNA here is from genome assembly GCA_964615765.1 of uncultured Phycisphaeraceae bacterium. GTDB lineage: Bacteria > Planctomycetota > Phycisphaerae > Phycisphaerales > UBA1924 > CAZTQN01. Next base: position 6,869 of record CAZTQN010000024.1, read on the forward strand.
GTTCGGGTCGGCATAGGGCGTGAGGGTACGCGCGCGGGTGAGGCGCGGGGGACGGCCGAGATGCGAAAAAAGCCTGAGAAACGCCGGGCTCAGGCGGCGTTGTGACGCCCGTGCTCGAAGGCACGGATCACCTTGTGCACGCCCGCCGCGAACACGCCCAGCAGCACCAGCGCCAGCACCAGCCCGACGACAACCTTCAGCGGCACGGGCACGCCCAAGCCGCGGGCGGCGGGGATCAGGAACCACAGCCCCGCCGTCCCGGCGAGGCAGACGATCAGCAGGATCACGCCGCGGAGCGCGTCGGGCCATGACCGCGACGGCTGACGCGACAGCACGGCGACCGCGGCGATCAGCAGCAGCACGCCGGCGAGCACGGCCCGCCCCCCCATCACCGGCAACAGGCTGAACCCGGCAACCTGCTTGCCGGCGCCGATATAGCCCAGCAGCGCCGTAGTCAGGACCGAGCCGGCGATGCACGTCAGCCCGATGGCCGGGCCTTCGCGCAGGCGGCCCAGCCCGAACAGCAGGCCGAAGACCGCGGCGATCAGCGTGACGAGCTCAAACCCGATCAGGAACCACGGCTTGGTGCCCGAGGTGAACAGCGCGGCCCCCAGCACGCCCAGCACCGACAGCAGCAGGAGCAGGCTCACGCCGGCGACGGCGAGACGGGCGGTTCTGGAGAGCGTCGTCATCGTCGTCATGGCGTCGGGTGTCGTTCGGGCGGGGAGTTCAGCGGAGGCGGCCGAGCGGGGTGATACAGAAGTAAGGCATCGGGTCGGCGGACGCGCCGGCTGAAGAAGCGGCGGAGCAGGTGGGTCAGGAACGGGCGGGGCCGGAACAAGACGGCACCGGCTGTGCGGCCTCGCCCGCGCGTGCGACCAGAATGTCGCCTTGATACAAACAAAAACCGAACATACTGTGGCCATCTGGCCGACGTTCAGAGGGTACGGGCAAGTCGGCGGACGGTTCGGCCGATGCCGGTGGATCCGAGAGGGATGTGTGCCGGGGGCGGGGAGAGGGGATCGGGGCGGGGGTGCGTGACGGCGGCGGGGTTTTTCAGGCAGGCCGAGCAGGCGGTCCGATGATCGACCGGCTGGCTTGTCGAGGAGTCGACATGCGGGCACAGACGGACACGACGCAGGCGACCGGGGAGACGGGTGGGAACAGCGGAGAGGCGGAGCGGGTGGCGCAAGCCATGTTCCAACGCGTGCTGAGCGGATGGGCGTGCGACGTACTCGCCCTGCGCAAGGCCGGGCTGGACCGTCCCCGGTTCCGGGCTGAGCCCGCGGGCGAGATGATCGACACGGTCTTGCAGCACTCAGGCACTGGCAGGCGTCGGCGGCGCAAGGCACGGAAGTAGAGATTGGGGACAGAACTGGGGATCGGGGAGAGAGACGGGGTTGGGGAGCTCGGGACATTCGCCCGGGCGCGCGAGGTGATCGATGAGCGGGATCTCTTCCAGCACGGGTCTGATCAGCGGGATTGACTCGGCGGGCATCATCGATCAGTTGCTCTCGATCGAAGCCCGACCGCGCACGTTGGTGCAGCGCCGCATCGGCGAGCTGCAGCGCCAGCAGGCCGCGATCCTGGATCTCAACAGCCGCCTGGGCGGGCTGCGCACCATCGCCGAGTCGTTCGCCCGAAACCGGGTGTTCAGCGCTCGGACGGCGTCGAGTTCAAACCAGGACGTCCTCTCGGCGACGGCGTCCAACAACGCCGCGGCCGGGACGTACACCTTCCTGGTCGATCGCGGCGTCTCGACCCAGCAGCAGCTCTCCCGCGCCTTCGCCGACCGCAACAGCGTCTCGGTCGGGCTGACGGGCGTGGTCGTCGAGCCGCAGGGGGCGCGGCTGGACAGCGACACGGACCTTTCCCAGCTCAACGGCGGGCTCGGGCTCAGCCGCGGGAAGATCGTCATCACCGACCGCGGCGGGACCTCGGCGACGGTCGACCTCTCGCGCGTCGCCAGCGTGAGGGAGGTGCTAGCGGCGATCAACAACAACGGGACGGCCCGCGTGCGGGCCAGCGTCTCGGGCGGGAAGTTCGTCCTGACCGACGAGAGCGGGTCGACCAGCACTGCGCTGAGCGTGCGCAGCGCCGCCGGGTACAGCACCGCCGAGAGCCTCGGGCTCACGACCACCGCCTCGGGCGGGACGCTGACCGGGACCGACGTGTACACGATCGGCAACGGGACGACGCTGGCTTCGCTGCGCGACGGGTCGGGCGTGCGATTGAACTCCGCCGCCGGCACGGCGAGCTTCGACTTCACCATCCGCACGCGCGACGGCGGGTCGTTCAACATCGACATCAGCGACCTGTACGACTCGCAGGGCGCCAAGACCGCCGGCCCGGTTGCGACCGTCGAGCAGCTCAAGCAGCGCATCGCCGAGCAGACCGGCAACCGCGTGACCCTCAGCGTCCGGGCCGACGGGCGGGGCTTCGCCCTCACGGACACCTCGACCGGGTCGAGCACCTTCGAAGTGCCCGCGGGCGCGGGCTCGGGCGCGGCGGAAGACCTCGGGCTGGTGGGCGCGGCGACCGGCGGGGCCGGGCTGATCACCGGCTCGGCGGTGCTCGCGGGGCTCAACACCACGCTGGCGTCGTCGCTCAACGCGGGCAACCCGCCGCGCGACAACACCATCACCATCAACGCCCGCAACGGGACCGACTTCAACCTGACGATCGACACCTCGGGCTCGGTCGACGACATCATCCAGGCCATCAACACGGGCACGGGCGGGGCCGTCACCGTCGAACTCTCGTCGCGCGGGAACGGGCTGGTCGTGCGCGACCGCACCGGGAGCACGGCGGAGAACCTGATCATCACCGGCGGGCTCGCCGAGGCGCTCGGGATCGACACCGAACCGGCCGGCGTCGCGTCGGCGACGCTGAGCGGCGACCGCGTCGAGCGCCAGTACGTCTCCGCGGCGACGCGCGTCAGCACGCTCAACGGGAACACCGGCATCGGGACCGGCACCTTTGAGATCATCGGGGCGGGCGGCGTGCGCGGGCGCATCACCATCGGGGCCGAGGTCCGCTCCGTCGCCGATCTGCTCAACGCCATCAACGGGCAGAAGAGCACCACCGGCGTCATCGCCCGCATCAACGACTCGGGCAGCGGGATTCTGCTGGAAGAAGAGAACCCGGGCGCCGGCGGCTCGCGGATCGAGGTGCGCGACACCGCCGGGTCGGTGGCGCGGAACCTGAACATCGCGGGCACCGCGAGCGGGACGGGGCTGGCCAACCGCATCGACGGGTCGTTCCGCAGGACGATCACGCTCGCCGCGGGCGACACGCTGGACCAGGTCGTCGGCAAGGTCAACGAGGCCCGCGCGGGGCTGAACGCGAACATCGTGACCGACGGGACGTCGGCGACGCCGTTCCGCCTTCGGTTGACGTCGACGCTGGCTGGCTCGGACGGTCGTCTGATCGTCGAGACCACGGGCGCGGACCCGGGCCTGACGACGATCGCCGAGGGGAGCAACGCCCGCGTGTTCTTCGGGTCTGAGGATCCGGCCCGCTCGATCCTGGTGAGCCGGAACACCAACGCGCTCGACGGGCTGGTGGACGGGCTGCGTCTGGACGTGCGCTCGTCGAACGCGAACCCGGTGACGGTGACGGTGTCGCAGGACAGCGCGTCGATCGAGAAGGCCGTCAACGACTTCGCCAAGTCGTTCAACGAACTCGTCTCTCGCATCCAGGAATCCACGACGTTCAACCGCGAGACGGAGGTCCGGGGCCCGCTGCTGGGCGAATCCACGGCCAACTCGCTGCGGCTCGAGCTGTTCCAGACCGTGTCCGGGCGCCCGCTGGGCGTGTCCGGGCGGTACCAGAACCTGTCGCAGATCGGCGTGACGGTCGGGACGGGCGGGCAGCTCCGCGTCGACTCAGCGAAGCTGCGCGAAGCGCTCGCGACCGACGCGCAGGCCGTCGCGGACTTGGTCGGCGCCAAGGTGATCGCGGACCGCCCCAACACGGTGCCCGTGAGCGGTCAGCCGGGCGTCTCGACGCCCAACACCGCGCCGGTGCAATACACCTCGCTGGGGATCGCCGAGCGCGTCGTGCGCGTGGCCGAGAAGTACCTCGACAGCGTCAACGGGCAGCTGACGGGGCGGTCGCGGGCGATCGAAGAGACCATCCGGCGCAACAACGACCGGATCAGCGACTTCGACCGGCGGCTGGCGACGCGGCGGGCGACGCTGGAGCGTCAGTTCGCCGGGCTGGAGTCCACGCTGGCCCAGTTGCAGCGCCAGCAGAGCGCCCTGACCCGCATCAACCCGCAGACCACCACGCAGGCACGGTAAGCCGCCGATCGGCCGGTAAAAACGTCTTCATCAGGCCTTCAGTCGGCACACTCTCGGACCGATCTACCGCACGCCATGTCCACCACCGACGCCAACGCCTACCTGCGAACCCGCGTGCTGACCGCCAGCCCGGAAGAGCTGCGCCTGATGTTGCTGGAAGGGGCCATCCGCTTCCTGCGCCAGGGGCGCGACGCGCTGCACAACAAGGCCTGGGAGCCCGCGTACCAGGGCATCACGCGGGCTCGCGACATCGTGTTCGAACTGCTGACCACCGCCAAGCCCGAGCCGGACCGCGAGCTGTACAACCGCGTCGCGGGCGTGTACACGTTCATGTACGCGCAGCTCGTCGAGGCCAACCTCGAGCGCGACCCGGTGCGGTGCGACAAGGTGCTCGAACTGCTCGAGTACGAGCGCGAGACCTGGACGATGCTCATGGGCAAGCTCGCCGAGGAGCGCTCGCGCCAGACGGCCGACGAGAACCGCCGCGCCGCCAGCGTCACGCCCGGCGACGGCCTGGTGGACGTCCGCTCCGGCTCATCGAACTACACGCCGCTGAGCATTCAGGGCTGAATAGGGGACAGGGGATAGAGGCCAGGGGACAGAGCGGCGAGCCCCACGCGGAGCGTGGGGGTACCCGGCGTGTCCATCACGCCGAGATTCGCCCGGCCAGCGCGTCGAGCAGGAAGGCCATACTGACATTGCTGCCCAGGTGGCGTTCGGCGTCGGCGACGGCGTCGATCGCCGCGATCGCGCGCCGCACGGCGTCCGGGTCGGGCGTCGCGGCCTTCACGCCCGACAGCCCGCCAACGCCCCGCAGCCGCGCCCGCGCGTCCTCCGCAACAAACGCCAGCATCCGCCGGGCCCACTGCTTGTTCGCCGCGTCCTTGCTGGCTTCGGGCCGGCCTTTCACCGCCTCGGCGGCGCGGTCGTCGATGATCTTGGCCATCGCCGTGCCGAGATCCGGCGAGAACTTGCCGCGGTACCCGAGTTCGAGCATCGGCCCGAGCTGTTCCTGCCAGGCGAACAGGTCATAGCGGATCGCGACTTCCGCCAGCCCCGGCGAGCCGCCCGCGAACCGCAGCACCCAAGTGCCACGCGCCGGGGAGAGTTCCGCCTCGCCCTCGCCCGGCGTGCGGCGCTCCAGCCAGCGGTGCATCTCCTGATCGCCCAGCGGGCAGAAGCCCACGCGCTGCGAGCGGCTGCGGATCGTCGGGAGAAGCCGGTCCTCGCTCGCCGTCACCAGGATGATCACGCACCCGGCGGGCGGCTCTTCCATGGTCTTGAGCAGCACGTTCTGCGTGCGCTGGTCCATGAGTTCGGCTTCGTCGATGATGAACACGCGCCCGGCGCGGGTGCCGCCGTTGCCCGCGGCACCGGCGTCCCCCCCACTGCCGCCGACCGGCTGGTGCGCCATCGAGCGCGACTTTGACGCCGGGTCGATCACGAACTCGCGGATGACCTCGATGGGCAGGGTGATCTGCTTGCCGGCACGGGTGCGGTCGTCGGCGGAGACGGCGGCCAGTTCTTTGGTCACGATGCGCAGGTCCGGGTGCGTGCCCGCACGCACCAGCCGCTGCACCTGGCTGTCCGGGTCGGGCTCGAGCTCGCCGCTGAGATTGGGCGCGGTGGTCGGGTCCAGCAGCGTGGCGGCAAAGGCGACGGCGGCGGTGAGTTTCCCGACGCCCGCCGGCCCGTGAAAAATCCACGCGTGGTGCACCCGACCGCTCGCCAGCGAGGCCTGCAGCACGCCCTTGGCCCGCTCGTGCCCGATGATCTGCGACAGCAGCGTGACGGCGTGGGCCGGGCCGGATTCCGTCAGCGGCTCGCCGACTTCGACGACCTTGGGGGCGCGCTTGGCCATAGCCGGGTTGTAGGCGCGGCGAGCGAGAAACGCGGATCGCTCCGCCCTTAGGCGATCGGGCGGACCGTCAGCACCAGCCCGTCCACCCCGGTGATGCGCACCGGCGTGCCCGTGCGGACCAGCGCCGTCTCGGAGCGGGCCTGCACGCGTTCGCCCTTGACCTGCACCGTGCCCACCGGGCGGAGGTCGGTGATCGCCGTCCCCTCGGACCCGACGAGCTTGGCCAGTTGATCGGTCGAGGGCTCGCGCAGCACGGGCTGCTCTTCCATGGTGTCGCCGTGGATGAGCCGTCGTCCCAGCGGCGTGCTGGGCATGACGTGCAGCCCGGCCATGAACACGACGGGCACGAGCACGAGCATCGCCAGCGTGCCGGAGATGCCCCACAGCAGGTCGTGCCGGTACAGGCAGACCAGCCCGGCGATGCCGACGACGGCGGAGACGATCGAGATCAGCCCCGCCGACGGGACAAACACCTCGACGATCACCAGGAGGAGCGACAAGGCCAGCAGGCACAGACCCCAGATGACCAGCGATTCCACGGCGTTCAGGCTCCGGTGCTCGGGGCCGCGTCAGCGCGGCGGTCCGGGCGGACTTCTTCGACCATGGTACGGAAGCGGTCGGCCGCGACCACGCGGACCGGCCGCCCGGCGTCGATGAACCCAAGATCGGCCACTACGTCGTGGATCTTGTCTCCGATTTGCACCCGCCCGGCGGGCCGGAGCGGGGTGATGGACACGCCCTCGGTCCCGACGGGCAAAGTCTCGCCCGCGGCGTCGGGATCGATGGTGCTCACCCCGCCCTCGTCCGGGTCGCCGTCACGCAGCACCAGCCGGTTGAACACCGGCACCGACGGCAGGTATTTCATCGCCAGCCATATCCCCCCCGCGGTAGCCAGGCCCGAGATGAGCAGCGTGGCGACGGCGTATGTCCCGTCGCCGCCGGCGCCGGAGAAGATCGAGCCCGGGCCCGAAAGCACCGCCCCGATCAGCCCGCCGAAGAGCAGGATCACACCCAATATGCCCGGCACAAGCAGGCCCGTGAACAGGAAGATCTCCGACGCGATGAGGATGATGCCCGCGAGGATCGCGGCGACCGTCCACCACGCCGACATGTTCACAAGGATCGGCGGAACGACCAGCGCGACCAGGGCCACGCCCGCGATCACGCCCGGGATCACCAGCCCGGGGTGGGTCATCTCGACAAACAGCGCGACCAGGAAGACGACCAGCAGGAAGCCCTTGACGGGCATGAGGCTGAGGAACCGGGCCAGCCGCTCGGACCACGACTCGTTCAAGCGCGTGAGCGTCTGGCTGCCGAAGAACGCGCGGACGTCCGCATCGTCGCGGACTTTGTCAACGGCGATGCGGTAGCGCAGCAGTTCCTCGGCGCGGAAGGTGAGCACGCCGTAGCCGTCAGCGACGTACTCGATCTCGCGGTATTGCCCTGCGTGCTCGGGCGCGGAAAGGTCCGGTCGTGCGGTCAGGCGCCCGCGCAGCGCGAGGTTCTGGTCCACCTCGCGGGCCAGATCCGGCGAGACGTTCGGCGACGCGGGGATGTACCGCGCGGGCTCATCGGCGGAGGGGGCGGCGGCGCCCTCACCCGGGGCGGCGGGCGAGCCGGGCGGCGGACCGGCCGCCGCGGGCGCTTGGCTCACCGGGCCAGTCACCGACGCAACCCGCGGCGTGCTACGGGTCGGCTTCTTGCCCACGGCCTGCTCGTACTGCTCCGCCGTCACGAACAGTCGCTGGCCCGTCTTGGCGTGCTCGACAAGCCAGAGCTCGACGCCGCGACGGATGAAGCCCTGCACCATGATCTCGTCGTGCCCGTTCTTGCGGGCCGAGTCGACCAGGTCCGCCATGATCGGGCCGAGGATCTTCTCGCGCTCGGCGTCGGGCAGCGGCTGGAGGCCGGTCAGCCCGATGATGATCGGCAGGGCGTCGCCGAGGGCGGCCCCGTCGTTGACGACGATCTCGCCGCAGGCCAGCGCGATGACGGCCCCCGCGGAATACGCGTCCGGATTGACCCACGCGACGGTGCGGAGCGCGGTCTTCTTGATCGCGCCGGCGATGATCAGCATCGCCTGCCCGCTCCCCCCGGGCGTGTCGATGTCGAAGATGATCACGTCGGCGCCGGCGGCCTCGGCGTGCGCGATGCGGCGCTGCACGCTCCGCGCCGACCACTCGTCAATCTCGCCGTGCAGCGTGATCACGTACGGGTTCTTCGCCGCCCGCCCGGCGGGGACGGCGATGCTCGGGGGTGCCTGAGGCGGCGTCGCGCTCGGCGCCGGCGCGGGAGTCCCAGCCGGCGACGGCGCCTTCGGGGCGGCCCGCACCGTCGGCGTCAGTCCGAACGCCGCGATCACCGCGACCGCGATCGTCCACGCAAACCACGCGGGGCCAGACCACGGCGAGCGCGCGGCGGCCAGCACGCCGGTCCCGCGCCCCGGACCATCACCCCGCACCCACGCTCGGCATCCCATCATGCCCGAAGTATATGAACAGGCCGACGCGACGGATTCACCATCGCGCCCCCGCGCCAGCCGCACGCCGGATGGACGGACGTGACGAGCGCAGCGTCGGCCATCGAGAAAACTCGCGCACCCCCGCCCACAGATCGCGTGCACGCCGACCGATCTGCGGGTAGTATAGTAAACACTAACACGGAGCATGGCATGACCAGTCAACCCGGCGAGCACGGTTCGGTCGGTGCCAGCAGCGCGGCGGCGGCGCGGCCGCGCTGGAAGTGGCCCGCCGCGGCGTGCCTGGCGGCCCGGGTCATCGTCTGCGTCGTCGCCGCGTTCTGGGTCTGGTTTGCCGCGATGAACGTGGTCTCCGACGGCGTCAAGAGCCTGCTGCCGGCGCTCGGCGTGGCGGGCCCGCTGGCGGTGCTCGCCATCACGGTGTGGCGATGGCCGGTGCTGGGCGCGTGTCTCGCCGTCGGCGCCGGGGTCGCCGCGGCGTACGTGTTCCATCACCCGGCCCCGCTGTGGATGATGGCCGTGCCGCTGGCGGCGAGCGGGGTGACGCTGCTGGTGTGGTCGCCGCGGGCCTGAGGGCGGGCGCGCGGGGACAATCCGGGCATGCTGACACGCGTGCTGCTGATCGGGCTGGCCGGGACCGCGGGGACATTGGCGCGCGTCGGTGTGTACGCGCTGGTGGCGCGGCTGCTGGCGGGGACGGCGGCCGGCGCGTTGCCGATCGCGACGCTCGGCATCAACGTGCTCGGCTCGCTGCTGTTCGGGCTGATCTGGCCTCTGGCGGAGACGGTCCCGGGCGGCGCGGCCCGCGTGAGCGTGGAAACGCGCGCGGTGCTGCTGGCAGGGTTCATGGGCGCGTTCACGACCTTCTCGACGCTGGCGTTCGAGACGGGCGAGCAGATCCGCCGCGGCGCGTACGGGCTGGCGGGCGCGAACATGCTGGCCAACGCGGTGCTGGGCGTTGGGGCGTTTCTACTGGGCGCGTGGATCAGCCGCGCGGTGTGGTCGTAAACGCCGCGCGCAGCCGGCTCAGGCCTTGACGGGCGCGTTGCCGAGGGCCTTCTTGACTTCTTCCATCAGCCGCTCGATCTGGAACGGCTTGAAGAGGACGCACGAGAGGCCTTCCTGGCTGGCGCGGACGATGGAGTGGTGCGGGTCGTAGCCGAAGCCGGTCATGAGGATGACGGGCAGGTCGTTGGAGACCTTGCGGGCGGCGCTGAAGACCTCGTACCCGTTGCGGTCGGGCATCTTGATGTCGCTGACGACCAGGTCGAAGCGGGCCGGCCCGCCGACGCGTGAGGCTTCGAGGGCTTCGATGGCGGCGGTGCCGTCCGAGCAGACGACCACGCGGCAGCCCTTGCCGCGGAGCACGTCGCGGATGATCTGGCGGATCTTCGGCTCGTCGTCGGCGACCAGGACGTGCTTGCCGTCGAGCGCGGGGTCGATGGTGAGCCCGGCCAGGGCGCGGTCAGCGCCGAGGATGGTCTGCGGGCCGCTGGCGGCGTCGCTGACGCGCTGGCGGATCGCCGTCACGTCCGCGATGATGCGCTCGATGTGCTGACGCAAGGTTGGGTCCGAGCCGGCCTGGTTGCGCAGCAGGCTGGCCTCCTTCATGATGTCGTCGAGCGGCTCGTTCAGTTCGCCCTGCACGCGCCCGGTGACGCTCTCGGCGGCGACGCAGCGCTCCACGACCTGCAGGTCCAGGATGTGCAGCGCCATCGCGATGTGGTTGGCGAAGATCTCGGCGAACTGGCGGTCTTCCTCGGTGAACGCGGCCAGGTGTTCGCTCTCGACGTTGAACGCGCCGATGACACGGTCCTGCAGGCGCAGCGGGACCGTCAGCGAGCTCCGGGCCCCGTGCATGCCCATGACGTAGCGCCGGTCCTTGGCGACGTCGGCGCACAGGTAGCTGCGCCCGGTCGCCGCGACAAAGCCCATGATGCCGTTGCCCTCTTTCTGGGCGAACAGCTCGACCTCCATCGCTTCCCGCGACAGGCCCGAGGCGATGACCAGTTCGAGCTTGCCGGACTTCTCGTCGATCAGGCGCACCGCCAGGTGATCGAAGTGCAGCAGCTCGTGGCTGAACTTCACGATCTTCTCTTCGAGGACCTTGAGCCGCTCGGAGACGTGCTTCTTGCGGATGCTCTCGGCGTCGAGGCGGACGAGTTCGCCGCCCGCGCGGTCGATCGCGTCCATCTTCTGCTGCGTCCGCTTCGCGAGCGTGACGTCCCAGATGACGGCGGCGACGCGGTCCACCCGGCCCGGGCCGGCGGCCAGCGGCTGACGCACCGGCGAGACGACGACTTCGTAAAAGCGCGTTTCGTCCGGCGAGGCGACCTCGAACTTGCTCGCGCTCGCGCTGAACCCTGCGCCCTCCTGCTCGAGCATCTGGTCTTCGAGCTGCGTGGCGGCGCGTCGGCAGACGGCGACGATGCGGGCCCGCGTCTGCTCGTCATACCGCCGAAAGCGCTCGTTGGCCCACACCAGCCGCCCGTCCATCGCGACCAGGCAGACCCCCTCGCCGATCGCGCCCAGGGTGGCGGAGGCTTCGCTGTCGGACAGGCGCCCGGTGATGGCGGGCAGCGCGCCCGCATCGCACAGGACGGCGTCGATCCCCTGCATGATGGTGCCGGAGGCACCGGCCCCCTCGGTGGCGGCGGCGGACAGCGTCGGGCCGTCGATGACTCGCACGTCGTACACCCCCGACAGGGCGGCCGACAGCGACGACGCCCGAACCTGGGAGCCGGCGATGATCAACAGTTTGGGCCGAAACGGTTCCATCACGTTCACCCGACACTCCACCCCGACGCCGGCCGTTCACGCGGCGGCCGACCGTATCTTGAATCGGCTTGTATCAAGTTCCGCGCCAAGAGGGTGAACGACCCGCACATCTGTTCGCACAATCTACCGGATCGGATGGCTTCCGCCAGCCACCCGCGTCCGGGGGGTGAAAACGCGTACGTTGATCCCTCATCGAACCGCCTCCGGGAGCCGATGAAATCGGTTATCCGGGCCCGCCATGATTGAACTCCGTCAGGTCACCAAGCAGTTTGGACCCCAGGTTGCCGTCAGTAACCTGTCGGTATCCATTCCCGTCGGCCAGTGCGTTGGCCTTCTTGGACCTAACGGCGCAGGGAAAACCACGACTTTGCGGATCATCACCGGGTACATCCCCCCCACTACCGGCGTTGCGGAAGTTGCCGGTCAGAGCACGCTGACCGCGTCGATCCAGACGCGGCGGATGATCGGATATCTGCCGGAGACACCCCCGCTGCACGGTGAGATGCGGGTTGTGGACTTCTTGATGTACCGGGCGGGGCTATTCGGGGTGCCACGGCGGCAGGCGCGCGGGGCGGTCGGGCGCGCGATGGAGACTTGCCGCGTGAGCGATGTCGCGCGCAAGCGGACGGGGCACCTGAGCAAGGGGTACAAGCAGCGCGTCGGACTGGCGGCGGCGCTGGTGCACGATCCGGGCGTGCTGATCCTCGACGAGCCGACCAGCGGGCTGGACCCGACGCAGATCCGCGAGACGCGGTCGCTGATCCGCACGCTGGCGGAGAAGCGAACGGTGCTGGTGTCGTCGCACATTCTGCCGGAGATCGAGCAGACGTGCGACCGGGTGCTGGTCATGGCGCGCGGGCGGCTGCTCGCCGACGGCACGCCCGAGGCGATCCGCGAGAGCGCCGGCGGGCAGACGTACACCCTCGAAGCCCGCGGCGGCGAGGGCGACCTGGGCGAGCGGGTGCGTCGGCTCGCGGGCGTGCACGGGGCGGCGGTGGAGATGCTCGAAGATGGCTGGGTGCGGGTGCTGATCACGCCGACGGCGGGCGCGGGGGATTTGCGGGACGCGATCGCGGGGGCGGCGGCGGGCTGGCGCGTCCGCGAGATCAGTTGCAGCCGCGCTTCGCTGGAGCGGGCGTTTGTGAAGATCATCGAAGACGAGGCGGCCGGCGGAGTTGGGGCTGGTCCGGCGGGGGGCCCAGCGTGAGGGCGATGCTGGCGATCGCCGGGCGCGAGTACGCGTCGTTCTTCCGCTCGCCGCTCGGCTGGGTGGTGACGGCGCTGTTCCTGTGTTTATCGGGGCTTTTCTTCGTCGCGTGGACGCTGGTGCCGGGCGGGCCGGCGAGCATGCGCGACTTCTTCGGGGCGTGGTGGAGTTTGGCGCTGATCATCGCGCCGGCGATCTCGATGAAACTCGTGAGCGAGGAACTGCGCTCGGGGACGATCGAGGCGACGCAGACGGCGCCGGTGAGCGACCTGGGCGTGGTGGCGGGGAAGTACATCGCGGGCGTCGGGTTCTTTGTCAGCATGCTGGCGCCGACGCTGGTGTACGTCGGCGTGCTCGGGTGGTTGTCGCGCCCGGATTACGGCTCGATCGCGTCGGGGTATCTGGGGCTGATCCTGCTCGGCATGCTGTACCTCGCGGTCGGGTGCGTGGCGACGGTGCTGACGGCGAGCCAGCCGCTGGCGTTTCTCGGGACGCTGTTCACGCTGCTGATCCTCGAGGTGGCGACGTCGCGGATCGCGCCGGAGTTGCCGGAGAGGGTGCGTGAGGCGGTGTTCGCGATCTCGCCGCGAACGCAGGCGGCGGACTTGTATCGCGGGCTGATCGGGACGGGGCGGGTGATGTATTTCGTCGCGGCGATCGGGTGGTGTCTGATGGTGGCGACGCTGGTGCTGCAATCGCGGAGGTGGCGATGAAACGGGCCCCGCTGGCGGTGCGCAGCGTGGTGGTCGCGCTGGCGTGGACGTTCGCGCTGGTCGTGCTGGGGGTGCTCGCCGCGCGGTTTGAAGTGGTGATCGACGCGACCTCGACGCGGGAGCATCGGCTGTCGGCGAAGACGCGGCAGGTGCTGGACGGGCTGAAGGACGCGCACGAGGTGGTGATCGTGTACAGCGCGAGCGCCAGCGACCCGGTCGCGGCCCGGCGCACGCTGGACGTGCTCGACAGCATCGACCGGGCCAGCGACGAGGTGACGGTCTCGACGATCGACCTGTCGGCGTCGGGGGCGGCGGGCCGGCTGGACGCCGTGCTGACGCGGCTGATGAGCGCCTTCAGCGCGGACATCGCGCGCGTCGACGCGGGCGTTGCCGACGCCGTGGCGCGGTGTGAGGCGCTCGGCGCCGATCTGCCCGGACTTTCGGAGCGGCTGGTGAGCGCTGGGCGGGCGATCCCCGCGGGGGACGCCGCGGCGGGCCTGAAAAAGTTCTTTGACGACGCGGGCGCGGTGGCGCGGCTGGTCGGGCGCGATCTCGCAACCGCCGCGGAATCGGCGCGGGCGACGGCGCGGCAGCGCGTGGCGGGCACGCCGGTGCCGGCGCTCGATGCGGCGGCGAGCGGGCTGCGCGGCGTAATCGGCGACCTGACGCGTCAGCTCGAGGGTGTGCACACGGGCCTGGAGACGGTCGCGGCGGGTCGCGCGGGCGCGGTGAACGCGGAGACGCTGGCGCGCGTGCGCGAACTGGTGCCCGCGGCGCAGGCGGCCCGCGAGCGCCTGGCGGCGGTGGGCGCGGTGCTGGACGATCTGCCGCGGCCGGCGATCCTGGCGGCGGCGCGGACGCTGGAGCGATCGAGCGCGGCGCTGGTCGTTCGCGCCGGTGGAGCGAGCGGCGCGGCGGCGGGCGGGGGGGGCGGGGCGGCGCAGGCTGGGCTCACGGGCCTGGATCTGGAGGCGCTGTTCCCCGTGCGAACCGGCGCGGGGGACACGGTCCTTCGCCCGGACACGCGGGCGCGGACGGAAGACCTCGTGACGGCGGCGCTGATCCAACTGTCGGGCCGGGCCCGGCCGATCGTGGTGCTGACGCACGGGACGAACGTGAAACTCGGGCCGGAGTTCCGGCTCTTCAGCGGGCTGGTGCAGCGTTTGAAACTGAGCGGGATCGACGTTGTCGAGTGGGCCGTGGCGGTGGACGCCGAGCCGCCGACGTTGACGCCGATCAATCCGGGCGGCACGCGCCCGGTGGTGTACGCGGTATTGCCGGCGGCGGCGGACTCGCCGGAGACGGCGCAGCGGATGCTGAAACTCGCGGGCGTGCTGCGCGATCTGACGGCGCGGGGCGAGTCGCTGCTGGTCTCGCTCAACCCGTCGACGCTGCCGAGCATCGGGCAGGCGGACCCATTGGCGGAGTTCCTGGAACCGCTTGGCGTGGACGCGGACACGGCGCGGCCGCTGCTTCGGCGTGTGGCGACGCAGACGGGCACGCTCGTCGGTGCGGAGTTCGCGATCATCGATCCGCTGAGCGGGGCTGCGGGCGGGAATGACGACGCGGCGTCGCCGGTGGCGCGGTCGATCCGCGGGCTGCGGACGGATCTGTTGTGGTGCATCCCGCTGCGCGTGCGCGAAGTGTCGGGCGTGACGACGCGGCCGGTGGTGGTGATTGACAACCAGGGCGGGGCGGCGTGGGCGGAGTCGCAGTGGTCGGAGTTTCGGCGCGTGCCGGTGAACGAGCGGGCCGGGGTGGTGAACCCGCCGGGGCCGGATTCGGCACGGGACGATCGCGACGGGCCGTGGACGGTTGTGGCGAGCGTGGAACGCGCGGGGGCCCGCGTGGGCGGCGGGGCGCAGCGCGTGATGATTGTCGGGAGCAACGGGTGGTTCTTTGACGAGATCGCCGGCGCGTCGGGGATGGTGGAAGGGCGCCCGACGCTGGTGGCCCCGGGGAACGCCGAGCTGTTCGAGGCGTCGGTGCACTGGCTGGCCGGGCAGGAAGACCTGATCGCGAGCGGGGCGACGGCGGCGCCGACGGCGCTGATCCCGCCGATGAGCGAGGCGGGGCTGCGGGCGCTGCGGTGGGGGCTGGTGGTGGGCGTGCCGCTGCTGGTGCTGCTGGCGGGTGCCATCTGGCGGCTCATCCGGGGGTAAATGCGCCGGCGGGAGGGGTGATGAAGATCCGCTCATGCGGCGCTCGAACTAACCTCGCGGTGCATGGCGGAAGAAGAGTCGAGCACACGCGGCAGCGCGGCGGGGACGCCCAATGGAGTGAGTCGCCCAGCGGCCCATGGCGCGGACGCCGCGCACGCCGTCGAACAGTTCCGCCTCGCGGCGCGGGCGGTAAACGGGATCCTGTACGACTATGACCCGCGGCTTGACCGTGTCGAGCGGTTTCACGGGCTGCGGGAGGTGCTCGGTTGGGGCACGGACGAAGTGCCCGCGACCGGAACGTGGTGGCGGGAGCAGATCCACCCGGACGACCTCGAAGATGTCTGGCGGCAGTTTGAAGCCACCGAGGGCGACACGGGGTTGACAACCTACCGCGTGCGGCATCGCGACGGGCGCTGGCTGGATATCGAGGATCGCTTCACGATCGTGCGCGATGCCGACGGGGCGATCGTGCGGCTGGTCGGGTGCACCATCGATGTCAGCGAGCGCGTGCGGGCGGCCCGTTGCCGGCGGCTGGCGTCGCGGGCGGCCGGGCTGGGCGTGTTCGAGTGGGACCCCGTGGCGGACGTGGCGTGGTGGGAGGACGACCGGATCTATGAGATCTTCGGGCGTGCGCGGGAACGCGGCCCGATCAACCGCGAAGAGTTCATCCGCGACGTTCTGCACGAGGACGACCGCGACGCGTTCATCGCGGCCCTCGACTCGGCCCAGCGCGGCGGCGGCGCGTTCAGCACGAAGTGCCGCATCTGGCGCCAGACCGACCGATCGGAGCGGTGCATCGAGTTCACGGCGGAGTTCGAGCGGGACGCGAGCGGGGAACCACGCCGCATGTTCGGGCTGGTGCGCGATGTGACGGACCGCGAGGTCTGGCAGCAGGCGCTGATCCGCAACCAGCAGACCTTCGAGGCGCTGATCCGCGACAACCCGTTCGGCGTGTACGTCGTCGACGCGGACTTCCGGCTGTCGATGGCGAGCGCCGGGGCGCGGGAGGCGTTCAAGAACGTGCGCCCGCTCATCGGGCGGAGACTCGACGAAGCGCTGCGCACGATCTGGCCCGAACCCTTCGCCAGCGAGGCGCTCGAACGCTTCCGGCACACGCTGCGCACGGGCGAGGCGTATCACTCGCGCGATACCACCGAGCAGCGCGCGGACATCTCCGAGACGCAGCGGTACGACTGGCGACTGGACCGCGTGACGATGCCCGACGGGCGGTACGGCGTGGTCTGTTTCTACTACGATCTGTCCGACCATTTACGCTGGGAAAAGGCGCTGAGCGAGAGCGAGCGGCGCTTCCGCGTGACGTTCGAGAACGCCGCGGTCGGCATCGCGCACGTCGGGCTCGACGGCAAGTGGCTGCGCGTCAACGACCGCATCTGCCAGATCACCGGGTACACGCGCGAGCACCTGCTGCGAACGTCGTTCGCCGACATCACGCACCCGGAAGACCTCGAGGCGGACTGGGACAACGCGCGGCGGCTGCTGGCGGGCGAGATCGGCACGTACGCCATGGAGAAGCGGTACATCCGCAAGAACGGCACGATCGTGCCGATCGAGCTGACGGCATCGCTGGCGCGGGACGAGCGCGGCGAGCCGTCGTACTTCATCAGCGTCATCCAGGACATCTCGCTGCGCAAGGCGGCGGAAGAGGCGCTGGTGCTCAGCGAGCGGTCTTTCCGCACCATGGCCGACACGGCCCCCGCGATGCTGTGGGTGTGCGACACTGACAACAGCTGCACGTTCCTGAGCGCGGGGTGGTACGAGTTCACGGGGCAGACGCCCGGCGAGGGGCTCGGGCTCGGGTGGCTGCAGGCGGTGCACCCGGACGATCGCGAGCGCGCGGGCCAGGTGTTCATGGACGCCGCGGCGCGGCGGGCGCCGTTCATGTTCGACTACCGCGTGATGACGGGCGACGGCAACTACCGCTGGGCCATCGACGCGGGGCGGCCGCTGTTCGACAGCGACGGCGAGTTCGCAGGCTACGTCGGTAGCGTTATCGATGTGCACGAGCGGAAGACGGCGGAGGAGGCGCTGCTGGAAAGCGCCGAGCGGCTGCGCCTGGCGAAAGAAGCGGCGGAGCTAGGGATCCACGACTACAACGTGACGACAGGGGCGATCGGGTGGGACGCGCGGGTGCGGGAGATCTGGGGTGTCGGTGCGGACGAGACGGTCACGATGGAGATGTTCCTCGCGGGGCTGCACCCGGAGGACGTTGGGCCGACGCTGGAGGCGGTGGACCGGGCGATCGATCCGGACGGGGACGGTGTGTACCTCGCGGAGTACCGCGTGTTCAGCCGCACCGACGGGCGGATGCGCTGGGTGGTCGCGACGGGTGACGTGACGTTCGTAGGTCGGACGCCGGTGCGGATGGTTGGGACGGTTCAGGACATCACCGAGCGCAAGCACGCCGAGGCGCGGCTGAAAGAAAGCGAAGAGCGATTCCGCACGCTGGCGGACAACATGTCGCAGTTCGCGTGGATGGCCGACGCGAGCGGGTACCTGCTGTGGTACAACCAGCGGTGGTACGACTACTCGGGCACGACGCTGGACCAGATGCGCGGCAAGGGGTGGAAGGCGATCCACCACCCGGACCATGTCGAGCGCGTGGAGCGGAAGTTCTTCGACCACATCGAGCGCGGCATCCCGTGGGAGGACACGTTCCCCCTGCGCGGGAAGGACGGAACGTACCGCTGGTTCCTCACGCGGGCCCAGCCGCTGCGCGGGCCGGACGGGCGCATCGTGCGCTGGTTCGGAACGAACACCGACATCACGGAGCAGCGTGAGGCCGAGGCGGCCCTGCGGCAGAGCGAAGAGCGGTTCCGCCAGCTCGCCGACGCGATGCCGCAGTTGGTGTGGGTTGCGTCGAGCGACGGGAAGGTGCTGTATTACAACTCGCAGTCGCGCCGGTTCTCCGGGCTGAGCGAGAACAGCGCCGGGTGGGAGTGGGTGCCGGTGTTGCACCCGGAGGACCAGCAGCGGACGATCGACGCGTGGGGCCAGGCGGTCGCGACGGGCGACGTGTACCAGTGCGAGCACCGGATACGCATGACGGACGGGACGTACCGCTGGCACCTCAGCCGCGCGTACCGCGTCGGCGCGGGGGAGCAGGCCCGGTGGTACGGCACGGCGACGGACGTGCACGAACTGAAGGCGACGCAGGAAACGCTGCGCGAGAGCGAGACGCGCTCACGCCGGGCGCAGCGCGGGGCACGCGTCGGGCTGTGGGAGGCGGACCTTCGCACTGGGCAGACGTTCTGGTCCGAGTTCATGTGGACGCTGTACGGGCGTACGCCGGATCCGAACGTGAACCCGGAACTCGTGTGGATGCGGAGCCTGCACCCGGACGACCGCCGTCGCGTGCTGGACAACGTGCGCGAGTGCGTCGAGGGCGACATGCCGGAGTTCCACGTCGAGTTCCGGATCATTCATCCGGACGGGACGGTGCGGTGGATCGAGTCGCTCGCGGAGATCATGCGCGACTCGAGCGGGCGGGCGCTGGGCATGGCCGGGCTGAACCTGGACATCACGGTGCGCAAGGCCGTCGAGGACGAACTGGATCGGCACCGCGAGCACCTGCAGCAGCTCGTCGAAGAGCGCACGGCGGAGCTCGAAGAATCGCTCCGTCGGCTGAGCCTGAGCGAGCGGATGGCGGCCCTCGGGACGCTGGCGGCGGGCCTCGGGCACGACATGGCGAACGTACTGCTGCCGATGCGGATGGCGCTCGGGACGCTCGACGCGCTGCCGGTGCCGGAGCCGGGGAAGGAATCGCTGGCGAGCCTCGGGCGTTCGACGGAGTATCTGCGGACGCTGGCGGGCGGGCTGCGGATGCTGGCCCTGAATCCGGACGAGCCGCACCTGTCGGACGAGGTGACGGGGCTGATGGCGTGGTGGCCGGAGGTCGAGGCGCTGTGCCGCGCGGTGCTGCCGACAGGCGTGGTCTTGACGGGGCACGGGCTGGAGAGCGCGCCGCCGGCGGCGATCCCCGCGCACGCGCTGACGCAGGTGGTGTTCAACCTGATCCAGAACGCGGGGGACGCGCTGCGCGAGCGCGGGGCGGGTCTGATCCGCGTCGAGGCGTCGGCGGGGGGGCGCGGAGACCAGGTGCTGATCCGTGTGATCGACAACGGGCCGGGCATGACGCCGGACGTGCGGGCCCGGTGCCTGGAGCCGTTCTTCACGACCAAGGCGCGCGGGCGGGGCACGGGGCTCGGGCTGGCGATCGTGTACCAGATCCTGGGTCGGTACAACGGCTCGATCACCGTCGAGTCGCAGCCCGGCGCGGGGGCGACGTTCACGGTGTATCTGCCCAAGGCCGCGGGCACGCCGGCGGGGCGTGACCTGATCGGCGTGATCCGCGTGTCGGACCCGCGCTTGAGCGCCATCGCCCGGGGCGTGCTGGTGGGAACTGGGGCGGAGATCGTGGACCGTGCGCCGGAGGACCACCGGCCGGCGGTGTTCATCGTGGACGAGCGCGTGACGGCGGACGAGATCGAGCGGCTCGTGGCGGGCGGTGCGCGTCGGCGTGTGGTGAAGTTCGGCGCGAATGCGGACGGCGACCCGCGCGTGATCACGGTGACCGAGCCGAAGGTCGCGGCGGTCCGTCGCGCCGTGGCCCGCGCGGTAGACTCGATGCCCACCCCGCCCGGCTCGAACGGGGCGGCCCAGTCAAGCGGAGGTGCGTGATGGGGGACAGCCAACAAGCCGCGATCCGTGTGCTGCTCGTCGACGATGAGCCGAAACTGCGCACGGCGTGGGCCGCGCTGCTCGGCGGGCAGCCGGACATGGTGTGCGTCGGCACGCTCGACCGGGCCGATCGCGTGCAGGCGACGGCCGAAGCGGAAGCCGCCGACGTGGTGCTGATGGACCTGACCATGCCCGGGGCCGATCCGTTGGAGGTCGTGCGCGCGATGAACGCGTCGGGGTGCCCGGCGAAGGTGGTCTTCTACACCGGGCGCCAGGGGGACGGGCTGGTCGATCGGTTGATGGACGCCGGCGCGTGGGGCATGGTGGACAAGCTCTGCACGCCGACGGAGATTCTCTCGGCGCTGCGGCGCGTCGCGCGCGGGGAGACGGCGTTCGCCGAGTAACTTGTCCCGCGTCGCGCGTACGCCCGGTCAGCCGCGGATCTTGAACCGCTGCACCATGGTGCGGAGCTGCTCGGCCCGTGCGGAGAGTTGCTGAGCGGCGGCGGCGGACTGGCTGGCGCCGGCGCCGGCTTCCTCGCCCGCCGCGTGGATCGCCTTGATCATGCTGGCGACTTCGCCCGCGCCGCTGACGATCGTCTCAAGATTCGCCTTGGCCTTGTCGGCGTGACCCACGCCGGTGTCGACGAGCGTGCTGCCGCGGGCCATGACCTGCACCGCCTGCTCGGTCCCCTGCTGGATGGCGCGGATGCTGGTGGCGACCTCTTCGGTAGCCTTGGTGGTGCGTTCGGCGAGCTTGCGGACCTCGTCGGCGACAACGGCGAAGCCGCGGCCGTGCTCGCCCGCGCGGGCCGCTTCGATCGCCGCGTTCAGCGCCAGCAGGTTGGTCTGGTCGGCGATGTCGTTGATGACCTCGATGATGCGGCCGATCTCGGCGCTGCGCTTGCCCAGCTCCTGGATGCTGCGCGAGGTCTCGCTGACGGACTCGTGGATCGAGCGCATGCTGGAGACGGTCTGCCCGATGATCTGCCCGCCGCTGGTTGCGGTGTTGCCGGCGGCGCCGGCCGCCTCCGACGCGAGCGAGGCCTGCCGCGCGACCTCGCCGACGTTCGAGGACATTTCCTCGGCACTGGCGGCGATCTCGGTCGCCGCGGCGGAGACGTCCTGCGAGGACGTGGACACCTCGCCGAGCACGTCGCGCAGCGCGGCGACCGCGGAGTCCGTCAAGCGCGACACCTCGCCCAGTTCGTCGTGCGCGGTGGAGTTGATCGGCTGCACCGTGAGATCGCCCGCCGACACACGGCGCAGCGAGGTCATCACCGGCACGATGCCCACGCGGAACGAACGGACCAGCGCCAGGCTGGCGAACGCCGCGAGAAGCACGCCCCCGAGCAGGATGCCCGCGGTCTTGTACATCGTCGCCGCGATGGCCGCGTTGATGTCCTCCTGGGCCGCGACGGTCTGCTTAGCGAAGGCGTCGTCGAGCTGCTGCGCCGCCTGAGCGAACGCATCGGCGGCGGGGGTGACGTTGTCGCGCAGGCCCTGATCGCGCTGCGAGGTCAGCTCCAGCAGCCGTTCAAGGCGCGTGTGCCAGAACGCCAGCGCGTCCGTCGCTTCCTGAAGGCTCTGCTTGAACTCGGGCGCCTTGACGCGGGCACCGGCGCGGTCGAGGGCGGTGCGGCTATTCGCGATCAGGTCGATGGCTTCCTGCATGTCGGCGGGCTGATCGGTGCGCAGGAACTTGAACAAGCCGATGCGGGCCTGCTGGTACGTGGCGTTGGCGAGGGCGAGTTCGAGCGCGCCCGCCGCCCCTTCGCGGGACTTGACCTCTGTGCCCAGGCGGGCGAGCAGTTCGGAGATGTGCACCGCGGTGGTGTAGGTCTGCGATTGGAACGTGCCGACGCGCTCGTCGTGCAGCGCGACGACTTCGCCGGCGGCTTGCTCGAGCTGCGCGAGCGCCCCGCTGAGCTGGCCGACCAAGCGGCCTTCTTCGCCCGCGCTCATGGTCTTGGCCGAGGCGTCGACGCGGGCCCGCATGGTGGCGAGCGTGTTGTTCATCGCGCGGTAGTTGGCTTCGGAGTTGTCCTGCGTGAACTCGCGGAGAGCCAGGCGGAACTGCTCGATGTCGCCGGCAAAGCCGTGCACGAGGCGGGCCCGCTCTCCGAGCGTGGAGACCCGATCCTGTGCGCGGGCGAACTGCATCGTGCCGTGAGCGGCGACGGTGCCGACGCCGACCAGCAGCGTTGTCAGCCCGCCGGTGGCGAGCACGACCTTGACGCCGACGGTGAGGGCGCGCTCGGTGCGTCCGTCGGCGCGCTGCAGGCGCGACAGTCGGGCGGCGGTCATCAGCGTGACGACGACGGCGGTGAGCGTGAGCCCGAGGAGAATCTGGATGATCACGTTGCCGCGCTCCTCGCGCGCGGGCAGCGACGGGATCTTGCCGGCTTGCCCGCTGGCGGCGCCGAACGGCGCGCGGGCGACGACCTTCAGTTCCGGCGCGGCGTACGCAGAGGGCGGGCCTGCGTCTTCGCTCGCGGCTTCGGCGGCAGCATCGGTGCTCGCCGGCGCGGCGGTGTCCGCCTTCGGCGCGTCGGCCTTGGCACTCTCAGCCTTGGCGGCGGGCGGCTTCGACTTCGGCTCGGGCGGGTTCGCGGCGGGCTTGGTCGGCGCGGGCTCGCTTGCCGCGGGCGCTTTCGACGCGGGCGTCGCGGCGGGGGCGGGCGCGTCCGCAGCGGGCGGTTCAGCGTGGGCGACCGACGCCGCGCCCGCCATCGCGCACGTCATCGCCGCCAGCAGTGACCAGTACCCACGGGACCGAACGGATGCTTGCCCGCTCTTCATTGCACGGCCTCCGACGCGGGGCGCAGCACGCCGACCCGGTCAGGTGCTCCCTCGGCTGGTTATCCGCGCACCCTGAGCGGGGCAGCGCGGGATGGTCCCGGAGCCAGGCAAGTTCACCGGCCTGCGCCGCCGGCGCGGGCCAGCGCGGTTTCTCGGACTTTTCGCCGCCCGGCTCGTACACTGCCCCGTCACGCAAGAGGAGACGACCGTGAGCACCGCGACGAGCCAATCGACCCGCACCGAGAAGGACACCATGGGCCCGATGCCCGTGCCCGCGAGCGCGCTGTACGGCGCGTCGACGCAGCGGGCCGTGCTGAACTTCCAGATCTCCGGGCGGCCCGTGCCGGAGCAGGTCATCAAGGCGTACGCGATCCTGAAGGCCGCGTGCGCCGCGGTCAATCTCAAGCTGCACCGCCTGAGCGAGCCGCGGGCCAAAGCGATCATGGAAGCCTGCCGCGAGATCGAGGACGGGCTGCCGGCGCTCGGCGGGCTGGCCCCCCACTTCCCCGTCGACATCTTCCAGACCGGCTCCGGCACGTCGACGAACATGAACGTCAACGAGGTCGTCGCCAACATCGTCTGCCTGCGCCGGCACAAGCCGATCGGCTCATCGAAGGACGCGCAGTATCTCGCCGACGGCGGCGTGCACCCCAACGACCACGTCAACATGGGGCAGTCGTCCAACGACACGTTCCCGACGGCGATGCACCTCGCCGCGGCGATCCAGATTCACAACGAACTGCTCCCGGCGATCAAGCGGCTCGCCGAGTCTCTCGACGCCAAGGCCAAGGCGTGGGACAAGCTGGTGAAGATCGGGCGGACGCACCTGCAGGACGCGACGCCGATCCGCCTCGGGCAGGAGTTCTCCGGCTTCGCGTCGCAGATCCATCACGCCGAGGAGCGCCTGCACCGCGCACTGCACACGCTGGGCGAGCTGGCGATCGGCGGGACCGCCGTCGGCACCGGCATCAACACGCACGAGCAGTTCGGCTCGATGGTGGCGGCAGAACTGACGCGCGTGACGGGCATCCACTTCCGCGAAGCGCCGAACCACTTCGAAGCCCAGCACGCCAAGGACGGGTTCGTCGAAGCCTCGGCCCACCTGCGCACGCTCGCCGTCAGCCTGACGAAGATCGCCAACGACATCCGCTGGCTGGGCTCGGGCCCGCGCTGCGGGATCGGCGAACTGGTGCTGCCGGCGGTGCAGCCGGGCTCGTCGATCATGCCGGGCAAGACCAACCCCGTCATCTGCGAGTCGGTCATCATGGCGTGCTGCCAGGTGATCGGGAACGACCACGCCGTCGCGCTCGGCGGGCTGGGCGGCGTGGGCTCGCTGCTCGACCTCAACGTCGCCATGCCGATGATGGCGGCGAACGTGATCGACTCGGTGCACCTGCTCACGCGCTCGTGCCACACGCTGGTGGACAACCTGCTCGACGGCCCGAACGGCGCGAAGCTCGAGCCGGACTTCAAGCGGTGCGAATCGCTGATCGAAGGGTCGCTGGCGATGTGCACGAGCCTGGTGCCGGTGATCGGCTACGACGCGTCCGCCGCGCTCGCGAAGGACGCGTTCAAGCAGGGCAAAACCGTGCGCCAGCTCGCGTACGAAACGCTGGTGGGCAAGCCGGACACCAGCGGCAAGCCGATCACGAAGCAGGGGATCGACGACTACCTCAACCCGTGGAGCATGACGCTGCCGGGCGGGGAGGGGAGTGCGGGGGGATGAGGCGGCGCCTCATCGCAGGCGAGTCACTGCTGCTCGCGTGACCGCACCGCCCGAATCCCCACAAACAGCGGGAACTCCAGCCGGACGCGGTTTTCTTCCGGCGCGCGCGGGCCGCTGGTGGCTTCGCGCTTGCTCACCCATTCCTCGAGGCGATCGACGGTGAAGCCGGCGTCGGCGAGGGCGCGGACGTACACGCCCAGCGGGCGGTGGAACGTCGGCGTGGTGCGCTGGTCGGCGCCCGCCGCGGCTTTGCCCGGGTGCATCGTGATGTCGCGACGGAACTCGCCCAGGTAACGCTCGATCCGCCGGTACTGGCGGCTCAGATTCTGGTTCCAGCCCCAGTCGCTCGCGGCGGGCACGCGGAAGGCCGGGTGCGAGAGCGTGAGCACCAGCGGCGCGCCGGGCTTGAGCAGCGCGGCGACTGCGCGCAGCACGGGCTCGAGCGGGTCGATGTTCGCGATCGCCATCACGCAGGTCGCCGCGTCGAACTCCGCCTTGGTGAGCGTGCCGAGACTCGCCAGGTCGCGGGCGTCGAGCGCGTGGAACTCGGCTTCGCCCATCGGCGTGGTTTGCTCGCCGTCGGCCGGCTGGGCGGCTGACACCTTGAGCGCGGCGGTCCGCTCGCGTGCGGCCTCGATCAGCTGCGGCGCCGCGTCGACGCCGACCACGTGCACACCCCGCTGCACCAAACGCCGGCTGAGAATCCCCTGCCCGCAAGCCACATCGAGCACGCGCTGCCCGGGCTGGGCGCTGAGCAGCTCGAGCGTGCCGGGCAGGATGACCTGCTCGTAGTGGTCGTTGCCGCGGTCTTCCAGCAGTCGGTCGTACCACTGCGCGACGCTGTCCCACGAGGTGTCCTCGCGGTCGGGCGAGGGGTCGCTCTGGGGTTGACCGGCGCCGGTGGGGCGTGCGCCGGTGCGGATGATCTCGAGTTCGAGACTGCCCGTAGGCGGGGCGGCGCCGACGGAGGCGTAGAACGAGGCGGGCGGCGGGCTGCTGAAGCGGATGGTCTGGCGCGTGCCGGGGTGCGTGAAGCCGAGCTCCGCCGCGTGCAGACCAAGGCGGTTGATCGGGTTGGTCCGCGCGTTGAAGCGGGCGTCGCCGACGAGCGGGTGCCCGAGTTCCAGCATGTGGATGCGGATCTGGTTCTTGCGACCGGTCTCGAGACGCACGTGCAGCAGCGTGCGGTCGTTGCCGACGGCGGCGACGCGGTAGTGCGTGATCGCGGGGCGCGGCTGGCTCGATTCGCCCTCGCGACCGAGGCGCGGGCCGCGGCTGCCCGGGCCGAAGTCGTCGATGATCGACTGGCGCGTGCTCGTCAGCCCGACCTCGCCCATGACGCCCTCGGCGACAGCGACGTACAGGCGCTGGGCCTTCTTGCTGGCGAACTCGGCCTTGAGCGCGTCGAAGGCGCGCAGGCTCTTGGCGAACACCAGAAGGCCCGAGGCTTCCTTGTCGAGGCGGTGAATGACCCAGACGCGGCCGGGCGCGTCGGCCGGATTGCCGTCCTCGTCGCGGCGCTTGCGCGGGCGCGTCGTCGAGCGGACATGCCGCTTCACGAAGTCGAACAGCGTCTGCCCGACGCGGGCCGACGGGCGCATGTTGGGGGCGGCGGCCTGAGCGCGGGACGGGTCAGCCGTCACCAGGCCCGGCGGCTTGTCGACGACGATGACGTCGTCGTCTTCGTGCACCAGGCGCACGCCGCGGGCGATGAAGCGGACATCCTCCCCGCCGATCTGCGGCGGGGGGCCGGCGAGGTCAGGCCCATCGCCGGGCGGACCGTCGCGCATGGGTCGGGGCTTGCGCGGGCCGAACTTGCCGGGGCCGGAGCGCGGCCCGAAGCCGGGCCCACCCGGCCCCCCCGGCCCACCGGGCCCGCGCCGGGGCGGACCGCCGCGACCACGGTCGCCGAAGCCCGGACCGCCGAAGCCGGGGCCGCCGCCGCCTGGTTCACCGCCACCCGGTCCGCCGAAGCCGCGGCGTGGACCGCCGGGGCCGCGTGGACCGCGCGGGCCGGGGCCGGACGGGCCGAAGCGGTTGGGCGGTCCTGATCGTGGGGGCTTGGGCATCGCGGCTCCTGACTGGCTTCAAGGACGAGAGGCGGGCGGGACGGCGGGTGCGGGGCTCGAGGTCAATCCGGCGGAGGGGACGGGGGTCGCCGCCTTCGGGGTGGTGAGTTTCAGCCCGACGACGGCTCCCAGCAAGACCAATAGCAGCACGATCTGCACCGGGCGGACGGGCTCTTTGAGGATGAGCACGCCGGCCAGGTACGCGCCCGCCGCCCCGATGCCGACCCAGATCGGGTAGGCGACGCTGATCGGGATCGAGCGCGTCGCGGTCGCGAGCAGCCACATGCTGGCGATCATCGCGGAGATGACCAGCGCCGACGGCCCGGCCTTCGTGAAGCCCCGGGTCAACGGGAGCGCGCCGGCCCACACGACCTCCAGCAGGCCCGCGATCAACAGCATGACCCATGGGTGCATGGCCGGCTCCCGAGAGACGAACGCGCCCCGCAAACGACACGCCCCCCGGAAAGCCGAGGGGCGTGAACGGGACCGAGAGGCAAGAGAGTCAACAAACGATACGGATCAAACCGCGGCGGGGTTCTCGGTTGCGGACCCCGGGCCGATCGGCGGTAGAGGCTGAGCGGTTCCGGCTCGGTCGAGCCGGTTTTAGCGGGCGAAGTGCGCGAAGGCGCGGTTGGCTTCGGCCATGCGGTGCGTCTGGTCGCGGGTGCCCATCGCCTTGCCTTCGCCCTTGGCGGCGGCGAAGAGTTCATCGGCGAGGCGGTTGGCCATCGGGCGGCCCTTCTCGCCGCGGGCGGCTTCGATGATCCAGCGGAAGCTCAGCGACTGCTGGCGCTTCTTGTTCACCGGGATGGGGACCTGGTAGTTGGCCCCGCCGACGCGCTTGGAGCGGACTTCGACGAAGGGCTTGACGTTCTCGATAGCGCGGAGGAAGACGTCCATCGCCGCCTTGGGGGCGTTGGGGTCGGTCTCCTTGGACAGCTTCTGCTCGATGAGGTCCAGCGCGTCGTACACGCACCGCTGGGCGGGGGCCTTCTGCCCGTCGCGCATGATGCAGTTGATGAACTTGGACAGGACCAGGTCGTTGAACCGGGGGTCCGGACGCAGCTGCTCTTCGCTCTTGGTGAAACGACCCGCCATGCGATCTCCTTGGGCTCGTCGATCGGTCCCACGGGTGAGGGCCGACCACTCGTTCACCGCGGGCCTGTCCCGCGATTACTTGCCGGGGCGAGGGCGCGGGCACGCTGCCCGGGCGCTCGCCGCTGACTGTGATGATTACTTCTTGTTGGGCTTCTTCGCGCCGTAGAGGGAGCGGCCCTGGCGGCGCTTTTCGACGCCGAGGCAGTCCAGCGTCCCGCGGACGACGTGGTAGCGCACACCGGGGAGGTCGCGCACGCGGCCGCCGCGGACGAGCACGATCGAGTGCTCCTGCAGGTTGTGCCCTTCGCCGCCGATGTACGCCGTCACTTCGCGCCCGTTGGAGAGGCGCACGCGGCACACCTTACGAAGCGCCGAGTTGGGCTTCTTCGGGGTGACCGTCTTCACGACCGTGCACACGCCACGCTTCTGCGGGCACTCGTCCAGGTCGCGGACGCGGGAACGCTTGGCAAGCGGGCGGCGAGGATTGCGGATGAGTTGGTTGATCGTCGGCATAGGTCAATCGGTCGTAAAAACTGCGGTAAACCGGGAAGGGAAGCGTACGGCGGCCCCAGCCCGCAGGCAAGCCCCAGCCCTCACCCTTCGACAGCCCCCCCGCCCCCCCCCACCCCCACTCACCGGGCGAAGCCGGTGACGGCCAGGAACTCGCCATTCTTGTGGAACTCGACCCCGTCGGCGGTGATTGACCCCCCGGGAGAGGTGCCCCGCTTACGCAGTTCACACACCATGTCCCAGTGCAGGCCGGACTCGTTGGTGTTCCCGCTTTCGGGATATCCCGCACCGACGGCCGCGTGGAACGTGCCGCCGATCTTTTCGTCGAACAGGGTGTTGTTGGAAAAATCGGTGATGGAGTAGTTGGTGCCGACGGCGATCTCGCCCAGGTTGCGGGCCCCGGCGTCCTGGTCGAGCATTTCGATCAGGAACGCCTCGTTCTTGCGGGCCGAGGCGTCGACGACGCGGCCGGCCTTGAACTTCAGGCGGACACCCTGGACCTCGCGCCCCTGGTAGATCGCCGGATAGGTGTAGTTGACGTGCCCCTCGACGCCGAAGCCGGCCTTGGGGAGGGTCGGACCGGCGAAGACCTCGCCGTCGGGGAAGTTCTCCATGCCGGCGCAGTTGATCCACGTCGCGCCGGAGACGTCGACGCGGAGGTCGGTGCCGTCGTGCCCGTCGTGCGCCGGGACGGTGAAGCGGAGTTCCTTCTTGCCCTGCAAGTAGTCGCGGACGCGTTCCTGGCGCTCGTGCACGCGGCGCCAGGCCCCGACGGGGTCGGCCTGGTCGAGCATGGCGGCCCCGAAGACGAAGTCCTCATATTGGCGCAGGCTCATCTCGGCGTCCTGCGCGTTGGCGTGGGTCGGGAACAGCGTGCCGACCCAGCGGAGCCCGCCGGGCTCGCTGGCGCGAGCGGCCCGGTCCATGAAGACCTTGAACCAGGGCTTGCGGGCGGATTGGTGCAGGGCGATCTTGCGGGCGTCCTGCTTGCCGAGGTACTTGGTGTTGATCTCCGTCCACAGGCCGATCTGGACGTCGATGGTCTGCACGCGGTGCAGTTCGGTCGGGTGCAGGAAGCCGATCTGCTCTTCGCTCCCGTGCGAGAGGAGCAGTTCGTGCAGCGTCTCGCTGCGCGGGGCCCAGAAGGGATGTCCGCCGGCGTTGAGTACGGCGAGGTAGATGCGCTCAATCAGCGGGAGTGCGGCGGCCTCGCCGGCGATGCAGACCACGTCGCCCTTCTTGACGCGGGTCGAGTACCGCACCAGGACGTCGGCGAGTTTGTCGAGGCGTTGATCGTGCACGCGCGTCTCTCCACGGCCGGGGGCCGGCGACGGACCATGCACCACCGTCGAGCCCGCGGGTTCGGAGGCTAGGCCTGCGCGCCGGCATCGAGACGGGCCGCCAGCCGCTCGGACAGGCGGGCGTACAGGCGGTCGTGCACCCGGGCCAGGTCCGGGCAACGCTCGCCCAGAATCGCGGCCAGGCTGGTGACGGGACGCTGCAGCCCGCACGGCACGATCAGCCCGAAGTGGTCGAGATTGGTCGAGACGTTCAACGCAAGCCCGTGCATGCTGACCCACCGGCGGACGCGGACGCCCATGGCGCAGATCTTGGCGGCGGGCCCGCCCGCGGTCGGCGTGACCCACACGCCCGTCGCGCCCGGGTCGGTGAAGCCGTGCACGCCGAAGTCGGCCAGGGCGTCGATGACGCTGCATTCCAGCAGGCGCATGTACTCGTGCAGGCGGAGGTGGAAGCGGTTGAGATCGAGAATCGGATAGACCACGGCCTGCCCGGGGCCGTGATAGGTGACATCGCCGCCGCGGTCCGTTTCGCAGAGCGTCACGCCCACGCGGGCCAGGTGCTCCGGATCGGCGAGGACGTGGGCCGCGGCCCCCGGGCGGCGCGTCACGGTGATCACCGGCGGCACGTGCTCGACGGTCAGGATTCGGCCCGGGTCGGGCTCCCCCGCGTCGCGGGCGGCGAGGACTTCCTCGACACAGGCCCGCTGATATTCGAGCGCCTCTGCGTACGGGCGAGGGCCAAGGTCAACCCGGGCGGGCAAAGGCGGGCAGGTTCGGCGGGCGTTCGACATGGACGACGCGGGATGGTATTCGACGCCGCGACCGCGCCCAGCCGGACGTAGGATGGAGGCACATGGCGAGGATTCACCCCAGCGCCGTCGTCGACCCCAAGTGCGAACTGGCCGACGACGCCGAGATCGGGCCCAACTGCGTGCTGTCCGGACGCGTGACCCTCGGGTCGGGCGTCCGCCTGCTGGGCGGGAACTACGTGTTCGGGGACCACGCGCCGACACAGATCGGCGCCGGCACCAAGCTCTGGCCGCACGCGTGCGTGGGGCTGGAGCCCCAGGACTACAAGTTCAACGGGCGCACGGCGGGCGTGCGGATCGGCTCTGGGTGCATGCTGCGCGAAGGGGCGACGGTGCACGCCTCGACCAGCGCCGAGCATCCGACCATCCTCGGCGACCGGGTCTTCATGATGGTCAACGCGCACGTGGCCCACGACTGCGTCGTCGGCGACCGCGTGGTCATGGTCAACGGGGCGGCGCTGGCGGGGCACTGCCAGGTTGGGCCGGACGTGACGCTGGGTGGGAACGCGGTGGTGCACCAGTTCTGCCGCATCGGGCGGATGGTGATGATGTCCGGGGATTGCGGGATCAACAAGGACGTGCCGCCGTTCTGCATCGTGAGCGAGCGGAACCGGATCGGCGGGCTGAACCTGGTGGGGCTGCGTCGGGCGGGCATGCCGCGCGAGCAGATCGACGCGATGAAGGCCGCGTTCATGAAGTACCTGTACCAGCCGATGCACAAGGAGCAGGTGCTGGCGGGGCTTCGCGAGGCGGCGGGCGGGTGTGCGCTGATCGGGGAGATCGCCGAGTTCATCGCCGGCAGTTCGCGCGGGTTCGTAACCGGGTTCGGCAAGCCCGAGCGCGGGTTCCGACCCTCGCAGCAGATGGCCCCGATGGCCTCCGACCTCTGACGTGATGATGTTCGCCCGCGAGCGCCCCAAAGGGCCCGGAACGCACCGACCATGCTGACTCTGGACGGATCCCTCCCCGAGCGCCAGGACGGCGCGGCCCTGTGCGTGCTGGCGAGCGGCTCGGCGGGCAACTGCTCGGTGCTCGCGATCCGGCGCGGGTCGATCACGCGCATCTGCCTCATCGATCTCGGGCTGTCGCCCAGGCGGACCTTCCGCCTGCTCGCCGAGCGCGGGCTGTCGCCCCACCAGATCGACGACTGCTTCCTGACGCACCTCGATGCGGACCACGTGCACCCGGGCTGGGCGAGCGCGATGCCCCGGCACGCGACGGTGCGCGTGCACCGTCGGCACGCGCCGCACCTGCACGGGCCGTTCCGCTCGGCGTGGCGGATCGCGGAGTTCGACGGGCCGTTCGCGCTCGACGAGCACGCGCACGCGCGGCCGCGCCTGATGGACCACGACGAGCTGGGCGTGAGCGTGCTGCGGTTTGACCTGCGCGGGCTCGGGGCGGGCGTGCTGGGGTTCGCGACCGATGTCGGACGCGTGACGCCCGGGCTCCTGGAGCACCTGAGCGACGACGGCGGGCTGGACGTCCTGGCGATCGAGTCGAACTACTGCCCCGAGATGCAGGCGGCCTCAGCCCGCCCGGAGTTTCTCAAGCGGCGCATCACGGGCGGGCGCGGGCACCTGAGCAACCAGGAGGCGGCGGAGGCGGTCCGCGCCGTTGAGCCGCGGGATCACGTCGTGCTGCTGCACCTGTCGCGCGAGTGCAACACGCCGGAGCGCGTGAGCGATCTGCACGCGGGGGCGGAGTACGGGTACACGATCTCGACGCAGGACCGCCCGACGCGGTGGATCCGGGTCGCTCCGCACGCGGGGAACGGGCGCCCGCCGCGGGCCGCGGCACGGTGCATGCAGGACGCGCCGCTGTTCGCGCAGGCGGCCGGGCTGGCGGGCGCGACGGCGTGAGCCAGATCCGCGCGCACGCTTCAGGCCGGGCGTAAACCGAGATCGACACGATGACCGCACGCACGCACAGATCCGCACGAAACCGCGAGAGCGGGCTGAGCGGGTGGCCGCGTGTGCCGGCGCGCCCGCCCTTCTGGCCCATCGCGCGGACGCTGCTGCGCATCGGCGACCGGGCCCGGGCGGCGCTCGGCGTGCGCCGGGGCGTGCACGCGGGCGGGGTGTATTACAAGGAACTGTCGGCGATGCCGCTCCGCCGCGCGCTCTCCAAGCGCGGGCCGGGGTATAAGGACTTCCGCGTGACGTTCCCGCCCGAGCCGGGCGTGGGCGGACGCACGGGCGGCGCGGCGAGCCCGAGCGGGAACGCCGCGGGGAGCACGGCGGGCGCTGTTGGTCCGGATGGTCGCCCGATGCGCGCGAAGGTGCGTGTGCGGTGCACGGCGCGCCGGGTGCTCGCGGACTTGATGGGGCCCGTCGCGATCGCGCGGTATGCGCGCTTGGAATCAATCCTCAAGCCCGGCTCGCG
Source organism: uncultured Phycisphaeraceae bacterium (assembly GCA_964615765.1). GTDB lineage: Bacteria > Planctomycetota > Phycisphaerae > Phycisphaerales > UBA1924 > CAZTQN01. Next base: position 39,767 of record CAZTQN010000024.1, read on the forward strand.
CGTGCTGGATGTCAGCGTTCCGCCGTACATCACCGGGTATGCCGCCGATCGGCTGGCACGGGGCGTCGGGCCGTCGGGCGCGGTGGTGTGCCTCATCGATGATCGCCAGGCGCTCGAGTTCGCGGAGCGGCGCTACCAGCGGCCCAACGTCGCCTTTGAGCCGCTGGGCGAGGGTGTCGCCGAGTCGCTCGCGGGCGAGGCGGACGGCGGGTTCGATGCGGCGATCTGGCTCAACGTCCTCGCCGACCATCCCGAGACGCACCTGAAAGAACTGCTGCGCGTGGTCCGCCCGGGCGGGTGGCTGGTCGTCGGGACGCACACGCTGCCGCGCGATGAGTTCGCCGCGCTGCTCACGAGCGTGGGCGTGACAGACCAGGCGAAGGCGGCGCTGGAGCCGGAGGCGGAGCCGCGGTCATCGGCGGGCGAGAGCAACGCGGCGGATGAATCGGCGGCGGCGGAGATAGCGGACGCGGGCGAGGCGGGCCTGCCGCCGGCGTTCATGTTCATCACCGACGACGATCAGCCGCCGCACGACGCGCTGATCCGCAAGCCGGGGTGAGGGTCAGCGTGAGAGAGTTCAGCGCCGGAGGTGGGTGATATCGACGTTCTCGAACCAGCGCACGCCGCGGGTGAGGAACGCGATGTCCTCGGCGTCGACGGCACCGGAGCCGTTGACGTCGGTGAACAGGCCGAACCAGGCGTAGATGTCGTTGTCGTCGATGAGCCCGTCGGCGTTGACGTCGTAGTTGCCGGGCGGGCGTGGGCCGGGACCGCTCCCGCCGACGACGCCCGTGAGTGCGATGACGCGCGTCGGGACGTCCGGGTCGTCGCTGGTGATGGTCAGCGAGCCGTTGAACGTGCCGGGGGCGGCGGTGTTGAGCGTGATGACGTGGCTGTTGGCCTGGGCCGGGGCGGCGGTGGCGGTTCGCGTGAAGTTGCCGGCGGGGGCCGTGAAGCCGGTGGTGGCGGCGAGCGAGTACCGCAGCGGCGCGATCCCCGAGCCCGTGCCCGACTTGCTGAACCGGGCCACGTCCGCGGCGTTGGTGATTTCGATCGTCACCTGGGCCGTGCTCCCGACGGCGACGGTGCCGAAGTCGATCGTGCCCGTCGGCGAGCCGAGCTTGGCCGGGACGGTCAGGTCGAGGAACACGGGCAAGTGCGGCGGAGAGTTCACGCCGTTCGCGTGATCGACGAGTCCCTGCGCGATGACCGGCCCGACCATCGCGTTGGTGGCGACGTTGATGGTGCCGTTGTAGTTCGAGCCGTCGTTCCCCCACGAGCGGTAGGAGTGGTTCGGGTCGTTCCAGGTCGAGGTGCTGTAAGGGATCGCGGGGTTGCCGATGTAATCGAGCCCGGAGCCATCGAACAGGTCGTCGTTGATGAGGATGAAGTCGAAGCGGTCGTCCATCCCGCCGAAGTTCTGGCCCGTGCTCGAGGTCAGCAGCGGGCACTGCGTGTGCACGAAGCGCCACGCCGAGGAGTTGCTCCACGACCCCGCGGAGTTGATCGGGTCGAACAGACGCCCGGCGGTGTTCGTGCCGGCGCCGGTCAGGTTCGTCCAGGCGACCTCGGCGGAGGTGTACAGGTTGAAGTCGCCGGCGAAGAGGAACGACGTTCCCGCGGGCAGCGCGTTGAGGGCGTTGCGGATGAGCGTGGCTTCGTCGGCGCGGCGCTGGGCGTCGGCGGCGGTGTTGGAAGCCTTGAGGTGCGCCGAGTAAAGGTAAAAGCCGGCCCGCGGGGCGCTGGTATAGCCGAAGGGCACCAGCCGGTACCGCATGATGTTCCGCACGGGGGTGCCGCCGCCGGAGATCGCGGTGACCGTCTCGACGAGCGACAGGCGGGAGTTGCGGTAGAACACGGCGCTGTCGGTGTCGGGCCCGTTGATGAAGGTGCCCTGGGCGTAATCACCCGGCGATCCGGGCGCGCTGTTGAGCAGGCTGAGGAACAGCGTGGCGGCGGTCGCCGAGTCACACTCCTGAATCACCAGGACGTCGGGCGTCATCGAGCGCCCGGAGAAGGTCTGGAAGATGGCGGCCTGGAACCCGGCCTGGCGCGTCGCGGAGGCCGACGCGCCCCACTCGGTGAGGTTCCACGTCGCGACGCGGATCTGTGCGGTAGCGGCGGAGGCGAGCGCCAGGGCGGCGGCGATGCCGAGACGCGAGCACGCGTTGACGGTCGGCACGGGGAACAACGTCGCGAGCATCCAAGAATCTCCGTGCGCCCGGGGCCACCGCTGCGGCCTGAGGGAAGCACCGCCTGAAAAAATGCGTCGGCCGCGCGCACGCGCTGGTCCGAACGCTGGGTCGTCAAAACCGCGGTGGATATAGTACGCGCACATGCCCGACCAGCACCCCGTTCGTCCCAAGAAGATCGTGCTCGCCTACTCCGGCGGGCTGGATACCTCGGTTATTCTCCCCTGGCTCAAGGAGCGATATCCCGGAGTCACCCTCGTCGCCTATGCGGCCGACCTGGGCCAGGGCGCCGGCGAGCTCGACGGGATCGAGGCAAAGGCCCGCGCCTCCGGGGCCGACGAGTTCATCATCGAGGACCTGCGCCGGGAGTTCGTCGAGCAGTACTGCTATCCGATGCTCCGGGCCCACGCCATCTACGAGCAGGACTATCTGCTCGGGACGTCGATCGCCCGCCCGCTGATCGCCAAGGGGCAGGTCGCGGCGGCGCGGAAGACCGGCGCCGACGCCGTCAGCCACGGCGCGACGGGCAAGGGCAACGACCAGGTCCGCTTCGAACTGACGTACATGGCGCTCGCGCCGGATCTGAAGATCATCGCGCCGTGGAAGGACCCGTCGTTCGAACTGACCAGCCGCGAGGCGGCGGTTGAATACGCGCAGAAGAAGAACATCCCGATCCAGCAGAGCAAGAAGAAGATCTACTCGCGGGACCGGAACCTGTGGCACTGCTCGCACGAGGGGGCGGAGATTGAGCACCCGGACCAGCGCGTGAGCGACGAGGTCTGGCTGATGACCGTCCCGCCGCACAAGGCGCCGGACAAGGCCGAGACGGTGCGTGTTCGCTTCAAAGCCGGCAACCCGGTCGCGGTCAACGGCAAGGAGATGCGCGGCGAGGACATCGTCAGCACGCTCAACGAGATCGGCGGGCGCAACGCGATCGGGCAGGTCGTGCTCGCGGAGAACCGGCTGGTGGGGATGAAGTCTCGCGGGGCGTACGAGACGCCGGGCGGGGCGATCCTGTACGAAGCGCACAAGTCGCTGGAACAGCTCGCGATCGAGCGGGACACGCTGCACTTCAAGCAGCAGGTGGCGCTGCGGTACGCGGAACTGGTGTACTACGGGCAGTGGTTCCACCCGCTGCGCGACGCGCTGCAGGCATTCGTGGACCACACGCAGCGGTTTGTGACCGGCGAGGTGACGGTCGAGCTGTACAAGGGCCGCGCGCAGGCCGTCAGCGCGACGTGCGAGAAGTCGCTGTACGACCCCAAGCTCGCGAGCTTCGCGATGGACGGGTACGACGTGACGGCGGCCCGCGGGTTCATCGACCTGTTCGGGCTGCCGATGAAGGTGGCGAACATGCAGCAGGGGCGGTGAGCCGTGTCGGCAATCCGTCGGGCTGAGCCGATCAGCTCGGACGGATATCGACAGCGACCGTCTTGACGCCGACCGCTCGAGATGCCTGGCGGAGGTTCGCGTCGAGCGTGAGCATCGGGAGTCCGAGGTTCATCGCGACCTCGAGGTAGGTCGCGTCGTACGCCGTCAGCTGATGCGGCCGGGCAATGTCCGCGAGCGCCGACAGTTGCCGGTGCGCCGGCTCGGGCACGATGTTCACGCCGAGGGCGTCGAGGAGCGCGAGCACGCGGGCCGCCTGCGCTCGGGTGAGCAACTTGCGGCGTTCGCGGACAAGAACGGTGTTCACCACCTCAAGCCGCCAGATCCACGGCGCGACCAGATCGCCCGCGTTCTCCAGGACAGCTTCCACGGCCCGCGACTCGTCCTGGCCGAACACCCAAGAGAGCGTCGCGCTGGCGTCGATCACCACCCGGTCCATCAACGACGACCCTCGGCGATGTCCTTGCGGATCTGCGCGAGGGAGGACTTGGCGAGCCGGGTCCGCAGCTTGTTCATCTCGCCGATGACCTCGTGCCGCGAGGGGCGATCGCTATCGATGGACTGCGCGGGGATGATCTCGACGACCGGCTTGCCACGGCTCACCACGCGCACAGACTTCCCGGTCGACTTCACCTGCCGGGCGATTTCCGAGAACCGGGTTTTGGCTTGTCCGATGCCGACTTCCTTCACGCCGACCTCCTGCTCTGTCACACACTTTAGTCCGATCGATGATCAATCCGTGGGCGGTGCCGCGCCCGGGCGTGACACCCGGCCGGGCGGGTCGGCCTCATGGCGTGTTCCGATATGGTCGATCTCGACCTGCCTCTGTTCGGCAACCGTGATCGGCTTACCCTCCGGCACTCCGTTCACCGATCCGAGCCAATCGACCCATGCACACCACCCACACCGCCCTCCTCCGCGGCACTAACCCGCGTTTGCCCGAACCGCTGCGTCCCCTCGCGGACCTGGCGTACAACTTTCACTGGTCCTTCTGCCCGCTGGCCGACGGCGTGTTCCGGGCCGTTGACGGGGCCCTGTTCGATCTTCTCGGACGCAACCCCGTCCGCCTGCTGATCGACGTCCCGCTCAGCCGCCTCGAGGAACTCGCGCGCGACCCGCGCTTCCTCGAACGCCTTCACAAGGCCCACGCCAAGCTCGCCGCCCACATGGCTGATTCCGGCTGGTTCGCCCGGCACGGGCCCGGGCTCGAAGCCGCCGGCGGGACGCCCTTCCTCGCCGCCTACTTCTGCGCCGAGTTCGGCATCCACGAGTCCTTCCAGATCTACTCCGGCGGGCTGGGTCTGCTCGCGGGCGATCACCTCAAGAGCGCCGCGGAGCTCGGGCTCCCGCTCGTCGGCGTCGGGCTCTTGTACCGCAACGGGTACTTCCACCAGAAACTCGACGAACGCGGCGTGCAAGTCGAGCAGTTCCCCCCGCTCGACCCCGTCCGCCAACCCGTCACGCGCGTGATGAACCTCGAGACGGGTCGCCAGATCACCGTCGCCGTGCAGCTCCCGGGGCGCGACGTGCAGTGCGCCGTGTGGCGGGCCGACGTCGGCAAGGTCCGCCTGTACCTGCTCGACACCAACATCGCCGAGAACTCCGCCGAGGACCGCGAGATCACCGCGAACCTGTACCTGGGCGACCAGAACCGGCGCATCCAGCAGGAGATCGTCCTCGGGATCGGCGGCGTGCGTGCGCTCGACGCCGTCGGCGAGAAGGCCACCGTCTTCCACATGAACGAGGGGCACGCCGCGTTCCTCGCGCTCGAGCGCATCCGGCAGATCCGGGCCCGCACGGGCGCGACGTTCGATCAGTCGCGCGAAGCCGCCGCCCCGGCCCACCTGTTCACGACGCACACGCCCGTGCCCGCCGGCATCGACCACTTCAACATCGGGCTGGTGCAGCACTACTTCGCCGGGTATCACGACCAGCTCGGGCTCGACATGGAGGGCTTCATGGCCCTCGGGCGCGAACGCGTCGAGAACAAGCAGGAAGCCTTCTCGATGGCGATCCTCGCCATCCGCTGCTCCAAGTTCTGCAACGGCGTGAGCAAGCTGCACGGCGAGGTCTCGCGGCGCATGTGGCGGTCCATCTGGCCCGAGACGCCCATCGACGACGTCCCCATCGGGCACGTCACCAACGGCATCCACACCAACTCCTGGGTCGCGCCCAACATGGCCGCCCTGTTCGATACCCACCTCAGCACCGCCTGGCGCTCGCGCCCGCAGGACGACGCGGCGTGGGAAGGCATCGATCGCGTGCCCGACGCCGAGCTCTGGTCCGCCCGCGCCGAGGCCCGGCGCGCCTTCATCGGCGCGTGCAAGCGCTACTCCGACCGCGGCATGACCGCCGGCATCAACTGCCAGCTCTCGCCCGACGCCCTCACCATCGGCTTCGCCCGGCGCTTCGCCGGCTACAAGCGCGGCACGCTGCTGCTCCGCGACATCGAACGCCTCAAGCGCCTGCTCGCCGGCAACGGCGATCGCCCGGTGCAGCTGGTCATCTCCGGCAAGTCGCACCCGGGCGACGGCTGGGGCAAAAACCTCATCCGCGAGGTCGTCGCCTTCGCACGCTCGTCCGCCGCCCAGGGGCGCGTGCTGTTCATCGAGGATTACGGCATCGACGTCGCCCGCGACATGGTGCAGGGGTGCGACGTCTGGCTCAACACGCCGATCCGCGGGCTGGAAGCCTCGGGCACGTCAGGCATGAAGGCCGCGCTCAACGGCGTGCTGCACGCCTCGATCCTCGACGGGTGGTGGGACGAGGGATATCAGCCCGACGCGGGCTACAAGATCGCCGACTCGGGCATCTACCCCTCCGACGCGCCCAACGAGCAGCGCGAGAGCTTCGAGGCCGACGCGCTGTACGCCCTCATCGAGCGCGAACTGGTGCCGGACTTCTACACGCGTGACCGCGCCGGCGTGCCGCAGGCCTGGGCGGCCCGCATGCGCCGCTGCATCCGCGTCATGTCCCCGTTCTTCTCCACGCACCGGATGGTCAGCGAGTACGCCGAGAAGTACTACTTCCCCGCGCACCGGGCCTCCGCCCGCCTGGCGGGGCCGGACATCGAAGAGGCCCGCGGGCTGGCGGATCAGGTCGACCGGTACCGCCGATTCTGGAGCCAGATCCGCGTCAAGCGCGTCGAGTGCACGCCGGGCGAGGCGGGCGGGCTCGCGGTGTCCGCGGTGGTGCGACTGGGCGTGCTGCGCCCGGACGAACTGATCGTGCAGGCCTGCCACGGCGCGATCGATGATGACAACGAACTCGCCCGGGCGCGGACCGTGGCACTCACGCCCGCCGCCCCGCTCGCCGGGGGCGACGGCGCGTACGAGTTCACCGGGCGCATCGCGCTCAGCGACGACGCGCTGTCAGAAGCCGGCCCGCGCGGCTATGGCGTGGTCATCCGCGTGCTGCCCGGCGATGACCGCCTGGTCACGCCGTTCGTCCCCGGGCTCATCGCCCGGTCCGAGCCCGTGACGGCGCGGGCCGGCGCGACGGTGTAACCGCCGCCGATCCGCCGGCCTTCCCGCTCCGAGCGCCGCCCGCCATCGCCTTCTCGATGGCGTCGATGCTCTTCGGGATCGCCTCGGTCAGGTTCTTCGGGCCCGAACGCGTGACGAGGATGTCGTCCTCGATGCGGATGCCGATCTTGCGGTCCGGCAGGTACACGCCGGGCTCGATGGTCACGACCATGCCGGGCTTCAGCGGCCCGTCGGGCGTGGAGTCGTGCACGTCCAGGCCCAGCTGGTGCCCGATGCCGTGGATGTAGAAGTCCTCCAGCCCCGCCTCGCGGAGCACCTCGCGGGCGGCGCGATCGAGCTGGTAGATGTACGCGCCCGGCTTGGCGGCGCGGATCGCCGCGGCTTGGGCCCGCAGCACGACGTCGTACAGCTCCGCCTGCTCACGCGTGAACGTGCCCGACACCGGCACCGTCCGCGTCACGTCGCAGCAGTAGCCGTGGAACCGCGCGCCGGAGTCGATCAGCAGCAGCTCGCCCTCGCGGCAGACGGCGGCGTTCTCCTTGTAGTGCAGCAGCGTCGCGTTCAGGCCCGTCCCGCAGATCGGGTCGTACGCGTGCCCGTCGGCCCCGGCGTCGATGTACGACGACAGCAGCGTGCGGGCCACCGTGCTCTCCAGCGCGCCGGGGCGCAGGTCGCGCAGCACCGCGGCGTACCCGGCCGCCGTCGCGTCCGCGGCGGACTTCATCAGCGCCAGTTCCGCCGCGCTCTTCACGCTCCGGTGCGCCGCCAGCAGCGTCGATCGATCCTCCACGCTCACGCCGACGGTCCGCTCCTGGATCTTGCGGTACACGCTCAGATCCGGCGTAACCGATCCGGTGTAGCTGGCAAACTCGTGCAGGCACGCCAGGCGCCGGCAGCGCCGGGCCGCGGTGCTGAGGTGCGTCGGCAGATGCGTCGTGCGCATCACCGTCTCAAAGCCGGTCGCGGCCCGAAGACCGGCGCTAATCGTCTCGCGATACCGCTCCCACCGGTCGAGTTCGGGGTCGACGGGTCGCAGGAACAGCACGACGCGCCGCGTCGGGTCGTCGGCGGACGGGTTGAACAAGACCGCCGCGCCGGACTCGGTGGTGATGCCGGTCAGATAGGCGAAGTGCTGCTCGCCGGCAAAGCCGCCGTGACCCGCGCTCTCGCCAGCGAACAGCACGGCGGCCGCCCCGTCGAGTTCCTTGAGCACGCGTTCGCGCCGGGCGCGATACTCCTCGGCGGGCACGCCGGGGCGAAGAAGCGTGGGCATTTCACGTTGAACCGATGCGGCATCGCGCTTGAGCATGCACCAGCATACCCAGCGCCCCGCGTCGTCTTCAGCCGGCCGCCCGGGCCGCGGTTGCCGCCGACGCGCCCGCACGCAGCCGCCGGGCCGACTCTTCGTTCCCGCACGTCGCCTTGCCGATGCCCGGCAGCGCGCCGGCCTGCTCCGCCTCGCGCTGCGCGTCGGGCAGGTTGGATACCAGCATCACCGCCGGCCGCCCAGCGCCCTTCCCGGCGACACGCCGGATCAGACCGATCCCCGAATCTTCGGCGAACTCCCCGTCGAGCACGCGGTTGATCAGCAGCACGTCCGCCGACGCGATCGCCGACGCGAGCGCGTCGTCGTCGTTGGCACGCACCACCTCGGCGCCCTGCACGGCCCGCTCGATCACGCCCTTGAGCATGTACGAGTCCGGCACGCAGTGCCCGACCAGCACCACCCGCACGGGAGCGAACCCACGATGTTGATCGCCCTGTTGCATCGCTTGTTCCTACGCCCGCCGCTCGCCCCGTGTGCGGGCCGAAAACCCGACCTCCCCACCCACCAACCGGTCACCGCGGACAACCCCGCCTCGGACAGTTACCCGCAGGCGACCAAGATCGAACGTCCGTGCCTCGCTGTGGAGATCCCGCACGGCGTCGACCACGCCCGAAATCGTTTGGGCCGACACTCGATCGATGCCGGCGGCGCCGATCACGTCACGGTACGCACGCCGCACGACCGCCCCGATGACAACCTCCGGCTCCCGCGCCAACCGCGAGCGCACCACCACCGACCCCTCGCGACCGAGCACCGTGCGAGCGCGGCGTTCGATCGCCTCCGCCGCCGAGCGTTGCAAAGCCGCGGCCCGCGCCGCCGCCGCCGGCGCGCTCGGGCGCAAGGCCCGCAGCGCCGGGATGACCCCATGCCGAAGAGCCGCACGCAAGCGGGTGGTATCCGCGTTGGTCGCGTCGATCGCCCACGTCTCGCCCGCCGCGCGACAGATCGCTTCGCTCTCCGCCCGCGTGATCGCCGCGAGCGGGTGCAGCATGGGCCGGACGACCATCACCCGCGGCGTGCCCGCGAGCCCGCGCTTCGCCGCGATGCCACCCATGCCGCGCACCCCCGCGCCGCGCACGAGCGCCATCAGCACCGTCTCAAGCTGATCGTCGGCGTGATGCCCGGTGGCGATGAACGGCGCGTCGTGCTCCCGCGCGATGCGGGCCAGCTCGGCGTACCGCAGCCGCCGCGCGATGGCCTCGTGATTGCCGCGCCCCACGCGGCGCACGGCGGCGACGCCCTCGATCACCGGCACGCCCAGCCGCCGCCCCAACTCGCGCACACGGTCCCGATCGGCGTGGGCCGCGCTCGCCGGGCGCAGGTCGTGCACCACATGGGCCAGCACGACCGGTACCTTCCCGCGGACCAGCGCGAGCGCCAGCGCCACCGAATCCGCCCCGCCGGAACACGCCACCACCGTCCTTGGCAACCGCGCCCCGCCCGCGCGCGAACCCGTCAACACGCGAAACGCCCGGAGAATCCGCCGCTCGGCGTCCGACCGCGGCGTAGGGCGCGTGCGGACGGCGCCGGAACCGACACCCCCCCCACTGCTTGGGGATCGACCCGGGCTTTTTCGGGACTTGTCCACTGCTAATGGTATCGCCGCCGGGGGCGGATCCGTGATACACTGGGCCCGGCTGACCATCGTGTCCGCCGTGGAGAGCCCGCACCTTGGACGACGCCGGGACCCTTCTGCACGCCGCACTCGCGCAGGCGGCCGCCGCGCCGACGGTCGCCGGCTGGAAGCAGACCGCCGCGGTCATCATGGTCAGTATCGGCGTCGTGCTCCTGATCCTGTCCGGCGTGTCGATGTGGCGGAAGCGGTTCCGCGACCCCTTGGCGAAGGCCCGGGCGGCGGCGGACGTTGCGCCGGTGCTCGCCGCGGCGGGCGCGCCGATCACGGTGCCCGCGTCGGCGCCGGTCGCCAGCGCCGGAGCCGCCGAGCCCGCACCCGCCGCGCTGCTGGAAGCTCAGCAACTGCTCGAATTGATGAACCGGGCGGAGGACATGGTGTCGCGGCTGACGGGGGAACTGGACCGTCGTGCCGAGACCGCCCGCGCGGCGACCGCGCAGGCCGAGTCGGTCATCGCCAAGGCCGAAGCCGCCATCGCCCGCCTGGAAGCGGCGGCGACCACCGCCGAGCGTCGCCTTGCCGAAGCCGCGGCGATGCCGACGATCCCCGTCGCGTCCGTCGCCCCCATGATGATGCCCCCGCCGGCGGCCGAGCCCAAGCACGAGCCCCGGCCCGAGCTCAAGCCCGACCCGGTGCTGATGCCGGTCGAGCCGGCCCGTTCGACCCCGAACCGGCTGACGCCGGTGGTGACGATCTCGCCAGCGATGATGCCGGCCGCCGTGACAAGTGTGACGAGTGTGACCAACGTGGCGAGTGTCGCGACGATGGCCCCGCCGCCGCGAGCTGTGACGCCGATCGCGGCCCCCGCCGCGGCGCCCCGCCCCGCCGCGGCCCGCGGGTTCTCGCCCGCGGTCGCGCCCGTCATCGCCGAGCCGGAAGTCAGCGAGGTCGACCCGCTGACGGCGGAGATCTATCGCCTCGCCGATCAGGGCCTGTCGCACATCGAGGTCGCGCGGCGATTGAATCAGCACGTCGGCAAAGTGGAACTCATTCTCGCGCTGCGGCCGTGAGCCTTACGGCTTGCCCGACCGCGTTCTCGCGACGTTCAGGGCCGACAGGCACAGGATCTCGAACATCACGTGGGCCGCGAGCAGCGCGGTGATCCCGCCCGGGTCGCGATCGGGCAGGACCTCGACCACGTCCGCCCCGACGACGTTCACGCCCTTGAGCCCGCGCAGCAGGGCCAGCGCCTGCGCCGACGTAAACCCGCCGACGCTCGGCGTGCCCGTGCCCGGCGCGAACGCCGGATCGACGCAGTCGATATCAAACGTGATGTACACGGGCGTATCGCCCAGGGCCGCGCGGAACGACTCGATCGTGCTCGACGCGCGCCGCCCCGTCTCGGTCTCGCGGGCCCACGCTTCGTAGGTGAGCAGCGTGACGCCCTGCGTCCGCGCGTACTCAAGATCCGCCGCGGTGTTCAGCGGGCCCTTGACGCCCACCGAGAGCATGCGCTTGGGGTTGACGCACCCGGCCTCGATCGCGCGGCGGAAGACGGAAGCGTGCCCGAACTTCTCGCCCCACACCGCGTCGACCGTGTCGAGGTGGCTGTCGAAGTGCAGCAGCGCTAGCCCGCCGCCCGGGCGGCCCAGGCGCTCCCATGTCGCGCGCAGGTTGCCCAACGCCGCGGTGTGATCCCCGCCGACGGCCATCAGCCGCGTCACGCGCGGGTCGCCGAGGCCCAGCGCGAAGGCGCGCTGCGCCTCCGAGTTGGCCTCGGCGTCATACGGCGACACCGGCGCATCGCCCGCGTCCGCCAGGCTCAGCACCTCGCACACATTGACGTCGTGCTCGATCGAGTACGGCTTGAGATACTGCGACTCCAGCCGCACCGCCCGCGGGCCGAACCGCGCACCCGGGCGGTACGTCACGCCGGCGTCGAACGGCACGCCGTAGATGGCCCAGTCGACCGGCGCGCTCGCGGGCGCGACATCGCTCAATCGCGGGTAGCGACCGAAGGTCGGGATCCCGGCGAACCGGGGCGAGACGCGGGCATCGGGCAGTTGAGTACGCGGCATGTGGACCGAGCCGGCACGCGGGGGCGGGCGACCCGAATCAGTCCCCGGCAAGTTCACCGGTCCCGTTTGGGCCTGCACCGAGAAGTGGGCGATACTGGATTCGAACCAGTGACCTCATGCGTGTCATGCATGCGCGCTAGCCAACTGCGCCAATCGCCCGGGTTGTCACCGCCGGCGGCGTGCCGCCCGCGGGTCCAACTGTATCGGGCATCCCCCCCGTTGTCATCACACGCCGGCGATTCGGGATCGCCCGAGTGTGCGGGGCCTCGGCGCGGGCTCGGGGGGGGCGGGGCGGTTGCCGGCCGGGTCACGTCGCGGGGACGTCGGCCGCCGCCCGGACCAGGGCCAGGTCGTGGGCCCAGTCGTAGGCCCGCCCGAGCGCGTTCCAGTCGAACTCCCAGCTCGAGCGTTCCACCTGGTTGCGCAGCGTGATCCGCTGGCGCCGGTCGAGCGTGCAGTATTCCAGCAGGGCCTGGGCCAGGTCGTTGGCGGCGTCGCCGTAGGACCGCCCGCGCCGACGCAGGATCGCGATCCCCCCCTTTCCCGTCCCGCTGGCCCCCTCGGCGAACCCGCCGGCGAGCTGCGGCACCGTGTCGTGCACGTACCGCCCGAAGCCGGCCAGGTCGCTGGTCACGGCGGGCACGCCCATCGCCAGGCATTCCAGCGGCGTGTACCCCCACGGTTCGTACGCGCTCGGGAACACGCCCACGTGGCACCCGCGCACGAACTGCTCATACTCCACGCCCCACAGCGGGTTGGTCGGGTTGATGAACTGCGGGTGGTACACGATCTTCACCGGGTCGTCGTGCCGGTTGAACATCCACACGTTGCGGATCTGGTTCAGCACCTCGTCCTTCTGGTCGTCCTCCAGCAGGTGCGTCACGATCATCGGGAGCTGGTCGGTCTTCAGCGCGGCTTGCGTCCGCCGCAGGCGCAGCTTCCAGTACTCGCTCACCAGCGCGTCCACGCCCGACCCGCCCGCGCCGCCCGCCAACCGCTCGCCCGCGGCGAGCCGGCGGAACATCTTCTCGCGCAGTTCGTCGAGCAGTTTGTCGACGGTGGATTCGAGCTCGCTGAGCACGCCACGCTGGCTGATGACCTGCGGGTGCAGCGAGCGCACCGGGCGCTGGGTGATGATGAAGAAAACAACGGTGCGGTCGAGCTTGCGGGCCTTGATCTCGGCGTTCAGGCGGGCCATCGCCTCGATGCACAGGTCGAAGCCCTTGTTCTTGGGCTCGAAGCGCCCCGCGGTGAAGAAGAACAGCGTCTTGTCGAGGTCGAACGCGTAGCTCGGGAAGAAGTGCCCCATCACGAAGCGGTTGATCCGCTCCTTGAACTGCGCGTGCAGCGTCTGGAACTCGTGCCCGACGTTGTAGTGATCGATGTTCAGCCCGTTGGGCGTGGAGATATCCGGCGTGCGCCCGAGCAGCTGCGTGCACTCCTCGCCGGTGATCCCGCTCACGGTCGTGAACACGTGGGCCCCGTGGGCGCAGGCGCGCTCGGCGTAATGCTGGGTCTTGACCCAGTACTTGGCCGCCTCGTGGTCCGGGTTGATCGAGGGGAGATGGTCGTAGAACCAGTCGTCGTTCCACGCGACCGTTCGGCCGAGCTGCGTCGCGTGCGTGGTGAACACGCTGGCGACGGGGCAGTGCTCCTTGCGCAGCATGGGCACGGCGACCCCGCCCATCCACTCGTGGAAGTGCGCGAGCACGCGCCCGCGCCCGCCGCCGGGGCGCGAACCGCCCCCGCCAGCCGCCCCACTCCCTGCGCCGCCCCCACTGCCGAGGCCCGCCGCCGCCGAGGTCCCGTTGCCCCCGTGGGCCGAGGCGTCGTCGTCGTGCCCGCCCGTCCAGTGCTTGGTGATCGACCAGATGAGTTTGCGGCACGCCTCAGCGAACACGACCACGCCGTCGATCAACCCGTCGGTCGAACCGGTCGAGGGCGTCTCGATCCCGTGGTCGAAGAACAAGCGGGCCTTGATCGCGTTGAGCTGATCGACGCCGAGATGATGCTCGACCAGCAGCACGCGCGGGCGCCCGGCGATCAGCCAGAACCCGTGCCGCACGATCACGCCCTGCGGGCGGAGCTCGTCGATGACCTGCCCGATCCAGCTCGACGCCGTCGGCGGGCGCTCTTCAAACTCGAGATTGGCCTTGGGCGCGTTATAGGGCCCGACCATCATGTAGCGGTGGTGCCATCGGCGCACCATGCGGGGCGCCTTGCTGCGGATGACCTGGTAGATCCCGCCCAGTTGATTGCAGACCTCCCACGCGACTTCGAGCAGGAGCGTCTGCGCCGGGGCCCGCTCGGGCGCTTCCAGCAAATGCGGGGGCATGTGCACCCCCAAAGAAGTTGGCGTATCCGCGTGGCCCGGCATGCCGACAATGTACCACCCCCGGAGCGTGACGTCCCGTGATCCGGACCGCTCCGAGGGCAACTTGTGCCGTCAACCGGCATCGGACCGGAACGCCGCCCGCGACCGTTCACGCCGCAACAATCACCATCATGCCCAAACTCCGGCGAAAACGGTCCGAGCGCGTCAAGCGCGCGATCGCGCTCAAGCCCCCGGGGTCGCCCCCGGGCATGCTGGTTGAGGATCCGCTCGCTTCGGCTCCCAAGGTCCGCGTGCTCGCATACGGGCGCGAGGGGCACGACGAACTGACCGGCGCCTCGCTCGCCGACGTCGAACGCCTGCGCCGCGAGCGCCCCGTCGTGTGGGTGAATGTCGACGGCCTGGGCGACTCGGACGTCGTCGCGCGCCTGGGCGAGATGTTCGGGCTCCATCGCCTGGCCCTCGAAGACGTCATGTCCGGCATGCAGCGCCCGAAACTCGAGACCTTCGAGGGGCACGCCTTCATCGTCCTGCGTGAGCCGCACAAGGGCGAGTATCTCGATTCCGACCAGATCTCGATGTTCGTCGGCCCGGGCTTCGTGGTCACGTTCCAGGACCGCGCCGGCGACTGCCTCGAGCCCGTGCGGTCTCGCATCCGCCAGTGCCGCGGGCACGTCTGCCACGCCGGGGCCGACTATCTGGCGTATTGCCTGATCGACGCCGTCATCGACGCGTACTTCCCCGTGCTCGAGCGCCTGGGCGAGCGCCTGGACACGCTGGAGGACGACGCGCTGGGCTGCCCCTCGCCGCACACGGCGGAGAAGATCCACGACGTCAAGCGGGAACTGCTGAACATCCGTCGCGCGGTGTGGCCGGCGCGGGAAGCGATCGGCACGCTCATCCGCGACCCGCTCCCCTTCGTGACCGACGAGACCCGCACGCACCTGCGCGACTGCTACGACCATCTGGTCCAACTCGTCGAAGTGCTGGAAAACTACCGCGAGATCGGCTCCGATCTGCAGGACATCTACCTGTCCTCCATGGCGCACCGACAGGGCGAGGTCACCAAGGTCCTCACCATCATCGCGACCATCTTCATGCCGCTGAGCTTCATCGCCGGGGTCTACGGCATGAACTTCGACACCAGCAAGCCCGCGAACATGCCCGAGCTGCACTGGCGCTACGGGTACATCTTCGCGCTGGCGCTCATGGGCCTGACCGCCGGCGGGCTGATGCTCTTGTTCTGGCGGCGCGGGTGGTTCGGGAAGCCGCGGCGGAAGACCGACGCGCGCCCGCCTTCAAAGCCGTAGCCGCCTTCTTCACACGCGGAGCCGCCTTCGCGGATTTCGCCGCTCCGCGGCGAGCGCCAGCCGCCTTAGGCGAGCTTGGCTTGGCCGGCTTCTTGATCGGACGCTGCGCGGGCTTCGCCGCGGGCGCTGCTTCGCCGCTGACGGCCGCGACGACCTCATCGACATGCCCGGGCACGGAGACTTTGTCCCACCGGCGCTGCACGCGTCCGTCGGGCCCGATGAGGAACGTGGTCCGCACGATGCCCATGTACTTGCGCCCGTACATCGACTTTTCCTGCCACACGCCGAAGGCCCCGCTCGCCGCGGGCGTCTGACCGGCGGCGGGCTCGTCAGCGAGGATCGGGTAGTTCAGCCGCTGCTTGGTGGCGAACGTGCTGTGCGAGCGCTGCGACTCGGCGCTGATCCCGAGGACCGCGACGCCCCGCGCCTCGAGCGCCTTGGCCGCGTCGCGGAACCCGGCGGCTTGGGCCGTGCACTGCGCCGAGCCGTCCTTGCAATAGAAGAAGATCACCAGCGAGCGCCCGGCAAACTCTCGCGGCGAGCGCTCACGACCGTCCTGGTCGGGAAGTTTCACGTCGGGCACCAGTTGTCCGGGTTCGAGCAGCGGCATCGCCGTCGTGTTCGACGCGAGCGCCGTTCGGATGCGGCTCACGTGGGGCGCGAGCACCAGATGGCGGCGTTGATCAGCCGACGATCCACTGCGTCATCAGCCACGCCGCGCCCGCCGCCAGTGCGAGCGTGAGCACCGTCGCGAGCACCCACACCCACGCCTGTCCCCACAGCTGCCCCGGCGCGGGCTGACCGAACGGCGCGTCGGCCTCGGCGGGGCGCACCAAACGCAGTCGATCCTCGGCGAAGCGGCCCAAGGGGTCCTCGCCGGCGCGGGCGGCGTCTTGCACGATCGCGATCACCAGCGAGACATCGAACGGGCGCAGCCCGACCCGCTCGCCAAGCGCCAGCAAGCGGTCCCGCGCCTCGGGCGCGAGCATCGCGGCTTTCCCGCCCGTCAGGGCCCGATCGACCTGCACCGCCAGGATCCACCGCGCGTCCAAGGCCGAGAGCCGGGCCGCGTCCAGGTTCGCCCGGAGAACGTTCGCCTGCGCCACCGCCGCCGCCTCGGCGTCACGCTCGTGCGCCGCGGGCAGAATGTCCGCATCGGCGTGCACAAGCACGCTCGCCCGCGGCAGGGACGAACCCCCCACAAGGCGCAACCGGGTCTGCTGGATCGGGACCGCCATACGCCTTCAACGTACGCGGATCGGAACGGGTTGCCACTGCATCCACATGAACCGACAGGGGTTCCCCACGGCTATCGGACGCCGCCCGCCCGCACAACCCGCACAGATCACTACACTCGCCACGCATGACCCACGCCGGGGACCCTCACCCTCAACCCGCCCCCCCTGCCCCCGCCGCACCACCCGCGGGTGCCGCGGCCCCGCCGCCGCTGGAGACGCCGCTGGCGCCGGCGCAGATCGTCCGTGCGCTAGAGCAGGCCGCCCGCCGCGGGCACCTGCCGGGGCTCGTCACCACGTCCGCCGCCGCCCCGGGCGGGCCGCTGTTCAGCGTGCAGGACTTCGGCGCCCCGTTCGAGAGCATCATGTCGGCGACCGCGCACGCCGCCCCGGGCGGGGGCACCCGCCTGCAGTGGTCGATGCGGCTCAAGCGGCGGCTGCCGGCGGTCTTCCTGATCGTGCTCATCTCCACCGTCTGGCCCGGCTGGTGGCTAACCGATTCGCTCCTGCGCACCTACTTCACCGCGTACGACTACACCACGTGGATGTGGTACGTCCCGCTGACGGCCCCGTTTGTCCCTTTCGCGATGTGGACGGCGGTCAAGCGCTCCCGCGCCTCGGCCCGCACGGAGGCCGACCGCCTCGTCGCCCGCGTCCGCGACGCCCTCAGCCAGCCCACGCCCGACACCGCGGTTTCCCCGCCGACACCGCCCGCCTCTTCGCGGGTATAACGTCGTGATCTTGCCCGATTCTCAACAAGGAGACCTCGCGATGACGCGACCCCTGGCCTGGATGCTCGCTCTGGCCGCGTGCCTGTGGATGTTCACCGCCTCCGTTCGCGCCGCCCCGGAGCCCGCCACCGGCGAACCAATCCTCATCGGTCACTACGGCTCCCTCACCGGCTCCGAAGCCACCTTCGGGCAGTCCACCAGCAACGGCATCAAGCTCGCCATCAAGCAGCTCAACGCCAAGGGCGGCGTGCTCGGACGCCCGCTGCAACTCAAGGAATACGACACCCGCGGCGACGCCGGCGAAGCCAAGCTCACCGTCGAACGCCTCGTCAAGGCCGACAAGGTCGTCGCCGTCATCGGCGAAGTCGCCAGCAAGCTCAGCCTCGCTGGCGGGCCCGTGTGCCAGGCGGCCAAGGTGCCGATGATCTCGCCCAGCTCGACCAACCCGCGCGTGACGGAAGTCGGCGACTACATCTTCCGCGTCTGCTTCATCGACCCGTTCCAGGGCTTCGCGGGCGCCAAGTTCGCCCGGGAGAACCTCAAGGCCAAGTCCGCCGCCCTGCTCGTCGACCAGGCCCAGGCCTACGCCGTCGGCCTCGCCGAACAGTTCGAAAAGAACTTCATCGGCATGGGTGGCTCGATCGCGACGCGCCAGACCTACACCGGCGGCGCTAGCGACTTCACCGCTCAGCTCACCAGCATCCGCTCCGCCAAGCCGGACGTCATCTACGTGCCCGGCTACTACACCGACGTCGGCAACATCGCCCTGCAGGCCCGCAAGCTCGGGCTGACGCAGCCCCTGCTCGGCGGCGACGGGTGGGACAGCGCCGAACTGGCCCGCATCGCCAAGGACGCCATCGAAGGCTCTTTCTACACCAACCACTACGCGCCGGACCAGCCCGAAGCCGCCGTCGTCGAGTTCATCAAGCAGTACAAGGAATCCTTCGGCGGGCAGACGCCCGACGGGCTCGCGGCCCTCGGCTACGACGCGACCAAGATCCTCGCCGACGCCCTCACCCGCGCCGGCACGACGGACGGGCCCAAGCTCCGCGACGCGATCGCGGCGACGAAGGACTTCCCCGCCGTCACCGGCACGATCACCATCAACCAGAACCGCGACGCCGTCAAGAGCGCCGTCGTCGTCGAGATGGTCGGCGACCCGCCGGCGCCGAAGTACGTCACCACGGTCAAGCCGTGATGGACGAGCGGATGAATCGATAATGGACGAAGGCGGTGCCGGCATTCGGCGCCGCCTTTTTCTTTGGCCGCTTACGGCGTCGGCACGCCCGCGTGCGCCGGCGCTGCGCCGGGCGCGGCGTGCAGCGGCGCCCCGGGGGCCGCAGCCGCGGGCGGCTCGGCGATCGCCGTCCGCGGGTGCCCCGTGATGATCACAAACCGGGCCCACAAGAGCAGCCCGAACACGATCGCCACGATGATCCCGAAACTCCCCACGCGGATAGCCCGCTGATGCCGCGGGCGATACGGCGCGTCGCTCTCGACGGCGTCAAACTCGTCGGAACTCGGCGTGGCGTTGGGCGTCGGTGCGTCGGGCATGGCCCTGCTCTGGTGTGGTCGTGGCGCGGTGCGCGGTCAGACTCGGACGACGTCTTCAAGATACCCGATATCGCCCACGCGGCCAGTTTACGGGCGCGTCACCGTCACACGTCCGGTAAAGGCCTCGACGGCGAGGTCGTACGTCTGGTTGCTCCCGGTAATGCGGACCACGCCGCCCGGGCCCGCCGCGTCCCCGTCGGGCGTCGACACCGGCCCCCCCACCGCGTCAAAGATCAGATTCGGCGAGCCGTTCCCGAAGTCGACGTTGTCGATCTGCGCGAAACCGAACCGCTCAAGGTTGAGACGGACGGTGAAGCGACCGTCCCCCTTGGTCGGGTCGAACAGCACGTTGTTCGCGACGTCGATCTGCCCGTTGGGGATCGCCACCAGGCTGTAGCTCGAGTTGGCCCGGTCGAACACGATCGCGCGGCGTTCCTGGAACGCGACCGCGTCGGCCTGCGCGAAGGAGATGTCCGACACCAGCGTGCGCACCGCCCCCTGCACGCGCAGGCTGCCCGCCTCCGCCATCGACGGGATGATCAGCGCCCCCGCGATGCCCAGCACCGCGATGGTCACCAGCAGTTCCAGCAGCGTAAAGGCGCGGGCGGGACGCATTCGTGGCACCTTTGCGGCGTGCGCGTTGGCGGAGCCCCCTCGGGCGGAACGCTTACTTCTTGTCCTGGATCTTGACCGCGGGCATCTCGAGCACCTTCACGCTCAGCGGCGCGTTGAGCTTGGTCTCGATCCGCGACAGACGCTGGCTCATGTCGCGCAGCGCCTCGATCATCTGCTTGCGCTGGTCGCCGGCGCTCAGGATCGACTCGGGCGGCGGGCTGGTCTGCGCGTGCGCTTCGCGCGTCCCGCTCAGGCTCGTGAACAGCGCGCCCAGCCCCATGCCCGCGGCGATGAGGGCCGCGGGGGCGACCAGACGGGTACGTGCGCGACGCTCGATGGTCATGGTGCTTGGCTCCGTGGGTAAAAAGCTCGTGCCGGTGTATCGGGCACGCCCACACCCCGCGTGAGCCGGGCCCGGGCGAATCCGCGGCAAAGCGGGCGGGCTGTTCCGGTCGTCGCGGCGGTGCGCTCAGCGACGCGGGTAGGGCCGGTCTTCCTCGTTGAACCCCGCCGCCCACACTTCGCCGGTGGTCTGGTTATAGACCCAGGCGTAATCGGCGGGGTTCGGGAAGTCCGTGTCGGGCGAGGCGGCGAAGCGGATCTGCTGGCGCCGGTCCCCGCCGATCCACGCGTTGGTCGGGGCCGAGAGCAGATACTCGCGCCCGATGATCTGCCCCCAGGTCCCGTTGCCCTCGACGATCTCGGGGAGCTGGTCGTTGTTGCGGGCCCGGTACACGCCCAGGTGCCGGCGGAGCTTGTGCAGGTCCGTCAGCGTGGCGGAGATCTTGGCCTCTTCCGTGGCGCCGACGAACTGCGGCACGGCGATGGCGGCGAGGATCCCGAGAATGACAACGACGATCAGGATCTCAACGAGCGTGAAGGCGTGTCGTGTCAGTGGGGTCATGGATGAGTGTCCGGGGCCTCCGGATGCCTTTGAAGAAGCGCCGGCGCGGGCTGTCGCTCGCGCCGGCGTGGATCACATCACACCGGTCCGATCGCCGTCCGATTACGGACGGGCGGTCAGGTGGTTCGGCTCGCCGAACCAGGTGTTGGAGAACTCGGAGTAGCCGGTGGCGCAGAACTCGCCGGTGGTGGGGTTGTAGATCCAACCAGGCTGGCCGGCCGTGGTCGGGTTACGACCGGCGGCGTCGGCGATGAACGCGTCGCCCGTGGTGGTCACGTCAGCGACGTCGGTGCGCGAGTTGCGCGGGTTGAGGGCCGGCGAGCGCATATAGGGCTGCTGCGTCGGGTTGGCGGGCGGGTTGACCAGCGAGGCGCCGGCGGCGCTGAACGCCGCGTTGCCCGTGCCCGCCAGGGTCGGGTTGGTGCCGTTGTTGCGGACGCGGTACAGCTCGATCTGGTTGCGGATCGTCTGCATCTGCGTCACGACGTTGCCGCGCTGGGCTTCCTGGCTCGCGTTGGTGAACTGCGGGATGACGATCGCGGCCAGAATGCCGAGGATCACCACCACGATGAGGATTTCGACCAGCGTGAAGGCCTTACGGACAGGGTTTCGCATGCGACAGGCTCCTTGCAAGAACACACACTCGTACCTGGCGCGAACCCCGTTGCCGCTCCCGCACGGGTCATCTCGCGCACACACGCCGACGCACCGCGCGCCGGCCAACACTCGCATCGGAGTCTGTTCATTCCCGCCTGAGCCCTTTCAACGCTCCGGGCCCGTTGAGCGTCGGCTGTGCGGGGAACGCCGCTTGTGCGCGACAAAACGCGGTCCGCAAACGCGGACCGCGTCGGTTATCTGCCTCTTGGCAAGCACCAGTTCCGGAGTCGCCGGGTGCGGCCTACCGCCCGGAACCGGGCCGTTTGCCTAAACCCTGACGCTTACTGGCCTTCCAGCATCAGCGGGACGACCTCACCGGCGCTCAGGTTGAGCGCCCCGGCCAGCGCCGCCGCCGCCGTCGCCTCTTCGCCCTGGGCCGATTTCACAAGGTCCAGCACGCCCGCGACCTGGTGCGGTTCGAGCAGGTTGCCAGACCGCCGGGCCGACGCCGCCGCGTGCCCGAGCAGCGCGACGCGATCCGCACCGCTCGCCGCCATGGCCGCGTCGACGATCGCGCCCTGGGCGCCGCGGGTGGGGATGAACCCGAGCACCTCGGCGACGCTCAGCCGCACGTCCTGCGGGAGGGCCGTGTCGGTCGACCGCAGGATGCCTGTCAGCGGGCCCTGCGCATCCGCCACGCGCAGCACCGGGTTGGCGCTGGTCCCAAGATCCCGCAATGCCGAGATGGCCCGCGTGCGGTACGCCTCAGCCTGTTCCGCCGGGATCGGGCCCGAGCCGGATTCGTTGGCGAGCTGGGCGACCGCGGCCCCGAGTTCCTGCGCGGCGATCGACTGCCGCGCCAGGCGGACGCGGACGTCCTGCCCGAAACGCGGGGCCAGTTCAGCCAGACCCTGCAGCGACGCGAGGGCCAGCACGGGCGTGGCCCGCAGCTTGGCGTCGCCCTGGACCTGCTCGATCAGGTCGCGGGTGCTGGCGGCGGGGAGATCGGTGACGATGATGTCGACGCCGGGGGCATCGGCGATCGCCTGCCGCGCGTCATCGATGCGGGCCGCCGGCGGGAGCACGGTGTACCCGGCCCCGCGGAGCACGTCGGCCATCGACGACTGCCGCTCGATATCGCCGGCGAGCACCAGGGCGTAGCGGGCCCCGACGTCGCGCACGGCGCCGGCGATGATGCGAACGACCTGCTCAGACCCCGCGAAGGCTTCCCGCGGGCCGGCCGCCGCCAGCGCCAGGGCCGCTTCGTACTGCACCAGACGGTTGGGATAGTTCAGCGCGTCGAGCAGCGGCGGGCGGTTGCCGGAAGACTCGGACGGCCCGCCGGACCACAGCGACGCCCCGCCCGCGGTCCGCACCAGCGCCCCGAGCGACCGCATCGCCAGACGCGTGTCGTTGTTGTTCAGCGCCCGGGCCAGCACGCCGCTGACGGGCGCGGGGCCGGAGGCGACGGCGAAGAACTCGGCGTTGCGGCGGTCCTGCGCGTAGAACGGGCTGACGTAGCCCTCGGGCGAGCGGATCTCACGCTGGAAGTTGCCCGCCAGCCACAGCGCGTGGGCCGGCTGGTGCTTCGGATCGTTGCGGAGCGCGAGTTCGGACAGGCGCATCGCCATCGTCGCCGGGAAGATGCGGCTGTCGACGCTGCGGAACGTCAGGCCCAGGCCCGGGTCGTAGATCCACACCGGCTGGTTGGCCTCGCCCGGGAAACTGATCAGGCTGGGCGAGCCGGCGTAGTACTCCTCCGCCAGGCGGGTGTACCGCTCGGCCTGCGGGAGGGCCGTGTTCAGCGCGCCAATCACGCGGCCCACGGCCTGCTCCGCCGCCATCCGCGCCTGCTCCGTCTTCCCGTTCATCACCACTTCGTACAGGAACGGCAGGCTGTTGGTGTACGGGATGTCGCCCAGGATGCTCGCCACCAGGGCCTGGTCGGCCGGGTCGAGCAGCGGGAGGGCGACGCTCAGCGGCATGACGGCCTGGCGGCCCATGTCGACCAGCACCTGACGGACCGCCGCGCTCCGGGCCGGGTTGGTCCGATCCAGCAGAGCGGGGAGAAGCTGCGGCAGGGCGTACTCGCCCGCGGCGACCAGGCGGGCCCGCGCGAACTCGCGCTCGCGGCCCATGCCCAGCAGTTGCCCGATGTGCTCCGCGATCGCCTTCGGATCACGCACCGTCGCCAGCTTGCCGTCTTCATAGAGCTTCAGCAGGCTCGCCGCAGGGGCTTCGAGGTCGGCGACGCGCTGGGCCCGCAGCACGGCCTGCGTGAAGCGGCGGATGCCGACGCTGCCGTCCACCAGGCGGACAAACTCCGCCGGGGCGATGGCGCGATCGATGAGGCCCGTCGCCATCTCCTTGGCGAGATCGGCCCGGTCGATGAGGACAAAGTGGACGAAGTCGTTGAGCAGTTCCTGGCTGGAAGGCCCAGCGGGAGCCGCGGGCGCTGCCGCGGCGGGGGCCGCGTCGCCATCCGTCTGGGCCAGCAGCGGGCTCGTCGGCCCCAGCACCAGCACCCCGCTGACATAGAGAGCGAGACGGCCGTTTCGGGTTTCCGGGACGACCGATCGA
>CAZTQN010000025.1:0-62929 GCA_964615765.1 uncultured Phycisphaeraceae bacterium
CGCCTGGTTCCCCGGCTGCTTAACACCCGCCCCCCCCCACCCCCCCAACCCGCCCCGCCCAAGCCCACATTCCCCCCCCCCCCCCCCGCCGGCCCCCCCCCCCCCCGCACGCCGCCCCGGCCAACCCAGCCCCCAAGTTACCCATCGGTTGGTAACTCCGCCCGCCGGTGGTACATTGCGTGCATGCACAACCCCTGCCCTCGTGATGGGTCCGTGATGTCGGTGCGCCTTGGGAGGGCGAGCTCCGCGCGGGCCGCCGGGGCACGGCTCGCGGCGATCGCGCTCTTCGCCCTCGCCGCCGCCGACGTCGCCACAGCCCAGACCATCCACGCCGTCCCGCCCATCCCCGGCGGCGGCTTCACGCGCATTTACGCCGTCAGCGCCGACGGCAACGCCGCCACCGGCTACAGCGATAACGCCGCCTCCCAGGACCGCGCCATCCGCTGGACCTTCCTCGGCGGCACCCAGGACATGGGCTTCCTCCCCGGCGGGGTCTTCAACTCCTACGGGCAGGCCATCGACAACTCCGGCACCATCATCGCCGGCTACGGCGACGCTTCCGGCCAGACCCGCGCCTTCCGCTGGACCACCACCGGCGGCTACCAGCTCCTCCCCTTCGCCTCCGGCACCTCCGGCTTCAACAAAGCCAGCGGCATCAGCGGCGACGGCTCCATCGTCACCGGCGTCAGCGGCCTGGGCGCCAGCGCCAACGGCTTCACCTGGTACGCCTCCTCGCCCTCCGGCGTATTCAACGTCTGCGCCGGGCTCGGCGCCGGCAACGCCGGGCTCGCCGTCAGCAACGACGGCTCCACCATCGTCGGCACCTGCGGCACCAGCGCCGTCCGCCGAACCTACGTCCCCTCCTCCACGCTCGGCACCATCAACGGCGTCCCCGGACAGCAATGGCAAATGGCCGAGGCCGTCAGCGGCAATGGCGCCTTCATCACCGGTCGCTACAGCCCCAGCACCGGCGGCGAGTTCGGCTACATCCACGGCCTCTCCATCCCCGGCTTCACCCAAGTCCTCCCACCATCCCCCAACGGCACCCTCGCCCTCCGCCCACGCGCCATCAACGCCGACGGCACCGTCATCGTCGGCCAGGTCTTCGACAACGGCGCCGGGCTCACCGGCTTCATCTGGACCCCCGCCTTCGGCACCCAGCTCGCCGCCCAGCACCTCGCCGCTCGCGCCGTCAACCTCACCGGCTGGACCATCACCGACATCACCGGCATCTCCCCCGACGGCCGCCACATGGCCGGCTACGGCATCTTCAACGGCAACCCCCGCGGGTTCGTCATCCGAAACCTCCCCTGCCCCGGCCTCAACAGCCCCATCGGCACCTTCGGCGACAACGGCTGCATCGGCGGCGCCGTCGTCATGGGCGTCAACTTCAGCTTCCAGGTCGGCTCGGGCGCCTCCAACCGCTTCCGTTGGTTCAAGAACGGCGTGCAGGTTTTCGACGGCGTTCAGCCCTCCGGCTCGTCCTTCTCCGGCGCCACCACCCAGAACCTCAGCATCTCCAACACCCAGCCCGCCGACGCCGGCTCCTACACCGTCGAGATCAGCGCACTCGGCGCCTGCCCGACGCTCAGTGCGCCCTACGTCCTAAACGGCCCCGCCATCCTCACGCAGAACATCAACCCCGTCTCCGGCTCCGTCTGCCTGGGCCAGAACAACACCTTCTTCGCCGTCCCCTCCGCGCCCGCCATCCCGCCCAGCAGCGTCACGTACCAGTGGCAGCGCTTCGTCGGCCCCGGTCCCAACAACTGGATCAACATCGCCGACGGCCCCACCGGCTTCGGCGGCACGTTCATCGGCGCCACCACTTCCACCTTCTCCATCCTCAACTGCCAGCCCGGCAATCAAGGCATCTACCGCTGCCTCTTCGGCGTCCTGGGCTGCGGCGCGCTCAGCCAGGTCCCCTCCGCCGCCGCCGGGCTCACCGTCATCGACTCCCTCCCCGCCATCAACGGCCCCGTCGACACCTCCGCCTGCCCCGGCGATAACGACGCGTTCTTCAGCGTCTCCGTTCCCGCCTGCAACGGCTGCACCTACCGCTGGCAACG
Source organism: uncultured Phycisphaeraceae bacterium (assembly GCA_964615765.1). Taxonomy (GTDB): domain Bacteria; phylum Planctomycetota; class Phycisphaerae; order Phycisphaerales; family UBA1924; genus CAZTQN01. The sequence goes on from CAZTQN010000025.1 coordinate 2,067, forward strand.
CTACAACCCCTGCCCCTTCATCAACTGCTTCACCGACATCTTCGACGGGCCCACCGGCAACGGCGGGTTCTACGGCGGCACCGGCACGCCCAACCTCGCCATCGGCGGCCTCTACCCAGGCGACTTCACCCAGTACCGCTGCGTCGTCACCATCCCCTGCGGCGGGCCCATCCCCTCCGCCGAAGCCACCCTCTTCCAAACCCCCGAAGCCGCCATCACCTCCGGCCCCAACCTCACCCCCGGCTGCCTCGGCGGCTCCGCCTCCATCGACATCACCGCCACGCCCCCAGGCAGCAACTACCAGTGGCAGAAATACGTCGGCCCCTGCATCAACTGCTGGCAGAACATCAACAACGGCCCCACCGGCAACGGCGGCACCTTCTCCGGCGCCCAGTCGCCCACCCTCACCATCAACACCATCGCGCTCGCCGACACCTTCACCGCCTACCGCTGCATCGTCGTCGGGCCCTGCGGCATCACGCCCGCCGTCAGCCCCGGCATCGGCATCTCCCTCCTCGATTCGCCCGCCATCCTCACCAGCCCCGCCAACGACACCGCCTGCCCCGGCGGCACCACGGTCCTCTCCGCCACGCTCATCCCCGGCAACTACGGCGCCCTCTCCTACCAGTGGTGGCGCTTCGTCCCCGCCTTCCCGATCTTCGCGCCCGTTCCGAACGGCCCGCTCCCCAGCGGCGCGTCCGCCTCCGGCAGCCAGTCCCCGACCCTCACACTCACGAACATGCAGTCTCAGGACGCCGGGCAGTACTACCTGCAAGTCCTCGGCGATTGCGGCGTGACGAACTCCGGCGTCGCAACCATCTCCTTCTGCGCCGTCGACTTCAACTGCTCCGGCACCGTCACCATCCAGGACCTCTTCGACTTCCTCGCCGCGTACTTCGCCGCGTCCCCCTCCGCCAACTTCAACGGCGTCGGCGGCGTGACCCTCCAGGACCTCTTCGACTTCCTCGCCGCGTACTTCGCGGGCTGCTGAGATCCCGCCGCTCACAACCCCTGCCCGCCGCACGAGTTCCCGCGGCAGGGCGTCCCGCCGCGCGCTGAGACAGAGTGGCGGGGGGGCTTTCCCGCCCCTGCTCGTTTGGCAAAGAAATCACGAAATTCTCGCAAAGTTCCGCCCCTGATCTGGTGGTCTCTCGGCAACTGCGTTAGTCTGACCCATCAAGTCATGAGCGGGCATCTTCCGCTTGATCACGGGACACCATTGCGGGAGCCACCGATGTCCGCCACGCGCTGCGCCGTCACTTCGAGTTTGCTTGTCGGAGTTGTTGGCGCCCTCACGCTCAACACACCGGCGCTCGGGGCAGTGCCCTTGGCCGCAGAATGCGAACCCGGCTGGGCGGGCATCGAGATCGGCCTCGCACGCTCGCAGCCCACACAGCCCTGGTCGATCGCCCGGCCGTCCGTCGAGGACACCTCGCCGTTCATGGCGTCGGTGGACCGGGTCGCCGCTCGGTCGAGCAACCCGCCTCAGACCCGGCGCTCGTTGCTCCACGCGATCCAGATGAGCACGATGTGCTACGCGCCCGACCTGTCCCCGCACGAACTCGACGCGCTCATCGCCGCGACCGGCCTGCGCCCCGTCACCCTCAGGAATCATCGTGACCGTTTCAACCTCGACACAACGATTTGGCGGGGCGACGCGGCTCAAGGTTCCAGCGGCAAGTCCGCACGGGCGCGCCTGACCTACTCCTTCCCCGCCGACGGCACGAGCTGGGGACTTGACAGCGACTTTTTCTCGCTGCCCAACTCCCTCAATAACTCCCTGGCCACGAACTTCGGCTTTCAGGACGCGGGACGCGAATGGATCCGGCAAGGCCTGGCCGCGTGGAAGCATGTCGCCGGCGTCGAACTCGACGAGGTCGGCGACAGCGGCATCCCGATGGACAATGTCGCCTCGCGTCGAAGCACCGTCGGCGACATCCGCATCGGCGGCAACGTCCTGCTCCAGACCAGCGGCGGCACCAACCTGGCCGGCGTGCTCGCGTACAACTTCTTCCCCACCGGTGGCGGTGACATGCTCATCGACCTCGCCGAGTTCACCCCCACCCGCTTCAACAACTCCGCCAACAACTTCCGGTACTTCCGCAACGTGGTCGCCCACGAGCACGGGCACGGCCTGGGCTTCATCCACCAGGTGCCCTGCAACAACACCAAACTCATGGAGCCGCTGGTCTCCACCGCATACGACGTCCTGCAGGTCGATGACCGGCGCGGCGCCGCGTTCGGCTACGGCGACCGGTTCTCCGGAAACGTCGACGCCGCCAGGGCCGCCAACCTCGGCACGTTCACCTTTCCAGTCCAGCCGGCTCGCTTCATCCAAAACCTCTCGATCGCCCGGCAGAACGACGGACCGGCCTCCGGCCCGAACGCCAACGACCCGAGCCCCTTCGATTGGTTCAAGTTCACGATCACGTCGGCCCAGTCCATCACCATCCTGATGACCCCGACCGGCGGCACCTACCCCACCGGGCCCCAGCAGACCGACCCGAACAACGCCAACAACGCCTGCTTCGGCGCCAGCGGCTCGGTTAACGCCACCAGCGCGATCGACCTTGACCTCGAACTCCGCGACACCAACGGGACGACCATCCTCGCCACGTCGACCGCCGGCGCCGGTCAAACCGACGGCCTCACCCAGTTGCTCAATCCCGGAACCTACTTCATCCGCGTGTTCAGCTTCACCGCGGACCCGGGCAGCAACGTTCAGCTCTACAACCTCCAGGTCGGCATCACCGCCGGCCTCTATGTCCCCGAAGCCAACGCCGGGCTGAACAAGCGCGTCAACGTCGGGGAACTCTGCCAGTTCATCGGCGATGTCAACACCGTCCCGGGCCAGTTCCCGATCAACAGCTACCAGTGGGACCTCGACGGCAACGGCTCGCTCGAAACCAACGCCCCCCGGCCGACCACGGTGTACGTCACCCCCGGCATCCGCACAGTCCGACTCGCCGTGGTGGACAGCAACAACGGAAACGGCAACGACTTCATCCGCGTGACCGTCATCGGCAACGCGCCCGCCGTCACCGGGATCTCGCCCGCCTCCGGCACCGCGAGCGTCAACGGAACCACCGTCCCCGTCACCATCAACGGTTCCAGCCTCGGCTCCCCCACCGTCTCCATCAGCGGCACCGGCGTCACCATCACCGGCACGCCCGCGGTCGACCTCGCCAACGCCGCCGCGCCGATCACCGGCCTCAGCTTCGTGATCGCCCAGGACGCGCCCCCGGGCCAGCGCACCGTCACCGTCACCACGCCCTCCGGAACCACCACCTTCCTCGGCTTCACCGTCGTCCAGCCAGCCACCACCGTCGCCTCCATCTCCCCCTCGTCCGGCAACCGCGGCACCACCGTGCCCATCGTCATCAACGGCGCCAACTTCTTCGGCCAAGTCGGCGTCACCATCGGCGGCACCGGCGCCACCCTCTCCGGCACGCCCGTCGTCAACACCGCCCGCACCCAGATCACCGGCCTCAGCGTCGTGATCGATCCGAACGCCCCGCTCGGTCAACGCACCATCACCGTCAACGCCGTCGGCGGCAACGCCACCGGCACCTTCACCGTCACCGCCCCGGCCAGCGCCAACGACCTGTGCGCCAACGCGATCCCGATCAACCTCGGCGACGTTGTCGACGCCAGCAACGTCGGCGCGGGCACCGAAGGTGCGGCCCCGTGCCAGAACTCCAACTCCGACGTCTTCTACGCCTTCACCCCCTCGTGCACCGGCAGCTACCGCTTCGAAACCGCCCCGACCTCTTTCGACACCGTGCTCAGCGTGCACTCTGGCTGCCCCGCCGCCGCGGCGAACAGCATCGCCTGCAATGACGACTCCGTGCCCGGAGCGTTCCTGTCCTCCCGCGTCGACGTCGCGCTCACCGCCGGCGCCACGTACATCATCCGGGCCGCCTCGTTCTTCTCGCAGGGCGCCTTCACCCTGTCCGTCACGCCCACCACGCCCGTCCCCAACGACGCCTGCGCCGGCGCCATCAACCTTCCGCTCGGCCCGACCGCCTTCGACACCTGCCTCGCCGCGTCCGATCCGGCCGCGTTCTCCAGTTGCACCCTCACCGCCAAGGACCTCTGGTACGTCTTCACCGCCGACCGCGCCGGGCGAACCACCGTCCAGACCTGCGGCTCCCTCTTCGACACCGTGCTCGAGGTCTTCTCCTCCCCCTGCGGCTCGAACACCGACGCGATCGCCTGCAACGACGACAGCTGCGGCACGAGCTCCTCCGTCAACTTCGTCGCCGCCGTCGGCGCGACCTACCGCGTCCGCGTCAGCGGCTACAACGGCTTCAGCACCCCGCGCTTCGGCGCCGGCACGCTGACCCGCTTCTGCCCCGCCGACATCAACCTCTCATCCTCGCTCACCGTTCAGGACATCTTCGACTTCCTCGCCGCCTACTTCAGCAACGCCCCCACCGCCGACTACAACAACTCCGGCACCACCACCGTCCAGGACATCTTCGACTACCTCGCCGCCTACTTCGCGGGCTGCTGACGCTCCGCCCTCCCGCGCACCCGGCCCGCTCCAACCAACCGAAACATCTCCGTACCCGACCCGCCGCGCGCCCGCCCGGCGAGAACGTGACGCCGCGCTGTCCCTTCGCGCTCACCCCGGTCACCTCCCGGTGACCCCGAAACCGCCGTTTCCGGGGCGATCCGGCGCGAACATTCCCGCCGTCCGGGCGTATGTCTGTTGAAACAAGTATCTGGGACCGTCATCCTCTGGAGACCGTCATGATCACCCTCCGTCCTTCCAACCAGCGCGGCTCGTTCGACTACGGCTGGCTCAACACCAAGCACTCCTTCTCCTTCGGCCGCTACTTCGACCCCGCACACATGGGCTTCCGCTCGCTCCGCGTCATCAACGACGACGTCGTCGCCCCGGGCCAGGGCTTCGGCGAGCACCCGCACGACAACATGGAGATCGTCTCCTACGTCATCTCCGGCGCCCTCGCCCACAAAGACTCCATGGGCAACGTCGAAGTCCTCCGCCCCGGCGAAGTGCAGCGCATGTCCGCCGGCACCGGGCTCGAACACTCCGAGTTCAACCCCAGCAACACCGAACCCGTGCACTTCATCCAGATCTGGATCAAGCCCGCCGAACGCGGCCGCTCCCCCGGCTACGAGCAGCGCGCCTTCAACGATGATTCACGCCGCAATCGACTCGGCCTCATCGTCTCGCCCGATGGTGCCGGTGGTTCGGTGAAGATCGGCCAGGACGTGCGGATCTACACCACCCGCCTCGACCCCGGCGCCAGCGTCGAGCTGGCCCTGCAACCGGATCGTCACGCGTGGGTTCAAGTGGTGAAAGGTCGGGGCCAGCTCGCTCCCGCCGCCTCGACCGGCACGGACTCAACCGCCACTCCCCTCGGGGCCGGGGACGGGGCCGCGGTGAGCGGAGAACGGACCATCCGCCTCACCGCCGCCGCCGGCTCCACCGACCCGCTCGAAGCACTCGTGTTCGATCTCAACTGACGAGACACATCACAAGGACCTCCAACCACACGGACCCGTTCGACAAACAGACCACGCCGGCACGCCGACTCGGACCAGGCGGCGTGCCGGAGCATCGGGGACACCTCTTCCTGTGTGGAGCCGGGCGTGCGACGGTAAGGCTCATCACGAGCCGCACCGACGTACGCCCGGCGGCCTTTTTGCCCCGCTCCTCTATCCCCTGACCTCTCGCCTCTGTCCCCTTCCCCCGATTACGCCGGCCGCACCAGCGCCGTCGGCCCGAGCGTCACGATCGTCACCTCGCCCATCGACCGCTGCGACAGATACGCGTTCACGTCCTCGATCCGCACGCCCGCGTACTCGCGCATGATCTCGTCCAGCGAGCGGGCCCTGCCCAATCGGTACTGATCCGTCGCCAGCGTCGCGGCCCGGGCCCCAGTGCTCTCGCCGCTGAACACCAGATTCGCCCGGATCCCGATCATCGCGCGTTCGAACTCTTCCGCCGTCACGCGCCCGTCGGACGTGTTGACGCGCCGCAGTTCGCTCATCAGCACGTCCAGGCTCTCCTGCGCCCGCGCCGGCTGCGTGCCGACGTACGCCAGGCACCGCCCATACTCGCGATCGGTCGCGTAACTCGCCGACACGCTGTAGCACAGGCCGCGCTTCTCGCGCACCTCGCTGAACAGGCGCGACGCCATCCCGCCCGAGAGCACATTGCCGACCACGCGCTCCAGACGGCTGTTCTGGTCCCGCTCCGCCGGCCCGTCGTGCATCAGCACGATCTGCACCTGCGACGACGCGTCCTGCTCGTGGAAGTACGTTCCGCGGTGCGGCGCCGGCGTGGTCTCAACCCGCGGCTGCCCGCCCGTCCACCCCGACAGCAGCCCCTCCAGCCCATCGATGATCCGGGCCGCACCGCCCGCGCTCTCAAGATCGCCCGCGAGCGCCAGCACAGAGCCCTCCGGCCGCGCCTGCCGCGCCCACCCGTCGACCAGGTCCTTCCGCGTGATCGCCGTCAGCCCGTCCACACTCCCCATGCCCGAGCGGTTCAGCGGCGAGGGGTTGTGGCGCTCTTTGATCCGCAGCACGGCCCGCTCGTGCGGATCATCCTTCAGCGCCTCGATCGCCTGCAGCGCCAAGAGCCGCGTCGGCTCGATGTCCGCATCGTCGAACGTCGGCCGACGCACCATGTCGACCACCAGCGGCATCGCCTCGATCAGCCGCGCCCCCAGCAGCGTGCACGACAGCCGCAGGTGCTGCGTCGCCACATCCGCCGAGCGGCTGACGCCCAGCTTGTCGAACACGTCCGCCTGCTCGCGCGAGTCGAGGTCGCCCGCGCCGCGCAGCAGCAGCTCGGACCACATCGTGCACAGCCCCTCGCGCTCCGCCGGGTCCGTCGCCGAGCCCGCCGGCAACAGCCACGTCAGCCCGACGGAGCGCACCCCGGACATCTGCTCCAGAATCAGCGGCATGCCGCACGTCAGCCGGTGGGTCGTGATCGCCGACATCGCGCTTGCTCGTTCCTTGGTCCGCCCCGCATCCGCCCCGTTCCCGTCGCCGGCAAAAGGGTAGCGCCGGGCCCGCCGCCCTTACCCTGCTCACGCCCCCGCTTCGCCGCGCGAGCCCCGCGACACACCCCGCCAAGTTGCCCCAACACCCCACATCAACCGTCCAAACACCTGCCAAAGCCGGCACTGCGCTCCGGCGTGTCCGCCTCCACGCCCAATAACGACCTCGCGTGCGTCGTTCGGCCCAGCAGGGCAGGCCACCCCGTCCGCGTACCCATCCTTCTTTATACACCCGCGGCGGGCCCGGCCCCCCGCGCCCTCGCCCCCGCCCGTCCGTCGGTCGATCTTTCCATCCGGCACCGGGGGACATTCCATCATGCGCGGCCTCACCACCACGTTGGTCATTCTCGGCGTCGCCGCCGTCGGCGCCGGCGTCGGGCAATGGCACCTCGTCCGCATCGACGTCGATCAGCGCGTCGATCGCACGCGCGCCGCCGTCGATCGCGTCCGACAGGAACTCACCGTCCGCTCCGCGACCAAGACCGCCGAGATGAGCGCCCGCGGCTTCCCCAACACCGTCGACCCCGACTGGTTCACCGACACCGACCCCGTCAACGCGCTGCTCAGCGATCATCACCCCTGGCTCGAGATCGCCGGACCCGAAGAAGCCGACCTCGAACACCCCGTCGCGCGCATCGCCATCAACGAATCCGACGCGGGCCTGTGGTACAACCCATACCGCGGCGTCGTCCGCGCCCGCGTGCCCGTCACCGTCAGCGATGACCAGGCCCTCGACCTCTACAACCGCATCAACAGCGTCACCCTGCCCGACATCTTCTGGGCCGAGCCCCCGCCCCGACTCTCCACGCTCGCCGACGCCTCCACCTCCGACGACGCACCCGCGACGTCCGACAACTCCGGCGCATCCGACAGTTCGAGCGCAACCGACAAGGCGTCGACATCGGACGGTTCTCCACCGCCCGCCGCCAAGCCGACGCGCCGTCGCGCCGGCAAGCAAGGTCCGCTCATCGTCGTGCACCGCGGCCAGCCTCAGCCGCCCGCCACGCCGCAGACGACCGACGCCACGCCGACGCGCGAGCCCTGACACCGTTCACCTCATCGCGGATCAGGCGCGCCACCACGCCGCGCTCACGCTCTCTCCACGCTCGATCGCTCGCGCCGATGCCGCTCGCATCGCGCCGCGTCTCGCCCGCTCTTCGTCGTGATCGCGCCAAAAACTCGCTCGAACACGCCCGAACACGCCCGAACACCCTCACAGCGTGCTCAGAAGCGATGCGTCATCGCCTTCTCGCCGCGATCATGCCGCGATCGCGCGACGATCGTGCGCGATCACGTGACGATGTCGCCACGACGCCGCCGGTCGCACCAACCCACGCTCTCGCGCGATCGTGAGCCCATCTCGCATCGATCCGCCGCGATCTTCGCCACATCGTCAGCCGCCATCTCGCCCCGTTCGCGTCGTTGATCAATGCCCGCTCGACGCGCGATCACACCGCGCCGCGCGCGTCGTCATCGCGCCAGCGATCGCACTCGCGCTCGCGCCATCCATCGCGCCGCGGCTCATCAACGTCTCATCAACCGCGCTCATCGCGCTCGCACCAAGCACGCGATGACTGCTCGCAGCGCGCTCATCCACACGCTCACACACAGCCGCGCGGCGTGCTCGCGCCGCGCGCTCGCACGCGCGCCGTCACACACGAGCACGCTCGCCGGCGCGCGATCAACCCCGCGCATTGTGGATTGTCTGCGCGATCGACTTGCACGCGCGCTCATCGCGCGTGTATGTTGAAGGCTTGTTGCTCAAGTGTGCGTCGGACCTCGTCCGATACACCGGTTGAATCGGCAGCGGCAACCGATCACCAGCGCTCCATCACGCCGCACGAAGCTGACTCGCACCGCGAGTCGAGGAGATCGAACATGGCGAAGAAGACCGCGAAGAAGGCCAAGAAGAAGACGGCCAAAAAGAAGACCTCGAAGAAGTGAGCCGAATGCCGCGTCCGCGCGGCTGAAGCTCAACACCCCTTTTCACCCTTCACTGTTCCCTTCGGTTCGACTGGTTGGAGAGAGATACGCTGCCAAGCGGCGGCACACGTGCAGGGCGGCGTAGCCCGCACAACCATCTGGAGCGCACTTCGCGAGGCCCGCTTCACGGCGGGCCTCGCGGCGTTTTTGCCCCGCCGCCGCCCCTTCGCCCCGCTCCTTCCCAGCCTCATCTCCCCCCTTCTCCGCCCTCAACCCGCCCTCAACCCGCCCCAATCGCGCCCTTCACCCCGCTCTCCGCCGTCCATCGCCCTCTCCAGCCCCTCCACTTGCTTCCCCGCCCCACCGGGCGACAATCGTCCATGCCAGCCCGACCGCGCTCGCCCGCCGAGATCGCCGAATCCGCCCTCACCGCGGCTCGATCCCTCCGGCGCTATCACGAGGGCGTCCTCGCGCTCGCCGAACGCTCCGCACCCGTCCGCTTCATCATCGACGGCGCCGCGCCCGGCGTCGAACTCGTCCTTCCCGTCGAAACCGGCTTCGCCGCCGCCGAAGAACTCCTGCTCATCGCGCCCGACGAACCCACCTGGGTCTGGCAAGCCAGCCTCACGCCCACGCCCATCGCACGCCCCGAGATCGAAGACGCCGTCGACCGCTGGGCCGCGTACCACGGCAAGTGCCCGCCCCGATCCGTCTGGATCCGCGCCACACTCACCGGCCTCAAGGCCCAAGGCCTCCTCGGCGAGCATCCCGTCTGGCGCGAGGGCGAAGTCTCCACCACCAACCTCGTCCGCCCCGCCGAGGGCCGCGCCCTCAAGCGCCTCAACGCCGACCGCCCCCTCCTCGCCCGCGCCTGCAAGAACCACGGCCCGGCCGACGTCACCGACCCGCTCGCCGTCGGCGTCGACCCCTTCGGCATCGACGTCCGCGTCCGCTTCGGCATTCTCCGCCTCGAGTTCCCCGAGCACGTGGTCATCAAAGACCCCGAACAACTCGAACGCGCCGTCGAGTTCACCCTCGGCACCCGCCCCTGGAGCCAAACCGCCGACGCCCCGGCGCCCCCGTCCACCCCGCCATCACCACCCGCACAACCCTGACCCCACTCCTTTATTCCAGCATGCGCGAAGCCCACGCCCACATCCCCAGCCACGGGCACGCGCTCATCACGCCGCGCCTCGATGACTGCGCCAGCCTGGCCGAGTGCCTCGAACGCGTCCGCACCGCCGCCGCCGGCCGCGCTCCAGACGACTGGGTTCGCCTCACCAACGCCCGCCCGGAAGCCTGGCCCGAGCAGCGCTGGCCCACCGCCGACGAGCTCCACATCGCCGCCGATCACCGCCCGTGCGCGCTGATGTCCTTCGACCATCACAGCCTCGCCGCCAACCACGCCGCGATCGCCCGCGCCCGCATCACGCCCGACCGCATCTTCTCCATTCCCGGCGCCGTCGTCACCGACCCATCCACCAACCGCCCGACGGGCCTCTTGCTCGAAGACGCCGCCTACGCCGTGTGGACCGCGCGCCCGGAGCCGACGCTCGACGAGCACCGCGCCGCCGTCCGCCGCGCGCTGGACGACTTCGCCCGCCTCGGCTTCGACGAAGTCCACGACCTGCTGACCCCCGACTGGCTCCCCGCCGTCCTCGCCGACCTCGACCGCGCGGGCCAACTTCCCGTCGCCGTCCACCTCTACCCCCCCATCGATCGCCTCGCTCACCACGCCGAGCACACCCGCCCCGCACTCCGCGCCGCGCCGCGCGTCCGACTCGTCGGCGGCAAACTCTTCGCCGACGGCACGCTGAACTCCCGCACCGCCTTCCTTCTTCATCCCTACCGCCATCCCGCCGCGGGCATTCCCCCCGTCGGCCAGGCCCTCGTCTCGCCCGCGCGCGTGCAGGAATGCGTCCGCCTCACCGAATCCCTCGGCCTGCACCTCGCCGTGCACGCCATCGGCGACGGCGCCGTCCGCCTCGTGCTCGACGCGATCGAAGCCGCCTCCACGAATCCCGCCGCCCGCCACCGCATCGAACACTGCGAACTCATCGACCCCGCCGACGTCCCGCGCTTCGCGCGCCTGGGCGTGGTCTGCTCCGTGCAGCCCTGCCACCTGCTGACCGACATCGAAGTCCTCACCCGCCAACTCCCGCACCGGCTCGATCACGTCCTCCCGCTCCGCGCGCTGATCGACTCCGGCTGCACGCCGCTGGGCCCATCGCGCGACGGTCTGCTCTGGTTCGGCTCCGACGCGCCCATCGTCCGCCCCGACCCCGACGACTCCCTCTTCGCCGCCATCCACCGCCGCCGCCCGAGTCAGCCCCCCAGCGCCGCCCTCGCCCCGCACAGCGCCATCACCCCGGCCGAGGCCCGCGCCTGTTTCGGCGTCGCCCCCCAATAACCACACCGCTCGACCACCATGACCACCTCGCCCCGCGTCGCCATCACTCGCGCCCTTCCCGGCGAGACAGCGCTCCCAGGCGCCGCCGTCGACATCGCCCGCGAGCACCCGCGCATGTCGCGCGACGAACTGCTCGCCTTCGTCAAGGGCGCCAGCGTCGTCGTCTCGATGTTCCACGACCGCGTCGACGACGCCTTCTTGGGCGCCGCCGGGCCCGGCCTCAAGGGCGTGTGCACCTACGCCGTCGGCTTCAACAACATCGACCTCGACGCCTGCCGCCGCCGCTCCGTCATCGTCACCAACACGCCCGACGCCGTGACCGAAGGCACCGCCAACATCGCCTTCGCGCTGCTCCTCGCCGCCGCCCGCCGCCTCGTCCCGGCCGACCGCTTCTGCCGCGACAACCGCTTCGTCGCGCACGGCCCGCCCTCCGCCCTCGACTGGTGCGGCGTGCACCTCACCGGGCGCACCATGCTCATCGTCGGCGCGGGCCGCATCGGGCGCGCCGTCGCCCTCCGCGCCCACGCCTTCGGCATGAGCATCGAGTACACCGCCCGCTCGCGCCACCTCGACTTCGAACAGGCCCCGCTCGCCGCCCGCCACGTCGACCTCGACGACGCCCTCCCGCGCGCCGACGTGGTCAGCATCCATACCCCGCTCACGCCGGAAACGCACCACCTGCTCAGCGCCCGCCGCATCGCGCTGCTGAAGCCCGACGCCATCGTCATCAACACCAGCCGCGGCCCGACCATCGACGAAGCCGCTCTCGCCGACGCGCTCGCCAGAAAAGCCATCTTCGCCGCCGGCCTCGACGTCTTCGAGCACGAACCCGAGATCCACCCCACGCTCCGCACGCTCGACAACGTCGTCATGACCCCGCACATCGGCAGCGCCGAAACCTACTGGCGCGAGCAGATGACCCGCATCGTCCTCGACAACGCCGCCGCGATCCTCGCCGGCCGCCAGCCGCCCAACCGGATCGCGTAGCGGAGCCGGGAGAGAGACCGTCCACAGAGTCCTCAGAGGGCGCACAGAGACTCAGAGACCAGATCGGGTTGAGCCAATCACCCCGCACCACCACCCCCTCCCAGAGGGAGGGGGCCGGGGGGTGGGTGGGGGGGCGATCGATCCACCCCCCGCGCCCGCCACGCGCGGACTGACTTCCCTCACCTCTGACCTCTCGCCCCTACCCCCTGCTCCCGCAAGGGTGTTCGATCAACCCCACGCGCCCTGACTCCCCTGTCCCCTGACCTCTCACCTCTCTCCCCTGCCCCTCAACGATCCCGTCCCCGCACACCCTCCGCCGTGTCGTGGTGCCGCTTCACCGAATCCGGCCTGAGCCGGTTCTGCGCACCAGGGCGCACGTCTCGATCCGCCAGCCCAACCGCCGCACCGTCAACAAACAACACCGGCCGAGGATCGCTCGCGCGCACCGTCCGACCCAGGTACGCCATGTCCGCGTCGAACATCAGCGTCTTGCCCGACGGATGGGCCACGCCGTCGCTCCGCTGGGCCGCGAATCGCGCCTCGCCCGCGCTCATCCACGTCTCGGGCGTCGCGATGAACGCGTTGCTGTACCGGTACGAAGGATCGATCGCCGTCGACGACGCGTCCGCCGCGCTCCCGCGCGCCAGCCACGCCCGCCCCGGCTCGCGCTCCAGACCCGGGCTGATCCACGTCGCGTAGTACTCGCGCCACGGCGCCACCCCGTGCATCAAGCACGGCCAGTACCGCTCAATATCCCACTCCGGCGCGATCCCCACCATTAACGCCGGCGTCTGCTCCTCCGGCACAAACCGCAGCGGCTGCCCCGCCGCCATGAACGGATACGCCCCGTACCGGTCGTGATACACCTGCATCGTTACGCCCAGCCCGTGAAGGTTCGCGAGCGACTTGGCCTGCCCCGCCCGCGACCGCACCGCCGCCAGCGCCGGCAGCGTGATCCCCACCAACAGCGCGATCACCCCGATCACCACCAGCACCTCGACGAGCGACACCCCGCGCGCACACACCGCGCCGCCCACCCGCCGCGCCGACCCCGCTCCCCGCGATGACGCCGAAACCATCCGCATGCCGTCTCCACGCGCTCCCGCTTCCACAACGCCTCACATCGGATGCGGCAGCAGTTCCACCTTCCCGGGCCCGAAGTACACCGTCACATCCCACGGCAGCCATCGCCCCCCGCCGCCTTCCCCGCCGCCCTCCTGCCACCAGAATCCGAAACCGACGCGCGCCTCACGCCGCGGATCTTCCATCATTCGCACCCGCGCCGGCACCAGAACCTGCACGATCGTCGCCCGCTCCGCCTCCGGGTCCGTCGGCTTGGGCACCTTGGGCCGCATCACCGCCGGCGCCCGCGCCCCCGCCCCCTCCATCTCCGCCTCCCGACGCACGCCGCGCTCGTACAGCACGCGCACCCGTGCCTCGCCCCACGCATACTCCGCGTCCGCCAGCATCGCGGCCCCGCGTTCGAACTCCGCCTGAGAGAACGGCGCATCCGCCTCCCACGACTTCCCGGCCACCTCCACGCCCAGCCCCCGCGCCCGCGCGTGCCACACCTCGAACGACGGGTCCAGCGTGAAGCCCACCTGCTCGCGCACGCGCTCCCCGAGTTCCTGCGCCTGCGGCAGCGTCATCACACCGCCCCTGGCCAGTTCGTCCAGCCCCGCCTGAACCCGCGGCTGGATCGCCTCCACACCCGCCCGCGCCCGCCCCGCACGCCCCGCCCGAGCCGCGCCGTCCGACGCGCTCACGCCGCCGGTCGCCGGGCCGCCGACTGCGAGCCCGCCCCCCGGCGGCCCCGCCTGCGAAAGCCGCCACAGCGCCACGCCCCCCGCGCCGACGGCGAGCGCCGCGATCACCACGCCCATCACCAAAGCCCGCGCCATCACCGTCCACTCCTCATCGCGGCGTTTCGCAAGACATCGTCGGCACGCCATTGCTCCACGTGCACCGCGCGATCTCGCCCGAGTTGCACGTGATCGAATACACCTCGCCGTTGGCGGTGATCGAGCACGTCGCCCCGTTGTGCACGATCGTCACCCCCGCCGCCACCACCGTCGCCGCACACCCAACGATCGCGCCCGCGAGCGCCGCCACGCGCACGCTCATCCACCCGCTCCACACCCCCCGACCCGCCCGCTCATGCTGCCCAAGCCCGGTTCGTTCGATCCGCATGACAACCCTCCACGAGAGTGCGATCACCCGCCCACCGCCGCTTGCCGAACCCCGACCCCATCCGCCGCGCCCCGCTCGCTCGCCACCGTCAGCATCCACGGCCCGACCGCCGCCCCCAGCAGCACCGCCCGCACCACGCTCAGCCACCGATCATCCACGCCCGGCAGCCGCAGGCTCACGCCGCACCCACACCCCACCGGCGCCCCGATCACGATCAGCCCGAGCCCGTACACCGCGAACACGCCCATCATCCCCGCCGCCACCCACCGCACCCGCCGCGCCCCGGGCCGCGCACACAACAACCCGCCCACGACCATCTCCACAACAATCAGCGCCACCACGCCGCCCGTCACCGCGCCGCGTGCGATCCCGCCGCTCATCACCTCGGCCCCGAAGACCGCCGCCGCCGCGCCAGCGATCGAGTCGTACGTGCCCGTCGGCGTCCACGCCTTGGCGATCGCGGACACCACCAGCGCCACGCCGACCGCCACCGCGCTGACCGTCGCGACCACGCCAATCCCGCGCTGCCCCGCTCGTTCCGCCGTCATCGCGCCATCGCCCCGCGACTGTTCACCGTTCTGCCCGACCTCGCACCCCGCCGGAGCACGCTCCCTCGGGTGATCGCTGCTCGCTCCAGCGTCTCACACACACGCGGGAAAAGCAACCCCCTTGTCACGGATACCCCGCACCCGCCGGCCGGTTGACACATTCCTGTGACACTCCGCCCCTCGTCGGCCCTCCCCCTATCCAGGCCCGTATCTGACCCTGCCCGCCAACCGCGCCGGTCACCGGGGCACCGCCCCCGCCGCCGGCGGGGTCACCACGCCGCTCGCACTCGAACCCGCTCCACCTGCCCCGGCCCCGCCTTCCCGCCGCACCTCCACCTGCACGGGCAGCAGCACCTTCCCGCGCACCGTGCGTGAGCCCCACTCCGGAGCGGTCGGCCCGAGCGCCGCGAACGCCGCGGCGACATCGCGGTGATCCAGCGACAACGCCCCCGCGCCCCGCTCATCCGCCCGCCGCGTCAGCGACAACGACACCCCGTACATCCCGCGCTTCCCCCCCGACACCGCCCCGGCGCCCCCGGGCGACAACCGGTGCTCAAACGTAAACCGCACCACCGTCTTCTCGCCGCCGACGAGCGACAGCAGCCGCCCCGTCTCCTCCCACAGCGACGCCCCGAACACCGTGATCCCCACGCCGTCACGCACCGTCATCACCACGTCCAGCCGATCGATCGCCTGCGTCGCCGCGATCACCGCCTCGACCGTCAGCCGCTCGCCGAACTTCACGTACGCGCCCTCGTCCAGCACGCGTCCGGCCTCGTCCACCAGGCGGCTGGCGCCGATCCCCGCCGGCCCGCTCGCCGACTCCGCGCTCGCGGTCGCGCCGTCCTCCTCCGGCTCCGCGTTGTCCGCGCTCGCCGCGACGTTGACACTCGCCGGCTCATCCGCGCTCGGCGTGCTCGCCTCGCCCATCGCCGCGGCGAGTTCCGGCCGCGTCGCCGCCAGACGCTCCAGCGCCCGCTGGTTCCCCGCCTCGCGCAGCACCGAGGCGTACCGATCGACCGCTTCCGCCGCCGTCCCGAACACCACCTGCCGCCCCTTGTTCAGCAGCAGCCCGCGCCCGCACAAACTCTTGATCATCTCGCCCGCGTGACTCACGATCAGCAGCGACACGCCCTGCTCCATCAGCGACCGCAGCCGCCCGATGCACCGCTGCTGAAAGCCCGCGTCCCCCACCGACAACGTCTCGTCGATGATCAGGATGTCCGGCTGCACGCTGATCGCGACCGCGAACGCCAGCCGCGCGTGCATCCCGCTCGAATACACCGACACCGGCTGATCGATGAACGCGCCGATATCCGCGAACCCCGCGATCGCGTCGAACTTGTTCTCCATCTCCCGGGCCGTGAACCCGAGAATCGCCCCCGCCATGAACACGTTCTCGCGCCCCGTGAAGTGCGGGTTGAACCCGCTCCCAAGCTCGAGCAGCGCCGCGATCCGCCCGCGGATCTCCGCCCGCCCCTCCGTCGGCGTCAGCGTCCCCGCGATGATCTGCAGCAGCGTGCTCTTGCCCGACCCGTTCCGCCCCACCACGCCCAACGACTCGCCCCGCGCCACCTCGAAGTTCACCCCGCGCAGGGCCCAGAACTCGCGCGACGGGTCCGGCTTCGCAACCCCCATGAGCGCGCGCACCCGCGCCATCCCCGTGCGCTCCAGCACGTAGCGCTTCCCCAGCCCCTCAACCCGAATCACCGGTCCCAAGCTCATGCTCGCCTCTGGCTCCCCCCTGTCCCCTATCCCCTGACCTCTGTCCCCTGCTCAATGCACATCCGCCATCCGCGGCCGCAGTCGCGCGAACACCGCGTACCCCAGCTGCATCACCACCGCCGCGATCGCCGTGATGACCGCCAGCTTGCCCCACTCCAGCGGCTCGTCCCACAACAGCGCCCGCCGCGCATTCTCCACGATGATCGTCATCGGGTTGGCCTCGATCGCCGCCACCACCCACCGCGGCGCGTGCTCGAACCGTTCCAGTCTGTAAAACAGCGGCGTGCAGAACATCAGCATCTGCACCAGCACGCCCACCACATGCCGGATGTCCCGCACGAACACGCCCACCGCGCCCAGGAACCACCCAACCCCGATCGACAGCATCACCAGCGGCACCAGCGGCGCCACCATCCGCACCACGCCCCACGACATCGTCCCCGTCGCTGCCAGCCGCACCACCAGCACGATCCCCACGCAGATCGCCAGATACACCATCGCCGACCCGAGCACCGTCGCCGGCAGAATCTCCAGCGGGAACACCACCCGCCGCACCAGGTTCGGCCGCCCCGCGATCACCGTCGGCCCCCGGTGCGCACACTCCGCGAACACGTGAAAGAACGCGTGCCCGGTGAAGAACACCAGCGGAAAATCAACCCACGCCGGCAGGTTCCCGCGCCCCCACACCGTCCCGAAGAGATACCCGAACACCGCCGTATACACCGCCAGTTGCAGCAGCGGGTTCACGACATTCCACGCCACCCCGAGCACCGCACCCTTGTGCCGCTCCAGGATCTCACGCCCCGCGAACACGCGGATCAGCCCCCGATGCCGCAGCAGCGGCCCCAGCATCTCCGCCGGCGACAGCGCCCGCCACAGCGGCGCCGACGCGCTCGACCGCACCACAACCCCCGCGTCCGCGAGCCGCCCCGCCGTCGCGCCAGCGCCGAGCGCCACTGCCCCCCGCGCTCCAGCCCTGTCCGCGTCTGACATGTCCGGCTGCCAGCCCCCAGCCCCCCCAGCGCCCCACTCCCCCTCAACCCCCAGCCCGCACTCCGCGCGCTCCGCTTACTTCTTCTTATAGAAGTCCAGGTTGATCTGCACGTACTTCTTCCACTCGCCCGGCAGATCCTCTTCCGGGAAGATCGCCTTCACCGGGCACTCGTCCACGCACAGCCCGCAGTCGATGCACGTGTCCGGGTCGATGTACAACTGATCCGCCGTCGCGAACGTCGCCTCGTTCTTCGTCGGGTGAATGCAGTCCACCGGGCACACTTCCACGCACGAAGTGTCCTTGGTCGCGATGCAGGGCTCGGCGATGATGTGCGGCACGCTGAAAAACTCCGAAAACCGACGCTCCCCACCCGGCGCGAGCATGCTACGGCTACCTGTCTCCATCCGCCACACCACGCCGCTCAACCCGCCCCCGCCCGCCGCACCCCCCGCGCGCTGACCCGCGCCACACACGCCGAAAACGGCCATCACGACCCAACCAAAGACCGATCGGCGAAGTCGCCACTTCGAATGATATTGATCACAATACGATGATTTTCCAAGGTTCTCACCTAACCCGCCCGGGTGACTTCCGGGTAAGGCGGCCATGAGCGGGCGTTCACAGGTCGATTGTGGATATACAACTCCACAGGAGAACACCGACCATGACCGTCGCCGCGATGTCTGTGCAGCACATTGTTCACGACTCTTTGACCGTTTCGAGCGAGCTGCTCCGCGTGCATTACGGCGCCCAGCAGCTCGCCACCGCGATCGACGCTCAGTCCACCCTCGTCTGGCTCGCCCGCGGCTTGGGCCAGGACACCCCAACCGCCATCCTTCAACAGGCCGCCTCCGGCGGGACGCCGGAAACTCACCCGCACGTTCGCGCTCTCCGCCACGCCGATCTGACGCAGGACCCGTTCTTCCGCGGCTTGTCCTCGCTCGTGAGCCAGCGCTTCGCGAACTCGACCGAGCCGATGCCCACCATCGCCGTCCGACGCGTCGACCTCTGCCCCGACATCTCCTGGCGCGCCCACCCCTTCGTTCGGGCCCACTTCATGCCCGCCAACATCGGGTACACCGTCGCTAGCGTCACGCGGCTGAGCGGCGCGGAGAACGTCTACCTCGTCGTCATGATCAACCGCGACTGGAACCGCGTGCACTTCACGCCCGACCAGGCCCAGCAACTCGACGAGTTCGCCCGCTCCATCACGCCGTCGGTCGCGATGACCCTGACCCCGTCCGTCTCCGGCAATCCCGACGACGCCCCGGCCCACCGCCTGGCCCGCCTCAGCGCCGCCGAACGCCGCGTGCTGCCCCTCCTGCTCTCCGACCTGACCAAGGAAGAGATCGCTCGGCAGCTGCACCGCTCGCGCAACACGGTCCACTCGCACGCCCGCAACATCTACGCCGCCCTGGGCGTCTCCAGCCGCGTCGAGCTCGTCGCCCGCTACGGCGCCGAGATCATGGTCCGGCCGCACTACAACCACCACGCCGCCCACGCCGCCACGCTCAACGGCTGACCGCACCGCCGGCCCCAAAACGAAAAGCCCGGGCCTGCGATCAGGCCCGGGCTCGTGTTGTCACATCACATCACGCGTCGTCACGCCGCCGGCGTCATTGGCAGCCCGCGAAGTACGCCTGCAGGAAGCAGAACAGGTCGCCGACGGTGATGACGTTGTTGTTGTCGCAGTCGGCGCACGGCTGCTGCGCGAACCAGCAGCCCAGGAACGCGAAGATGTCCTGCACCGTCACGCCGCCCACGCCGTTGATGTTGGCGTAGCAGCACGCCGTGTAGTTGCCCGGGGGCGACTGGCACGGCACGCCCAGGCCCTGCCACTGCCCGCCGCCGACCACCAGCAGACACCCGAGCTGCGTCGTCTGCACGCACGTGTTGCCCACGCCGCCGAACACCTGCCCGGTGCAGCACGCCCCCAGGCACGGGTTGATCGGCGTGCACGTCGTGCCCGCGCCCTGCCAGATGGCCGAGCCGACACACTGCGACTGCGTCGTGATCACGCACGCGCCCGTCTTCTTGCAGCACGCGCCGGGGCACGGGTTGGGCGTGCACACCGTCATCGGGCCCTGCCACGAGCCCTGCGGGCAGTTCTGCGGGCTCGTCACCACACAGCCCGCCGTGGTGCAGCACGCACCGCGGCAGGTCGTCGGCGAGCACGGCACGCCGATCCCCAGCACGAACCCGCCGCTCTGCAGACACTGCGTCTGCCCAAGCGTCACGCACTGCCCGTTGGGCAGGCAGCACGTCACCACCAGGCACGGCGCCGGCGGGCACGCCACGCCGTTGCCAAGGTACTGGCTCGGCGCCACGCACTGACCCGCCGGGACGATCGAGCACGCGCCCGTCGCCGGGTTGCAGCACGCACCCGGGCACGGGTTGGGCGAGCACGCCACGCTCGGGATGTAGATC
The DNA here is from genome assembly GCA_964615765.1 of uncultured Phycisphaeraceae bacterium. Classification (GTDB taxonomy): domain Bacteria; phylum Planctomycetota; class Phycisphaerae; order Phycisphaerales; family UBA1924; genus CAZTQN01. The sequence continues at coordinate 22,314 of CAZTQN010000025.1, forward strand.
TGCGTCGGCAGCTGGCAGCCGGCGAAGTTGGTGACGAAGCAGAAGCCGCTCACCACGTCGCAGCACGCGCCCTTGCACGGGTTGGGCACGCACGACGCGCCCACCGGGCCCCACACGCCCGCACACAGCGCCTGCGTCGTGATGATGCACTGGTTCGTGCTCGTCAGGCAGCACGGACCCACCGGCGGGCACGGGTTGGGCGAGCACGTGCTCCCCAGACCCAGCCAGTTCCCGCCCGCCGCCACGCACGTCTGCTGACTCACCACCGCGCACGCGCCGGTGTTCGGGTTGCAGCACGCACCCACGCACGGGTTGGGTTGGCACGTCCCGTTCGCCGGGCCCCACACGCCGTTGCAGTTGGCCTGCGTCGTCGTGATGCACGTGAACCCGGCCGTCGTCTGGATACAGCACGGCCCAGCCGGCGGGCACGGATTGACCGGCAGACACCCGATCGACGTCGCCGGGATCTGGCCCGTCGGACACTGCGTCCCCGTCACCACGGTGCACGCGCCCGTCGCCGGGTTGCAGCACGTAATCACCGGCGGGGGCGGGCACGGCGGGTTCGGCGGGCAGAACGTCCCGATCCCCTGCCACAACCCACCATTCGCCAGACAGTTGCTCAGCGTCGTGATCGCGCACCCGCCCGTCGCCGGGTTGCAGCACGCGCCACGGCACGGATCAGGCTGGCACGAACTGTTCGCGCCCAGCCACTGCCCGTTGCAGTTCGCCTGCGTCGTGATGAAGCACGTCGCAGCCGTCGCCACGCAGCACGCGCCCACCGTCGGGCACGGCAGCGGATTGCAGATCAACCCCGTCGCCACGATGAACCCCGCCGGACACGGGCCAAGGTTCGAGATGCACAAGCCCGTCGTCGGGTTGCAGCACAACACCGGGCACAGGTTCGGCTGGCACGTCCCGTTCTGCTGATTCCAGCCGGACGGACAGCCCGCCGCCCCGATCACCTGGCACGCGCCCGTCGCCGGGTCGCAGCACACGATCGGGCACGGGTTCGGCGTGCACGACTGCCCGAACAACGGCGTCGTCCCATCGGGGCACGCCAGCTGCGCGAACACCGTGATGCACCCCGCCACCGGGTCGCAGCACGCGCCGATGCACTGGTTCGGGTTGCACACCGTCCCAGGTCCCATCCAGATGCCCTGGCACGCCGACTGGATCGTCTGCGTGCAGATCGTCGTGCCCGGCAGGCAGCACGCACCGATCTGCGGGCACGGGTTGGGTTGACACGTCGGTCCCGGCACCTGCGTCCACCCCGTCGGGCAGCCCGCCGCACCGATCGGCGCACAGTTGCCCGTCGCCGTGTCGCAGCACACCAGGTTGCACGGGCTCGGCACGCACGGCACGCCCACGCCGATGAACTGTCCCGTGCAGTCGCTCGGGATCCCCACCGGGTAGCACCCCACCAGCGGATCGCAGCACGCCCCGCCCGTCGTCGGGCAGGTCGTCGGGGTGCACACCCCGCTCGGGATCCACAGATACTGGTTCGGCACGCACTGGCTCTGCGGCAGTGCCACGCAAATGCCGGACGACAGATCGCAGCACGCCCCGCCGGGCGCGTTCGGGCACAGCCCCTGCGCCTGCACCTGCGCGCACGTCTGATTCAGGAAGAACTGCGACGGCGCCGGGCAGAAGTTCGGCGACGACACGTTCGTGCAGATCCCGCTCACCGGGTCGCAGCACGCGCCGGAGTTGGGCTGGCAGCTGAAGTTCTGGCAGCTCGAGCCCGTCTGGCTCACGCCGCCCGCCAGCACGCACGCCGCCGGCAGAAGGTCCTTGCACGAGTTGCAGCAGCAGCACGCCGGCGCCGGCTGGGCCGGCACGCCCGTGCAGTTGAACCCGCCGCCCGGAGCGCACGTCGTGTTCGGCGCGAACAGCCCGCCGATCTGGTTGCACACCGGCCCGGCGATGATCGAGCACTGGAACGTCACCGGGTCGCAGCACGCGCCCGATTGCAGGTTGGCGCACTGGCTCGGGTTGCACACACCGTTGGGCCCGAAGAACACGCCCGCCTTGAAGATGCAGTCGCAGCTCGTCGCCTGCACGCAGTTCCCGCCCAGGCAGCACGCGCCAAACAGCGGCTGCTGCGGGCACAGACCCGGCACGCACGCCTGATTCCCGAACCACGCGCCCGGCGTCGGGCACTGGCTCGCCGGCACGACCGCGCACGCGCCGGTGCACGGCGTGCAGCACGCGCCCGTCACCGGGCACGGATTCGGCACACAGTTCCCACCCGCGATCCACACGCCCGGCGCCGGGCACTGCGTCTGCGGGCCCACGAAGCACGCCCCCGTCGCCGGGTTGCAGCACGCCCCGAAGCTCGGGTTGCACGCGATCTGCGAGCACGGCACGTTCGCGTAAAACACCCCGGGCGCCGGGCACTGCGACGCGCCCGACACCACGCTGCACGCGCCCGTCGCCGGGTTGCAGCACGCGCCCGAGCCCGCGCTCGCGCACGTCAGCGCCGTGCACGTCGATCCCACCGGCCCCGCGATCCCGCCCAAGAGCGCGCACTGCGACGCGTCCAGGTGGTGGCACGTGTTCGTCACCGGACAGCAGCACGTCCCCGTCGCGACCACGCACGGGCCCGTCGACAGGTTGCACCCCGCCGTCCCCGTGAACACGCCGTTGAGCTGCGCGCACGTCGTCGGGCTCGTCAGAATGCAGTTGAACTGCCCCGGCACCGAAAGGCTCGGCACGCAGCACGAGCCCAGCGGGCTCCCCGGCGGGCACGGGTCAGGATTGCACGTGCTCCCCGGGAAGAACGGCCCACCGAGCTTCGCGATGCACTCGCACGGGTTCATGATGATCATGCACCCGTTCGGCCCGCAGCACGCCCCCGCGCCCGCCGGCAAGCACTGCCCCGGCTGGCACGCCGACGCCTGCACCCACGACACGTTCGGCGGAATCGGGCACTGCGCCTGCGGCACAAGCACGCACTGACCCGCCGTGTTGCAGCACGCGCCCAGCGGCGCCGGCGTGCACGGGTTCGGTGTGCACACGCCCGCCTGCGTCACGCCCCCAACACGGAAGCAGTACATCGGATCCGTCAGATAGCACGCCGACCCGCAGCAGCACGCCTGCGCCGGCCCCGGCGGACACGTCGCCGCCAGCCCGCACGCCAGCCCCTGCAAAAACACGCCCCCCGCCGTCGCACAGTTCCCCGGCCCCGTGTACACACACCCGGAGTTCGGCAGACAGCACGCGCCGAAGGCCGTCTGCGTGTTCGGGCACGTCACCGCGCTGCACGGCTGAGCGAGAAACCACACCCCGCCCTGCACATCACACTCGCACACCGCGTTCAAAAACACGCACTGGCCTGACGGCAGGCAGCACGCCCCGCTCGTCTGCGCCGACGCACGCCCCGCGCTCCCCATCACCCCCGCACACACCGCCGCCACCATCAGCACCAGCCTCACCGCGCGCCTCAGCGCGCCCCCGAAGCCATCGCCGGTCTTTCGACAGCCATCGATCGAGTCTGCGGACATGTGCATGCCTCCTGTGCAGCGTGCTTTTCCGGCTCTCCCGCGACCGCCCCTCCACGTGGTCTCCACCAGACCAGGCGAAATCGCCCATCCAGAGCCGGAAGTCCCAAACTAATCGGTAACCGCCTTTTGTCAAGATCGTGCAAAGAGATCGAGCCAGATACTTTGAGATACCCCGGCCTAATCAGGTATTACCCGAACCACATTTGCACAACGTCGATTTTGCGGTAGCTCGCCCCGCATTCCGGGCACGCGCCTTCCAAGTCCAGACCCGCCAACGAGTAACCGCACCTGGGGCACGGCACCGGCGCGCTCCGCAGCACCTCGGGCGGCAGAACCGGCACGCTCTCGTACGCATCCGTCAGCGCCTCCGGGCCGTGGGCCCGGACGAGCAGATCCACCACATCCACCGGTGTGCGGCATCCCGCGCACCGCTCCTTCGACGCGTCCATCGCCAGGCGCTGCCCGCACGTTGGACACTTCGGCGCCAGCGCCGGATCCACGCGGCTGAGGTCCGGCTCGGCGCTGATCTGCTCCCAATCCGCCTCAAACTCGGCCGGCTCATCGCGCATCTCGCGGAGCAGCACGCCGGCCCGGTCCGCGTAGCTGCGGTGCGGCACGACCACGTCGTAGATACCCAGCCCGCGCGCGGCGCCGCTCGACGTCGGCGTGATCGTCGACGCCTGCCCGCGCGGCATGAACACGCCAGCCGGCACGCCATGACGCCAGAGATACAGCACCGCCGACATCGCTTCGACGGGTGAGTGGAATGTCGCCAGACGGTGCATCGCGCGGTGAACTCCGTCGGTCGAGCGCGGGCTCGGGGCGGGGTGGAGCGGTCAAAGGGTACGCAAAAAAAGAGAAGACCCCGGGCGGAAGGCCCGGGGTCTTGAGAGAAGCGGTTGACGCTCGGTGGCTTAGCAGCCGCCGGCGAAGTAGCCCGTCAGGTAGTCGAAGATGTCCTGGACGGTCGGGAGAGCCGTGCCGTCACCGCCAACGTTGGCGTTGACGCTGCCGGAGAAGTAGTCCGTCAGGAAGTCGAAGATGTCCTGGACGGTGACGCCGCCGGCCTTGTTGTAGTCGGCGAAGCAGCACGGGGTGTTGAGCACGCCGGCGGTGTTGCAGTTGGACGCGCCCGCGGTGAAGACGCGGCCGGCGGTGCCAGCCGGGTTGCAGGCGGTCGGGAGGGTGATGGCGCAACGGGCGCCGATGCAGCAGCGGCCGGTAGCCGGGGCCTGCTGGCAGGAGTTCGGCAGGCAGACGCGGCCGGAGACCGAGGTCCCGCCGGAAGCGGTGCAGAACGAGGAGATGTAGAGGGTGCAGGAGCCGTTGCTGAAGCAGCAGGCCTGAACCGCAGGGCAGATGTTGGTCGTCGTGCAGACGGTGGCAGCGCCCTGCCAGGTGTTGCCCGTCGGGTCGCCGTTGTTGGTGGTGCAGCCGGCGGAGGTCGCGATGAAGCAACCGCCGTCGAACGCGCAGCACGCGCCGACCGGAGCGACCGCGAGGCCCGTGTTGGGATCGCAGAAGCTCGAGTCGCAGACGCCGCCGCCGGTCCACTGGCCGTTGCTGCCCGCCTCGTTGGCGCAGTCAGCGATGGAGGTGACCGTGCAGCCCGTACCGGACTGGATGCAGCAGGCGCCCAGAGCCGGGACGCCGATGAACAGGCAGTACCTGTTGCGGTTGGTCGCGCAGGACATGCCGTCGGTCTGCGTCGGCTGGATGTAGACGAACAGCTGGCCGACCGGCAGGTTGGCGAGTTCGAACTGGATCACGCCCGTGCGGTTGTTCGGGAAGATGGTGAAGCCGGCGACCTGGGTCGTCGCGCCGTCGGGGTCACCGGTGGCCGGGCAGGTCGCGGGACCGCCGGCGAAGATGAAGATGTTGAGCGGGCTTTCGTTGTTCAGTTCGACCGTGAAGAAGTTGGTCGCGTTGGTGATGTCCGGGAAGCGGTAGACGTCGTTGTCGAAGCCTTCGGGGTTGGAGTCGATCGTGCCGCAGTAGCGGGTGCCGATCAGCGCCGAGTAGGGGGTCTGGCAGGTTTCGCCGGGGACGGTCGCGGCCGAGTTGGCGCCGCAGGCTTCCGTTTCAACAACGGCGCCCGCCGGGAACGTCGCGATCGGAGCCGGGGGCTCGGCGATATCGGCGCACGGGACGGGGGTCAGCGTCGTCAGGGCGGCGCTGGTCGCGTTGATGTAGTGGAAGCCGCTGAAGGCCTGGCGGTACACGTACACGTAGTAGGTCTGGCCGCTCACGGACGGGAAGGTGACCGTCGAAGCGCCGACGGAGGTGCCGGCGGGGTTGAGCGAGCAAGCCGCGGCGGTCGCGTCATCGTTCGAGGCGACGGCCTTGAACGGACCGGCGCACGAGGAGGCGCAGTACACCGCGAGGAAGGTGTCGTAGTTGGTCTGGGCCGGCACGCCGCCGCCCGGGGAAGTGCCCGTGTTGCAGGTCGAGACGGTCAGGTTCTGGCCGTTGCCCTGGACGGTGTACCACACACCGCCGCCGCCGGCGTTGTCGATCACGGTGCCGAAGGCGGGCGGGAGCTGGTTGCCGTTGGAGTCAACGCCGCCGCCGACGTTGAAGACGAACCCGGGGACCGCGGCCGAGCCGACGGTCAGGGGCACCGCCGCCGTGCAGGCCACGTTCGCCGCGGCCGGACCGGCCGGGCAAGCGTTGCCGATCGGGTTGATGCCGAAGCTGAGGCAGAACGCGAAGTCGAAGCCTTCCACGCGGCTGGAAGCGTCCCAGCCCGTCGCGGCCAGCGGACGCTGCGCGACGTAGTTGTCACCGCCGTTGCGGACCTGGCTGTTCGGGTCGCCCCAGTTGCTCAGCCACACCCAGCCGGTCGCCGAGTTGCTGACGATTTCCACCCAGTAGCAGCCCGGAGTCAGGGCGATCGGGGTGTTGAAGACCGCGTTCCACTCGAAGAAGTTGGTGTAGGTGACCGGCGGGCCGTTGAAGCGGGCCGGGTTCACACGCGTCTGGCCGTCGTTGCCGGTCGTGGCCGGGGTAACGGTGCGCGTCGCAACGACCGTGCCGGGGAACGAGAACGTCCCGAGCGAGCCGGCCGGCGTCGTGTTGTTGTTGTAGATCGTGATCGTGAAGCTCTGGTCCGTGGGGACCGCGGCCTGCCCGGCGTAGAAGCCGGTCCAGCACATGCTGGTCAGGTTCACGTTGGCGTTGACGCGGAAGTTGTCCGCCGACTTGGCGCCCGCGGCGAACGAGAAGCGGTTCTCGGTCCCGTTGGCGTAGTTCTGGCAGTTGGCGTTGCCCTGCTGGCAGGTGCCCGTCGACTTGCACGGAGCGGCCCGGTCGATCGGGAGGTTGAGGCAGAACGCGAAGTCCGCCGCGGTGGCGTCCACGGTCCCGCTCACCGTCTGCGCGGCCGTCGTCGGGGTCGGGCAGACCGCCGTCGGGGGAACGTTGTTGGTCGAGGCGACCTGCAGAGCGCGGCCGTTACCGGCAGCGGCCCGCATCCAGCGGAACGACCAGCCCGGAACCGTCGAGGCCGGGTTGTTGAACGAGCCGTCGAAGTTCGAGTTGCAGACGGCGCGGATCTGGATGTAGTAGCACTCGGCGTTGGTCACCGCGACCGGGGCCGGCAGCGTGGCGATGTAGTTGTAGATCGTGAACGTCACCGTGCCGACGGTGACCGTCTGCGGGTCGACCGTGCGGGTCGGGCTCACCACCAGCTGACGCGAAACGCGCAGCGGGAAGATGTCCGTCGCGGCGCCCAGCGGCACGCCCGGATCGAACGCGCCACCGGCCGGATCCTGCCGGTAGAAGGTGATTTCGAACTGCTCGGGGCCCGAGGTCAGCGGCTCGAGGCCCGGGGGCTGCGCGTTCGCGAACGTCGCGCCCGTCGTGCCCTTGCGCCACACGCCGGCCCACGACACGGTCGTGATGTTGCCCGAGTTCACCGGGCGGAAATCGTCCAGGCACTCGAACGAGGTCGCGTTGTTGTGGTTCGTGCCGTACAGCAGCTGGCACCCGGCCGGGCCAGCGCCCGCGTCGGGCAGCTGACGGTCGCTGCGGCCGTTGAGGCGACCTTCAAGTTCCGAACCCACGTCCCAGGTGGTCTTGACCTTCTCGACCGGGGCCGACACGGCTGAGACCGACTTGGCGGCCTGGCCGTCAGCGCCGGCCGTGCCGACGAGGGCGAGCACGCTCGCCGCACAACACAGATTGACAATACACGACTTCACAAGCACCTCCTCTGCGCCCTTCTCGGGGCGGACTGGTGTGACCCACGACGGTCTGGTTTCCAGGATGGGACCACGCGAGCGCGCGCCCCTACTCGGACCAAGACCGAATATAAACCACAAATCCCGCAAAACATCGGCATGCGGAAAAAAAATCTCAACTCAACCTTGACGCTTCGCTCTGGATTTTCCCGCCCATCAGGGGCAGCCCCGGGCAGTCGCGCCAAAGCGCACGCGTCTCACCGGTCAGCAGCCCCCCGGGCGACCCACGTAGCACGACACGAACTCGAACACGTCCTCCAGAGACGTCTGCCCGCTGCCGTCAAAGTCCGCCTGACCAGAAATCCAATCTTCAATAAAGTCCAACAGGTCCTGAATATCCAGGCCACCCACCCCGTTCCAGTCACACGGGCACGTCACGCCCGTTCCCGACACGCGGAGCACACCCGCCCCGACCGCCCCGACCCGGGAGCCCACGCGGATGAAGTAGGGCGTGCCCGCGACCGCGTTCCAGCGCACTTCCGACTGCGGCGTGATCTGCGGGACGTTCGGGATGCACGCCGAGTCGTCGTTGCACCCGACGACGGAGTACAGCCCCGTCGGGCACCCGCCCGAGGCGTTGGAGACGGCCATCGCCGTATCGAAGTTGGCCCCGCACACGGTCGCCGTCACCGGCCCGCTCGCCACCGGCGTGAAGCGGAACCACACGTCGTTATTGATCAGGTTGAACCCGATGGTGCACGTCAGGTCAAGGAACGCCGCGTCCGTCGTCGCCGCGAGCGTGTCGAAGGGGACATCGCCCGTGCCGACGGCCAGCGCGCGAGCGCACGTGTCGTTGGCCGGCGCGGTGACGGCGACGTTGACGAAGAACGTCCCCTCGGTCCCGCCGGAGCCGGCGATCCGCACCAGGTACTTCACGCCCGCGATCAGGCGTGCGGCGACGAGGCTCCCGCCGGCGTCGCAGCCGGTCTGGTTGTCGCTGCACGCGACGGCGGGCCCGCCGCAGGCTTCGTGCAGCGTCAGCACCGTGTCCAGCGTTCCACCCGTGGCGCACGTGCCGATCTGGTACGTGCCCGTAGCGGGGACGACGAGGCTGAACCACACGTCGCGCGTGTCGCCCACGCCGCACGAGGCCAGCCCTGGCGTCTTGTCGGCGCCGACGTTGGCCCCGAAGACCGTCTCACCCACGCCCAGCGGCGCGGCGTTCTCGCACGCGTCATTCGGCGGCGCGACGGAACGGGCCTGCACCTGGAACGCGCCACCCACGGGCGAGCCCTGCTCGTTGGCGACGCGGATGAGGTACGGCGTGCCCTGCATCAGATACGCCGTCGCCGCGGCGCCGAGGCCCGTCGGGCACGACGAGAAGCCCGAGCCGCCGCACGCGATCGGAACCGCGGGCGGGCAAGCGCTCTGAATGGAAATCGACCCGCGCAGGACCGACCCGCACGTCTCAACCCGCCAGAACGTCGTCGTGGGCGGGGTAAAGGTGTACCAGACGTCGGCGGCGTCCGCCGTCACGCACGTGCCGGCGCCCGAGCCGCTGGCGCCCGTCGTCGTGCCGTTGATGAGCGTGAGCGCGGGGAGCGTCTGCGGGCCGGTGCAGGCGTCGTTCAGCGGCGGCGTCCGCGCGACGGCGAGGTGGAAGTCCCCCTCGGTGTTGCCGACGCCGGCGACGCGGATGAGCACCGTCTGCCCGGCGACCAGCGGGAGCGTGATGCGCGAGTTGGACGAGGCCGCCCCGCAGAAGCCGGGGTCATCGTCGCCGCAGGCCTGCGGGTTCACGGCGCAGGAGTTGAACACGCTGAGCGTGGTGTCCATCACCGAGCCGCAGGTGTGGATCTCGTAGTTCGCGGTGGCGGGGGGCGTGAAGCTGTACCAGACGTCGCGGCTGTCGGCGACGCCGCAGCTGGGCGTGAGGTCCGTCCCGCTGGCGCCGATGCTCGAACCCATGACCGGCACGCCCAGGGTGATCGTCGCCGGCCCGGTGCACAGGTCATTGGGGGGCGCGAGGCGGGCGGCGAGCAGCGTGTACGAGCCCCACGCGGGCGCGGCCCCCTTGCCCGCGACGCGGAGCAGATAGCGCACGCCGGCCTGGAGCTGCAGCGTCATGCTCGACTGCGTGCTGCACCCGTCGTCGTTGCACGCGATGACGCCCGCGCCGGGCGTGCCGGGGCAGGCCGAGTGCAGGCTGAGCACGGTGTCGAACGACGACCCGCACAGTTGCAGCAGGTGCGGGCCGGTGTCCTGCGGGATGAACGAGTGCCAGACGTCGGCGCCGCTGACGGCGCAGTTCACGGACCCCTCGGTCGCGAGGATCGGGCTGGTGGAGCCGGTCACGGGCGTGCCGACCTGCACGGGGGTGGCCGAGACGCACGCGTCGTTGCCGCGCGGGCCGTAGGCGACGATGTCGAACGCGCCGAACGAGGCCCGCTGACCGGCGACGCGGACGAGCACCGCGCGCCCGGACGTGGCCTGGAAGCTGACGCCCGCGGCGATGCCGCCCGGGCAGGGCGCGAACGTGGTGGCCTCGGTGCTGCACGTGCTGGACGTGCCGCCGATGCACGTGGTGTGGATGGTGAGCACGGGCGCGAAGCCGGTGGCGCACACCTCGACGCGGTGCGTGCCCGAGAGCGACGGGATGAACGAGTACCACACGTCGCTGGTATCGAGCAGCCCGCAGTTGGACTGGTCGTTGCCGTTGGCGCCCAGGTTGGCCCCGCGCTGGGGGATGTTGAGCGTCAGCGCGGTCGCGGCCCCGCAGGCGTTGTTGGCGGGCGGGTTGGCGGCGGGCGCGGTGATCTGCAGCGTGTACGGGCCGGCGGCCGCGCCTTGGAGCGTGGCGACGCGCAGGCGGTACGAGATGCCCGCCGTCAGCGGCGCGACGATCAGCGCGCCCGTCGAGCAGGTGTTGTCATCGCAGGCCAGCGGCGTGGTGCCGCAGGCGGCGTAGAGCGTCGCCACCGTGTCGGTCGTCGAGCCGCACAGGCTGATGGTGTAGTTCCCGCTGGCGGCGGGCGTGATGAGGTGCCAGACGGCGTTGGACGTCGGCGCGCACAGCCCGGCCAGACCGTCGCCGGGCGAGCCGGCGGTCGTGCCGCTGAACGGCGTGCCCACGGCGACCGGCGTCGCGCTGGCGCAGGTGAACTGGGCCCGGGCCGCGCCCGCGCCGATCAGCATGGCCGCGGCCGCGATGGCGCTCATCCAGCGACAACTGACCAACCCGCGCCCGACCCATCCGCCCTGAAGCCGCTCCCGCCACCACCGTCCATCAGACCGCCCGCCCGCACAGACCGCCCGCGATTCGCCCGAGGGGATCGACGCTGAACAACACGACATAAGCCGCCTCCGAAACACCGGGGGGTGGGAACTGTCTGCGAGCATGACGACGCTCGGCGACCGCGCTCGCACGCGGCCCCTTGCGTCACAACCCGATCCCGGCCATGGGGACCGACGATGGTGCAACACCCTGACCGTTCAACCGGGTGACGCCGCGCTGGCGCACCCCGAGCGCGGGGCTGTTCCGACCATCACCCCTATTTCAGCACCCCCAGCCCGAGAACGCAAGCGCCCGCCGGAAAAGTCCGCAAATCTTTTTTCTTCCGCCATTTACAAGCCAAGGACACTCCCGGTCCGGAGGGGGTCAGCGCCCCCCGAACCGCCGAAAGCGCGCTCGGTCACAATAGCCGATACGTCCGATAAGTACGGAACCCCTGACCCGCTCAGCAGTTGGGACCGGCCGCGAAGTACGCCGTCAGCAGGTCGAACAGGTCCTGAACGCTCGTCAGACCGTCGTTGTTGGCGTCGGCCTGGCCGGCGAACCAGTCGGTCAGGTAGTCGAAGATGTCCTGCACAGACACCGTCTGGCTCCGGTTCCAGTCGGCCGGGCAGGCTCGCGGCGTGCCGATGAGCGTCAGCTGCCAGGCCTCGAACGTGCCCACCGTGCCGGCGCGGCGGTCGGAGATCTCGAGCGTCCAGGTCCCGCTCGCGTCCTCGTCCCAGTGCCGCACGCTCGAGAACGTCCACGCCGTGTACCCGGGCGTCGTGTCCGATCGAACATCCGCGAACAGCGAGCGCGTGCCCGTCGGGCCGACAAGCTCGACGCGCAGGTCGCCGATGTTGCTGTGCGGGGCCGTGAACGTCACGATGGCCCGTTCGACGCGCAGGTTGGCCTTGATCACGCGCGACGACGACACGCCCGCCGGCGCGTTGTCCGGGATGACCACGCCCGTGGTGATCTGCGGCAGGGCGTAATCGATCGCGGGGGGGCGCATGGTCCACGTCTGTGCCAGCGCCACGGCGGCCGCGGCGTCGATGGCGCCGAAGCCGAACTTCTCGTTGAACCACAGCCCGGCCCCGTTCTGGGCCCAGCCGGCGTCCATCGGGCTGCAGCGCCGGGCGGAGCGGATCAGCACGTGCTGCACGTCGCGGTAGGTGAGCGCCGGCCGCGCCTGGAGCATGAGCGCCACCACGCCCGCGGCCATCGGGGCCGTGGATGACGTCCCGCCGAAGGAACTGGTCGATCCGCCGAAGGGCGCGGTGCTGAACACGCCCGAGCCGCCGGAGCCGGCGAAGTCGGCGCTGGAGGGCGTGACGACCATGAGCGCCGAGCCGGGCTCGGAGTACGTCGCCTGGCGGTCGAGGTTGTCGATGGCGCCGACGGCGATGACGTAGCGGTTGGAGGCGTACTGGTCGTAATCGACGCGGTCGTTGAAGCCCTGCCCGTTCCCGGCGGCCCAGGTGAGCACGGTGCCTAGCCCGTCGCGACCGGTGAGCGCGGCGTCCTCGATGCCGACGGCTTCCACGGGCGCGATGGCGCCAAGGGTGCCGAAATCCGGAGGACCCCAGGAGTTGGTCTTGACCTGGCTGAGGGTGGGCTGGAAGCGGAACGCGTCGGCGGTTTCGACGTCGGTGCCGTAGTACAACCGCGCGATCCGCCCGCCGTACGCCACGCCCGCGCCGAAGAGCCCGTTGTTGCCAGCCATGCCGACCAGCCCGGCGGTCGCCGTGCCGTGCGAGGAGAAGCCGCGGTCGGGCTGGCTGGCGGCGGCGTGATAGTTCGGGGCCAGATCCGGGTGGGTGATGTCGAACCCGCCCTCGAGCACGCCGACGGTGATCCCCGTGCCGATGAACCCCGCCTTCCAAGCGGGCTCGACGTTCAGGTCCGCCGCGGGCGTGACGGCGTTGGACAGGTACCACTGCTGCGCCACGTTCGGATCGGTCGGGAGCGTGCGGTCGACGCGCGGGCGCTCGGCGTCGATGGTCGCCGAGCGCACGCGCGGGTCGGCGGCGAGCGCGTCGGCAAGGCGACCGGCTTCACGCACGCTCGGCGCGTGCGCGATCCAGAACCCGCGCAACCCCAAGCCGTCCTCGGCGGCGGGCTCGACACGGGCCGCGCCGAGCAGCGCCTTGAGCGCCACGGGCACATCCACGCCCGGATCGGCCTGCACAACGACACGCGCGTGCAGCGTGTACCCGCTGGGCTGAACGGGCGCATCGGCGACATTGACGCCGGCCCAGGGAACAAGGACCGCGGTCGCCGCGCTCACCGCCGCGTCGGGCGTGGCGACGACATACGCCCGCGCGCCCTCGGCGGTGCGGAGCGTGAGGCGCTCACCGGCGGCCTGCGCGCGCTGGGCCACCTGGGCCGCCGCCACGGACGAATACGCACCCGCCAGCACCGCGAGGGCCATCGTCGAGCAGACACCCCGCATGCGGATCAGCGCCGGTCTGGACATGGAACGGGATCCTCCGAGGGCCGCAGAACGCGGACCTGACATCGGTTCGCTCGATTCGCCGCCCCCGGTTCGCTCTTCGGCTGTTCTTCCGCGCCGATCCACCGCAGGGTTGGGTTCTGTCAGTCTGCTTGACCGCCGCGGGCCGCCCACGCCGGCGCATCCCGATCGATCAGCACGATTCCGCCCCCGGCCCGCGCCCGGCCCGCGCCCGGCCCGCGGGAGGCCCGCACCCGGGTAGCTCTCAGCACTCACGCGGCGGGCCGAACCAGCAGTTCAGGAAGTCGAAGATGTCCTGCACCGTCAGCCCGGCGTCGCCGTTGAAGTTGGCCCGCGGGTCGTTCGCGAACCACCGGGCCAGGAACTCGAAGATGTCCTGCACGGTGAGCGTGCCGGAACTGTCCGCGTCGCAGGGGCAGGGAACGCGCGGGCCGGCCGCTGAGATCGCCGCCGCCGCCGTCGTCGTCAGATCCGTGTTGTTCACCGTCAGCGTCATGATGAGGTTGACGCTCGGGCAGATGGGGGCGTCGGCGGGAAAGGCGGCGGGGATGGCGGGCAACGCCGTGGGCGTCGTGTTCACCGGCGGGTCGATGGTGATGTCCAGCGCGCTGGTGAACGCCAGGCCCGCGGGCGTGCGCGTCGCCGTGCCCGACAGCACCAGCGGGATGGCCTGCCCGTCGACGGGGATGGCCGCGCCGTTGAACTCGGCGGCGAAGCTCGCCGTCACCGTGACGGGGATCGTGACGGTGAACGTGTCCGTCCCGGCGGGCGTGAGCGTGCCGAGCGCATCGCCCGGGCCCTGCACAAGGGAGATGGACGTCACGCTGACGCTGCCGAGCGGGATCGGGCCCAGCAGACCCAGCAGCGGCAGCGGGGCCGAGCACGAGGGGTTCACGGTGCAGAACGCGTCGCCGCTGAGACCGGCGATGCTGGCGTTGACGCTCACCGAGCCCGAGGAGAGCAGTTGCAGGTTGAGCCCGCGGACAAAGGCGGTGCCGATCGGCCCGTTGAACCCGAGCACCAGCGACCCGGCGGGGCGGACGTTGGTGGGCGTGGGGCTGGCGCCGGTGGCGGTGACGCGCCCGGCGACGTTGACCGGGTCGTTCTGCGTCGCGCCGAAGGCGCCGCACGAAAACAGCGACGCGGCCCGCTTGCTGCGCGTCTGCTGGTTGGCCGGCTTGAGCGGGTCGTTCTCGCCCAGCAGCGTCCCGTTGAACGGCACGTTGATCGAGAAGTTGTACGTCACGCTCGAAGCGGGCGCGTTGACCGTCAGGGTGTACGCCTCGTCGGCCCGAACGCCTTCGGGGCTCAAGACCAGCCCAGCCGCGGCGAGCACGCCGGCGCCCAGCCCGAGCCCGCGCGAGCGGCGGCGCGGGGCGCGGTTCCCGGACCCGCTGGCCCCGTCGTTGGTGGTGGTACCGATCGCGTGCGCGTGGTCTGAGGGCATGCCCATCCTTCCAGTAAGTCTGGCCCAACCCTACCACAGGCCGGTCGGATCGGCCAGAGGAATCGCGCTCCGGAACCCCGCTACGATCGCCCACCATGGCGTGGATTACCAAGAACTCGGCCGGCATGCGCGTCGAGAAGCGGGACGAACCCTACCTCACCCCCGCGATGCGGGCGGACCTCACCACCCGCGTCCTGCCCCGCTACGCGACCAAGCAGGCCGCCCTGCTGCCCGCGCTGCACATGATCCAGCACGAATACGGCTGGGTCCCGCCGCAGGCCATGATCGAGATCGCCGAGTTCCTGGGCCTCAAGCCCTCGGACGTCATCGATACCGCCAGCTTCTACGAGGAGTACTGGCTCAAGCCCAAGGGCCAGCACCTGGTCCAGGTGTGCCGCTCCATCGCGTGCGAGTTCTGCGGGCAGAAGGAAATCACCCAGGCCTGCAAGGACAAACTGGGCATCGAAGTCGGCGAAACCACCGACGACGGCAAGTTCACGCTCATCGAGCTCGAATGCCTCGGCTCGTGCGGCACGGCCCCGGCCATGCTCGTCGACGAAACCCTGCACGAGAACCTCACCCCCGACGCCGTCGACCGCATCATCGATCAGACCGCCGCCCAGCCCGGCCACGGTCATGGTCATGGTCATGGTCATGGCCACAAGAACGGTCACGGGCACTGAGCCCGCCGGGCTCGTTGTGCGGAACACCGCCCATGAACGTGCCCGACCGCCCGTCCCGGCCCCAGCCCCGCCCGGCGCCTCGCCCGGGCTTGATGCGAAACCTCGGCCAGTTCTTCGGGCACATCGTCAAAGGCGTCACCAGCGACCCGGGCCCGGGGCCTGAAGGGGCTGCCTCCCTGAGCGCGCCCGCCGCTCCGCCGCAGCCGACACCGCCGCCCGCACCCGCCGCGCCGAGCGCTTTGACGCCCGCGCGCGTCGTGGCCCGGGCCGAGTCGGTCGAGCACGCGCTCCCCGGGCCCGACGGCGGGCCGTCGGGCGTGGTGCTCCGGCGCACGGTGATCGACGAGGTCGAGTTCCGCCCGAGCCCCGAGCCGGGCCCGACGCCCACGCCGCCCGACGCGCCCAGTCCACGCGGGGCGTGACACCACCGGCCCCCCACTGCTTCCTGATTCACCCCGCCCGCGCCCGCGGCATCGCGGCGGGATTGGTTGCGTCAGGCCGCTCGCCCCGCGGACGCTGCGGACCGCCGCCGGCGGGCGCGTCGGGCATCAGCGGCAGGTCGACGTACGCCGTGGTCCCCTGGCCGTAGACGCTGTTGATGCCCGGTCGTCCGCCCAGGGCCGCCGCGGCGGCCTTGACGATCGCCAGCCCCAGCCCCGTCCCGCGTCGCCACCCGCGCAGCATGCTCCCACGCCCCGGATCGACCTGGAAATACCGCTCGAACACGCGCTCCTGGTGCGCCAGCGGGATGCCGATGCCCTGGTCCTGCACGCTGATGCGCACGCCCTCGGGCGGCCGGGACCCGACGGTCGCCATCGGCCCGATGTTCACGCGGATCACCGTCCCCTCGTGCGCGAACTTGGTCGCGTTCTCCACCAGGTTCCGCACGATCAGCGTCAGCAGCTTGCGATCGCTCCGCAGCGCCGGCGTGTTGGGCGCCAGCGTCCACTCCAGGCTCAGCCGCCGCTCGCGGCAGTGCTCTTCGCTCAGCGCCCGGATGTCGTCCTCAAGGCGCGACAGGTCGATCGGCTCCAGCGTGACCGGCGCGTCGGGCGAGTCGAGGCGCGAAAGGTCCAAGAGATCGCGCAGCATCTCTTCCAGCCGCACGGCGTTCGTCAGGATCATCGAGCGCAGTTTCTCGCTCATCTTCGGGTCGTCGTCGATCCCCTGCAGGGTCTCGGCGGCCCCGCGGATGGACGACACGGGCGTGCGCAGTTCGTGCGAGGCGTTGGCGACAAAGTCCGTCTGCACCTGGACGGCCTGATCCAGTTCCGTCACGTCGCGGAGCGCGATGACCGCGCCGAAGATCCCGCGACCCCACGCCACCGGCACCGGCGACGCCGTCACCTGGAACACGCGCACGCCCAGCGGCGTGGTGACGCGGACGCGGTCGCGGCGCGTCTGCCCGGCCCGGGCCGCCGCGTGCATCTCAAGGATCGCGGCCTGCGTGAACACCTGCGTGATGGGCCGCCCGAGCAGAGGCGTCGCCCGCGCGCCGGGCCCGCCGGGCCCGATCGGCCCCGCCCCGGCCTGGTCGAGCAGGCGCTCCGCCGAGCGGTTGCACAAGAGCACGCGCTCGGCGTCGTCGGTCGCGAGGATCGGCTCATCGATGGCGTCGATGAGCGCCTCGAGGTTGCGCGTCTTCTTCGCGAGGTCCTTCATCTGGGCCTCGACGCGGATCGCCAGCCCGTCCAGCGCCGCCGTCAACGCCGCGAGGTCGCCCGGGGCATCATCGACAGGCGGCGGGCTGTCAAACTCGGCGGCGTCGGCCTGGGCAAGGTCGGCCCCGAGCACGCGGGCCGCGACGCCTTCCAGACGCTCCAGCGCCCGAAGCCGCCGCCGCGCCGCCGCCGCCACTACCAGCGCCAGCACCCCGCCCACGATCCCGATCGTGATCGCGTGCGCCCGCGGCGACGCCCCGCCGAGCGCCAGCGTCACGCCCATCACCGTCAGCCCGATCACGGCGACCATCGCCGTCCCCGTCAGTTCGCTCACCAGGCGCCGGCGCGGGGGCGACATCGCCGCACCGGCGGGCGCGACACCCGTGGGAACAACGCTCGGAGTTGCGGGGCTGGAAACGTCCATCGTCAACGCGGGCGGCGTTCGGCGCACGCCCGCAGCGGTCTGTATCGGCCGCCGGGCCGCGACCCTGCGCAAAGCGGGCGCAAAGTCCGGCTCATAGCGCTTCGTAGGCGCCCACGGGCCCGTCGGTGTCGTCCAGCAGATAGCCCACGCCGCGGACCGTGCGGATCCGCTCGCCGATGGGCCCGAGCTTCTTGCGGATCGCCGCCACGTGCACGTCGATCGTCCGCGTCGTCACCAGGACGTCCGGGCCCATCGCGTTGTACATCAGGTCGGCCCGGCTGAGCACCTTCCCGCGCGAGCGGATCAGCGAGACCAGCAGGCGAAACTCCGTCAACGTCAGCTTGATCGGGTCGCCCTTGACCGTCACCTCGTGCGTCGACAGGTCGGCCCGGACATCGCGGAACTCCAGCACGTCCGTCCCCGCCTCCGGGGCCCGCTGCCGCCGCAGCAGCGCTTCCATTCGGGCCAAAAGCACGCGGATCGAGAACGGCTTGGTGACGTAGTCGTCCGCCCCGACCTGGAGCCCGGCGACCTGGTCCATCTCCTCGGCCTTGGCGGTCAGCATGACGATCGGCACGCCCGCCGTCTTGGGGTGTGTCCGCATCTGCCGGGCCACCTGCAGCCCGGAAAGCTGGGGAAGCATCACGTCCAGGAGGACGAGGTCGGGGACGGTGTCGATGATGCGGCGGAGGCCGCTCTGCCCATCGCGGGCCAGCTCGGCGTCATAGCCGGCGCGGCGGAGGTTGTAGACCAAGAGCTCACCCAGGTCCGCCTCGTCCTCGACAATGACGATCCGCTTTGGAGTGCTCATGCCGTCCGCCTGTTTGCAGTTTGATCGGAACGGATCGAGGACGACCGGACCGGAGCGTGCCGCCCCGCCGGTGTACAAAGGATGGCGGTGCGGGAGGCGCGAGGCGAGCGGGAATGTGTAAAGAAGATATGAAGTTCACGCACCGGTCACCTGGTCGGAAGATGCTCGGGTGATGATCGGCAAAGCGTGCGCGACGGCGGGCTGGCGGAGACGGTACGCGGGGTGGATTGGTGGACCGTCCGAGAACCTATTCTCGGGGTGAGGGCACGGACACTTGGGGGGGCCAGCAAAATTGTGTCGATAGCGTGTTTGCGTTTGCTAATCGGCTGGGGTAGCATGGCTCCCCCCGGGTTTGCGGACGTTCTGTCCGTTAACGGGTGTTCGGGGGGCTTAGGAAAGATTGGCGCCCTGTGACTACAAAGGGCGTCGGGCGACGAACTCCTCCGCCCCGCGAGCACCCCGCGAAGTATGTACTGACAAACCACGTGAATGGCCGATCGGGAGCAGACGGCTTCAGGATAGGAAAAGGCCCCGGAGCGCCTTGGAGGCGTGAGGCTGGGGGGAAACGGGATCGAACCGTTTGAGGACGTGCGGACCGACAGGGACATTGGCCGGCCGCCGAAGCACAAGTCAACGCGTATCACATCAGCAAAGGAGTCTCAGAATGAAGATGACCAAGGGTCTGGTGATGCTTGCGGGCGCGGCCGTGGGCCTGTGCGGCGGCGGCGCCGCCTTGGCTCAGGGCAGCACCGACGAAGTTCGGGCTGTCGTGGCCGAGATGCTCGCGGATTCTGAAACCCGCTCCAGCCTCCTCGCTTCCGGCGATGCCGGCCGCGATGAAGAGGCGTTCTTCCTGGCCAGCGACGGCTTCCGCCTGAACGTCGGCGGGCAGATCCAGTTCCGCTACACCCTGAACTTCCGCGACGACGCGAACGCGACGACGCAGGATGACTTCCAGACCGGCTTCCAGACCCGCCGGACCAAGCTCTGGTTCTACGGGATGATCAACAACGACTGGGACTACCGCGTCCAGGCCGAGTTCAACAAGGCCGGTCGCTCCAGCGGCGAACTGGGCGGGGACCTGGAACTCCAGGACGCCTTCGTCCGCTACAACTTCCCGAACGGCTTCAAGCTCAAGTGGGGTCAGTTCAAGCTCCCGCTGCTCCGCGAAGAGCTCATGAGCGACTCCTACCTGCTCGCCGCTGACCGCTCCCTGACCAACTACGCGTTCAGCCAGCAGTGGTCGCAGGGCGTCGAGCTCGCGTACGAGACCGAAACGTTCCGCGCTCAGGTCGCCTTCAGCGACGGCCTCGACAGCCGCAACACGGAGTTCGCCGGTGTGCCCGTCAACCCGAACGCCGAAGTGACCAACACCTTCCGCGTCGCCGGCGAGGCCGACTACGCCGTCACCGGTCGCGTTGAAGGCCTCCTGGCCGGCAACGACTTCGGCCGCTTCAAGGACTTCACCAGCCCGAAGGGCTCCGACTTCGGCTGGCTCCTCGGCGCCGCCGCCCACTGGCAGCAGAGCGAGAACACCGAGCGCTCCACTGACACCGACCGTGACACCCTGCAGTACACCGCCGATACCCTGCTCAAGGGCGACTCCTGGAGCCTGTTCGGCGCCTTCATCGGCCGCTACACCCAGGTCAAGTTCCCGATCGGCAGCCCGTCTCGCGATCAGGACTTCAACGACTTCGGCGCCGTCGTCCAGGGCAGCTGGCGCTTCGCTGAGGACACCGAAGCCTTCGCCCGCTGGGACGCGCTGTTCATCGACAGCGACCGCGGCCTGAGCGAAGACAACTTCCACTTCGTCACCGCCGGTATCAACCACTACTTCGCCGGGCACGCCGCGAAGTTCACCGTCGACGCCATCTACTCCTTCGAGCGCACCAGCGACCTCCAGAACATCGGCATCCTCCCGGATACGGGCGTCGGCCTCCTCGGCGATACCGAAGAGAGCGAAGTCGTCGTCCGCGGTCAGTTCCAGCTCCTGTTCTAATCCTGTCGACCGCGACGGCTTCAACCGTCGCCCGACAGTCCAGCACTCCTCGCAGCGACCGGGCCCTACGCCCGGTCGCTGTCTTTTTGTCGTTGAGGAGGGGGAGTTCTTTGCCGCGGAGGCGCGGAGACGCGGAGGGGGGGGGGACGGGATTCGGGATTCGGGAATCGGAAGCGGGAAGCGGGAAGCGGGAAGCGGGAAGCGGGCTCAGAGCAAACGCGCGGCGGCCCTCGCGCGCTCCTCGCACACTCGCGCTCGTGTCACATCCTGATCAAAATCACCCCATCACCCCGTCATCCGCCCCCCCCCTCCCCTCTCCGCGTCTCTGCGCCTCCGCGGCAAGTTCCCGCCGCCAAGTCGCAGAGACGCGGAGTCCAACACCGAACTCAGCACCCACCGAACTCAGCACCCGCCGAACCAGGCCGACAGGAAGTCGAACAGGTCTTGCACGGTGATGTTGCCGCCGTTGATGTTCGAGCGGCTGTCCTGCGCGAACCACGCCGCCAGGAAGTCGAACAGGTCCTGCACGGTGATGGTCCCGCTCTGGTTGAAGTCGCCCAGGCAGCAGGGCGTGGTGGTGATGCCGGCGGCGTTGCACACCGTGCCGGCGCCCGCGAAGCGCTGGCCCGGGGTGGCGCACGAGTCCGCCGTCGTCAGCGCGCACGTCGCGCCCGCGCAGCACGCGCCCTGCGCGATCGGCGTGCCGGTCACGCGGACGTTGTTGAAGAAGACGTTGGCTTCCTGCGCGTTGCGGTTGATGAGCCCGAAGCCGTTGAGCGGGCCGAAGAACTGCGCGGGCGGGACCGCGATCGTCGCCGAGGTGTTGCCCTCGAAGCGGGTGACGGTGATGTTCATCGAGTTGTCGGCGAGCACTTCGAACGCGGCCCGGATGCCGAAGCGGGAGAAGGGGACGCCGGTGTCGATGGAGCCGGCGGGGGAGATGATCTCGTAGTTGGAGGCCCCGCCGCGGAACCCGACGCCGATGTTCACGAACGTGCCCAGCCCGTTCTGGAACGGATCGGGGGCGTACGCGGTGGTGGTGTGCAGAACGACGCCGGTCCAGCCGAAGGGGCGGACGTCGTTGATGACGGGGTAGAACGAGATGTTGCCGTGCTCGAACTCGGCCTCGAAGGTCTGGCCGGGCAGGAGCGGCCCGCCGGTGAATGAGCGCGTGGCGCTGGTGACGGCCAGGCCTTGGCCGGGCTGGTTGGAGTTGGCGTACGAGGCCCAGGCGTTGAGCGCGGGGCCGGAGCCGATGTCCTGGAGGTCGGGGTTGGGGCCGGTGCCGCCGTAGGCCTGGAACCAGCCGGCGAAGGCGGTCCAGCCGGGGACGGCGGGGGTGAAGGTCTTGGAGGTGGTCCAGGGCCCGAAGCCGGTGCCGGCGTTGAGCCCGTTCAGCCCATCGGGGTTGGGGAACTGCAGATAGACCGGGTCGCTCGCGGAATCGAACGCGGGGTCGGCCGCGTGAGCGCCGGCGGACACACCGGCGACGACGATGGACAGGGTGGACAGGGCGATCGCGCCCGCCCGACGATCAACACAGACACGGCTCATGACGCACATTCTCCTGATGGTGGGCCGCTCGGCGCACCGGGGAAAAGCATAGGGGCACGCGGAAAAAACAGGGGCCCGGAAGACCGGGCCCCTGCGCAGAAAACGAGATGAAAAATCGTACGAAGCGGCTGATTCCCAAGGGGGTTCAGCGGCGGCGGCGAGCCATGGCCAGGCCGGCGAGGCCCAGCAGGGCGCCCGCGCCCGGAGCCGGGACGGCGGTGGTCACGCCCGTGAAGTTGATCGAGTAGGTCCCGCCTTCGACGAAGCTGGAGACGTCGGCCCAGTCGAGCACGGCGCTGGTCGGCGTGCGGGGCGGGGTGACGCCGGTGAACAGGTTCGGATCGAACACCGACTGCGCGATCAGCGTGGGGTTGGCGACGGAGAAGGGGATCGTGCCGAAGATCGAGACAGCGAACAGGTAGTCGCCGGCCGGGAGGCTGGCGTACGCCGCGTTGCCGACGGGGAAGGCCGACAGGAAGTTGACCCCGTCGATGTCGTCGTTCTTGGCGATGCCCGTGCCGTCGAGCTGGAACAGGTAGATGGTGGTGTCGGTCAGCGTGCCGCCGGCGACGGTGGCGCTGAACTGGGCCGGGTTGGCGATGGTGATGCGGTACACGTCAACGTCGATGTCGCCGTCGGGCGTGAGCGCGCCGTTGAGGGTGTCCAGCGAGAAGCCGGAACCGGACACATCCTGAGCGGGCTGGAACGGGAAGATCCCGGCGTCGCCGGTTTCGCTGACGACGACAGCGCTGGCGGACGCCGCCAGACCCAAAACGGCCACAAGTGACAGAACGCTCTTCATGACTCTCTCTCCTCTTGAGCGCTCTTTCGAGCGCAAATGTTTGCGAACGCCCCGGGGACTCACGGGGAACAGACCCTCAAGATACCTCAGATCCGGGGGCCTGTCCATCCCACCGCCCGCAGTATTTGCGGGCACAAGGGTTTCCAATCGACCAAGTAGGTCCAATAACTGAACCGCATCCGGTCGTGGCTACCGAACCCGGTGTCAGTTGCTGGTCGGGGCCGGGGCCGGCTGTTCGGGGGCAGGGGCCGGGACGGGGGCCGGGGCAGGCGCCGGTTCCGGCGGGGCGGCCGGTTCGGCCGGGCTGGGGTCCATCGGCGTGGCCGGCGGGGCGATCGGGTCCGGGCCGGCGCCCGGATCCATGCCCGCCAGCGGCTGGAAGGTGCCGTCGCGCTGCACGCGCAGCGTGCCCGTCGCCACCAGGTAGTCGAGAATGGCGTTGCGCAGGTCGGTCTTGGCCTGGTCGCGGGCGCGTTCGGCGTCGCGGAGGTCGTTGGCGGTGTCGACCTGTTCCTGCGTGGTCACTTCGTCGGGCTTGAGGTCCTGCTCTTCCTTGCGGCGCTCGGTGATGAGCACGCGCTGCTCGGCGAGTTGCAGGTTCAGCCGCGCACGCTCGATCTCGCGCGTCCGCCCGCGCACGTCGAGGATGATGCTGTCGCGGAAGCGGTCGAACTCGCGCTGCTGCTGCTGGAGCCGAATCAGCGACGAGCGGAGTTGCAGGCGCTCGAGCTCGCGGTCCAGCGGCACATCGAACGTCGCCCCGGCGGAGAACTGCACGTCGTCGAACTCGTACACGCTCCCGCCCTCGCGGGCCCCGCCGGCGGCGGGCGACTTGGTCGGGAACGTCACGCTGCCCGTCAGGTTCAGATCCGGGAGCAGCGCATTGCGGGCGTTGAGCACGGACCGCTTGGCGTCGTCCAGCCGATCACGCTGGTTCTGCAGGTCCAGCCGATACGCCAGCGCGGCGTCGGTCGCGGCCTCCGGCGTCGTCTCCGGCTCGGGAATATCCAAGCGTGCGGCGACGATCTTCACGGGCGTCCGCACCGGCAGCCCGATCCGTACCTTGAAGCGGTCAAGATTGAGAATCAGCGACTCGCGCGCGTTCGCCAGGCTGGCCCGGGCCTGCAGCAGGTTGTTGACGGCGAGGTTGACCTCGAACTCGCGGATGCGCCCGGCCTGATACCACGCGCGCTGGCGGGATTCCAGCGTTTCCAGGCTCTCGACCTGCCGCATCAGCGTGGTGATGCCGTCGAGCTGGTTGAGCAGGTCGAAGAAGTCGCGCGAGAGCGAAACCAGGTACTCGCGCCGGAACGACTCGAACGCGCGGGCGGCGTAGATCAGGTCGCGCTCGGCCTGGATGAGGTTCTCCTGGGCGACGTCGCCGGCGCCGCGCAGCAGCGGGATCGAGCCGTCGAGCACCAGGCGCGAAGACTGCACGTACGAGCCGGTGGAGACGTTGCGGAGCTGGTCGGTGGCGTCCCAGATCCAGCGGGCCGCCAGTTCGCCGCCGAAGGGCAGCCGCTGGCGGGCCCCGACTTGGTTGAGGAGGCGCAGCGTCATATCGCGCGAGCCGTTGGTCTGGAGCTGCGTGAACGTGGCCCCGCTCTGCGCGAACAGGCGCGGGCTGAACAGGTGGCGCTCGGCGAGCAGGCGGATCGCCGACAGGACGTACTCCTCCTCGGCGGAGAGCAGTTCGCGCCCGGTGTCCTGAGCCTGGCGGAGGGCGCCCTCAAGGTCGAGGGCGAGGGCGTTGGCGTCGTCCTGCGTGTGCAGCGCGGCGAGCCGCGCACTGACATCCCGTCGCTCGTCGGCGATCGAGAAAGTCAGTTCGGACGGGCCGGGGTTGACCGAGCCGGGCTGCTTGTCGACCAGCGAGACGGACTTGGGGACGCTTGACGCCGGCGGGCGGTTGCGCCCGGGGGCGACGGCCCCGCCGCCGAGTTGGTCGATGCGGTCGCGCAGGAGCGCATCGGTGCGCGCGTCGATATCGCGCAGGCTGTCCCCGCAGCCGAACAGAAGGCAGACGGAGGAGGCGGCGATGCAGACCAGCCCGGCGGAACGGGCCGGAGGAGGGGAATAGGACCGCCGGGCGGTCCGAGAACGTCGGAGCATGAGCACCGCCCTTTGTGCGCAAAGTGAGGTAGGGACGGAGTTTGGCCGGTCAGTGTACCGGAAATCGCGTGGCGTGTTGCGATCCGGGCACAGGCTCCATATTGTTTGCGGTCAGGTCGGTTGTGGGTTTCCCGGAGGTGCGCAGCGACCAGAACCGTCGGCGGAGCCGCGGACAACGGGCGGTCCGGTGGTTGGCGTCATCAGGACGAACCCGGACTCACGGTTGAGGCGACGGGGGCGGCGGGGGATTCGGCAACTGGCAGGGCGAAACAGGACCGGCGACTTCCCGCCGCTCTGGCGACCCTCGGGAGATCACCCCTCACCATGGCGGCGATGACCTTCGACGGGCAATCCTTCATGCTCGACGGACGTCGGGTTTGGCTGGTGTCAGGGAGTTTGAACTACGCCCGGGTGCCGCGCGCCTATTGGGGTGACCGGGTGGCCGCGGCGAAGAACGCCGGGCTGAACTGCATCGAGACCTCCGTCATCTGGGCCCGGCACGAGCCGCGGCACGGGCACTTTGACTTCACGGGCGAGAACGACCTGCGCCACTTCGTGCAGCTCGTCGGGCAGGCGGGGATGTACGTCATCCTGCGCCCGGGCCCGTTCGTCGACGCCGGGTGGGACATGGGCGGGCTCCCGCCGTGGCTCCTGACCAGCGAGACCATCAAGCTGCGCACGGCGAACCAGGCCTTCCTGGAAGCGTGCTCGCGGTACATCACGGCGGTCGCGGAACAACTGCGCGACCTGCAGGTCAACAGCCCGGCCCCGCGCGGGAGCGCGGCGGCGAGCGCGGCGGCCGCGGGCCTGGGCGGCGTCGCCGGGGTCGGCGTCGGCGGGCCCATCATCCTCCTCCAGAACGAATCCGGCTGGACGTGCGGCGACGACACGCTCGCCTCGGCCTATCTCGGCGAACTGCACCGCTACTTCCGCGAGGCCGGCTTCACTGTCCCGATCATCAACGCCAACGACCTGTGGCAGAGCGTTGAGGGCGAGATCGACGGATGGACGGGCTTCGGCGGGCTGCTCGCGCACCTGCGCCAGCTCGGCACGGTGCGCCCGGCCCAGCCGCGGGTGGTCATCGACTTCGAAGTTGGCTATCGGCGCGCGTGGAACCGCGCGGCGCTGCCGCCCCGCCCGGCGAACGTGGTGCTGAGGTGCATCGCGGAAGTGCTGGCGGCGGGTGGGCAGATCAACCTGAGCCCGTTCCACGGCGGGACCAACTCGGGCTTCTCGGCGGGCCGGGACCCGTCGTTCGGGCATGACGGGTTCCTGTGCACGTCCAACGACGCCGGCGCGCCGCTCAACGAGGCCGGCCTGCCGGGCGAGTCGTACGGCGCGGTGCGCCGCATCTGCACGTTCGCGTCGCGGTTCAGCCGCGTGCTGAGCCATCTCGACCCCGCGCGGCAGCCGGTGGCGCTGCTGCCCGAGGCGCACGCGCTCGGCGCCGGCGGCACGCCGCAGAAGGGCTCGCCCGCGGCCCGGGTCTCCGTGGTGCACGCCGTCGGGTCGCAGGGGGGCGTGGCGTTCGTGTTCGGCGACGACGCCGGCGAGAACTCGCGCGAGCCCATGTCGCTGGTCCTGCCGGACGGTTCGACGCTGCCGGTGGATCTGGGCGAGCGGTCGGTGGTGTGGTGCCTGCTGGACGCGCGGCTGACGGGCCGGGCCAACCTCGACTACTGCAACCTGTGCGCCCTGGCGCTGGTGGGCACGGTGCTGGTGCTGTTCGGGCCGGCCGGCTCGCGGGCGCTGCTCTCGATCAACGGCGCGCCGCTGGAAGCGCTGGTGCCGGAAGACGGCTCGGACGCGCCGTTCGTGCAGGAGCACGAGGGGATCACGGTCGTCATCGCCAGCGACGCGCAGGTCGATCGCATCGCGATCGACGACACGGGCGTGTACCTGGGCGCGACGGGGCACGACCGGCGCGGTCGCCCGATCGTGCCCGAGGGCGCGAAGAGCTATCACAAGATCGACGCCGACGGGAAACGCGGCGACGTGAAGATCACGCCGCAAACGCCGGTGGTGATCGCGCCGGCCAGCCCGTCGGGCGGTCGTGGCAAGCGTCCGTCGCTGGGCGAGTGGGCCGCCTGCCGCGCGAGCGAGTACCTGGACGGGACCAGCCCGCGGTACGCGAACATCAACAAGCCGGCGGACCTGGTGACGCTGGGCGCGCCGTACGGGTACGGGTGGTACCGCGTGAACTTCGCCTCCGGCGGGGCCCGCAAAACGACGCTGATGTTCCCGCAGTCCGGGCATCGCCTGCACGTCGCGCTCGACGGGGAGCCGGTGGGCGTGGTGGGCATCGGGCCGGGGGCGTCGCGGTCGCTGAACGTCTCGCTGCGCAAGGGCACGGGCACGATGGTCGTCCTGGCGGAGAACGCCGGGCGCGTGTGCAGCGGGGCCGACCTGGGCGAGCACACGGGCCTGTACGGGCACCCGTGGGAAGTCACGGAGATCAAGGCGCAGAAGCCCAAGCTGGTCGCGGGCGAGCCGGTGGACCTGCTGGCGTTCCGCGCGCCCTTGTGGCGCCTGCACCGGGACGACACGACCGACAGCCAGCTGCTGACCTGGCGCATTGATCACCGCAGCAAGGCGTCGCTCATCATTGAGATCGGCGCGCCGTCGGCGTCGGAGCGCGGCGCGGGCCCGCAGGCCGACCTGGGCGAACGCGAGGACGGCATCGTGCTGCTCAACGGCAAGCCGGTGCACTACTTCTCGCAGCCGGGCGGGCGTCCGGTGCTGATCGACGCGTCGCTGCTGGTCAAGGGCAACAACACGGTGCAGATCGCGATGGTGGGCTCGACGGGTGCGGCGGCGGCGATGCTCAGCAAGGCCGTCCGCTTCTTCGCCGCCACCGAGAGCTTCACCACCAAGGGCGAGTGGGCCTTTGCCAAGTGGGAGCCGCCGGCGGCGGAGGCGTTCACGCGGCCCAAGGGCGGGACGCCCGGGATGCCGACGTGGTGGCGCTGCCCCTTCAACGCGGGCGACGCCGACCCGACGCACCCCCTGCTCCTCGAGATCCCCGGCGGGGCCTCCGGCCTGACCAAGGGGCAGATCTACGTCAACGGGCGGCACGTCGGGCGGTACTTTGTTGGCACCGCGGACGGGAAGAAGGTCCCGCCGCAGTCCAGGTACCTCATCCCGCGGGCCCTGCTCGCCGCGGACGGCGCCGACGAACTGGTCATCTTCGACGAGCACGGGCACAACCCGGGCAAGTGCCGGCTGATCAGCGATGTGACGGCCAAGGGCGGGGCATTCGACGCCTGAGCCCGTCGCGCGGCGGTTCGCTCATTCCGGCTTGGTGAACGCGGACCCGGCGGGACGCGTGGTCAATCGCTCAGCAAGCGCCAGCGCCAGCTCCATCGACTGCTCGTAGTTCAGGCGCGGGTCGCAGGGCGAGGCGTAGTTGCGGGACAGGTCGCTCTCGGCCAGGCCGCGGGCCCCGCCGAGGCATTCCGTCACGTCCTCGCCGGTGAGTTCGATGTGCACGCCGCCCAGGCGGGAGCCGAGTTGGCGGTGGATGTCGAGCGACGCGTCGATCTCGCTCATGACGTCGGAGAACAGGCGGGTCTTGATGCCGGAGGGCGTGGAGACGGTGTTGCCGTGCATCGGGTCGGAGACCCACAGCACGGGCCCGACGCGCGGGTCGCGGGCGGCGTCGATCAAACGCGGCAGGGCCGCGTGGACGTTCTTGGCGCCGAGGCGCGCGATGAAGATGAGCCGGCCGGGCTCGCGGTCGGGGTTGAGGCGCTGGGCCAGCGCGATGAGATCGCCCGGCTGCGTGCTGGCGGAGAGCTTGACGCCGATGGGGTTGCGGATGCCGCGGAGGTACTCGATATGGGCGCCGTCGATCTGGCGCGTGCGCTCGCCGAGCCAGGGCAGGTGCGTGGACAGGTTGTAGAAGCCGGCGCGGCGTGGGACGGTGCGCGTCTGCGCCGATTCGTACAGCAGGTTCAGCGCTTCGTGGCTCGTGAAGAACTCGGCGCGGGAGAGCTGCTCCACGCTGGATTCGCCGACGGCCTCCATGAAGCGGAGGGCCTCGGCGATGCGCCCGGTCATGGCGGCGTACTGCGCGCGGACCTGGTCGGGCAGGCCGGCGTGCTGCATGAAGCCCAGGTCCCAGTACTCCGGGTGATGCAGGTCGGCGAAGCCGCTGTCGAGCAGCGAGCGCACGAAGTTCAGCGTCATCGCGGCGTGCGTGTACCCCTCGACCATGCGCATCGGGTCGGGGCGGCGGGCCTCGGGCGTGAAGGCCTCGGCGTTGACCAGGTCGCCGTAGTACGACGGGAGCGCGACGGGGCGCCCGTCGATCACGCGTGACTCGGTCGGACTGGAGCGCGGCTTGGCGTACTGCCCGGCGAAGCGCCCGACGCGGATGACCGGGGCCTTGGTCGCGTACACCAGCACCAGCGACATCTGCAGCAGGATCTTGATCTTGGCGGTGATGGCGTCGGGGCGGCAGTCGTCGATGCGTTCGGCGCAGTCGCCGCCCCAGAGCAGGAAGCGCCGGCCCTGCTGGGCCTCGATGATCTGGGCGCGGAGGCGCTCGATCTCGAACGAAGTAACCAGCGGGGGCAGCGCGCGGAGTTTGGCGACGGCGCGGTCGACGGCGTCGCGGTCGGGGTAGACCACCTGCTGGGCCTGCAGGCGCGTGCGGAACGAGTCTGGGGTCCAATCGCTCACGAGCGAGGGTATCGGTGCGCGGTGGGCGCGTGTGCACCAGTGCGCGGGAACCTGAGATCGGAGATGGATGCGGGCGAGAAAAAAGTTGATCAGGGCTTATGCGGACGGTCGGGAGGGCCGATGCGTACGAGGACAGACGGGGTACGAACGGACGCGCCCCGGGACTCAACGCACATCACAACGGAGTGATCTATGCCTCGCATGTCTCGCACCGGCACCCGGCGCACGGCCCGCCGCAGCACCGCTCGTCGCACCTCGGCCCGCCGCACCACCGCGCGTCGCAGCACCACCCGCACCGGCACCGGCATGACCGCCCGGCCCACGGCCCGCCGCACCGCCAAGCGCACCACCACGAAGCGCACCACGGCCAAGCGCAACTCGACCAAGCGCACGACCGCCAAGCGCAGCACCGCCAAGCGGACCACGGCCAAGCGCAGCACGGCCAAGCGCTCGACCGCGCGTCGCGCGTCGACCAACACCTGGTCGTACAACTTCGGCACCTGGACGATGTCGAACCCGAACACCAGCCGCACGCGGTCGTCGACGATGAAGAGCAACGCCCGCCGTCGCGCGGCGTGATCAAGATTGTGTTAAACTAGGTAAGTGCCTCTCTCCTCTGGAGGGATGACAACGACGAGCCGGTCCGGGGTTACAGCCTCGGGCCGGCTTTGCTTTTGGGCGGGCCGATGGCGGGTTGTCACGCGCCGATGTGAGCCGCGTGCACGCGCTGGTGCACAGACCAGAAGTGCTCGAATGAGTGGCGGATGCTCATCGGCGCGATCTTCGCGGCCCCGGCGCCGCCCATGCGCGAACGCAGCCCGGCGTCGGTGATCAGCCGCACCAGTTCACGCACCCAGCGTGCTTCAGCCCCGGCCCCAGCGACGGGGAGCACGAGCCCCGTCACGCCGTCGTCGACGACTTCGCTCGGGCCGCCCTGATCGGTGACGACCACGGGCAAGCCGGCGGCCTGCGATTCCATGACGACCTGACCCAATGTGTCGGTGGTTGAGGGGAACACGAACAGATCGCTGGAGGCGTAGATGGTGGAGAGTTCGACGCCGAAGCGGAAGCCGAGGAAGACGGTGTCGTGATCGCGGAGGGCCTCGGTCATCGGCGCGCGGTAGGGGCCATCGCCGACGATGAGCAGTTGCGTGTCGACGCCCTGGGCGGCCGCCGCGGCCCGGACCTGCGGCCACAGACGTGTCAGCAGCGGCAGGTTCTTCTCAACACTGACACGCCCAACGTACAGAGCTTTGACGCTCGCCGGGCGGACGCCGTCGATCCCGCGCCAGATCGCGCCCGATGGGTCGCGGTACCGCGTGGAGAACGTGTCGGTGTCGATGCCGGGCAGGAGGCGGTGGATGCGGTCCTCGGCGACGCCCAGGTTGACCAGCGCGCGGGCGTAGTCGTCCGAGCGGGAGAAGACCGCGGTGAACGGGCGGTAGAAGTGGCGCATGGACTGGGTGCACACCCAGGAGAGCGCGGCGTCGTTGAACAGGTGATCGATGTAGGCGGGGAAGTCGGTGTGATAAGTGCCGACGATCGGGAGGCCGCGCTTGAGCGCGTACCGCCGCCCGACATACCCGACCGGCCCGGGCGTCGAGACGTGCACGACGGTGGGGCGGAGGCGATCGGCCAGGCGCATCAGCGCGCCGGAGTCGGGGACGACAACGTCGAGCGTGGCGTACCCGGGCATCGGCCGCGTGTACCGCGGGCGGAGGTTGTGGATGTTCGGCTGGGCCGGGCACTCGAAGCGCGTCGAGGTGATGGCGTGCAGTTCGCAGCGGCGGTCGGGGTCGCCGGGCCAGGTCTTCCAGGCTTGCTCGGCGACGTTGCGGATGAAGCGGGACACGCCGTTGACGTCGCCCAGCGTGTCGGTGAAGAGGCAAACGCGGGTGGAGGCCGAGTTGGGGGCTGCGTGGAGCACAGGGTTTTTACTGATGTCGAGCCCTGGGTCGGGGCTATGATGGAGGGCGTGGGGCGAAGTGGCCGCGGTCGCGCTCGGCATTGGTGGAGCGTATCTCATCGTGCCGCGTGGATTTCGGCGGGGAATGTGAAGATCAGGACAAGGAGTGTCCACGATGGAATCGAGCGCGAGCGACGGGGACCCGGAGAGTCGGACGGGGGGGCGTACCGGCGGGCGAACGGGGCGACGGTGGGTGTGGGCGGGCGGGGCGGTGCTGGGGGCGGCGCTGCTGGTGTTGGCGAGCGTGGCGGCGGGGTTGAAGATGGACAGCCGCGAGACCGTCGAACCCCGGCACGGGCGGTGGTACTGGATCGTCTCCGACGGGACGGGGTACACCGTCAAGACCAAGGCCGAGGACCGGTGCGGCGTGCCGGTGTACGTCGGGTGCGACCTGGTCCGCGTCGAGGGGTTCATCGTGCCGGTGGGCGTGCGCCGGCGCGTGTGGGTGCTGGACCCGAACCGCGACCTTGAGGACGCCGGGTATCGCGCGGCGGTTGTGCGGCAGATGCGCACGCAGCCGGAGATGACCGCGTGGGCCGCGTGCTTGGACGCGCCGCGCCGGACCATCGCCGAGCGCTCGTGGATCGGGACCACCGTGTTCGGCGCGAGCGTTGTCGTGCCGGGCGTCGGGCTCGCCGGGCTGGGCGCGATGCTGGGCACGCACGCGTGGCGGCAGGCGCTCGCGCGGCGGGCGCAGCGGCGCACGCTGTGCGCCGCGTGCGGATACAGCCTGAACGGACTGGACGCCGAGGAAACTGCCGTTTGCCCCGAATGTGGCACGCACCGCTCGGCGCGTGCGAAACCGCGCACCGGGCAACTGCTTCCAACCGGTTGAGCGGTGAAGCACGCTGACACAGCGGGCGGGCGGGGATCGGACAGCGACGGACACACTCAGCCCGCGGGGCTCTCACCCGCCGGGCGCAAAGGAGATTCACCATGGCACGTCTCACTCCCGTTGATCCCAGCACCGCGACCGGCGTGGTGAAGGAGATCTTCGACGGCCCCTTGAAGGGCAAGCACTTCAACATCTTCAAGAGCATGGCGCAGTCGCCGGCGGCGCTGAACTTCTACCTTGCGGCGTCGGGCGCGCTGGGCAAGAGCGGGCTGTCGGCAAAGGAGCAGGAAGTCATCCAGCTCGTCACGGCCCAGGCCAACGCGTGCGACTACTGCCTTTCGGCGCACACGGCGATCGGGAAGATGGTCGGGCTGAGCGACGCGCAGACGGTGGAAGCGCGGCGCGGGCATGTGAACGACGCGAAGCTCGGCGCGCTGGCGAAGTTCGCCGCGGCGCTGCATGAGAAGCGCGGGCACGTCACCGACGCCGACGTGCAGGCCTTCAAGGCCGGCGGGTACACCGACGCGAACATCGCCGAGGTGATCGCGGTCTACTCCACGGCGGTGTTCACCAACTACTTCAACCACGTGAACCAGACGCCGGTGGACTTCCCGGCGATCGCAAAGATCTGAGCACGGTCGCGGCCGCGATCGCGCGGCGCAAAAACAAGCCCCGTGCCGGGGAGGCAAGCCGGCACGGGGCATTCACGAGAACGACGCTCGTGGGTGGTCTGGGTTGTCGTCGCGAGGGCGGGCCGGGGTAGGTGGGCCGGGGTAGGTGGGACGAGGCCCTCGTCGGACGGATGAACAATGCGATTCGCGCGCCGGGCACGCCAGCGGCGTGGCGGCAGATCGTGGGCCCGGCGCGTGAAGGCGTGCGGCCTGTGCCGCGGGCGCCGGCGGCGCGGGCGGAGCAACCCGGGTACTGTGTGGGCGATGGCCAAAGCAAGCGGACAGCGGAAGGTGCGCACACGCGCGCGGGCGGCGTTCTCGGACGCGAAGCACGCGGGCGCGAAAGCCGCGGGCCCCAAGATCGCCCGCACCGAGCACGTGGCCATGTTCCCGGGGTCGTTCGACCCGGTGACGTACGGGCACTTGGACGTCATCCGGCGCGGGCGGCGGCTGTTCGACCGACTCATCATCGCCGTCGGCCGAAACCCGGGGAAGGACCCACTGTTCTCGCCCGACGAGCGGGTCGAGATGATCCGGACGCTGGTCGAGCAGTTGGTGCACGACGAGCCGGGCGAGGCGGCGGTGGAGGTGCGTTCGTTCGCCGGGCTGACGGTCGACTTCGCCCGCGATGTCGGCGCGACGGTGCTGCTCCGCGGGATCCGCAACCTGTCGGACCTGCAGAACGAGGTGCAGCAGGCGCTAACCAACCGGCAGGTGGCCGGGCTGGAGACGGTCTTCGTCGTCGCCGGGCAGGACTTCGCGTATACGTCGAGCAGCCTGATCAAGCAGGTGACGGCGATGGGCTCGGACCTTGGCGCGCTGCGGACGATGGTCCCGCCGCTGGTGCTGAAGCAGCTCAAGAAGAAGAAGGCCGACAAGCACCCGGCGCTGACGGACATGCAGGCACGAAGCGAGGCGGCGCGGGATAGCTGAAGGGGAAGGGCCGAGGGGTGAGGGCCGAGGGCCGAGGGGAAGGCGGAAGAGACGTACGGGCGCGGTCGATAGAATGGGCTGATGGTGACGCTGCACGGCATCACGATCGATGCGCCCCGGATCGCGGCGGCCTGCCGGCGGGCCGGCGTCGTGCGCGCGTATCTGTTCGGCTCAATCCTGACCGACCGCTTTGGGCCTGACAGCGACATCGATATTCTGGTGGAGACCGATCCGACGCGTCGGCCCGGGCTCTTGACCCTCGGCGGCCTGCAGATGGATCTGAGTGATCTGCTCGGTCGCCCGGTTCACCTGACGATGTTGGAAGGTGTGCCCGCCACCGAGCGACGGGCGGTGCTCGCCACAGCGAGGGTGCTGCAGGCCGCGTGAGACCTGTACAGCCGGGTCCTGCACCTATTCTGTCGCATGGATTTCCGGGTCATCAGTATCGGGACGCTCGCGACGCATCCGCTCTGGAACGAGACGGGGGCGGTGCGCACGGGGCACGCCACCACCACGCTCATCCGGTCCGGGAAGGCGGTCATCATCGTGGATCCGGCCTTGCCGGAGGCGGTGCTGGCGGCCCGTCTGAGCGAGCGGGCCGGGCTGAAGATCCGCGATGTCACGCACGTGTTCATGACCTGCTTCCGCCCGGACGTGCGGCGCGGGCTGAGCGCCTTCGGGCACGCGACGTGGTGGATCAACCACGCCGAGCGTGAGAGTGTCGGCGTGCCGCTGGTGGGCGACCTGCAGAAGGCCGTCGCCGACGAGGACGACGCGCTGGTGCGGCAGCTGCAGGAAGAGGTCGCGCTGCTGAAGCGGTGCGAGGCAGCCCCGGATCGCCTGGCGCCGGGCGTGGACCTGTTCCCCCTGCCGGGCGTGACGCCAGGGCTGGCGGGGCTGGTGCTGGCCGGCCCGCGCGAGACGGTGGTGGTGTGCGGGGACGCGATCCCGACGGTGGAGCACCTGGAGCGGGGCATGGTGCTGACGACGGCGGTGGACGTGGCCCGGGCGCGGGAGAGCTTCGGAGAGGCCGTCGAGATCGCCGACGCCCTTGTGCTGGGGAGGGACAACTTCGTGATCAACCCGGTGAAGCGGGCATTTTGAGGGGATTTCGGGGGGCTGGGGCGGGGGTGAGGGAAGGCGGCGGTGAAGTCGGACGTGTGCGGGGCCGATGAACCGCGCATGAAGCCGCACCCTTATCCCAGGCTGCGTCCCTTGGCTGGTACCGGCCGCCCGATGGGGTGGCTGTCCGCGACGGATCCGGCGCCGAGCGAGAACGGCGTGCGGACGGGCGCGGGCGGGCTGGTGATGGAGCGTCGGAGCGAGCCGCGGCGGGCCATGGACGGCCTGCTGTCGGCCTCATACTCCGACGGCGAATCCACCTTCGGGATCGCGCCGCTGGAAGTGGTCGACCGCTCGGAAACCGGCATGAAGGTGCGGACGCCGGCCCCGCTCAAGGCGGGCATGCGGGTGGAGATCCGCGGCGATCAGATCGGCGCGCGAGTCGGAACGGTCGTCCGCGTGCAGACGGCAGCCGGGCTGGTGGTCGCGGGCGTGAAGATGTCGACGTACCGCCACGCGGCGTGAGCGCTCACGCGGTGAGCAGGTCGGGCACGTCGTAGACGCCGCCGCGGAGTTCGAAGCGGCTCGCGAGCAGGCCCGTCCACGCGTACAACAAGTTGATCGATGCCGGTGCGGGCGGAACTTCGACGATCAGTCGCAGGTGTTCGCTGTCAAGACTGAACGTGGGCGTGCGGGCCGCGGGCAAGGGGCGCCACGACGCGACGGTGCGGGTGCCTTCGAGCACGATGCGCTCGGAGCGGCGGTCGGTCAGTTGAACAATGAGCGCGGCTTCGGCGACGACAGAAGTAGCGTTTTGCCCGGGGGAAAGACGCCATTCCAGCCAGGACTGAGCCAGGCGGGGCGCGTGGCCGTTGAGCACGCCGGCGCCGGCGGGCGAGGCGACCAGCGCGGCGGGCGCGATCTCCCACTTCACGCCGACGACCGCCGCGGGCGCGGGGCGGGTGAACAGGCGGGGAGATGTGGTCGCGGCGGCGGACATGGGTGCGGTCGGGGCGTGGTGGGCGTGCGGTTTCACACGATCTTGCTCAGGAGTTTGGCGGCGGCCTTGAGGCCCGGGCCCTCGGACCCGACGAAGCGCTCGGCGAGTCGGTCGAGCGTGGTGATCAGTTCGAGCATCGCGTCGAGCCGGTCGTTGTGACGGGCCAGTTCCATCGACAGGACGCGGTCGGCCCCGGATTCGGACGCCGCCGAGCCGGTCAGGTCACGGATCTCGTGCAGCGTGGTGAGCGTCGGCAGGATCTCGCGCCGGAGGCGCTCGCGCATGATCTTGCGGGCGAGGGACCAGACGTCCTGCTCGGCCTCGAAATACTCCTTGCGATCGCCGCGTTTGTGCACGCGGGCGACGATGCCCCATTCCAGGAGCGAGCGGAGCGTCATGCTGGCGTTGCCGCGGCTGATGCGGAGCCGCTCCATGACCTCGTCGGTGTTCAGCGGCCCGCCGACGATGAACAGCAGGGCGTGCACCTCGGCCATCGTGCGGGAAATGCCCCACGACGGGCCCATCTGCCCCCAGGCTTGGACGAAGCGGTCCTGGGCCTGGATCAGTCGTTCGCGGGAGATGGTGGCTTCATCACGCGGCATGGGCGGGGGCTCTTCAGACAGTACGTTGTCATCGTTCCATCGGCCACCGTATTTTCAAAAACTTGTGAAAATGTCCGCCGAGCGTCGGACGTGTGCCCGGCAACCGATGAGAAAGGGACGTTCGGCGGCCGGGGGGCGGGGGGCGGGCGGGGTGCGGGGTGCGGGCGGGGGCGGCAGGAGCGGGGCCCGGGGGGGGCTGGGGCGTGCGAGCGGACGCGGTGCCCGTACACTGAGGGCGAACAGGCAAACGAACGGTGCAAAGCGACCCAGGGAGCGGACGTTGGCAGATGTGATGACGAATGCGGCGGCGGGCACGGGAGAGGGCCCGACGGGCGGGCGAGTTCAGCGCCCGACGCTCAGCCGGCAATGGCTGATCAAGATCGGCGCGTTCCTGGTGCTGCTGATGGTGTTCGGGGTGTGGGGGAGCCTGGACGCGGCGTGGCTGTACCCGCGGCGCGGGCTGGCGGACGCCTCGTTCCAACTGCACGGGTGGCTGGGGGCGCTCGATCAGGCCGGGCGGCTGACCAGCAGCAGCGCGAGCATCGCCGACCCGAAGGCCGCGCTCAAGGAACTCCGCGAACGCCAGAGCGAACTGCTGTCCGCCTCGACCGGCGACGGGCCCGCGGCCCGGGC
Organism: uncultured Phycisphaeraceae bacterium; assembly: GCA_964615765.1. Classification (GTDB taxonomy): domain Bacteria; phylum Planctomycetota; class Phycisphaerae; order Phycisphaerales; family UBA1924; genus CAZTQN01. The sequence continues at coordinate 59,626 of CAZTQN010000025.1, forward strand.
CGCCAAGGCCGACCTGGGCAAACTCGCGTACCTCGACAGCCTGTCGAAGGTGTGGCGCTTGAACACGGACGACAAGCCGGTGGCGAACATCACCAAGCCGTCGGCGCGGCGGCTGTATTTCCAGCCCGACGAGGGGCTCGGGTACGCGATCGACGGCGCCGGCGCCAAGACGGACCTGAGCACGGTCGCGCTGGCGCGGGAACTCAGCGAGTACTGGAAGGTCACCAAGCCCGCCACGCCGCTCTCGGGCTTTGACATGATCTTTCAGTACGTGTTCATCGTCGCGGGCTTCGGCGGCGCGGCGATGATCGCGCTCTCGATCCTGCGGGCCAAGGCCAAGGCCGGCAAGATCGCGTGGGACCCGGCCGCCAAGGCGCTGACGCTGGAGAACGGCGTCACCGTCACGCCGGCGAACTTCGCGGACCTCGACAAGCGGCTGTGGCACAAGTACTACGCGGACATTCTGACGACCGACGGGGCGGCCCACCGCGTGGACCTGCTCCGGTATGTGCCGCTGGAGACGTGGGTGCTGGAACTGGAGAAGATCAAGTTCCCGGAACGGGCTGCTCAGGAGGCGGCGAAGAAAGCGGCGGAACAGGCCGCCCAACAAGCCGCCGGCGGGTCTGGCGAGCAGGCGGTGTAAGGTCGAATCGGGCGGGAAAGGCGGGGCGCGGCGATGACGCTGGATCAGGTAGCGCAGTTCGGGCTGCCGCTTGCGGCGGTGGTTGTGGCGTGGCTGGGCGTGCTGGTGACGGCGTTCACGCTGCCCGGGACGTGGCTGGCGCTCGCCGGGGCCTCGCTGGCGCAATGGCTGCACCACGAGCAGTTTGGTACGTACATGTTCTCGTGGTGGACGCTGGGCGTGTGCCTCGGGCTGGCGGTGACGGCGGAGATCGTCGAGGGCGTTGCGTCGGCGATCGGGGCGGCCAAGGCGGGCGGGAGCAAGCGGGCCGCGATCGCGTCGATCGCCGGCGCCATCCTCGGGGCCGTGCTCGGGACGGTGCTGCTCCCCATCCCGATCCTGGGGACCATCGCCGGGGCGGCCATCGGGGCCGGGCTGGCGGCGCTGTTGACGGAAAAGCACCTGGGGGAAAAGACATGGGCCCAGGCGGCCCGCGTCGGGACCGGGGCCGCGGTGGGACGGCTGGTGGCGACGGTGGCGAAGGTCGGCTTCGCGATCGCGATCGCGATCACGCTGACGGTCGACGCGGTGGTGTGATCGCGGACGCGGGGCGGGGCGGCGCGGGGCCGCGTGAGGGCGGGCGGGCGGCGGCGGTGGGTCGCGGGGTTAATTTTCTGCAAACGCAATCGGTAGTGGGTAGCGTGCGGTGCACGGGCGAGGTTTTGAGGTACACTGAGACATCGACGTGTATGTACTGACGTTGCCTGACCCGCCGCGCTCGTCCATCCGATGGATGGGTGACGGCGTTGTGTGCGTTGGGAGCCGGAGGGCGGGGGGTGCGGGGGTGCGGGGGGGGGGCGCCAGGCTCACACGAGACGGAGCGCATGCGCAAGAGCGTGAAGAACCGGGACGGGGATCGGGGCGGGCGTGCGGACCGGCCGGCGGCGGCGGGCGGGCACGCTGGTGAGAACGTTCAACCGGAAGAGCACCCCACGATGGCGACCCTCAGCAGCACGGACGCGCGGACGACCCAGGGCGGAGCACAGGCGGGCAAGAAGGCCGGCACGCAGGCGGGCGCCAAGCCGTCGGTCCGTCCGGAGCTCGACACCGAGGTCAAGCACTTCGTGCTGGACACCAACGTGCTGCTGCACAACCCCAACGCGCTGTTCGTGTTCAAGGAACACCACGTCGTGATCCCATTCACGGTGGTGGAAGAACTGGACAAGCTCAAGCGGAACAACGACGACATCGGACGCAACGCGCGCGAGTGCATCCGGCACCTCGACCGCCTGCGCAGCCACGGGCGCCTGATCGACGGCGTCAACTGGGGCGAGGCGGGCCTCTCGCCCGGGCAGGGGGCCGCGACGGGTCCGGGCGGGATCACGGGGTGCGTGCGGATCGACATCGTCGCGCACACGCGCCCGGCGGTGCTGTCGGTGGATTCGCCGGACAACCGGATCATCGCCGTCGCGTGGACGCTGCACACGCAGGGCAAGCGGGCGGTGTTCGTCTCGAAGGACCTCAACGCGCGGATCAAGTCCGACGCGCTGGGCGTGCGCACGGAAGACTTCGAGAACCAGAAGGTCGACGCGGACCGGCTGTACGCGGGCTTCGAGTCGGCGACGGTCGCGGGGGACCTGATCGACGAGCTGTACGCCGAGAAGATGCTCGCCGTCGAGAAGATCGAGGACGCGCTGAGCGTGACGGACGAGATGGGGCAGACGTACGTGCGCCCGCTCATCTCGAACCAGTTCGTCGCGCTGAAGGACGCGGAGGACGAGGGGCACACGGGCCTGGCCCGGCGGCTGGCGGACACGGATCATCTGATCCCGGTCACGGGCCCGCGCAAGCCGGTGTTCGGGATCATGCCGCGGAACGTGCAGCAGACGATGGCGTTCGACCTGCTCCTGGACGACGAGATCCGGCTGGTGACGCTGCTCGGGAGCGCGGGGACGGGCAAGACGATGCTGGCGGTCGCCGCGGGCATGGCGAAGGTGTTCACGGAGGAGCGGTACGAGAAGCTGCTGGTGGCCCGACCGATCATGCCGCTGGGGCGCGATATCGGCTACCTGCCCGGCGACAAGGACGAGAAACTGACGGCGTGGATGCAGCCGATCTTCGACAACCTGACATACCTCATGTCCACGCGCGGGGCGCCGATGCAGTCGACCGACAGCCAGTCGAGCGAGCAGCGGATCCGCAAACTGATGGCCGACGGGAAGCTGGTGCTGGAGCCGCTGACGTACATCCGCGGGCGGAGCATCCCGCACCAGTTCATGATCGTGGACGAGGCGCAGAACCTGACGCCGCACGAGATCAAGACGATCGTCTCACGCGTCGGCGAGGGGACGAAGGTCGTGCTGACGGGCGACATTCAGCAGATCGACAACCCGTACCTCGACCAATCGTCGAACGGCCTGTCATACCTCATCGAGAAGATGAAGGGCATCTCGTTGGCCGGGCACGTGACGCTGAACAAGAGCGAGCGCAGCGAACTGGCCAGCCTGGCGGCGGAGTTGTTGTAACAGAGGCACTGGGCATCAGGCACTGGGCACTGGTGGGAACCGGGAGAAGAAAAAGCCCCCATGCCGAGACGAGCCCGGCACAGGGGTGTGGGTGTGGGGAAACGGGATTCGGGATTCGGGATTCGGGATTCGGGATTCGGGATTCGGGATTCGGGAT
>CAZTQN010000026.1:0-59429 GCA_964615765.1 uncultured Phycisphaeraceae bacterium
CCTGCAGAAGTACTTCCAGGAGACCGACCAGGCCGAGACGTTCGACGATTCCAGCGAGGTGCAGATCCTCCGCGGCATGCGCGACGCGCTGACGCCGAAACTGCCCGTGAGCGAATCGTCCGAACTGCGCCGCCGCCTGGCCGACGCCCTGAAGAAGGAAAACTACGAGCTCGCCGCCATCCTGCGCGACGAGCTCAAGAGCCTGAGCGAGAAGCCCAGCGAAAAGCCGGACGCCGCGTCCTGATCTGTCCCGGTCACGCCGGGAACAGCCCGTCGACGCTGAGGTACCGCTCACCGGTGTCGTAGCAGAACGTCAGCACGGTCGCGTTCTCCGGGATCTGCGGGAGCGTTTTCGCCACCGCCGCCAGCGACGCGCCCGAGGATGGCCCGATAAACAGCCCTTCCTCCCGCGCCGCCCGCTGCGCGAAGTTGAACGCTTCGTCCTTGCTCACCTGCACGATCCCGTCGATGAACTCGCGCAGGAAGTTTTTGGGCACAAAGCCCGGGCCGATCCCCTGCAGCGGGTGCGGCGAGGGCGACCCGCCCGACAGCACCGGCGACGCCGCCGGCTCCACCGCCAGCGCTTTGAGCTTCGGGAACTTCTGCTTCAGGATCTTGGCGCACGAGCTGATGTGCCCGCCCGTGCCCACACCGGTGATGAGGTAGTCGATCCCGCCCGGGAAGTCGGCCAGGATCTCGCGGGCCGTCGTGCGCTCGTGGATGGCCAGGTTGGCCGGGTTCTCGAACTGCTGCGGCATCCACGCCCCGGGCGTCTCGCGCACCAGTTCGCCCGCCTTCTCGATCGCGCCCGACATCCCGCGTTCGCGGGGCGTGAGCACGAACGTCGCCCCGTACGCCGCCATCAGGCGACGACGCTCGATCGACATCGACTCGGGCATCACCAGGATCAGGCGGTAGCCCTTCACGGCGGCCACGATCGCCAGCCCGACGCCCGTGTTGCCGCTGGTCGGCTCGATGATCACGCCGCCGGGCTTGAGCGCGCCGCGCTCCTCGGCGTCCTCGATCATGCTCAGGGCGATGCGGTCCTTGATGCTCCCGCCCGGGTTGGCGCGCTCGAGCTTGATCCACACGTTCTTGTGCGACGGGTACAGCCGGCGCAGGCGAACGTGCGGCGTGTTGCCGATCGTGTCCAGGATCGATTCGCTCTTCATGGGGTCGTCCTCGAAGAATGGTGCGGGTTGGGGGTGCTTGGTGTTGAGCCCGGCGTGCTCAGTACGCCGCGGGCGCTCAGGAGGTCTTCCACGCGCTCGATCGCGGCCTCGATGGTGCACTGATCGGTGCGGATGGCCAGGTCGGGGGCGGCGGGGGCTTCGTACGGCGCGTCGACGCCCGTGAGCCCGCGGATCTCGCCGGCGCGGGCGCGTCGGTACAGCCCCTTCGGGTCGCGGGCTTCCAGCGCCGTCATGTCCGCGTGCACGAACACTTCCAGGAATACGGCGCCGGTGCGGGCGTGCACCTCGCGCGCGTGCCGCCGACCGGCCTCGAACGGGCTGATCACGCTCACCAGCGCGATCGCGCCGGACTGGGCGAACAGCCCCGAGACCTCTGCGACGCGGCGGACGTTCTCGGCGCGGTCTGCGTCGGAAAAGCCCAGGTCGCTGTTCAGGCCGTGGCGCAGGTTGTCGCCGTCAAGCCAGTACGCGAACCGCCCGCGCCGGATCAGGCGTGCTTCCAGGCCCGCGGCGATGGTCGACTTGCCCGCGCCCGACAAACCCGTGAACCAGACCGTGGCCCCGACGCCGAGACGGGCGGCCCGCTCGTGCGACGCGATGTCCGCCGCGTGCACGCGGATGTTGCTCGCCACGGGCGCGGTCGTGGCGGGGGTGGGCGGCGTGCGAGATGGCTGGGCGGGCGTGGTCATCGGGTGAGTGTGTGTAGGGGGGGGGGGCGGATGTGGGAGGGGAGCGCGGGCACCGCCGGCTCTCCGACTCGCCGCGGGCGTGTCGGCCGGGGCGAACGGGGCGCGTCGTGTGGGGGCGTGCGGCGGGCGAGCAGCAGGGGTGGGGGGGGAGAAGAACGGGTCGGAGCGGTTGGGTCCCGCGTCAACAACCTAGATATCGGCGCTCGCGGCACGGCACGCATGAGCGTGCACAACAGCACCGCGCACAACACCCGGCGCTGGCCGGGCTCAGGCGGTGGTGTTTGCAGGGCCGGGCGGCAGACATCAGCGCAAGTGTGCGGGGGCATGGGCGAGGTGTCAAGTGGTGATCGCGGGTGCGTGCGCGGATGAGCCGGTACCCTGTGGGCATGAGCGTCCCAGAACAGTCTTCGTCATTCCGCCCCGAACAGCGCCTGGTCGAACTCGGCATCACGCTCCCGACGGCGCCCAAGCCGGTGGCGGCGTATATCCCGACACGCCGCTCCGGTGCGCACCTGTATGTCAGCGGGCAGATCCCGATCGCCGGGGGTCAGGTGACGATCACCGGCTCGGTGCCGTCGCAGGTGTCGATCGAGCAGGCCAAGGACGCCGCGCGGCTGTGCACGCTGAACGGCCTGGCCGCCGCCCGGGCCGAGCTTGGCTCGCTCGACCGCATCACCCGGGTGGTGCGGGTCGGGTGCTTTGTCGCGTCGGACTTCGGGTTCGGCGACCAGCCCAAGATCGCCAACGGGTGCTCGGAACTGCTGGTGGAGATCTTCGGCGAGGCGGGGCGGCACGCGCGGGCCGCCGTCGGCGCCAGTGCCCTGCCCCTCAACGTGCCGGTCGAGATCGAGTTCCTGTTCGAGGTCGCCGGGTGAGGTGTGGACAGGTGCCGAGGGTTTTTATGGATATTTGTTGGTCTGGGCGAAATGGCGGCTTTTTTCTGATGGGGGCGGCGGGGGGATGTGCAACAGGGTGGGGAAGATCGCGTACCGTATAAAGACTGAGCACGGGCGAGGAACTGGCCCGGGTGTGAGGTGGACGCGGCGTCGATTCCGGCGGAAGGCCGGGCGTTTCACAATGTCCTCGTAGGGCGGCGTTCGCCGCCCGCATCATCTGCGACGAGGCGAAAACCCCACACCGACAATCTGATTCCGGGCGCCCGTCGGCGTCGGTCCATCGGGGCAGCTTGACCAATCGGGGTCGGCGGCTCGGCGGTGGTCGAAGGCTGATTCTGGCGGCGCCCCGGCGGACCGCGGGAGATTGCACCACTTCCCGTTTGGAACCCGCCGAGCGTCGGTGCACGCCGACCGTCCTCCCCCCGCCTGTGTTTGCGGCGGGAGAAGGAGGACCATGCGGCGTGTGAAGGGTGCGTGTGCGGTCGGCTCCGTGTGGGGCCGCCGCGGGACTTTCGAGTTCACACGCTTAAGGAGTCGGATAATGAAGCGGAATCGTGCCTTTACGCTGATCGAACTGCTGGTCGTGATCGCGATCATCGCGCTGCTGATCGGGATCCTGCTGCCCGCGCTGGGCAAGGCCCGCGCCTCGGCCCGCCAGCTCAAGTGCTCCTCGCAGGTCCGCACGATCTGCCAGGCTCTGCCGATTTGGGCCAGGAACAACAACGATGACTACCCGATCCCGAGCTCGATCGACGTGGACAACGCGACGGTCAGCCAGACCGGCAAGCAAAAGGACATCACGTCCAACATCTACTCGCTGATGATCTTCAACAGCATCATCACGCCGGAAATCTGCGTCAGCCCGGCCGAAGTGGCCTCCAACGTCAAGATCAAGGAAGGCTACCAGTACAGCCGCCCGAACACGGCGATCTCCTCCGACCGGGCCCAGTGGGACCCGTCGTTCAAGGGCACGCCCCACACGGACGACAACCAGGGCACCAGCAACACCAGCAACACGACGGGCACCTCTCACCAGTCCTACGCCCACATGATCGTCAGCGGCGCTCGCCAGACGACCTACTGGCGCGACACGTTCAGCGCCACGCAGCCCATCTGGGCCAACCGCGGCCCGGTCTACAACGAAGGCACGACCGACCTCGTGACGACGGCCCCGACCAGCGGCCGCTACACCCTGGCCCCGAGCTCCGACGTGGGTGACCGCTCCAACACGCTGCAGATCCACGGCGGCCGGACGACCTGGGAAGGCAACGTCGGCTACAACGACGGCCACGTCAACTTCGAAACCAAGCCGAACCCCGACACCGTCACCTACACCCGCGCGACCGCTACGGGCAACCAGCCCCGCGCGATCCCGGACAACATCTTCGTGACCGAGACCGACGAGCAGACCGGCACGACGGACACGGCGACCAACCCCGGCGTCCTGCGCAACGCCTACATGCGTGCGTACAGCGGCGCGACGGAAGTCAGCGGCAACCTGAACCTGCCGGCCCCGAGCGGGACGACCCGCTCCACCACCGGCCGCTGGCGCGACTAAGCCTGCCTGAGCAGGCCGATCCGCCCAGCCTCGCGGCCGGGTTGATCACGCCACGATGATTCCTACAAAGGCCCGTCCCGCAAGGGGCGGGCCTTTTGCTTGGGCAGGGGCGAGAGGTTAGAGGTCAGGGGATAGGGGGAGGAAGGGGAAGGGGGCTTAGAGCGTGACGTGGATGATGCCTTCGTGGTGGCGGAAGGTGGGGTCGGTGCGCGGCGTGGCGGGGAACTCGACGGCGACGACGTCGACGCGGAGCGGGCGGTTGTGCCAGTGGTTAGCGATGGCCAGGTGACGCAGGATCGCCGTCAGCGTGTGACGCTTGGCCTGGGTGATGCTCAGTTCGGGCGGGTGCGTCGGGGCCGCTTCGCCCGGAGCTACTCGGCGGGCTTTGACCTCGACAAGCACGATCGACGTGCGGTCCGGGGCGATCATCAGCAGGTCCGCCTCGCCCATCGGCACGCGGAGATTGCGGCCCAACAGGCGGAAACGCTTGCGCTGCAAGAGGCGAGCCGCGGCCCGCTCGCCCATGGGCCCGAGCGGATCACGACGTGAGGCGGTGCGGAAGATGCGCTGGAAGAGATGCATTTCAACTCAGAGGTCTCGGAGCGGCTCGGAGGAACTCGGAGGGGAGGCCGAACGCAGAGATTTGGAGAGGGGGGAGGGGTGGGAGAGAAGACTTGGGTTTGATGCGGAGAGAACTGGGAAGGCATTTCAGCTCAGAGGTCTCGGAGGTGCTCGGAGGGGAGGCCGAACGCAGAGATGTGGAGACGGGGGAGGGATTGGAGACGGGTTTGGGGTTTGATGCGGGAGATTGAAGTCGGCCGCGGGTGACGCTGTATCGAACCCACGGCTTCTCTCCCCATTCTCCGCCCCCTCTCAAACTCTGCGTTCCTCCGAGCGACTCGGCGTGCTCTGAGTTGAATGTCTTAAGGCATCGCCGGCTCCCCGTTCTCCGCCCCCTCCCAAACTCTGCGTTCCTCCGAGGCTCTCAGAGTTCTCTGAGTTGATGCATCAAGGCTTGGCGGGCGCAGGGCCCGAGAGTTTGGCGGGGAGGTAGCGTTCCTGGGCGATCTGGATGAGCTGGGTCATCATGTCTTCGAACTTGGACATGTTGCCGCGTTTGAGGAGGTTGTCGAAGTAGCGCATTTCCTCCTGGCGAAAGCGGTCTTCGCGGAGACCGGCTTCGATCTCGAACTGGGCTTCGTAGAGCGTTTTGCCGGGCTGCTGCTCGATGGATTCGAGGTGGACCCAGGCCAGGCGTGAGCCGCCGGAGTATTCGACGGGCCCGACGGTTTGGCCGACGGACAAGCCGCGCATGGCTTTGTCGATCTCGGCGATCTCGGAGAGCTTGGTGTCGGCGAGGGCACCGGAGATTTCCTGCGGGTAGTCGCCGGCCTCGCGGCGTTTGAAGTTGTTAGCGGGGAGCGTGGCGACCTGGGCGAAAGGCGTGCCGGCGGCGAGGGCGGACTCGATCTGACCGCGAGCCGCGGGGTCGGCGGCGTCGGCGGTGATGAGGCGGAGTCGCGCGATCGGCGGGGGGTTGTACTTCTCGAAGTTGGACTCGTATTCCTGCTTGACGTCGCGCCATGGGACGACGACGCGCGGGACGACGCGCGTGCGCAGTTCGTTGGCGATCAGTTCGCGGTCCAGCCGGTCCTGGGCTTCCTGGGCGAGCGAGCGGCTGGTGGATTGGCGCAGGGCCTCGTCGGCGGCGACGGCGGAGCCGCGGTTGGCGCGGACGAGGTTTTCCTGGATGTCGTTCAGGAAGAAGAGGAGGCCCCGGCGCTGATCGGTGGTGAGGTTGGCGCGGGCCTCGGCGAGGATGAGTTCGTCGCGGACGCGGCGGAGCAGTTCGTCGTAGATGGAGCGCGAGGCGGTGCGGACCCAGACGTCTTTGGTGCGGGTCTCGGTGCCGAGGCGGCGGAGGCGGCCGTCGAGCGGTTCGAGGATCTCCGACGCGAAGATCGGGCGCCCGTTGACCTGGCCGACGCGGGCGTCGAGGACGACGGCGGAACTGGCCGGGCGCGCGGATGACTCGAGCGTCGGCGTGGCGCCGATCTGGACGTCGAGCGCGGGGGAAGCGGGCGGTGATGACGTTGCCGCTGCGCCGGGCGCGCCGGACGCGCCGGAGATTTCGAGCACGCCGGGGGTGGATGTGGCTCGCGCTGGGGCGGACGGCGGCGTTGTCGGCGTTGGGATCGCGGGGCCGGCCGGGTCGGCGATCGGTGCGCTCGCGGCATTGGGCGCGTCGGCGGCGTCGGTCGCGGTCGACTGGCGTGTCGTCAACGAGGTTGGCGGCGGCGCGGGCGGTTCGCCCAAGCGGGCGAAGTCGGCCGGGGTGACGGCGCCGGAGCCGGCGCGAGCGCGCGCGGCGGTGGTGGGGGCGGTGAGGGGGGTGGTGGGGGTGTCGCTGGAGGCGGCGCCGGGATCAGTGGAGGAGGCGCACCCGCCGGCGAGGGCGATGAGGGCGAGGCCCGCGGCGCGAGCGGCGAGGGATGTTCGGGAGAGGGCGGCCGGGGGGGTAAAGAGAACGGGTCGGTCCGAGCGGTCCATCGCGCGGGGCCTCCTGAAAAGTGTGATCAATGAGGATGGTACCCGATGCGTCCGATGCGCGGGGAGGCGGGCGGATGGGGGAGGATGGGCGGGAATTCATGCCGCGCGGGCGGGGGGAGAAGCGGTCGATCGACCTATACTGGGCGCGCGGCGGCCGGCGTGATCTCGCTGGCAGGCCCGAACAACCGAAAGACGACCATGCCTGACCCTCAGAGCGGATCGAAGCCGGACGAAGCCCCGAAGATCGTGATCGATTCGGACTGGAAGGCGGAGGCCCAGCGGGAGCGCGAGCGTCTGGCGGCGAAGGAAGCGGCGAAGAAGCCCGCCGCGGGCGGCGGTGGCGCCAGCGCCGGGGCGGGTGCGGCGGGGAGCGCGGCGGGTGCGGGTGCGTCCGGCGGTGGGGCGGCGAGCGCCGGCGCGGCGCGCGGCGGGGCGGCGGCGGGTGGAGATGAAGGGCCGGAAGGTCTGCCCCCGGCGGACTTCTCCACGCTGATCGGAACGATGGTGACGCAGGCGATGATGTACCTGGGGGCGTTCCCGGATCAGAGCGGGCGTGCGGTCGTTTCTCTCGAATACGCGCGGTTCTACATCGATCTGCTCGGCGTTCTGGAAGAGAAGACGAAGAACAACGTGACGCCGGACGAAGCGGCGGATCTGAGGCAGGCCCTGAGCGAACTGCGGCTGCGGTTTGTCGAGATCGGCAAAGCCGTGGAGCAGGCGGCCCGCGAAGGGCGGCTCGGGCGAGCCGGCGGGCCGGGTGGCGGTGGGGGCGGCCGCGCCGGCGGCGGGATGATGGGCGGCGGGGGCATGGGTGGCGGTATGGGCGGCGGGATGATCGGGCCCGGCTTGTAAACGCGGGCGAGATGGAGGTTGGGGCTGGGGTTGGGGACGGGGGGTTGGGGGCGGGGGCGGTGTCAAGCGGAGTGCGATCGGCGTGGCACAGATCTCGATGAACCCTCCTTCCTCTTCGACCTCGACCGGCGCCGCCAGCTCGCGCCCCGCGCTCGGCTGGCTCGAGCGGCACGACTTCCTGCTCCGGCGACTGCACTCCTTGACGGGCATCGTGCCCATCGGCGTGTTCCTGATCGCGCACCTGATCACCAACTCATCGCTGGTCTGGGGCGGGACGGCTCTTCGCGGCGAGGGCAAGGGGCTGGGCCTGCTCGAGGGCGGGATTTACTACTTCCAGAAGGAAGTCGCGTGGATCAACACGCAGGTGCCACACCTGCTGCTCATCGAGATCACGCTGTGGGTCTCGATCGCGTTCCACTCGATCGTCGGCGTGTGGATCGCGATGACGGGTCGGTCGAACACGGCCCGGTACGGCTTCGGGTCCAACTGGCGGTACGCGCTGCAGCGCGTTAGCGGGTACATCGGCATCGCGTTCATCTTCTACCACGTTGCCACGCTGCGCTGGGGGTGGACGTTCCTGGTCCCCGGCGGTGTGAAGTGGAGCCATCACGCGTCGGCGAGCACGCTGGCGATGGCCATCAAGGGCGGCGAGGGGTGGACGGTGCCCGGGCTGGTCGTGGCGCTGTTGTACTTCGTTGGGGTCGCAATGCTGGTGTTCCACTTCGCCAACGGGCTGTGGACGGCGGCGATCACCTGGGGCCTGACGATCTCGCAGGCGGCCCAGCGGCGGTGGGGGTATGTGTGCGCGGCGATCGGGGTCGGGCTGATGGGGGCCGGGATGGCCGCCCTGGTCGGCGCGCTGCTGATCGATCCGGTCAAGGCCCGCGAGATAGAGGCGAAGGTGGGCGGCGGCTCGGCGATCGTCGCGCCGGCGATCGAGTGAGCGGGTGGCGATAACCGCGCGAGGGTGATCGTGCGGGTGGGCGTGGGGGGTGAGGTTTGCGGGCGGGGGAAACGGTCAGGTTGGGTGCGTCGCCCGCGGGCGGGGCATCGAACATGGTGGGTGGTGAAGGCGGGGGGAGGGCTGGGGCATGAGCATGGCACAGCATCGTGTGATCGTGGTCGGCGGGGGCCTTGCGGGTCTGGCGGCGACGGTGCGCATCGCCGAGGCGGGCGTGCCCGTGGACCTGTTCAGCCTCGTGCCCGTCAAGCGGTCGCACAGCGTGTGCGCGCAGGGCGGGATCAACGCGTGCAACGAGGTCGCGCGGCAGCAGGGCTACAGCGAGTACGAGCACTTCGACGAGACCATCTACGGCGGGGACTTCCTCGCCGACCAGCACCCCGTGCTGGAGATGGCCAACTGGGCCCCGAAGATCATCGATCTGCTGGACCGGATGGGCGTGCCGTTCAACCGGACCAGCGAGGGGTATCGCGACCTGCGTCTGTTCGGCGGGTCCTTGTTCAAGCGGACGCACTTCAGCGGCGCGACGACCGGGCAGCAGTTGCTGTACGCCCTGGATGAACAGGTCCGCCGATACGAGGCGGAGGGGAAGGTCACCAAGTACGAGTTCTGGGAGTTTCTGTGGCCGGTGACGGCGGACACGGGGACGGGCCAGCGGGCCGTGGGCATCGTGGCTCAGGACCTGCGCACGATGCAGATCCGCCCGTTCCGCGGCGACGCGGTGGTGATGGCGACCGGCGGGAACGGGCTGGTGTTCGGGAAAAGCACCAACTCGATCATCTGCACGGGGGCGGCGGCGGCCCGCTGCTTCCAGGCCGGCGTGTGGTACGGCAATCCGGAGATGATCCAGGTGCACCCGACGGCGGTGCCCGGGGCGGACAAGCTGCGCCTGATGAGCGAATCGGCCCGTGGCGAGGGCGGGCGCGTGTGGGTGCCGGGCATGAAGCGGCCCGACGGCGGGTGGGGCCCGCACCCGCGCAGCGGCGATGATCCCAAGACCATCCCCGAGAGCGAGCGGTACTACTTCCTGGAAGAGAAGTACCCGGCGTACGGGAACATCGTGCCGCGGGATATCGCGACGCGCGAGATCTTCGACATCTGCGTCAACGCGGGCATGGGCGTGGGCGGGCAGAACCAGGTGTACCTGGACCTGACGCACAAGGACCCGGAATACCTGAAGAAGAAGCTTGAGGGGATCCTCGAGATCTACGAGAAGTTTGCGGGCGAGGACCCGTACCGCACGCCGATGAAGATCTTCCCGGCGGTGCACTACAGCATGGGCGGGCTGTGGACGCAGTTCGTGAAGGGGTCGTACGCGCCGCAGACGCCGCTGACCAAGCACAAGAGCGGGTCGCGGGCGCCGATCGGCGCGGACGTGGGCCAGGGGATGGCGTACGGCGATCCGCGGAACATGATGACCAACCTGCCCGGGCTGTACGCCTTCGGCGAGGTGAACTTCGCGTATCACGGGGCCAACCGGCTCGGCGCCAACGCGCTGCTGAGCTGCCTGTTCGACGGGCTGTTCTGCGGGATGAGCGTGGTGAACTACTGCCGCAACGAAGGGCCCGGCAAGAACCCGGCGGCGGACATGCCCGCGCAGGCGTTCGACGCGGCCGCGGCGAGCGAAGAGGGCAAGGCGCGCCGGCTGCTGGACACCGTGGGCAAGGGCGGCGGGGACGCAAAGACCAACCCGTACGCGATCGGGCGCGAACTCGGCGAAGAAATGACCGAGGCGTGCACGGTGGTGCGCACGGGCCCGCGGCTGGAGCAGTGTTTGCGGAAGCTGGGCGAACTCAAGGAGCGGTACAGCCGCGCGAGCCTGAGCGACTCGAGCGCGTGGACGAACCAGAGCTTCACGTACGCGCGGGCCGTGGGCGACATGCTGGCGATCGCGGAAGCGGTGGCGCTGGGCGCGCTGGAGCGTCGGGAAAGCCGCGGGGCCCACTACCGCACGGACTACCCGGACCGCGACGACCAGAACTTCATGAAGAGCACGGTGGCGAAGTGGCACGGGACGGACCGGAGCGTGAGCGTGTCGCTGGACCCGATCGACGCGTCATTGATCCAGCCGACGGCGCGGACCTACGGGAAGAAGGACGACGCGGGCAAGAAGCCGTCGCCGTCGCCCTCGCCGAAGCCGGAGCCGGCGGTGGCGGGGGTGCGGTGAGGGTGGATCAAGGAACTCATCGGAGCGGTAACGGTTTCCTGTGACTCGTCGCAAACCCAACCCTCGCGCGACCGGACATCCTGAGTCGCACCGCGCGCCGCCGGAACTGACGCGCACGCTTGAGCTGGCGCGGCGTGTGACGGAGGCGACGGGCGCGCCCGTCGTCGGGGGTGTCGCGGTCGCGTTGCACGGCTGGCGCCGGTTTACGGGCGATATCGACATCTACTCGGCGGACCTCTGGGCGACGCACGAAAAGCTCGAAGCCGCGGGCATCCGGTGGGACTCCGACCATCGCGAGCACGTGATCGTCGACGTTCTGGAACTGATCCGGATCGTCCCCCTGAAAAAAGACTTCGCCGCGAAGCTGCCCAAGGAGCTGCGCGGCGCTTTTAAGGAACTGGTCGAGCAGGTGCACGGCCCCCGGCGCGCGGTGATTCCGCCGCGGGAGTTCTGGAAGGTGTACGGGCCTGCATCGTCGGCGGGCGCGGGTCGAACGCTTGGTCGGGAGCGGGCGCGCCGTCGCGCCAAAGCGAGTGTGAAGCCATGAACAGCACGTCCGTCGTTTCGGGTCATGCCGCCTCCAGCAACCGCGCCCGCGCGGTCGCTGGGCGAACGATCAAGATGCAGATCAAGCGGTGCGACGGCCCGGGCAAGGCGTCGCGTTGGGAGACGTTCGACGTCAAGGTTGAGAAGGGCGCGAACGTGATCTCGTGCCTGCAGCAGATCGCCGCCAACCCCGTGACGGCCGAGGGCCAGAAGACCACGCCCGTGGTGTGGGACTCGGGCTGCCTTGAAGAAGTGTGCGGGTCTTGCACGATGGTGATCAACGGGCGCGTGCGGCAGAGCTGCTCGGCGTTGATCGACGACCTGGCCCCGCTGCCGGGCGAACTGATCACGCTCGAGCCGATGTCGCGCTTCCCGGTCATCCGCGACTTGTGGGTCGACCGCTCGCGCATGTTCCACAACCTCAAGCGCGTCAAGGCATGGGTGCCGATCGACGGCACGTACAACCTCGGCCCGGGCCCCAAGGAAACGCCGGAGCAGCAGGAGACGCGCTACGTGCTCAGCACGTGCATGACCTGCGGCTGCTGCCTGGAAGCCTGCCCGCAGTTCGTGCTCGAGACCGACCAGGACCGCTGGGACGTCACGTTCCTCGGGGCCCAGGCGATCAGCCAGGCGCGCCTGTTCAACATGCACGAGACGGGCAAGCAGCTCTCGGGCGAACGCCTCGATGCGCTCGCCGCCCCCGGCGGCGTGACCGACTGCGGCAACGCCCAGAACTGCGTGAAAGTGTGCCCGAAGAACATCCCGCTGACCGAGTCGATCGCGGCGATGGGCCGCGCGGTGACGATCCACTCGATCAAGAAGTTCTTTAGTGCGCGGAAGTGACCGCCCCGAATTCGTGTCAAACCAGAAACCCGCGCGCCCGTACTTGGCAACGATGTTTGGCAGTGCGGTGTGAAGTGCCGCGGCTTTGTGGACTGCCTACAGGTTGTCCACAATTTGCTCCGGGGTCTTCTCTACAGAAGCGGCAAAATCGCGGCTCTTGACGGGTTTTCTGCGGCCACGTAGGTTGCGTCCTCCCCTCCGTGGGGAATGGGAGACCACGTCGTGAAAAAGCCAGGCGGATGGAGCGCGGCTTCGGTCGCGGGCGGTGTCATTGTCGCAACGGGATGGATGGCGGCCAGTTCCGGGTGCAGTACCGCCAGCAGTGAGCGGCACTACTTCCGGGCCGTGGATGCCGAGAACAAGCCGGTGAACTACTTCCGGTTGACGATCAAGAGTTCGTCATCGCTGGCGAGTTCGCGGTACCTGTCGGGGTACTTTGACGAGCAGGCGGTCGACCAGTATTTCGGGAGCTTCAAGCAGCCCACTCAATTGAACTTCGTGCCCGAACTGCGGAAGGAGGGGGCTCCCGAGCAATCCGCCGATCAGAAGAACTACGGCGACAAGGACAAGGAACCTTCGCCGAGCGCGAACATTCCCGCGAGCAAGACAGCGGTCGCCGTGAAGCCGCTCAGCCCGGATCTGGAGGGTCGGAAGCTGGTGATCTTGCTGTCGTCGAACTCGGACGATATCGCCTCGCAGATCACCACGATTGCTGACGGCGGGATGGTCTCGTCGTACATCGGCGCGCTGGCCGCCAAGGACATCATCATTGCGGGCCAGGACGCGCAGGCGAAGTACAACCAGCAAGTCAAGTCGATGGAAATCGTCACGGCGATAGGCAATAAGCTGCTGACTACCGAAAACCTCAAAGTCGACGATAAGTCCCAGAGCGAAGCGTCGCAAGCGGCGGTGGTGCAGGTCGCGGGCCAGCTTGCTGCTTCGCTCGGCGCTCGGCGGTCGTTTGCCAACATGGAGGACGTTCGGATCTGGCTGAACAACAACCGCGGCCGGATCCTCGCGGAGTGAGCGGGCAGCTTCATCAACGCCTCTCTCTTCCCCCGTCGCATCGATGCAAACCCATTCTCCCTGAACGAGATGACCCATGAACAGCACAATCAACGGCCGGAAGCTCAACGCCATCAATCGCATGATCGGAGGAGTCGCGGCGTGCGCCGTCATGCTCGTGCTCCCGTCGTGCGCTCGTCTCGACATCCGCGTCGACATGTTCAACCCGGAACTCGCCGAGCCCTCTGGTTCGCAGCGCGAGGCCATCCGAGTGGCGGCCCAGCAGGCGCAGCGCGTGATCGACGAGTATCACCGCCTCGATAGGACGCCGCGGATCTCCCGAGAGCTGCGCGACAAGATGCAGGCGCTCGCGCGCATCCGGGCTGTCAGCGAGGCGTTTGAGCGTTTCAACGAGATTGACGGGATCAGCAGTTCATACAAAGAGGCCGTCGACCATCTGGAAGATGCGGTGAGTTTGGTGAATGAAGCTGACGGCCTCATCGTCCGCGCGCCTCAGTCGTTCGGGAGCAAGCCTGCGGAGCTATACCGGCTTGCCAAGAAGCACCTCCAAATTGGTTCCGAAGCTCTGAATCCAGAGCGAGAACGGGTTTCGCGAGCTCTGCAAGCGGCGGAAGCCGTCGATAGTGAGCTGGAGACCGGTGGCGAGCTACGTCAGCACACCGTGACCAGCATGGAAGCAGATCAGCTGAAGGACGCGATCAACAACTTCCAAGGCAAGCTCCAGTTGTTTCAGGCCGAAACGCAGTCGCTCGAAGCCAAAACCGCCGCGGCGATCGCGTCCGACGGCGATCTGGCCAGCGTCATCTACGCGCCCGAGCAGTGTTGGGCGAGACAGTTCAACTCGGTGGTGGTTCGCGGCGATGTCGGCAACACCGACATCGCGGTGATCGCCTCGGGCGATTATCGCGCCGGAGGCGACACAGTGCCTAGCTTCTCGATCAAGGGGGTCCGTCTCGACGCGGCCAATGTGACGCGGGCGACGTTCGCGGGGTTGAAGGATGCGCTGCGCATCGCCGCGGCGGCCAGCGGCATCCCTCTTCCGACGGCGGCGTTCGCCCCCGCGCCTGTTCCAGGGGCCGACAATCCCGGTCAGGGCGCCCAGGCATCGACCGGCTCAGCGGGTCGCGATCAGTCGACGCTGAACACGGAGATCTCGAATGCGCGGGTCAGGGCGGCTGCCGCCGCGGAAGCGGTCCGAGTGTCTCGCTCTGCGGCGCTCGCGCTTCTCGAGGCGCTGGCCCGTGAGGAACGCGGACTTGTATTTGACGGAGAAGATAAGAAGACGCAGCGGCAGAACGCCGCGAGGAGCGTGGTCGAGACCTTCGAGGCGCTCAAAGGGCACCTCGCACCGGCGTCTCTGACCACGCCTACCCCGTCGCAGAGCAACACGACACCTTCCGGCGGTTCGGCTTCAAGCACGCCGCCGCCGACGGCGCAAGGAACAGACAGCAGCGGGGCGTGATCGAGCGGGTACGACTGCGTCGGTCGGCTCGGTCTTGGCCGAGCACTGGCGTGAGGTCATGGACTCGGGTTCGGGCTTGCTGTTGTGTTTGCTGCCGCCTCCACCCGCCGCCGGTGCGGCACGAACTCGTTGGCGTACCAGATGGCCCACTTGCGCTGGTCCCAGCCCAGGCGGGCCGTGGAGCGGCCGTCCCACCCGGCGTCGGCGAGGGCGATCAGCGCGTTGTGGATCTCGACGCGGTAGGTGACGACGACGGCGTCGATGACGCGGAGCACGGTGCCCTCGGTGGCGACGGCGAGCTGCGGGTCAAAGGCGACCGCGTTGTCGCCGACGACGGGGTCGAGGTCGGCGACGAACGCCGTCTGGGTGCCGACGAGCAGGTCGGCGAGGGATGTGCCGGGGTCGCCGACGAAGTAGGTTGAGCCGGCGCCGGGGTTGGCGCCGCCGCCTCCGCCGCCGGCGGGCCCGCCGCCGACCTGGAGGTTGATGAGCTGCGGGATGGCGTCGTACATGCGGAGATCGCGGGCGAGCTGCGCGGCCCGGGCCATGGGCTTTTCGCGGTTGCTTCGAAGGCCCGCCGCGACGGACCACTTCACGCGGTTGCTGATCCCGCCGGCGGTCTTGACGCGCTTGGCCAGGCGCTGCGCAGCTTCGGTGCGGAACCAGTTCTCGCGGTCGTGGATCGCGGCCCAGGCGAGCGTTGCGTCGGCCTCGTCGCTCGCGAGATCGGTGAGATGATCGAGCATGACCATGCGGACGGAGCGGTCGTCGCCGTCGAAGACGGAGAGCAGGGCGGGGAACGTGGCCGGGTCCGTGAAGGTGCGGATCTTCGCCGTGCCGACCTGGCGCTGTTCCACGTTGCGGGTGAGGAAGTGCTTGCTGCGGATGATCTTCAGTTCGGCCTCGGCGTCGGCGAAGCGCTTCTGGGCTTGCTTGTGCTCGTAGGCGGCGGGCGTGCCGGGTTCGGGGGCGAGGGCGTGGCGCGGCGGTGCGGGCGGCGCGTCGGGATTATCGGCGAAGGCTGAAGCAAGCGGGGCGGCGGCAAATGCCGCGAGGGCCGCGAGTGGCGCGAGGGCCTTGAGAGTCATCCGCCTCGCAGACGCACCGCGGGCGCGGCGTCGATGCGGAGCGGGCGTGGCGGCGGCGCGGGGGCTTCGGTGCGGGAGCGTGGGCACGCGGGACTCCGGCGGGGCCCGGGGCGGGGCCGTGGTGAGGGTGGCGGCGGCGGGGGAGGCCGGCGGCGTGGCCGGCGGAGGGGGGGGAGGGCGGGCGGTTCGGGCCCGGCGTCGGGCAGGCTGGGCCGCCGGGTCCGGTTCGTGCCGGCGAGGGCGGCGGTTGCGGTGCGCGGGGTCCGGAATGGGCGATCGCCGCGGGGAAGTGCCGGGCGGACGTGGGGACGTGCCGATAGCCTCACCAGTATGACCATTCACTGGCCGCTCATCCGCACGCTTGCTTCGAACCCGCGCCGGGTGTTTTACATCGACGACGCGCGGTCGTACCGGGGCGTGGAGATGCTGATCGCGGCGATGCACGTCGCGGACCGCGTTCGCGAGACGTCGAGCAGCCGCACCGTCGGCGTGCTTATGCCGACCAGCGGCGGGTTCCTGATCGCGTGCCTGGGCGTGTGGATGGCGGGGCGGGTGGCGGTGCCGATGAACTACCTGCTCAGCCGCGATGAACTGCAGTACGTCGCGGATGACTGCGAGACCGACGCGATCATCACCGTCGGGCCGATGCTGGACTATCTGAAGGACAACGCGCCGCGCGGGAAGCGGATGTTGCGGCTGGACCAGATGAACTTCCGCAGCATGCCGGACGTGCGGTGGCCGGCGGGCGCGCGGGCGGAAGACCTGGGCGTGCTGCTGTATACCAGCGGGACCAGCGGGCGGCCCAAGGGCGTGATGCTGACGCACGGGAACATCGCGGGGAACATTGATCAGATCCGGCGGTGGGTGAAGTTCGACTCGCGCGAGGTGTTCCTCGGCGTCCTGCCGCAGTTTCACAGTTTCGGGCTGACGGCCCTGACGCTGCTCCCGGCGTACATGGCGGCGCGGGCGGTGTTCACGGCCCGGTTCGCGCCGGGCAAGATCCTCGCGCTCATGCGCGAGCATCGCCCGAGCGTGATGATCATGATCCCGTCGATGTACAACGCGCTGCTGCACGCCAAGAGCGCCACGCCCGAGGACTTTGCGAGCCTGCGGTACATCGTCTCGGGCGGCGAGCCGCTACCGGCGGCGGTCTTCAACGGGTTCCGCGAGCGGTTCGGCGTGACCATCAACGAGGGGTACGGGCTGACGGAGACGTCGCCGGTGAGCAACTGGTGTCGCCCGGAAGAGTGGCGCCCGCACAGCGTGGGCGGGGCGCTGCCGGATATCGATCAGCGGATCGTCGACATCGAGACCGGCGCGTACCTGCCGCCGGGGCGGGACGGCGAGGTGCGCATGAAGGGCCCGAACGTCATGCGCGGGTACTTCAAGCTGCCCGACGAGACGGCCAAGGCCTTCGACGAGCACGGCTACTTCCGCACGGGCGACATCGGACGCCAGGACGAGGACGGGCACCTGTACATCACGGGACGATTGAAAGAGATGCTCATCGTCGGCGGCGAGAACGTCTTCCCACGCGAGATCGAGGAAGTGCTCAACCAGCACCCGAGCGTGAAGGACTCGGGCGTGGTCGGCAAGATGGACCCGATCCGCGGCGAGGTGCCGGTCGCGTTTGTCGAGCTGCGCGAACTGGGCGAGGGTGATGCGGGCGGGGCGGGCGGTGCGTCGGGTCGGGCGGCGTTCGATCAGAAGGACGTGCTGCAGTGGTGCCGCAAGCGGCTGGCGGGGTACAAGGTGCCGGACGAGGTGCGCTGTGTGGAGATGCTGCCGCGGAACCCGACGGGAAAGGTGATGCGGCGGGAGCTCAAGAAGATGCTGGCTTCCTGAGAGCACGGGCGAAAGCCGCCGACGCTAAACTTGCAAGGGTTCGGGGCCTGAGAACTGCACGTGGCGAACAAGACGATCTCCATCGATCTCGAGGCGTATCGGCGGCTGAGCCGGGTGAAGCGGAAGGGTGAGACCTTCAGCGCGGTTATCAAACGCGTGGTGCGCACGCCCGAGGAACGGCGGGCGTTGCTGCGCGAGATCGACGCCATCGCAATCGGGCCCGAGGTTGCGGAGGGAGCGCTGGGTGTGCGGCCTCGGGGGAGGGTGCGGCGAAAGGCGAGCTGACGGATGGCGGTGTATGACACGTCGGCGCTCATCGACCTGTTTCTTCGCCCGCGGAGCCCGCGGCGGGAGCGCGTCCGCGCGGTCGTGCGCCGTCACCTGGAACTGGACGAACCGCTGTGCACGACGCGTTTCAACATGGCGGAGCTGTACGCGGGCGTCGAACAAAGTACAAACCGCGAGGCCCAGGCCGGCATGGTGGACAGGATCGGGACCGTGTTTCAGGTCCTGGAGTTTGACGACGCCGCGGCGCGACGATTCGGGCTCACCGAAGCCCGTTTGCGGCGGGCGGGGACACCGATAGAACGGATGGACGTGCTGATCGGCGCGGTGGCGGCGTCGGCCGGGATGACACTTGTGACCGCGAATCCTCGGGATTTCATCCGAATCACGGACTTGGCGGTCGAATCCTACTAGGAATCGCCCGCCGCCATAACCTCGACACCGTCGCGGCATCCCAAGAATCCACGACACCAGGAGCGCACATGGACCTGTACATCGACACCGCGAATCTCACCGAGATCAAAGAAGCCCACGCGATGGGCGTGCTCGACGGCGTGACGACCAACCCGTCGCTGATCGCCAAGGAGTTCACCCCCGGGCTCACCTACGCGCAGCGCCTCCGCGAGATCTGCGAGATCGTGCGCGGGCCGGTGTCGGCGGAGGTCGTGTCGACGGACTACGACGGCATGATGCGCGAGGCCGACGCGAACATCCCGATCGCCGAGAACATCGTCATCAAGCTCCCGTGCACCGTCGACGGGCTGAAGGCGTGCAAGGCGCTGTCGGACCGGGGCGTGAAGACCAATCTCACCCTCTGCTTCCAGCCGCTACAGGCCCTGATGGTCGCCAAGGCCGGTGCGTTCCTCGTCAGCCCGTTCATCGGGCGCATCGACGACATCGCCGAGGACGGCATGGAGCTGATCCGGAACATCCGGCAGATCTACGACAATTACGGCCTGCAGACCAAGGTCCTCGCCGCGTCCATCCGGCACACCAAGCACCTGGTCGAGTGCGCCCTGGCCGGGTCCGACGTCGCGACGGTCCCCTTCAGCGTCATCAAGCAGATGATGAGCCACCCGCTGACGGACACGGGCCTCAAGAAGTTCGTCGAAGACTACAAGAAGGCCTTCGGCAGCTGAGCCGGAAGGGCGAAGGCGGCGGATATCACGGACGCGGAGGAGGCTGGGACGTCCCGGTCTCCTCCGGGTACGCGCGCTCGACGATCACCTCCGCCGAGTCCTTCAGATGGCGGTAGATGCGGGCCAGGTACTCGCCGATGATCCCGAGGAACAGCCCGTTGATGCCGATGCCCATGAGCGTCAGCACGGCAAGCGTGGTGAACCCGGCCGGCCACGACGTCCCGAACAGCACGCGGGCCAGCGAGTAGCCCACGATCAGCACCACCGCGACCAGCGAGATGACCAGCCCGGTGTACGTCGCCAGGCGCAGCGGCACGGTGGAATGGCTGAGCGTCGCGTCGAGCGCGAGGGCCATCAAGCGCGTGAAGTTGAACTTGCTGGCGCCGGCGATGCGCCGGTCGCGGTCGTACGGCACGCCGATCTGGTTGAACCCCATCGCCGCGATCCGCCCGCGGATGTACAGGTGCGGGTCGCGGATCTTGGCGACCTGGTCGATGACGCGCCGGTCGATGAGTCGGAAGTCGCCGACGTCGGCGGGCAGGTCGTCCTCCGCGATGCGGTTCAGCAGGCGGTAGAAGACCTTGCGGGCCAGTTGGATGATCGGCCCTTCCTGCCGCGAGCGGCGGACGCCGTAGACGACCTGGTAGCCCTGCTCCCACTTTTCGAGGAACTGGGCGATGACGGCGGGCGGGTCTTCAAGGTCGGCGTCGAGCTGCACGGCGGCGTCGCCGCGGGCGTGCCGATAGCCGGTCTGGATCGAGCGCTGGTACCCGAAGTTGCGCGAGAAGCGGAGGATGCGGACGCGCGGATCGGTCCGGGCGATCGCCGCGACCTTCTCGAAGGTCGCGTCGGTCGAGTGGTTGTCGGTGAAGACCAGTTCGAAGTCGTACGCCGCTCCCGGCGCGCCGGGCCCGTCGAAGAACGCGCACACCGCCTGGTAGCAGCGCTCGACGTTGGCCTCTTCGTTGTACGCCGGGGTACAGACGGAGATGAGCTTGCGCCGGCCGCCGCGGGGCGTCTCAACGCCGGCGGCGTGCACCGATACCGCGACGGGGCGCGACGGGGCGAGCGTGTGGCCCGGTGCGGGGTGCGCGGTCGACGTGCTGGAGGTCGCGGCGGACATGGATCGGCATTGTACGGAGCCGGCGGGCGGCTCGCCCTGCACCCGTTCACCCGGCCCGGTTGACCCGGCCGGTTTGACCCGGTCAGGTTCACCCGGCCTGAACGACCGACGCGAGACCGTCCTCCAGCCGCACGCGGGCGGCCCATCCCGGCACCGGCGGGAGCGTGTCGATCGGGTGCATGATCTGGTGGGCCGGGTACGCCGAGGCGCCCCAGTTGACGCGCACCGGCTTGCCCGCGGCCCGTTCGAGCGTGTCGACGATGGCCCGGAGGGTCATGCTCCGCCCGGTGCACACGCCGAAGACCGGGGCCGTGTCCGGGTCGGCCCGCCCGGGAAGGGCAAGCGGCTCCTCGCACTCGGCGGCGGCGACGAACGCGCGGGCGACGTCCTCGACGTGCACCATGTCCAGACGCTGCTCGCCGGGCGAGAGCGGGACGGTCTCGCCGGTGGTCATGGCGCGGACGAGGCGTGGGAGCAGTTTCGGGCGCGGGTCGCGCGGGCCGTAGACGTCGAAGAGCGCGAGCGTGGCGCCGTCGAACGAGCCGCGTGCGACAAAGTGATCGAGCATGACGCGGAAGGCGGACTTGGTGGCGGCGTAGAAGGTGTTGGGCCCGGCGTGCCCGCGCTCGCCGAACTCCCAGTAACTCCCCGCCGAGAGCACGCGCCGCACGCGGGCCTGCGCGGCGCACGCGAGCACCTGGGCCCCGAGCACGAGGGCCGGCTGGACGATGGGGACCACATCTTCAGGCGAAGATCCCGCGCGTGACGACGCGGCGAGATGGATGACGACCTCCGGCCGCGCGTCGCGCATGGCCCGTTCAACCGACGGCGTCGAGCCGTCGTACACGTGCCACGCGATCGCCGCGTCCCCCGCGCTGGCGGGCGGCACGGGCTCGATCGTCAGCCCGTGCACGCGGTGCCCGTGCGCGATCAGGGCGCTGGTCAGATGCCCGCCGAGGTACCCGCTGGCGCCGGTGATCAGGACGTTCATCGCGGGCTCGGCTCGGGGTGCATCACGCGGGGGTGTGGGTGGAGGGGAGACGCGTTCAGCGCAACGAAGGCGAGCACGCGGCGATCTGCTCGTGCGTCAAGCGCAGCAGGCTCGCGGCGTTGGCGGCGGCGGCCAGGCGATACCACGCCGCGGTGAGGTCGACCGCGCGGTGGAACGGGATGCCCGGCAGCCAGCCCAGGCGCGCTCGCGCGAGCGTCGGATCGAGCATCAGGGCCCGGGCCTCGTGCGGGGCACCGACCTGCGGCTCATGCCGCCATGACGCCGGCGTGCCGCCGGAGCCCGACGCGTTCCACGCGGCGGTGAACGCGTCGATCACCGAGCGGACGGTGAGGGCCTGGTGCACTTCGGGCCCGAAGTTGAACGCCGTCCCGGCGGCCGGGCCGTGCTCGACCAGCGCGCGGGCCAGCGCGAGATACCCGCCCAGCGGGTCCATCACGTGCTGCCACGGGCGGATGCTGTCAGGGCTGCGGATGACGACCTGCCGCCCCGCGGCGAAGGCGCGGGCGGCGTCGGGCAGAAGTCGGTCGGCCGACCAGTCGCCCCCGCCGAAGACGTTCCCCGCGCGGGCGCTGGCGACGGCGCACTTCACCTCGCCGCCGGCTTCGAAGAACGAGCGGCGGTAGGCGTCGGTGACGAGTTCGGCGCAGGCCTTGGAGTTGCTGTACGGGTCGCGCCCGCCCAGGCGGTCGGTCTCGCGATAGGCGTACACCCACTCGCGGTTCTCGTAGCACTTGTCGGTGGTGACGACGACGATGGCGCGGACCGAGGGCGTGTGCCGGCAGGCTTCCAGCAGGTTCGCCGTGCCCATCACGTTGGTCGCGTAGGTGCGCAGTGGCTCGGCGTACGAGCGGCGGACGAGCGCCTGGGCGGCCATGTGGATGACGACCTCGGGCTGGGCCCGTCGGACGCACGCCGCGAGCGACTCGGCGTCGCACACGTCGCCGACGGTGTGCTCGCACACACTGTGCAGATCGAGCAGGCGGAACATGCTCGGCTCGGTGTCGGGCGCCAGGGCGTAGCCCGAGACGACGGCGCCGAGGTTCTTTAGCCACAGCGTGAGCCAGGAGCCCTTGAAGCCGGTGTGCCCGGTGACGAGGACGCGCCGGCCGCGCCAGAACTCGGGCGTCGGCGCGAACCGTCCGAGGGGCGCATCGCCGGCGTGACCAGCGGTTTGCGTGCTCACGTCCACACCTTCCACGGGGCCTCGCCGCTGCTCCAGAGTTCTTCGAGGAGTTTCTTCTCGCGCAGCGTGTCCATCGGCTGCCAGAACCCGCGGTGCTCGAAGGCCATGAGTTGGCCGTCTTCGGTCAGGCGCTCCATGGGCTCGCGCTCCCAACTGGTGGCGTCGCCCTCAACATACTTGAGCGCGCCGGGCTCGAGCACGAAGAACCCGCCGTTGATGAGCGAGGACGTCTGCGTGGGTTTTTCCAGCATGCGCGTGACGCGCCCGCGATCGGTCTCGAGCACGCCGAAACGCCCAGGCGGGCTGATCGCCGTGACCGTCGCGAGCTTGCCGTGCGACTTGTGGAAGGCGATGGCGGCGGAGACGTTGACGTCGCTCACGCCGTCGCCGTAAGTCATGCAGAAGGGCCCGTCCTCGACGTACCGGGCGATGCGCCGGAGGCGCCCGCCCGTCATGGTGTTCATGCCGGTGTCGATGAGCGTGACGCGCCAGGGCTCGGCGGCGTTCTGGTGCACCTCGATGGAGCGGCTCTTGATGTCGAGCGTCACGTCGCACTGGTGCAGGAAGTAGTTGGCGAAGTACTCCTTGATGATGTAGCCCTTGTACCCCAGGCAGATCACGAAGTCGTTGATCCCGTGGGCGGAGTAGATCTTCATGATGTGCCAGAGGATCGGGCGACCGCCGATGTCGACCATCGGCTTGGGCTTGGTCTCCGTCTCTTCGCTGAGCCGCGTGCCCAGCCCGCCGGCGAGGATGACGGCCTTCATCGCGTGCCTCCCGAAACACCGGCGCGGGACAGGATGTCCTGCATGACGCTGAGCATGTACTCGCGCTCGGCCGGGCCGATCCCGGGCCAGACGCCGATCCAGAACGTGTCGTTCATCGTCTTGTCCGTGTTCGCGAGCGTGTCCGCAACGCGGTACTGCACGCCCTGGAACGCGGGCTGACGCACCAGGTTGCCCGCGAACAGCAGACGCGTCCCGATCTTGCGGGCTTCGAGCTCCCGCACCACCTCGCGCCGCTGCAAGGGCGAGCCGTCGCGGATCGTGAGCGGGAGCCCGAACCAGCTCGGCTCCGCCCCGGGCAGGGCGGTGGGCAGGTGCAGATGCTCCTCGGCCGCCATCGCCTTGAGCCCCGCCGTCAGCAGCGCGAAGTTCTCGCGACGGCGGGCGATAAACCCGTCGAGCTTGTCGAGCTGCGACAGCCCGATGGCGCACTGCATGTCGGTCATCTTGAGGTTGTAGCCGAGGTGCGAGTAGATGTACTTGTGGTCGTAGCCGGCGGGCAGTTCGCCCAGTTGCCAGTCGAACCGCTTGCCGCAGGTGTTGTCCTTGCCGGGCGGGCACCAGCAGTCGCGCCCCCAGTCGCGGAGCGACTCGATCGCGCGGCGGAGCACGCCGCTGTCGGTCATCACCGCGCCGCCCTCGCCGGTGGTGATGTGGTGCGCGGGGTAGAACGAGAGTGTCGCGACATCGCCGAAGGTGCCCACCGGCTTGCCGCCCAGCGTCGCGCCGAACGCGTCGCAGCAGTCTTCGACCAGGTACAGCCCGTGCTTCTCGGCGATCTTCGCGAGGGCCGCCGCGTCGAACGGGTTGCCCAGCGTGTGGGCCATCATGATCGCGCGGGTCTTGGGCGTGATGGCGGCTTCGACGGCGGCCGGCGTGGCGTTGTGCGTCGATAGGTCGACGTCCACGAACACCGGCACACACCCGCACTGCACGATCGGCGCCACCGTTGTCGGAAAGCCCGCCGCCACCGTGATGACCTCGCTGCCCGGGGTGATGGGCCCGCGGTCGTCCTTGCCGGTGAGCGTGCGGCTGGTGAGGCTGGCAAACGCCAGCAGGTTGGCCGCCGAGCCCGAGACCGTCGCGCGGGCGTGCTTGGTCCCGAAGCGCCGGGCCAGGCGCTCTTCGAACGCATCGCTGAAACGCCCGGTCGTCAGCCAGAGGTCGAGCGAGGCTTCGATGAGTTGCCGCAGGTCGGCCGCGTCCAGCACCTTGCCGGTGACGGGCACGTACGTCTGCCCCGGCACGAAGGCGCGCGCGGGGCGGGCATCGAAGAAGCGGTCGGCGGCGTCGAGGACCGCGCGGCGCGGGTCCGCCGCGCTCCCCCCGGCGCCCGCGGCTCCGACGGGCACTTCCACCGGGGCTCGCCCGGCCGTCAGCGTCGTGTTGACCGGGCCGCCCGGCGTGCTCGCGCACGCGGAGTCCGAGCCGTTGCAGCACCCGTTTCCGCGCTCGTCCATCGAAACTCCTTCCCCCGCCGCTCGCGCCCCCCGGCCCATCGCCGGAGGATCGGGAGTGTAACGGGGTTGGGCCTGCCGCCCACCGGAGCCGCGGCTGCCGGCGCAAAGCCCAGGAAAGCCGGGCCCGCCGCCCAGCCCCGCTTACGGCGTCGCGGGCGGCCCGATTCGGGCCGGCATCACCAACACGGCCGCCGTCGGCCCGTCCTGCCCGGGCAGCAGGGCCGTCCGGATCTCAACCCGCCCGGCCCGGGTCATCGCGGGAACCTCGACGCGGATGGGCCACCACCGCTCCAGGTCACCCGCCTGGGCCGGGTCCAGATCGACCGATGCCCCGGCGATGCGCTGCTCGCCCTCGAACACCTCGATGCTGACGCGCGTCGGCTCGCACGAGCGGCACGCCTGGGCCCCGGCCGGGTCCAGCGTCGCACGCGACAGCAGCACCCGGGCCGCGCCCGGCTCCAGCGGGGCCGAGATGACCCCGGGCGTCGGCGCGTGCCCGTAGGGGCCGATGCGGAACGCCGGCCGCGTCCAGCCGAAGGGCAAGTGGGCCCACATCTCCAGCGGCGAGACGGGCCCGGCGGAGGTCGACCACGCGTCAAGCTTGGTCAGCCCCGCGGCGGGCCGGTTGGTTTCGATGACGTACCCGGTTGTCGGGAGCGTGGGCGACGCGCTCCGCCGCGCGACGGCGAGCGGCGGGACGACGTCAATATCCCGCCCGTCCTCACGCTCGATCACCAGCCGATCGACCACGCGGACCACGCCGTCAACGCCGATCGTGATCGGCACCGCGCGGTCCCACGCGACGCGCGTGCCCTCGTCGGCGGGCGTGCCCGCGTTGGGCAGCGCGATCTTGGAGCGGAAGCCGTCCGCGTCGAAGTCGGTGATCGTCCGGTTCTGGCCCAGCCACGGGTTGTGATGGGTGACTTCGACGTCCGTGCGCCGCAGCGTGTGGTGCACCAGCCCGCGGGCCGACCACGACGCCATGCTCCACGGGGCCAGGCCGTGATCGAACAGCGACAGCCCGGTGTCGGACGATCCCTTGGCGTTGTCGAGCACGACCAGCACCGTGCCGGGCGGGAGGGGCGGCTCGGCCTGAGCGATCGCGGCGATCTGCGCGGCCTGCTGTTCGTCGAGATCGGCCCGCGACTGGTAGTTCAACTGCTGACCGACCATGACGACCGCGCCGAGCACGCCGGCCACGCCGATCCCGCCGGCCATCACGCCGCGAAGTGCCCGCGCCGGCGCTCCCGCGCCCGTTCGCCACACGAGGTTGACGATCGCCGCCAGCACGATCGCCAGCCCGATGCTGGAGACGTAGGTGTTTCGGAGTTCGACCGTCTGCCCGCGGAAGGGAATAACGGGCACGAACGCGAGCAGCCAAATGAGCACGCCCGCGGCCCATGTGCACGCCCCGCGCACCAGCGCCTCGTCCATCCACGCCCAGCCGGGCTTCGGGGCGATGGTCACACCCCGCTCGCGCACCGCCGCCCGGGCCCACACGCCACCGAGCACGCCCGCGAGCGCGACCACGGCGAGCCCCCACCCGCTGGCGAGCCACTCCGTCCCGCGGATGAACCCGCCGACGACCATGTGCCGCAGGTTGACGGTGTGCAGCCCGACGACCATGTCGGCGACGGCGCTGAGGCGTTTGGGCAGTTCCTCGCCGGAGATGAACGAGCCCGCGCCGCCGCGGGCCGTCTTCGGGGCGGTGATGATGAGCAGCGCGACATACACGAGCATCGGCACGCCGGAGACGACGCCGGCGATGATCGATCGCAGCACGCCGCGGGGCGAGCGGACCACGCCCGCCGCGCAGGCCAGGAGCGGGATCATCAGAATGATCATCACCGGCTGTTCGTACAGGCAGGGGGCCGCGAAGCCCAGCGCGGCCATCAGCGGCAAACGCCACCGCCCGTCCGCGCCGTCGATATAGCGGATCGCCAGCAGCGTGATGCCCAGCACCGCGGCGAGGCTCTGGCTGATCGAGACCGCCGTGGCCCAGAAGACCACGTCCGCCGGGAGCGGCATGAGCAGGAAGCCCAGCGCCCCCGCCGTCGCCGCGGTCCGCGTCAGACGCATGCGCCGTAAAAGCGCATACAGCAGCCCCGCCACGCCCGCGTGCGTCGCCGCCCCGAGCAGGTGCAGCACCCACATGTGGTTCCACAGGCTGGTGTGCAGGTAGAACCAGTGCAGCATCAGCAGCGGGCGCCAGAAATACTTGTAATCGCGCCACGGCCCCTGGGCCCAGTCCGCCGCCCCCGTCACCGGGTCGCGGACGCTGCAGCTCCAGTCATCGAGGTACTTGCCCCAGTCCCCGCCGAGGATGAACAGCGCGATGACCGCGATCAGCACCGGGAACGCCCAGCGTGCCAGCCGCGAATCGTCGGAAGGCGTTGTTGGGTTCGGGGCGGCGGGCACGGGCCCGCATGCTAACGGCGGGCGCGGGCTTCAGCCAGCGGTGCGGCGGCGTGCTCGCGGGCTCACGCCGCGCGGGCGCTCGCGTGGACCGTCGTCCGCACGCGCACGCCCGGCGTTGGGGGCACGTGCAACTGGCTGACCCACCCGCCGAAACCGTTGCGCTTCACGCCCGAGGCGGCGTAGTCGGCCAGCCACACGCCGTCGTCGAGCAGGTAGCTGAAATCATGGTCGCCCTCGGCGAGGTCGATCGTCACCGTCCACCACCCGGTAGACTCTCGCCGCATGTCCAGGGCACGGGCTCGCCACCCGGTAAAACTGCCCACCAGTTGCACGCGGCGGGCCTCGGGGAGATAGACGCGGAACGTATGCGAAGTGCCGTTGTCGCGGATGACCATGGTCGGTGTCTCTCGGGGTCCAAGGGCGAGCGCCGGAACTCCCCGGCGGCGTTTCTATCGGGCCCGCCATCGGGTGACTTTCGCCCGCGCGTGTTCCCGCCATGCATTTCCGCGCGGAGCGCCCGGGCAGGGGGCGGCGCCATGCTGGCCGCCGCGGGCGTGCTGCTCTTCGGGGCGGTGGGGGGGCTGACGGGGTGCGGCTCCAAGCAGAAGCCCGCCCCGAGCCCGGCCGCGCCCCCCGCCGCGGAGACGAATCCGGGCCCACCCGCCCCCAGCGCCCGCACCCGTCCGGCCGCCTGGGTCGACCTCGACCCGCCGGCCCTGTTGAGCCTGTCGATCGTCGAGCCGGGGCAGACGGCGATCGTTCCGCTGACGCCGACGGCGCGGGAGATCGCCGCGGGCTCCGTCCGCATCCGCCGCGGGCCCGAAGGCTGGCCGGAGCGTGCCCCCTTGGTGCGTCTGTCTGTCGGGCTCGAGCCAGATACGTCCACGCCCGCGTCCGCCGCCGCGGCCCAGATGCGGCGCCGGTGGCTGGGCCTTCCGACGGCGGGCCCGACGAGCTGGCGGGCCGAGCGGGCGAACCGCGCCGAACTCGCCGACGGGCGGCCGGGATTCTGGGTCGCCGCGATCGACGTCCCCGCGTCCGCCGCGCGCGGGCGATCGATCACGCTCGGCCTGGGTGAGAGCGACGCGTCCGCGAGCGTCGCCGTCGCCCCCGTCGGGCAGCGCACGGGCTGGAACGTGCCACGGGAATCGAACGCCGGCGCCATCGCCTGGGCCCGCGAGATCGCCGCTGCCCCGTGGGACCGCTGGCGGGCCGACGTGCTGGGCGTGTCGATCGAGCCCGACGAGGACCCGGTGCTCGCGGCGATCGGGCGGCAGGTCTCCGCCGGCGTGCTCGCCCTGCTCAACCGCGTCAACGCGGCCGACCCGGACCTGCGCGATCGCCTGGTCGCGGCCCTCGCCGTCCGACTCACGCCCGAGGTCGCGCCGCCCGTGCCGCTGCCGCCCGTCGCGCCCGACGTGGTCGAACTCGCGCAAGCGCTCCGCGACCCCGGCACGCCGACGGCCCGCGTGATCGAAGTCGTGCGGGCCGCGCTCGATCGCCGACGCGGCGTGGGCGCCTGGGTCATCAGCGACGCGCCCGCCCAGGACGCCACCGGCGGGGCCCGGGCCCAGTTCGGCGTCATCAGCCTCGCCGACGAGCCCGTCGCCGTCACCATCGACGCCCCGGCGATGTCGGCCCCCGAGGTGCTGCTGGCGGGCCCGCTGGGCGTGCAGGCGGCGTCGGTGGTGCTCGAGCCGCCCGCCGGTCCCGACCCGGAACTGCTCGCGTCGTCGAGCATGCCGCTGGCCCCGGCCGCCGCACGCACGGCGGCGACGCCGACGGCGGACTTCTCCGTCCGCGCCGACGGGCTCGACCTGGTCCGGACCGCCGTGCCGCGCCCCGTGCCCGTCACGCCCCCCGGCGCCGACGTGGGCCCGCTGCTCCCGGACTGGTCGGCGAGCACGCTGCTGATCGCCTCATCGCACCCGGGCCCGACGCCGCCCGTCCCCGCGCCCGCCGCGGGCGATCTCGTGCGCGGACGCTTGTACGCCGAACTGGTCGACGCCCGCCCGGCGTGGCGCTTGCTGCTCGAATGCGCCGCCGCCCCCGGCGGGGCGGAGGCGTCCATCGAGATCCACATGGGCCCCGCCGCCCGCCCGGTCGCGACCTGGCGCGTCGACGCCTCCGGCCGGATGGAAAGCGCCGGCCCGGGCCTCAGGCCGACGGCGAGCCAAAGCCGCCTCGACGTCGTCCCGACCGATCAGGGCTGGTCGATCATCGTGCCGATCCCGGAGGGTGCGATCGAGACGCTCGTCGGGCTCGACGGCCGCCCGGCCGCGGCCTTGCGCATCGGGCTGGTCCGCCGCGCTTCGGACGGCGCGCGGCACGCTTGGCCGCGGGCCATGCTGCCCTGGCACGACACCGCCCCGCGCGCGGTCTTCGACCTGTCCGCGTGGTCGCGCACCTCGGCCCGCTGAGGCGGCCCGGTCAGAACGTCAGTTCAACGCTGGCGCCGACAAACGGAGCCGGTCGCGTCCGATCCGCCCCGACGCGGTCGCCGTTGCGATCGTCGAAATAGAACCGCTGGTACACGTCGGCCCCGCCCTCGATGGTGACCATCGCCCAGTCGGCCGCCCGCCAGCGCAGTTCCACGCCGACCTTCGCCCGCCGGTCCCGCATCACGCCCTCGGGGATGACCGCGTCGTCCGCGAGGCGATACTCGCGGGACTGGTACTCGCCGAAGAGCGCGAGCGTCAGGTTCTGCGCCACGTCCGCCGCGATCTCGAGCGAAGGCCCGCGCGTCTGCAGCGTGACGGTGTCGGTGATCTTCCACGTCACGCCGGCGAGCGGGATGACGCTCCCGTCGCTCTCGAGTTCGCTCGTCGCCCGCAGCCCGAGGCTGAACGAGAGCATGTCGGAGACGCGGTGGTTGGCGGCGATGAACCCGCCGAAGGTCGCCGCGTCGCCGACGTCGGCGTCGCGCTCCCCGGCGAACTGGATGATCGGCCCGCCGACCAGGCTCCACGATTCGTCGATCCGCCAGAACAGCGTGGGCGTGAAGCGGATCTGGTGCACTTCCTGGAACGGGTTGCGGCCCGAGGGGATCAGGTCGCCCGCGTCGTTGAAGTCGTACCACGAGGCTTCGTAGTCGGTATCGAGGCCCCAGCGGAGCGCCTCGGCGATCGGCCCGCCGAGTTTGAGCGTCGCCCCGGCCCGGTGCACCTGCACCGACCCGTTCTGGGAGTCGCGCAGGTCGGTGTCGAAGATGTGCTCGTACCGCGGCGTGAGGGAGAGGCTGATGTCGCCGAGCAGGCGATCGGTCGTGCGGGCCCGGGCGTCGGCGACCTGCTCCCGCTGCTGGGCCATCGCGCCCGCCGCGGTCCCAAGGACCGCGATCGTGCCCGCCGCCGTCGTGAACAACCTGACCGCCGTGTTGAACCGATTGACCATCTGACCGTTCCTCCGCCCAATGGGCGGTGAGCGTATCGGTCCGACGGAGCGCGGCCCAATGACAATGACCCACCGCAAGGCACGGTGGGTCATCTGGGATGCACGAATCGTTTTGAGATGTCCGAGTCTGAGATGTCGATCCGGAAAGAGGGCGAAGGGGCTTGAACCCTCGACCTACACGTTGGCAACGTGTCGCTCTACCACTGAGCTACGCCCTCGGGTTGTCAGCGGGACCTTTCGGCCCGCGGGAGAGAACGGTACACGCGGACCGGGCGAGCGTCAACGCGACGCGGTCGCTTTACTCTCACCCCGGGGTCGAACCCCCAGTTGATCCAGCGCCGAGAGCACGTTCTGGGGCGTTGGCGTGTCGATGATGATCGGGGTGGAGGCATCCGGGCCGAAAATGGCCCAGGTCGGGATGCCCGTGCGGCCCAGTTCGTTGAGCTTGGCCCAGCCGGGGGCGTCCTTGGCGGTCAGATCGACCTTCATCAGCACGATGTCGGAGGACTTGAGGCGACCCCGCACCGGGTCCGGGTCGAGCACGAGCCGCTTGTTGGCCTTGCAGACGATGCACCAGGTCGCGGTGAAATCGAGGAAGACGCTCTTGTGCTCGGCCCGGGCCCGCTGGAACTGGACTGGGTCGTACTCGGTCCACACGCCGGTGACGAGCGTGCCCGTGCCCGCCGCCGACGCCTGCGCGGCCTTGAGCTCGAGGTAGTTGTTCCGGTCCGCGCCGGTCTTGTCCGCGGCGAACCAGACGAAACTGCCGGACATCGCCAGGGCCAGGGCCGTCATCAGCCCGCGCCACACGACGCTGCGCGCGATCTGGAACGTGCGGAACAACAGCCACAGCGAGGCGACCACGATGAAGAACGCCACGCCCCACCACTCGATGGATTCCTTGATGTAGGGCATGCTCGAGGTGAGGGCCTTGATGCCCGCGGCGACGAAGAAGGCCGCCGCGCCCAGCAGCAAGAGCCCCATCACCTGCTTGACCAGTTCGCTCGCCGGGCCCGTGCGCGGGATGAACTTCAGCAGCGACGGGCGGGCCGACAGGATCAGGTACGGCAGGGCCATCCCGACGCCCAGGCCGAAGAAGATGGTCATGACGTCGAGCGCCGGCAGGGCCGTGGCGCTGGCCAGCAACCCCCCGGCGACGAAGCCGAAGCAGGGCAGGCCCAGGACCGCGGTGAACACGCCGTAGACGAACGAGCCCCACGGCGAGTCGGCCTTGGGGTTGATCATGTACACCGACTGGGGCAGGTTAATCTGGAACAGGCCCATGATCCCCAGGCCCATCAGCGCGATGACGACGCCGAGCGCGAGCGTGATCCACCAGATGCCGAAGATCCACTTCGAAGGGTCGAGGGCCGTGCTGACAAACGCCATCGGCACGCCGATCGCGGTCCAGAAGATGATGACGCCCAGCGCCATCCACAGCCCGAGCACCAGGGCCTTGGCGGGGCTCTTGGCGTGCTGGGTCAGGGTCATGATTTTGATGGGGATGACGGGCAGCACGCAGGGCGTGAGGTTCAGCACCAGCCCGCCGATCGCCGCGAACAGGAACAGGACCGGCAGGCTGTTGCCGATGGCTAGCCCGAAGAATCGACGGTCACTCCCGGCCCCGACGACGGCGGGCGTGGGCGCGCCGCTGGCGGCGGGCGTGGTGGCGTTCGGAGTAGTGGGGGGCGTGGGCTGGCTCGGGATCGCGGCGGTCGCGGTGGCCGGGCCCGTGCCGCCGAAGCTCGGCTTGGCCGCGTCAAAGTTGGCAAACAGGGCGGCGTCGGCGGCGGGGCCGAGGTCCGCCGCGGGCGCGGCGACGATCGTCACCCGCACCGGCAGGCGAAAATCCTCCGGCTGCAGGCACAGCGTGTCGTTGCAGGCCTGGAAACTGGCCTGCACCTCGAACGTCTGCTCGCCGAGCGGGGCGTCCTTGGTGACCAGGAACCGCGCGAAGAACGCGGCTTTGCCGGAGTACAGCGGGACCTCGATCGGGCGATCGCCGCCTTCTGGGTCCGGGGCCTTGCCGATCTTCGTCGCCGGGTACTGCGTCCCGACAAACCGCTCGATCCACGCCGGCAGCACCGCCTTGCCCTGATCGTTCAGAACCGGGCCGATCTGCGTGCGGATGGCGAACTCGTCGACGGCCTTCGGCAGTTTCTCGTGGGCCGCGGGCCAGGTGTGGAACTCCGGGCCGTGGTCGATCTCGACCGCGACCACCAACTCCCCGCCCTGGGTCACCTTCGGGAACTGCGGCACCGCCCGCAGCCGGATCGGGCCGGATTCGACCACGCCCGGGCTGCCGGCCGGCGCGGGCGCCTGCCCGCGGGCCACCCCGACGGGCGAGAGCCCCCCGATGACGATCGCCAACACCACCGCCGCCCAGCGCGGCACGGACAGCAGACTCGAGAAAATCGAAACGGTCATACCAGTGGTACTCGCATGGCTCGCCCGCGTTGCCGGGTACAGACCCCCACGCGCGGCTGGCTTCCGGTTGGATGCCCGGCGGGGCGGTTGCGCCGCCGAACAGAGCATCATTGGTCGACCGAGCGGGAAGGTTCGGTTGAGTTGGTTTGGGTTCGGGGTTTGCCCGGATACCGGAGTGGTGCAGGGCCGGCGGGGGATGGTCCGATAGTTTCCCCGCGCGGCGGGTGCCTGCGCGATGTGAGCGGTGGTCGCCTGCCATGCCGGACGTTCTTGATCAATCCGAGATTGACGCACTGCTCGCAGCGGTCGATTCCGGCGAGGTGGAGCAGGAAGCCTCTACGCTGCAAATCTTCTCGCGGCACCGCAAGGACCTCGAGTCCGTCGAGGTGCGTCCGTACGACTTCAAGCGCCCCGAGCGCGTCAGCAAGGACCAGATGCGGGCCCTGCAGACGCTGCACGAGGCGTTTGCGCGAAACTTCGGGGCCGCGATGTCCGGCTTCCTGCGCACCATCGTCGAAGTGCGCGTCGCCAACTGCGAGCAGATGACGTACGCCGAGTTCATCGGCGGCCTGCCGAACCCGACGAGTTTCAACCTCATTAACCCCAAGCCGCTGGACGGGCAGATCTGCCTGGAGATCTCGCCGCTGATCATTTATCCGATCATCGACCGCCTGCTGGGCGGGACCAACGCGGACCTCTTCATCCCGCAGCGCCCGATGACGCTGATCGAGACGCGCCTGATCGGGAATGTGACGGCCCGCGGGCTGGCCGCCTTGAGCGAAGCGTGGCAGACGGTCAAGGCGATGACGTTCGAGATCACGGCGACGGAGAGCAACCCGCAACTGGTGCAGATCGTGCCGCCCAACGAGGTGGTCATCGTCATCGGGTTCGAGCTCAAGATGGGCAACCGCGCGGGGACGATGAACCTGTGCATCCCCTACAACGTGGTCGAGCCGATCATGGACGAGCTCAGCAAGCAGAGCTGGTTCAACACGACCAAGAACGCCCGCCTGCCGGAGATGCAGCAGCGCATCGAGGGGCAACTGGCCCACGCCCCGCTGACGGTGACGGCCCTGCTCGCCGAGACGACCATCACCCTGCGCGACCTGGCCAACCTGGCGGTGGGGGATCTGATCGTGACGGAGAAGGACGCGCGTCAGCCGGCCGTGGTGTGCGTCGAGGACGAAAAGTCCTTCCTGGCCCACATCGGGCAGTTCAACGGGCAGCGGGCGCTGCGGATTGTGCGCCCGGTCGGGCTGTCGGACAGGGTGTAGCCCGTGCGGCCTCCCGGCTTTCGGGGGGTTGGCTTGGTGTGGATGACGGATTGGATACGGACACAACGGTCGCGTGGTCGTGCTTGACCAATCCCGTGCGCAATCCTTACACTGTGGTTGTTCGTGAGTGTCCGCTCGCAGAGAAGGGCTATGGCGTGGAAATGGTGACCAGCCATGCTTGTTGAGGCGCCGGTGATGATCGAGGCGGGACGTTGTCCTGCCCGTCGCACTGGCCCGACCGGCCGCGGGGCGCATCGTTTGGATGCGTCGTCTTGCGGTCGGTGGCGGCGATGCGGGTCCGAAGGTCTGCGCGGCTGACGCCGCGTGACCCAGCGGCCCCGCACTGCCGGGGCCTCGACAGATTTCAAGCGGTGGGACACCCGCGGGACGCGGCGGTCGTGGCGTTGTCGCCGGGGCTCCGCGGGACGGGCAAACGACATTTCGACAACTCGAAGCACTCCGGAGACAGGCGCGTGAACACCCAGGAAATGATGCGGATCCTCGACTCGATCGCCCGTGATCGCAAGATCGACAAGGCGACGTTGATCCGCGACCTTGAGCAGGCGATGGTGTCCGCGGCCCGCAAGCACTACAACACGCTGGACACCGAAGAGTTCGCTTGCACGTTCGACCCGGTGACGGGGCAGTTGTCGCTGTTGCGCCACGGGGAGCCGCTCGCGATCTCGCCGCAGGACCTGGGGCGCATCGCGGCCCAGACGTTCAAGCAGGTGATGATCCAGCGGTTCCGCGACGACGAGCGGCAGAGCGTGCTGGACGAGTTCTCCAAGCGCGTGGGCGACATCGTGACCGGGACGGTGCAGCGGTATGAGGGCGGGAGCCTGGTGGTGACGGTCGACCGGGCCGAGGCGTTCATGCCGCGGAGCGAGCAGATCCCCGGGGAGCAGTTCCAGGCGGGGGACCGGGTGCGGTGCCTGATCCTGGACGTGCGGGACGTTGGGAACCAGGTCAAGATCGTGCTGTCGCGCAGCCACCCGGACTTCATCAAGCGGCTGTTCGAGGTGGAAGTGCCGGAAGTCAACGAGCGGATCATCGAGATCAAGGCGATGGCGCGCGAGGCGGGGTACCGGACGAAGATCGCCGTCTCGAGCGTGGACAGCAAGGTCGACGCGGTCGGGGCGTGCGTGGGGGTGCGCGGGTCGCGCATCAAGAACATCGTCGACGAGCTCAACGGCGAGAAGATCGACATCGTCCGCTGGAACGAGTCGAGCCAGATCCTGATCCAGAACGCGCTCAAGCCGGCGGAAGTCGCGGAAATCTCGCTGTGCTTCGAGCTCGGGCGGGCGACGGTGGTCGTGCGCGACGATCAGCTCAGCCTGGCGATCGGCAAGCGCGGGCAGAACGTGCGTCTGGCGGCCCGCCTGACGGGCTGGGACATCGACATCCTCACGCCGGAAGAGTTCAACAAGAACCTCGAGATCATGAGCCAGACGCTGCAGAGCGTCGAGGGTGTGACGGAAGAGATGGCCGACCGGCTGGCGGCCTTGGGCATGATCAGCGTGTTCGACGTCGAGGAAGTCGGGAGCGAGGTGCTCAAGGAGCAGCTCGGCCTGGCGCCGGACGTGGTGACGCGCGTGCTGGAGATCGTGGCGGTCAAGGCGAAGGAAGTCGCCGAGCAGCAGCAGAAGGACAAGGAACTCGCCGAGCAGCGCAAGCGCGACGACGAAGAAGCGGCCCGGCGGCTCTTGGCCGGGGAGCCCGGCGGGCTGGCCGGCGGGCTGGGCGGCGACGGGTTCAACGCGGACGCGGCGGCGGCGGCGATCCTGCGGGCCGGGGGCTTCGCCCCGCCCGTCGGGGCGACCGCGGACGCTGACGCCCGGGCGGCGGATCTTCTCGCCGGTCCGGGCGGTGGTGGGGGGGCTTCGGGGGACGCCGAGGGGCGTCCCGCGTAAGGCTTGCATAAAGGTTGACCGCCCGGGCCCGTCCGGGTGCGCACGACCGGAATTTTCGGGCAGAGTGTCAACAGCGGCCGGGATGTTGCGGGACAGGTCCGGCCGGACGGTTTGAAGGGCGGGGTGGGGGGGGTCGGGTGGGGGTGGGGTGGGGTTGAGGTCGGGCGAAGCGGAGTCACGATTGGCCAAGCGCATCTCGGATATCTCGAAGGAACTGGGCGTCTCGTCGAAGGCGATCATCGACAAGTGCCTGCTCGAAGGTGTTCCCGCGGAGATTGTCAAGGGGCACATGAGCACGGTGTCGGCCGGGCTCGAGGCGAGCATCAAGGAATGGTTCAGTTCCGGTGGTGTGGCGACGGCGGTCGAGACGACCGAGCACCTGGACGTTGACAAGGTCAAGGCCAAGTCGCCCCCCCGCGCGCGCACGAAGAAGGCCAAGACGTCGGAAGGCGGCGCGGAGACCAGCAACGGCGAAGCGTCGCCCCCGGCGACGGTGGAGCGGGTTGAGCCCAAGCCCGCCCCGACGGAAGAGCCGGCCAGCAAGCCGGTGGTGAATGAAGAGCCGGCGACGGCCCCGGCGGCGGCCGCTCCCGCGGCTCCGGCCCCGGCGGCCCCGACGACCCCGGCGGTGACGACGCCGCAGCCCCCGCGCGAACCGGTCATGCCGGCGGGCCTGCGCTCCACGCTGCGTCCTTCGGCCCCGACGCCCCCGCGCGGGCCGATCCGCCCGGTGCAGGTCGATCGTCCGAACCTCGGCGGGCCGGTGACGCCGCCCGCGCCGGCGCCGGCAGGCCCCTCGCAACGCACGGGTGGACCGGGCGCCCCCGGCGGGCCGAACGAACTGCGTCCGGCGGCGCATCATGGTCCGGGTGGCCAGGGCGGACCGGGCGGTTCGCAGGAATCTGGCGGGCCGGGCGGTCCGAGCGGTCCGGGCGGTTCGGGCACGGGCCGGGCCGGTGGTCCGGGTGGGCACGGCGGGTATACCGGGCCGCTGGGTCCGGGTGCGATCCGTGGCCCGAGCCGTCCTGCGCAGATGAACGTGCCGACGCGGCCGACGGTGATTGCGCCGGCCGGTCCGAAGCTGGTCGAGAAGCAGCAGGTGAAGCTGGCGGGCCCGAAGGTGGTCCGCGTGGAGGCGCCGGAAGTGATCGCGCGGCCGCGGACGCGGCGCGACGGTCCGGGCGAGGGCGGGCCGCGTGGTCCTGGTGGGGCCGGCGGGGACGACGATCGTCGTCGTGGCGGCGGCGGCGCGGGGACGACGACGCGCCGCAAGGACGCGGAGCGTGCCGGCGTGCCGGCGCGGCGTCGCGGGCTTGCCGAGAAGCCCGGCGAGAGCACGGGCGGGATGTGGCGTGAGCAGGACTTGGCCGAGCGTGAGGCACGCCTCAGCCGCGCGACCGGGTTCCTCAAGGCCAAGCGGCAGGCGCTGCGGAAGCAGGGGCACGGTCAGGGCGGGGAGCGAGCGCAGAGCGCGGCGGAGACGGGCGGTCGGATCGCGATCGTGGCGCCGTTCACGATCAAGGACCTGTCGGGCGCCACGGGCGTGAAGGCCGCGGACATCATCAAGAAGCTGTTCATGCAAGGGGTGATGGCGACGGTGAACTCGGGCATCGACCCGGAGAAGGCGCAGGAAATCATGATGGACTTCGACATCGAGCTCGAAGTCCAGTCCGCGAAGACCGCCGAAGAAGTCGTGAGCGAGCAGTTCGCGGATCGTGAGCAGGTGGACGTGCGTTCGCGCGGGCCGATCGTGACGATCCTCGGGCACGTCGACCACGGGAAGACGTCGCTTCTGGACAAGATCCGCAACGCGAACGTCGCGGCGGGCGAGGCGGGCGGGATCACGCAGAAGACCAGCGCGTTCCGCGTGCCCGTGACCATCGGCGGGACGGAGAAGCAGATCCTGTTCCTGGATACGCCGGGCCACGAGGCGTTCACGAGCATGCGTGCCCGCGGTGCGCAGGTGACGGACATCGTCGTGCTGGTGGTGTCGGCGCCGGAAGGCGTGATGCCGCAGACCATCGAGAGCATCAACCACGCGAAGGCGGCCCAGGTGCCGATCGTGGTGGCGCTGAACAAGATCGATCGTCCGGACGCCACGGACGCGAAGGTGAACCAGACGCTGGGCGAGCTGGCGGCGGCCGGGCTGAACCCGGTGGAGTGGGGCGGGGATGTGGAAGTCATCCGCACGTCGGCGACGCGCGGGGACGGGATCGAGAAGCTGCTGGAAGTGCTGGACCTTCAGGGCGAACTGCTGGAACTGAAGGCGGACTACGGCGGCCCGGCCCGCGGGAGCGTGGTCGAGGCGCGCGTCGAGGAAGGGCGCGGGGCCGTCGCGGACATCATCGTGCAGGACGGCGAGCTCAACGTCGGGGACTTCGTCGTCGCCGGCCGTGCGTTCGGGCGCGTGCGCGACATCGTTGACGACCGGAGCAAGCGGCACAAGTCGATCGGCCCGGCGACGGTGGCCCGGATCAGCGGGATCGACGAGGTTCCGGACGCGGGCGACAAGTTCTACGTGGTCGACACGCTGCGCCAGGCCCAGGAAGCCGCGGAGCAGCGCCGCGAGCGCGACCGCGACGCGGAACTCTCCAAGCCCAAGGTGACGCTGGACAGCCTGCTCTCGCAGATGAAGGAGAGCGACGTCAAGGAGATCCTGGTCGTCCTGAAGGCGGACGTGCAGGGCTCGGTGGACGTCATCAAGAACGAGATCGAGAAGGTCAAGACCGACGAGGTCAAGTGCCGGGTGCTGCACGCGGCGGTCGGCGGGATCACCGAGAGCGACGCGCTGCTGGCGGACGCCAGCAAGGCGGTCATCATCGGGTTCAACGTCATCCCGTCGAACAAGGCGCGGATCCTGGCGGAAGCCAAGGGCGTGGAGATCCGCACGTACCAGGTGATCTACGACATCACGGACGACATGCGCAAGGCCGCCGAGGGTCTGCTCGAGCCGGAGATGAAGACGCAGATCCTGGGTCACGCGGAAGTGCGCCAGGTGTTCAAGGTCACGAAGGTCGGGACGATCGCGGGCTGCTACATCACCGACGGCATGGTGCAGCGCGACGCGCTTATCCGTGTCACCCGCAACGGGATCGTCATCGAGAACAACCGCGTGCTGGAGCAGCTCAAGCGGTTCAAGGACGATGCGAAGGAAGTCAAGGCGGGCATGGAGTGCGGCATGAAGATCGTCGGGTACGACGACATCAAGGAAGGCGACGTGCTCGAGTGCTACAAGACCGTCGAGGTCAAGCGGACGCTGTGAGGGGAAGGGCCAAGGGGCTAGGGCCGAGGGCCGGGGCGGTGCCGCACACCGCCGCGGGCTTGCGGCCCAGCCTTGCCGGCCCGGCCTTCTCCGCGAGCGAGCATCGGCAACGTACCCGCGGCGAGATTGGATTTGATTCGCCTCGGCCCTCGGCCCTCACCACTCGGCCCATCACTCTCCATGCACATCGGGATCCTTCAGTTCGAGCTCTTTGTGGACCATGCGCAGTCGCTCAAGGACAAGCGGCGGGTGGTGCGGTCCGTGAAGGATCGGCTGCACCGGGAGCATCAGGTCAGCGTCGCCGAGGTCGGCTCGCTGGACGTGTGGAACCGGGCCGACATGGGGCTGGTCGGCTGCTCCGGCGATGCGGGGTATCTTTCCGGGATGCTGGAGGCGATCGTGCGGAAACTCGAGGCGCTGCCGGACGCGCGGCTGGGCGCGTTCAGCATGGAGATCGTCGGCGCCAAGCAGGTCGCCGGCGGTGACGACGCCGAGCTGTGGACCGAGGGCGAGCGGCGTGACGCCGGCGCGGGCAACGCGGAACCGGACGGGGGAGGTCGATCTTGACGCGTGAACGCCGGCCCAGCCACCGGATCGAGCAGTTGCAATCGACGCTTCGGCGTGCGCTGCAGCAGGTGCTAGCGCGCGGTCTGAACGACCCGCGGGCGCGAGGGATGATCACCGTGACGGGGCTGACGCTCTCGCAGGATCTGCGGGAAGCGACGGTGCTGGTGTCGGTGTTCCCGCACGAGCACGAGTCGCTGACGATGCACGCCGTGCGGCACGCGGCCCGGCACATCCGGCGGCAGGCGGGCGAACTGGTCGCGATGGAGAAGGTGCCGGAGCTGCACT
This sequence comes from uncultured Phycisphaeraceae bacterium, assembly GCA_964615765.1. GTDB lineage: Bacteria > Planctomycetota > Phycisphaerae > Phycisphaerales > UBA1924 > CAZTQN01. The sequence goes on from CAZTQN010000026.1 coordinate 40,200, forward strand.
TCAAGCTCGACGTCAGCCTGCGGAAGCAGGCGGAAGTGCTCGACGCGCTGGCGCTGGTGGAGCGGGAGCGCGAGCGGGCCCGCGCGGGCGGGGCGGAGACCGCGCCGGATCAAGGCGCGCCGGATGAGGACGGCGCGGAGAAGCGTGGCGGCGAGCCGCGGGCGGATGGAGCGAGCGACGGAGGTCGGCCGTGAACGCGGGGGAAGCGCGGCGGCGTGCGGCGGAACTGGTTGAGCGGCTGCGCGCCGAGCAGGAGGCCGCGCCCGATGGGGCGGCGGGAACTCCTGCAGAAACGCCGGCGGCGGATTTGGCGCGGTGCGACCGCGTCACGCGGGAGTTTGTTCGCGCGATGCTGGTGTGGGAGGCGACCGAGGCGCTCGCCGACGGGGCGATGGCGCGGCTGGCGGCGGGGGTCGTCGATGTCAACGACCTGCGCGTGTGCATGGTCGAGGAGATCGCGGGGATGCTGGGGGCGGCATATCCGATGGCGCGGGACCGGGCCGGGCGGCTGCGGACGGCGCTCAATGCGCTCTATGCCAAAGAGCACGCCGTGTGCATGGATCACCTGTGCGGGATGAGCGGTGAGGACGCGGCCCAGTATCTGCGCGGGTTGACGGGGGCGCCGGGGTTCGTGGTGGCGCGCGTGCTGGTGCGGCTTGACCTCGGGCACGCGGCCCCGGTGGATACGCGGATCGTGGCGCGGCTTGCGGAGGCGGGCGTTGTCGACGCGGGCGCGGAGCCGGCGGCGGCGGCGGAGGTGCTGGAGGCGGCCGTGGCGCGCGGGCAGATGGGGCGGGCGTACAGAGCGCTGCAGGCGTGGTCGGACTTGTCGCCGGTGGTGGTGGACGATCGGGACGAGACGGTGCGTGCGCCGGGGCGGCGTGCGGCGAAGGCGAAGGCCGAGCCGCGCGGGTGAACTCGTGTTGATCAGCGGGGCGTGGGCGGAGTTCGAACATGGCCGGTCACAACAAGTGGAGCAAGGTCAAGCACCGCAAGGCGGTCGTGGACAAGCGCCGGAGCAAGGCGTGGACGATGTGCTCGCGCGCGATCATCACAGCGGCCCGCACGGGCGGGCCGGACCCGGAGTTCAACTTCGCGCTGCGTGCCGCGCTTGACGAGGCGCGGTATCACAACGTCCCCAAGGACAACATCGAGCGGGCGATCAAGAAGGGCATCGGCGGGGGCGACGGCGACGATTACGAGCCGGTGCGGTACGAGGGATACGGACCTGGCGGGATCGCCGTCGTTGTCGAAGCGCTGACGAACAACCGCACGCGCACGGCGGGCGATCTGCGGCTGATTTTCGGGCGGCATGGCGGCAACCTGGGCACGACCGGGTGCGTCTCGTTCATGTTCGAGACCAAGGGGCGCATCGCCGTCGCGGGGCGCGCGGCGGACGAGGAGCGGCTGTTCGAGGTCGCCGCGGGCGCGGGGGCCGACGACCTGAACTTCTCGCCCGATGACGCGGACAACGCCGACGGCGAGTTCACGGTGCTCACGAGCGTGGCGGCGTATGTCGGTGTTCGGGCGGCGGTCGAGAAGGCCGGGTTCACGATCCGCGAGGCGGCGATCGAGCAGATCCCGACGGGTTTGACGGTGCTGAGCGGCGAGCCCGCCGCGGCGCTGATCGAGCTGACCGATGCACTCGAAGACAACGACGACGTGAAGAAGGTGTACACCAACGCGGACGTCGCGGACGCGGCTCTGGCGGGCGAAGAAGAGTGAGTCAAGGGCGCGGGGCGTGTCAGCGCCCGGGGGAGCCCGGCGGGCGGCGGTGACGCTCGTTCTCGGCGCCGGGCAGGTCGATGCGGAACTCGCGCCCGTCGGTGTGCCGCAGCATGACGAAGCGGTGCCGCGTGTCGATGGCGCTGATCTGCCAGCCCGGGGCGACGGTGTCGCCGATGCGCCGGAGTTCGCCGTCGATCGCGGCGAGCGACTCAGTCTGACGCGTCAGCATGCCCGTGAGGCGGAGGTTGGTCGGGCGGTCGTCGACCGGGTCGGGCTTCGGCGCGGTCGGCGCCGTGCGCACGGGCTGCACGGGGGCGGCTTCGCGGCGCTCCATGGGCGAGCGGCGCGGCGTCTTGGGGGCGGATTCGACCACCCAGCGCAGCGCGAACGACTGACGGGCCGTCAGCGGGGTTTCCGGCGGCGCGGGCGGTTCGGCCGGCGCGGCTGGAGTCATGGCGGGCGCGGCGGCGCGGGCCGCTTTGAGTTCGCTGTCGGCCAGCAGGCGGACGCCCTGCACCGTGAGCGCGGGCGCGGCGAGCGTCGCGACAAACAGCAGCCGCCACCGGGTCTTGGCGTCGAGCGTCATCATGGCTTGGCCTCCGCGATAGGCGGAGGGCCGGGCAGCGCAGTCGGAGTCAGGAGCGACGACAGCGGCGTGGCGTCGATCGCGAAGGCCTCGACCTCGAGCGTGACGGGCAGGATGACCTGGCCGACTTCGCCCGGCGCGGTCAAACGTAGCGAGCGGATGACGCACAGGCCGACCTCGTCGCGCAGCGCCGTGAGCAGCGGGGGGAGATCTTCGTAGCGGGCCTGCACGTCGATGGAGTAGACGGTGCGGATGTCCTTGCGTGGCAGGACCGGCTGTCCCGATGCGTCGGTCGGGGGCGTCGGCGCGGGCGGTGTCGGCGCGGTGCGCTGCGACACGGCGGCGAGTCGGTCGATGCGCAGGTTCAAACGCTCGGCCAGCGCGTTGACGCGCGTGAATAGTTCCGTCTGGTCGCGGGCCGGGGCGCCGCGGGTTTCGAGGCGGGCCAGGTGCTCGCGCAGTTCAGACGCGAGGCGGCGGAGACGCTCCGGGTCCAGCGGGGTGTCGTTGTTGACGCGCGGGGCCGCGGTCAGCGCGGCGACCTCGGTGCGAACGCTCTGGGCTTCGGCCCGGAGCGGGGCGACGAGAAAGTAGTACGCCGCGCCGCACAGGCACAGGCCGATGGTGCACTCGGCGATGCGGGTGCGGGTTTCGGGGTGAAGGTTCACGGCGCACCTCCGTCGGAGGTGGGCGCGGGCTCGGCGTTGACGACGGCCTCGCCGGTCGGACGCACGGCGGGCAGCTTGAGCATGCTGACGGAGAGCTCGAACTCCTGCACGTCGTGCCCGTCGCTGGTGGTGCGCTGCGTGCCGGCGAGACGCGCGGTATCGACGATGGGGAGCTGCGAGAGTTCGGCGATGAAGCGGTTGACGGCGGCGGGCGCGTCGGCGGCGTCTTCGTAGCGGATGCGTCCGACGATCGTCGCCGTCGGCTTGTCCGGCTCGCCGCGAACGTCGACCGCGAGGATGCGCACGTACTCGGGCGCGTGCCCGAGGAACGCCAGCAGCTCGGGCCAGGCGGCCGTCGGGCCGAGGACGGCGTTGGTGTGCTTGTCGAGCGAGCGGGCGGCCCGCTGCGCGTCCATCAGGCGGTGCAGCGTGGCCCCGGGGCCCTGCGTGGCGGAGGCCTGGGTCTTGAGCTTCGACAGGGCGGACTCGGCCTCGTCGAGGTCCTTGCGGGCCGCGGTGTAGTCGAGCGCGACCAGCACGCCGGCGATCATGACGCCGGCGGCGAGCATGGCCCGCATGCGCCGGGCCGAGCGGCCCAGGCGGATCTCGGTGGGCGAGACGTCGAGGCGGAGCGACTCGGCGGAGCGGGCGATGAGCGTGTCGTCGCTGCGGGCGGCGGGTGCGGCGGCGTCGGGTGCGAAGGCGATGCCGGCCGAGCGGGCGATGAACCCGCCCAGGTTCGGGATCGCGCCGAACGGGCCGACGACGTGGAGGTGCACACGCGTGCGGAGCGATTCGGGGATGCCGAAGCGGAGCGACTGCTTGGTCTCGACGGCGAGACGCTGCACGATCGGCTGCAGGTGCGGGAGCACGGCGGCGCCGGTCAGGCCCTCGCCCCCGGGCAGCGGCGTGTCGGACGCGGGCAAGCCCACCGCGAGCAGCAGTTGCAGGGCCCGCTCCCGCGAGAGCACACAGGGCGGCGCGTCGGGGGCGGCGTTCATCGGGCGGCACAGCGCGTCGACGAACGTGCTCGCGCCGACGGCGATCGTGCGGACGAACAGGAGGCGACCGGCGACGCCCGCGGCGAGGGCCGCCGTCGTCGGGCCCATCCACAGCACGGCCCGCGGCTCGCTCGAAGCGCCGGCGGTGGCGCCGCGAACGGCCTCGGCGAGGGCGACGCACTCCATCGGCACAAGGCGCGTCGGCGTCACGCCGCGAGCCGTGAGCCACGTCACCAGGCGCTCTGTGGATTCGGGCGCGTCAGCGGCGGCGAGCAGGTGGGACTGCAGGGCGAGCGATTCGAGCTCCGGCGCGGCGGCGGGCCCGCGCCGGCCACGCTCACGCAGCAGTTCGCAGACGGCAAGCGGGTTATCGTCGACGGCGAAGTCGGCGGCGTTGGTGAGGGCGAGCTGGGCGGCCCGCTCGGTGTTGGACGAGCCGGCCGCCGCGGGGCACGAGACCACCGTCGCGACGCTTCCCGTGCCGGCGTAGACGACCGTGACGCGGGCGCCCTTGATGCGGGCTTCGGCGATGAGAGCGTCGAGCGGGGCGGCGAGTTCGGAGAGGCCTTCGGTCCAGGGCGTCGCGCCCCAGTCGGACCGGGCGATGGTGCGCTCAAGGCGCGTGCGGCCGGAGCGTGTGACGGCCACGCCGCCCGGCCAGAGTTCGATGACGACCGATCCTCGAGTCACGCACAACCTCACGCCCGGAAGCGGGCACTGACAGTCGGTCCAGGGTCAGAGGAACTATCGGTCTGGAAAAGGCGGTACTTCGGCGCGGCGGCGTTATCGGGCCGGCCGACGCGCGGCTTTCAGGGGGGAACCGTGACCACGCTGCTGACGGAGATGGCCGCCGGGCCGGACGAGGGCATGGCGGCGGCGTCGAGCCAGTGCGTGTCGGCGCGGAGCGTGCCGCGGTCGGTGATGGCGAGCTGGTTGCCGTGGTACAGCCCGTGCAGCGAGGCCGGGGGCGTGGTGGTGCCGTTGATGTTGAGCGTGCCGGTCGGGTTGAAGATGTACGCGCAGACCTGGGCGGAGTCGGTGATGTTGGCGGTGGGCGCGGAGCCCATGATGTGCACGCGGACGCGCGGCGGGAGGGCGGTGAGCGTGTTGATCTGGGCCGTGTTCCAGACGTTGAAGTTGCCGTAGATGTAGAGCGTGAGCGTCGCGGTCGACGGGAGGTCGATGCGCGCGTTGCCGGACAGGCTGAAGTCGCCGTCGCAGCGGACGACGGCGTTCCCGCTGACCGTCCAGACGGCGCCGTTCCACAGGCTGACGGAGCTGAAGCGCTGCATGCCGCTGAGCGTCGCGGCACCGCCGAGCGTGAACGCGCCGCTGGAGGCCGGGAGGCCGGTGGGGAGGTTGGGGAGCGTCATGAGCACGCGGACATCGGCGGCGGTCTGCGTGCCGGTGATGCTCGAGCCGGACCACGCGGTGATGACGGCGCTGGGCGTGCTGCCGGGGGCGGTGAGCGCGTGGCCGCGCACGGTGGCGAGGTTGGACATCTGCCACGCGCTGGAGGCGGCGGAGTTGATGGCGACGACGGCGCGGCCGGAGAGCATGTTGGACCCGCCGTAGGGGCCCAGGCGGGAGTCGAAGCCGTCGATGACCAGGCCGTTCGCGCTGCCGGACCCCCAGAGCTGGATGGTGGAGACGGCGGCGACGGAAGGGACCGGGCGCTTCGGCGTGCACGTGAAGGCGGAGGCGGGCACGACGGCGCGCGGCGTGCCGGAGGACTCCCATTCCAGGCGCAGGACGTGCTCGCCGGTGCATTCGTGATAGCGGACTTCGATCGTCGCCGGCCCGGCGGGCAGTGTGACGGTGCCGCTGCGCCACTGCGGCGAGTGCAGGCCGTTGTTGTCGACGACGACCGCGCCGTTGATCGAAAGCAGGGCGCCGTCGTCGCTGTGGAGGTGGAACGTCCAGGAGCCGGCGGCGGGGATGGTGATCGAGCCGGTCATGCGGACGGCGTAGTTGTGCGCCGGCCCGCCGGCGAAGCGGACCGGCGCGCCGCTCAGGTACGGCAGGTCGACCTGCGCGAAGACGGTGTGCCAGCCGGGGACGGCGTTCCAGTCGATGGTGTTGATGTCGCTGAAGCAGCTCGAGCCGAGGCTCCAGAGTTCGGTGTACAGCCCGGGTGTGGCGTCGGTGGTGGTCGCGAGGCGGCGCAGCGTGACGCGCGACAACGCGAGCGCCTCGCCGGACGAAGCGGTCGCGGTGAGGACCGACTCGGGCGGCGTGCCGTCGGCGATCGCGACGGCGGCGACGGTGCCGCCGGGGCCGGGCATCGGCGCGCCGGAGGCGATCTGCCCGGCGCGGATGGAGCCGGCGGCGGTGTCGGCGTCTTCGTCGGTGTTGGCGGCGAACTCGCGGACGGCCATCTGCAGGGCGCCGTCGGCGGCGTAGCGGGCCCGGGCCTCCGAGATATCCAGTCGCGCGGTGTTCTGAGCCCGCTGCGACATGACCACCATCAGCATCGCCACCGCCTGCACCAGGACCAGCGCGACGATGATCACCACCAGCACGCTGGCGCGCCGGGCGATGGTGCGTCGGAGGTGAAGCATCGGCTCGCGCACGCGCGTCATCACGGCGCCCCTGAGCCGGACATCATCGAACGGATGAACACCTTGCTGCGCAGCGTCTCGCTGATGCCGCCGCTCGAGAGCGTGAGGTTGACGGCGACGCGGCGGATGAGGGCCTGGTTGCCGCCGGGAGAGATCGCCGAGTCCGTCGAGCCGGAGTAGGTGAGCGTGAACGCGGTGCAGTCTTGGGCGAGGATCTGGCTGCTGGCCGCCGAGCCGCTGAGGGTGATGGTGCCGGCGCCGGAGTTGAAAGTGATCGTGCGTGAGCCGCCCGCGGTGGAGTTGAACGTGATGGCTGTCGCGGAGAACGCGCTGTTGATGTCGGGCCCGACGGCGCCGGTCGCGGAGGTGGGTTGAATGTCGCGGAGCTCGCTGGTGATGCGGTCCATCGCGGCCGACGCGGCGTTGTGCAGGCGGGCGCGGACGACGGCGTTGGTATATCTGGCGGAGGCTTCCGCGGTGATGCGAGCGCCGACGAGCCCGATGATGGACAGCACCACGATGGTGGCGATGGCTTCGACGAGCGTGAAGCCGGGGGAGCGGAAATGGGACGGCGCGGCGGGCATGGCTCAGGGCGTGTAGTCGGTGAGCACGGTCGAGAGCGCGACGGATCGGGACTGGTTGCGCGAGTCGGTGAAGCTCACGGTGACGGTCACGGTCTTGTACCCCGTGCCGGAACCGGCGGTGAGGTTCGGGCCCGACTCGCTCACGGTGACGGAGCGCGAGAAGCCGGCGAAGCCGGAGATGGTGGTCTCGGCGGCGTAGTTGCCGGCGATGACGTAGGCGTAGCCGCGTGTCGGCGCATGGCGGTCGGCGATGATGTCCTCCAGGCGCTCGGAGGCGAGCCAGCGGGCGCGGGACGTGAGGATCGGGTCGACGCGGTTCCGCCCGGCAGTGCCCATCGTCCACGCGAGGGCCGGCAGCGCGACGGCGACGATCACGATCGCGGCGACCGCCTCGATCAGCGTGAAGGCTCGTCTGTGCGTGCGTGTGGCGGGCATGGCGGGCTGCGACGCGGCGAAGTCAGGGGGAGACGCGGATGGCGCCGGTCTCGGGCGTGATGATGACGGAAATGTCCGGGAACGTGGTGGCGCCGCGGGAGGCGGTGATGACGATGGCGAAGTCGCTCTTGCGAAAAACGCCGGTGGATTCGACCGGGCGGCCGCGGAAATCAAACCCGACCGACTGGGTGTTGACAGATCCACCCGCGGTGGCGATGGCCACGCCGGAGAGCGACATGCCCGAGGTGTCGGCGTCGAAGACGGTGGTCATCTGCGTGTTGGTCGCTGGGTCGAGCAGCGCGGTGGCGGCGGCGAGCGTCATCGCGGCGCCGGCGGGGGTTTGCAGGTAGACGACGCGCTCGCTGCCGGGCTGGATCTGGGCCCAGGTCGCGCGCCCGGTTGAGACGGCGCGGTCGCGCACGTGCGTGAGGTCGATCTGCAGGAGGCGGGCCGCCGCACGCTGGCTGACCTGGTAGGAGGTCGCGGTGCGGGCGATCGCGACGACGGAGATCGTCGCGGCCAGGACGATGACGACGATGAGCTCGATCAACGTGAAACCGCGCGGGAGGAGTCCCGCGCGGTTCGGCGCTGCTCGGCATGCGGTCATGCTGGTCATGACACGGGGCACAGGAGACTCCGTGCCCGGAGCGGGCTTGATCACCAGAGGTGTTCGTTGATGCCGGTGGTGGTGGAGTTGAGCCAGAACTTGCCCGTGGTCGCGTCGTAGTTGTACCCGGCGACGCTGGCGCCCGTGGTGACGGGCGGGGTGGTGGCCCAGGTCGCGGCGGCGATGTTGGCCGCGTTGGTGTTGGTCGACGGGATGTACGGGTTGCCCGGGATGGGCTCCTGCATGACAGAACCGGCCGTCTGCATGTTGGTGAGCGTGGGCCAGGCGGCCGTGCCGTTGAGCGCGGAGTTGGCGTAGAAGTTGGCGATCGCCGAGCGCACGGCGCCGAGGGTGGCGCGGGCGGCGGACTCCTTGGCCTTGGTGGAGTAGTCGATGTAGCGGGGGATGGCGACCCCGGACAGGATCGCCAGGACGACGATCACGACGATGAGTTCGATGAGTGTGAACGCCTTGCTGTGGACTCGATTCGCAACATTGACCGTCATGTGAGCACTCCTTGTCTCGGGGCAGCGTGCCGGACCTTGGGCCGGCATTCTCAATATGGGCTGACTAACCAACCAACTTCACCATGTCCCACATCGGAAGGAAGATGGCCAGCGCCACGACCAGCACGACCAGCGCGATCCCTACGATCAGCACGGGTTCGATAACAGTGCCGAGGTTCTTGGTGAGGTGCGTCGTCTCGCGGTCGTAGTGACGGGCGACGACGGCGCACATGCGCGGCAGCTCGGCGGACTGTTCGCCCGCCGACAGCATCCGGCGTGTGAACGGCGTCAGGTACGCGCACTGGCCCAGCACTTCCGTCAGGCGTCCGCCGGTGCGGACGCGCGAGATGAGCATCGCGATGTCGGCGGCCAGCAGCGGGCGTCCGGAGGCCTTGCCCGCGAGTTCCAGGCTCTCGATGAGCCCGAGCCCGGATGACAGGCTGACGCCGAAGATCTGACAGAAGCGCGAGACCGCGAGCCCGACGAGGATGCGGTTGAGATACGGAACGCGGTGCAGCAGGCGGTCGATGGCCTGGCGTCCGCGCGGGCGACGCCACATCGTGCGGATGCCGAAGACGATCCCCGCGACGACCAGCGCGTACGCCCACCAGTGCGACCGGAGCGAGGTGCCCAGGAACATCAGCGCCTCGGTGAACTCGGGGAGCTGCTGGCCCTTGCTGCGGAACATCGCGGCGAACTTGGGCACGACGAAGCCGACGAGGAACAGCGTGGCCCCGCTGAGCACCGTGACGACGCACGCTGGGTACATCAGCGCGCCGCGGACCATGCGTGTGGTCTCAAGCTGGCGCTCCAGCATGTCCGAAAGGATGTCCATCACCTTCGGCAGGTTGCCCGAGCGCTCCGCGGCCCGCACGGTTTCGACGTAGATGTCGCCGAGCTGCTTGCGGTGCGCGTTCATCGCGCCGGCGAGCTGTTCGCCCGACTCGATGCGCTTGGCGATGTCGGTGATGAGCACGCGCAGGCTGGGCTCGCGCTCCTGCTGGGCGATGCTGAGCAGGCCCTCGGAGATCGGGATGCGGGCCGAGATGAGCACGCCGAGCTGGTACGTGAAGTGGGCCAGGTCGCGGGTGCGGACCTTCGCCGTGCGGAGCAGACCGCGCCCGGCGGCGGCCTGCGTGAGACGCACCGGCGTGAGCCCGAGCGCAACCAGGCGGCGGTAGGCCTCGCCCTGCGACGCGGCGCTGGTTACGCCGCGGCGGATTGCGCCGCTGCGGTCGATCGCGCGGTAGTCGAAGGCGATGGCCGTCATGCGGCGGCCCTCTGGATGACGGCGGCGGCCTTCGCGGCGGAGGCGGCCATCGCGTCATCCTCAACCGACTGGATCGCCACAACCTTGGCGACCTCGTCGAGCGTGGTGATGCCCAGGCGGGCCTTCTCCAGCCCGTCCATCCACATCGGGCGCATGCCCTCGCGCGTGACGATCTCGCGGATCTGCGAGACGGTGGCGCCGGCGTCGACCGCCTGGCGCAGGGCCGGGCTCATGGCGAGCAGTTCATACACGCCGATACGCCCGCGCGTGCCGATGTTGGCGCAGCGCGGGCAGCCGCGTCCGGCGCGGAAGGCGCCCGAGGCGGCGTCGAGCCCGAAGCGCCGGAGCATGGCCGGCTCGGGTGTTTCGGGCGCGGCGCAGTCCGGGCAGACGCGCCGGACCAGGCGCTGCGCGATCACGCACAGCAAGGCCGCGTTGATCGCGAAGTTGGGACACCCGAGGTCGCGCAGGCGCGGCACGGCCCCCGCGGCGTCGTTGGTGTGCAGGCTCGAGAGGACCAGGTGCCCGGTGAGGGCCGCCTGGATGCTGATCCGGGCCGTTTCCTCGTCGCGGATTTCGCCGACGAAGACCACGTCCGGGTCCTGACGCAGGATCGAGCGGAGCGCGCCGGCGAAGGTCATGCCGATCTCGCTGTGCACCTGCACCTGGCGGATCAGCGGCATGCGGATCTCGACCGGGTCCTCGATGGTCATGATGTTGAGGTCGGCCGAGTTCATCCGCTTGAGCGCGGTGTACAGCGTGGTCGTCTTCCCGCTCCCGGTCGGGCCGGTGACGAGCACCATGCCGTGCGGGTGGTCGATGGCGCGCTCGAACGCGGCGAGCTCGGCGGGCGGGAAGCCGAGTTCGGTGAAGCCGCGGATTGAGGCCGCGGTCGAGAGGATGCGCATCACCACGTTTTCGCCGCACACCGTGGGGATGAGCGAAAGGCGGATGTCGACGGAGCGGTTGGTGTGCGTGAAGCGGAACTTGCCGTCCTGCGGGCGCCGGGTCTGCGTCAGGTCGAGCCCGGCCATGACCTTCAGGCGCTGCACCAGGCCGGAGTGCACGTCGAGCGTCGGCCCGCGGTGGGGGACCAGCACGCCGTCGACGCGGTAGCGCAGGTGCAGCTCGGTCTCGTCGGGCCCGATGTGGATGTCGCTGGCGCCGAGCTCGATGCCCTGCGCGATGATCTGATTGACCGCGGCGACGATCGGCTCTTTGCCGGTGGTCAGCGCGCCCGCGACGGCGGCGGCGTCCCCCTCAGCCCGCGCGGCGGTGCGCGATTTCTGCACACCGCCCGTGAGCGCGTACGCCCGCTCGATCAGCCCGAGCAGCGCCTGCCGCTCGCACAGCACCGGGTCGACCTCAAGCCGCAGCAGCGAGCGAAGCTGGTCCACCGCGCGGAGGTCGAGCGGGTTGCTCATCCCCACCGTGGCGACCTCGCCGGTCACCAGCAGTGGGAAGACCTCGAGCGTCTCGGCGACCGACTTGTCAATCAGCCCGGTGTTGTCGAGGTTGATGTCGTACCACGCGGGGTCGACGAACGGGATCTCGCCCGTCTGGGCCCGCACCAGGGCGAGCGTCCGCGCGTCGATCACCTGGAGTTCGAGCAGGGCCGCGCTGGGCGAGATGCCCTTCTCGACGGCGTGCCGACGGACGCGGTCGGCGTCGGCCTTGGGGATGACGCGCTCTTCCACGAGCGTCTGCAGCACGAAGTCGTCGTGGCTCAGCATGCCGCGCCCCCCGTCCCCCCCGCACCGCCCGGCGGCGGAGGCTGAGACACACGGGCCGCGAGCGTCAGCACGCGTTCGATCGCGGCGGCTTCGCACTCGTTCCGGAAGGAGAGACCCAGGTAGAACGTGGGCGTGCGGTCGGTCATCGTGACGCGCTGCACGCGGCAGGTGAGCACGATGGGACTCGGGTCGCCACCCGGCGCGGGGTCGCGCAGTTGCACGATGACGATGCATGAACGCGGGAGCAGCACGTGCGTCTGCAGCCCGAGCCCGCCGCGTGAACAGTCCACGACGGTGGTCTTGAGTGCGCCGCCTTCCGACGCCGTGCGAGCAAGAACGACGGCGCCGGCATGGCTGTCGGCGATGGCGACCTTGGCGGGCAGCGAGCACTGCAAGCGCTGGTGCTGGCGCACGACGAGTTGGTCGGGTCCGCTCTGCATGCTGAGTCCGAACAGATAAGGCCGTGCCGCGCAGAAAGCGGCATCGGTGTTGTCGGACGGACATGGGCGCGGATTGACCCCGATCCCGAAGTTGGGGGGGATGGAAGCGGTTACACCCGATGGGGCGTTAGCGGATCGTCGTGCGATCGCCGCCGTGGGGGATCGACCGTCCGAGAAGGCGTCTTTAGGGGGCGGTCCGGATCGGGAGCCGGATCACAGGACTTTGGCGGCGACGAGCGTGCGATCGTCACCGGCCGGGGCATGATGCGTGAACTTCTCGACGGCTTCCACGACCTTGGCGATGGTCCACCCGGCGTGCTCCGGCGCGGCGCTGAGGGTGCTGTCGAGCCGGGATTCGCCGAACATCTGCCCGCCGCTGGGCGCGCGGGCTTCGGTGATGCCATCCGTATACAGCAGCAACAGGTCGTTGGGCTCGAGCTTGAGTTCAGCCAGGCCGTAGTTGACCTGTTCGGAGATGCCCAGCGGAAGGTCGCGGGCGCCGTCGAGTTCGCTGACCTCGCCGCCGACGCCGCCGCGCCGCACGCGGGGCGGGTTGTGCCCGGCGCTGGCGTAGGTGAGCGAGCGGGACGTCGGGTCATACACGCCGTAAAACGCGGTGACGAAGCCGCCGGGCGTGCGCGCGTACGCCTCGGACAGGCGGGCGTTGAGGTGCGAGAGCACCTTGCCCGGCGCGTCGGGGTGGCCGGGGTACGAGTGAGCCACGGTGTGCGTGATCGCCATCAGCACCGCGGCGGGCGTGCCGTGACCGCTCACGTCCGCGATCAGCACGCCGAGGCGACCGTCGGGGAGCGGGAACAGGTCGTAGTAGTCGCCGCCGGCCTGCTGGCTCGTCTGATAGTGCACCGCGAGTTCAAGGCCCTGCACATCGGGCAGCACGGCGGGCAGCAGCGACCGCTGGATCTCGCTCACGGCCCGCAGTTCGCGATCGAGCGCTTCGTACAGGCGCCGGTTCTCCTTCGCCATCACGAGCGAGTAGGTCGTTCGCCCGAACAGGTTGCTGAGCCAGACGTGCGTGGGTGCGCTGACCTCGTCGAAGCCGGTCGCCGACCGCTTAAGCGAGACGACCATGTTCAGCCCGACGCCGTTGTCGTAGTGGGGGATGGCCAGGGCGGAGCCGAAGTCCTTGAGCAGGTCGTACGCCGGGTCGGCCGGGTCGACGCGCAGGTTGTTGATGATGCGCGGCTCGTCGGCGTAGATGAGCTCGCTGAGCAGGCCGCGGTCGTACAGCGGCAGCCGCTCTTTTTCCTTCCAGGGGTCGATCTCTTGGTTCCAGAGCGAGGAGCGCGTGATGCGATACCACGGCTTCTCGAGCCCGCGCCGGCTGAGGGAGATGGTCGCGTCGAACCCGGTGAGCCGCCCGACTTTCTGTCGGTAGGTCTTCATCAGGTGCTGCGGATCCGTCTCGCGGCTGACAGAGCGCATCAGGTCAACGACCTGGCGCATCGCCTCCTTGGGATCGTCGGAGAAAATCTGCACGGGAGCCCTCGCTTGCCAGCGAGGATAGCGGGCTGGTCAGGCGTCGGGGGCGAGTGCGCTCACGGACCGGGCGGCGCGGGCGGGGGAGTCGGCGTGGCTGCCGCGTCAGGCGTCGCCGCGGCGTCGCGGATCAGATCGTCCAGCGAGCGGACGATCGCCTGGGCCTTGAACTCCGGCACGCCGAAGGCGAACCCGCCCCAGCGTGCGTTCAGGTCCGCGACTTCCTTGCGGAGTTTGTCGACCGCCGCGGTGATGGCCTCGGTGCTTGGTCGCTCGTCGGGCTTCGACGGGTCGGCCGGCTTCTCGGCGTGGGCGCGGGCGGCCGCCTCGTCCAGCGACGCCGCGAGCGTCCACCAGTACTGCCCGCTCTCCTGAACCGCCGTCACCTGCACGACGAGCCCGTCGAACGTGCGCACCTCGGCCCGATGTGCGCCGTCGGGCTTGACCCGATCCGTGGGGGCCACGTCCGACAGCGTCGCGAACGTCAGCAGGCCGGCGAGGCTCTCCGGGCTGCCGGGGTCCTTGAGCTGCTTGCCCGGCGGCATGTTTTTCAGGGCGAAGGGCTCGCTCGACACGGCGCGGGAGACTTCGATCGTCGGGGCCCCGGCCGTTGGTGGCGTGACCAGTACCGAGCGGATCCGCTGGCGCTCGATGTTGGCGAACTGCGTGTCGAGCCAGTTGAGCGCCTCGCGCGGCACATCCACCCGCCCGCGCGCCAGCCACGACTGGCTCTCACCCGCGCGGCGGACGAACGTGCCCGTCGTCGACGCCGTCGAGCCGAACCGCGTTGTGCCCACGATCACGCTGCCGAGCGTCTGGCCCGCGGAATCCTGCAGCGTGACCAGCGCGGCTTGCGGTTGTGCTGAGGTCGGATCCGCCGCCGGCGCGTCCGGCTTCGGGTCCTCGACGCCCAGCTTGTCGTACATCTCCGGGCGGCTGGTTCGCGGCTCCTGAAGCGTCATGTCCGCAAGGCCCAGCACGAGCCCGCGCACCGTCTCCGGCCGCGCCGGATAGCCGGCGGTGTTGGTGACGCCCCAGCGCTCGCCCGCGCGCTCGACGGTGACGACGCCGCCCGCGCGGGTGACGATGATGCGGGCGACATCGTTGACCTTGCCCTGCAGGCTGGGAAGCACCGGCGTGCCGATGGCGCTCGAGGCGGCGCTGCCCGCCGCGTTATCGCGGCCGGCGGAGTTGGTGCCGGTGGAGGTCGTGGCGATCACGGCGGCGCCCGCGGCGAGCCCCGCCAGCACAAGCAGGATGGTCACGGTCTTGCTCGTCATGCGGTTTACTCCTTGGCGGCGGCGGCCTGACGGTCCGACCGGCGGCGGGCCCCGCGATACGCCGCCAGCGACAGCGCGCCCACGCCGACCACCGCCGGCATCAAGCCCATGTTGATCGCTTTCACGGTACTGCCGAGTTGGTCGATCTCCTCGCGCAGGCTCGCCTGCACGCGGCGCAGTTCCTTGCGCGTCTCCAGCATCTGGGCCCGGAAGCGCTCCACTTCCGCCTGCTGCTCCGGCGTGAGCAAGAGGCCCTTGTCGTCGTCGCTGCGCTTGCGCTGCAGCTCGGCGAGCTTCTGCTCCGTGTCGCGCAGGGTGGACTGCAGCTCCTGCTCCTTCGCGGCGTACCGCTGCTCGGCTTCGCGCTGCATGGCGAGCACCGTTTCGAACGGGCGGGCCGAGCGGCCGCGGGCCCGCAGCGACATCAGGTCGCTCGAGCCCGACAGGTTGTCGAGCGCGGCGATGAGGAAGTCGCCGTTGTCAGAGACCTTGCGGAAGCCCAGCGTGATCGGGCCCAGCCGCTCTTCCTGCGTCCAGAAGCGGTCAGCGATGAAGTCGCAGTCGGCAACGATGATGACGTTGATCGGGCCGCTCGATTCGGCGATATGCGCCTGCGTGGGCTTCTTCGGCTCGGGCGGCGTGGGGTTGGACGGATCGGCCGGCGGCGTGGGCGCGGCGGGGAAGCCGTCGGGGAACGCGGACTTCACGGCGCCAGTGATGCGGCCCGCGACCGTCAGCGGCGAGCCTTCGGGCTTGAACTCCGCCAGCAGTTTCTTCGGCTCGGGGAAGAACGACACGCTCGCCGCCTCGATCGCCATCGCGTTGCCGCTGGTCGTGGCGAGCGGCGTGAACGTCGTTGTGGCGCCGGTCGCCGGACGCAGAATCCCCGCGGTCGCGACGACCAGATTCTGCAGTTGCCCGGTGATCGGGTCGTCGGCGTTCAGCGGGCGGGTCGCCGCACCTTCTTCGGGCTGGCGCAGGTTGAGCCATGCGACATAGTCCACGGCTTCCGGACGGTTCTGGGCCGTCGCCGCGTTGACGCGGATGGCGAACGTGCGGTCGGCGGCGATCTTCTCCTTGACCATTTCCACGCCCCACGCGCTCAGCAGCGTGTCCAGCGCGGAAGCCTTGGGCAACTGCATCGCCTGCATCGGGTTCATGCCGGGCGGCGTGTCGCTCTCGCACAGCGGGTCGACCAGCGCGAGCAGTCGCCCGCCGCGGAGCACGAACTGGTCAAGGGCGTACTGCGTCTGCGGGCTGATGCCTTTGGGGTGAACGACCAGCAGCGTGCCGATGTCTGCGGGGATCTCGATCGCGTCGGTCGGCACCGGGCGGATGTCGAAGAGCTCCTTGATCTGCGTGTGGATCTGGTACGCCGGTGCGCCGCGTCCCATCATCGGGTTTGCGGGCGCCTGCCCGTCGATCGGGAGCCAGGTCATCAGCCCGACGGCCTTCTTGGGCGCATCGGAGAGCAGATAGACCAGCCGCGTCAGGTCGTACTCGAGGAACGTCTCCTTGCTCGGGTCAAAGAAAGGGATCGTCTCCTGGCGGTCGGTCGAGTTGACGGCGACCAGGCCGAAGTAGAAGCGGTCGCTCCCGCGTCCGACGGGGATGCTCGCGAGCCCGGCCTGCACCGCGCGATCTTCGGCGTCGGAGAACGGCTCGGGGTCGACGATGTCAAGCTGGATCTGCCCGCCGGAGGCCCGTGCGTACTCGCGCAGGATGTCCTTGACGCGCGGCGCGTACGCCTTGATTTGCGGTAGTTGCCCGGACTGCGAGGCGCTGTAGTACAGCGTCAGGCGTACGGGTTCTTTGAGCGATCGCGCGATGTTGCGCGACCCGTCGGAGAGCGTGTACAACCGCCCGTCGGTCAGGTCGATCCGAGCGGTGGTCGCCGTGCGCTGCACGACGATGTTCAGCGCAAAGAACAGGACCACCAGGGCGAGCAACGCGGCGATGGAGGTGAGTGTTCTGTTCATGGGTGTGATGGGTGAACCACGGAGACACGGAGAGAGGAGAACAGTCAGAGAACTCGGCGAATCGTGGGGTCACAAAGCAGGCGGAACGAAGAAGCGAGCGAGCGGCGGTGTTCGACCATCTTCAACCACGGTCTCTCTCCCCGTCTCTGCGTCTCTGCGGCAAAATCAGCCGCCCTTTTTGGATTCCACAACCACGCCGGTCGCGAAGAGGAACACGCCGATGACGCTGGCGAAGAAGAACACGTCGCGCAGGTCGATCACGCCCTTCGAGAGGGCCTCGAACCGCGTGAGGAAACTGAAGCCGGCGATGGTGTCGACGATGCTGGCCGGCGCCCAGGATTCGAAGAAGCCCAGCACCGGCGCCAGCCCGCTGAGCATGAACCCGAAGCAGACCACCACCGACACGACGAACGCGATCACCTGGTTCCGCGTCGTCGCCGAGACCAGGGAGCCGATCGCCAGGAACGCCCCGGCCATCAGCAGGCTGCCCAGATAGCTCGCCGCGATCACGCCGTTGTCCGGGTGACCCAGATAGTTCACCGTGATCCACACCGGGAACGTGAGCAGCAGCGCGATGCCCGTGAAGATCCACGCAGCGAGGAACTTGCCCACCACCGCGCTCGACAGCGGAATCGGCAGCGTCAGCAGCAGTTCGATCGTGCCCTGCTTGCGCTCCTCGCTCCACAGCCGCATCGCGACCGACGGCACCAGGAACAGGTACAGCCACGGGTGGAAGTCGAAGAAAGGCTGCAGATCGGCCTGCCCGCGCTCGAACAGCTCGCCGAGTTGGAACGTGAACACGCCCGTCAGGAACAGGAAGATGACGATGAACACGTACGCGACCGGCGTCAGGAAGTAGCCGCCCAGCTCGCGGATCACCACGGCGGACGTGCGACCGATCCACCCCGGCGGCGCGGCCCGCACACCCGCGGAACGCGCTGCGTGCGGACTCGGGAGCGTCCCGTTGACCTGACCGGCGCTCGCGGCGGGCGGGCTGATGGTGCTGCTCATCGCGCACCTCCCGCGGCTGCCGCGTGCGTCGGGCGGGTGATGTCGCGGAACACATCGTCCAATCGCCCGGGCTCGACGCGGATCTCCTCCACCGGCCAGTTCTTGCTCCGCACCATCGCACCGACGTCCGCCAGCACCGTCGTGCCGGGCTTGGGCAGGATGGTCAGCGCCGGACGCGAGACTCCTCGTGCGTCCAGGCCGGGTGGATCGGGCGGGCCGTCGTCGACGCCGTAGACGTTCGGCAGGCGCGTCAGTTCGGCCCGATACGCGCTGAGCTGCCCCGCGTCGGGCAGGCGGAAGGTCAGCGTAACGGCGTTGTGCCGCTTGCTGCGCGAGCGCAGCTGCTCCGGCGTGCCGTCGGCGACCAGTTTGCCGCGGGCGATAATGACCGCCCGCGTGCACACCGATTCGACTTCTTCAAGGATGTGCGTGCTCAGCACGATGCACTTGCGCGACGCCATCGACTGGATTAACTCGCGCACCTGGTGCTTCTGGTTCGGGTCCAGCCCGTCGGTCGGCTCGTCCATGATGAGCACGTCGGGATCGTGCAGCAGCGCCTGGGCCAGCCCGACGCGGCGTTTGTACCCCTTGCTGAGCGTGTCGATGCTCTGCCGCATCACGCCCTGGAGTTGCACCGTCTCGATCACCTCGCCGATGCGCCGCGAGCGGTCCGACCCGCGCAGCCCGCGCACGCGGGCCACGAAGTTCAGGAAGCTCTCGGGCGTCATGTCCGGGTACGCGGGCGCGCCCTCGGGCAGGTAGCCGATGCGCTCCTTGACGGCGAGCGGCGCCGTCGTCACGTCGTGCCCGCACACGACCGCCGTGCCCGAGGTCGGCGTCAGAAAGCCGGTGACCATCTTCATCGTGGTCGACTTCCCGGCGCCGTTGGGCCCGAGGAACCCGAGCACCTCGCCTTGGCCGACGGCGAACGAGACGTGGTCAACCGCCGTGAAGTCCCCGAACCGTTTGACAAGCGCCTTGATGTCGATCATGGTGGTCAGTGGTCCTGATGGATCGCGTGCTCTGCAAAGACGAAGGACGCCCGATGCCGGGCGACCCGTCACGCTCGCCGGGCGGCGAGGGCCGGCGCGCGGGCCGATGCTACCCGGGGCGCGCGCCGCCGCCGGGCCCGTCGACCCGGATCGAGCGCCCCGGTTGTTTGCCGCCGACGCCCCGGTGTTCGCGTTCCGCCGCCGCCGCCCAAATGAGACGGCGACGTCTGAATCTCCGCGTTTCAGCGCTGGGTACGATGCCCCGTCTGGCCACCTTAGCTCAGCTGGTAGAGCAGCGGTTTTGTAAACCGCAGGTCGTCGGTTCAAGTCCGACAGGTGGCTCTTGTCCAGA